>NZ_JBCARA010000034.1:0-1159 GCF_038419725.1 Roseateles sp. PN1 | reverse complement strand
GACTACCCCACACCGGCTCAGCGCCCGCTCAACTCCCGCCTGTCCACCGCCAAGCTGCAAGCCGCCTTCGGCCTGCGCCTGCCGCATTGGCAGCAAGGGGTGGAGCGCATGTTGATGGAAATTCTCTGAGCCCGAGGCTTGGCTGACGCGAGCTTCGCACCCCAGTCTCCTCGCGCGCATCACCCAATCAAGGAGAGACCCATGACGACTAAAAGCCGCAAAGGCATCATCCTCGCCGGAGGCTCCGGCACGCGGCTGCACCCGGCCACCCTGGCCATGAGCAAGCAATTGCTGCCGGTCTACGACAAGCCCATGGTGTACTACCCGCTGGCCACCCTGATGCTGGCCGGCATCCGCGACATCTTGCTGATCAGCACCCCGCAAGACATCCCGCGCTTTGAAGCCCTGCTGGGGGACGGCAAGCGCTGGGGCCTCAACATCAGCTACTGCGTGCAGCCCAGCCCGGATGGTCTGGCCCAAGCCTTCATTCTCGGCAAAGACTTCATTGGCGGCGCCCCCAGCGCCTTGGTGCTGGGCGACAACATCTTCTACGGCCACGATTTCCAGGGCCTGCTCGGCAGTGCCAATGCCTGCCAAAACGGCGCCACGGTGTTTGCCTACCACGTCACTGATCCTGAGCGTTATGGCGTGGTGGACTTCGATGCCAACAAGACAGCCTTGTCGATCGAAGAGAAACCCGCCGCGCCCAAGAGCAACTATGCGGTCACGGGCCTCTACTTCTACGACGAGCAGGTGTGCGATATCGCCGCCGGTATCAAGCCCAGCGCGCGTGGCGAACTCGAGATCACCGACGTCAACGCGCAGTACCTGCGCCAAGGCCAACTGCAAGTCGAAATCATGGGCCGTGGCTACGCCTGGCTGGACACCGGCACGCATGACAGCTTGCTCGAAGCCGGCCAATTCATTGCCACGCTGGAAAAACGTCAAGGCCTCAAAGTCGCCTGCCCCGAAGAAATCGCCTTCCGCTCGGGCTGGATCACGGCCGATCAACTGGCCGCCCTGGCCAAGCCGCTGGCCAAGAACGGCTACGGCCAATACCTGCAAAAACTCCTGAGCGACAAAGCGTTTTAAGCCTCACCATGAATGTCACCCCCACCGCTTTGCCCGAAGTCCTGATCATCGAACCGCGCGTGTTCGG
>NZ_JBCARA010000033.1:0-1265 GCF_038419725.1 Roseateles sp. PN1 | reverse complement strand
GGTGCCGGTCGGCTGGATGTTCTGGGCGGCGGCGTTGTCGATGTCGGGCAACTGGTGATCGGTGATCTGGGCGTTGTCAATCTGCAGGGCGGCCTACTCAAGATGGGGACGGGCAAGATATCCGGCAGCTTGAACTGGGAGTCCGGCACGCTCAATTTCAAGTCGAACTACGCCACGGGCGACTTTCTGGGCCACGACATGGTGCTCAGCGCCGGCCAGATCCTCAAGGGTGACGCCCAAATCCGTGTGGGCTCGGGCGACAGCCTCACCTTCGCAGGGGGGGCGCTGCAGGCCAGTGATTTCCAAATGGATGTGAATGCCTCCGCCACCGTGGGCCGCGGCAGCAGCCTGGCTGCCAACACCGTCAAGAACTACGGGCGCCTGATGCTGGACGGCGGTTCGGTGAACGGCGCCTTGCTCAATGCCGGCACGATGACCGGCTCGGGCACCATCCGCGCCAACGCGGGTCAGGCGGGCTTCACCAACAGTGGTCGGTTTGACCAAGGTGACTATGTTGAATTGGCCAATTCAGGCAGCAATATCAATACCGGCGTTTGGACCTTGGGCAAGGGCGGCGCCCTGCAGCTGAAGGCAAGCAACCTGAATAACCAGGGCTTGATGAGCATGGCCGGCGCCAGCATCGGCGCTTTTGATGCCACCAGCGTCCTGAGCAATGACGCGAGCGGCACGATCAGCGGCAACGGCGTCATCAGCGCCAAGTTTGCCAACCAGGGCAGCCTGATCGTCGATGGTGGCAAGCTCGCCATCGACAAGAGCTTTGTCAATGGCGGCCGGATCCTCTTGACTTCGCCCATCGCCAGTCTGAGTGGCGGGGCGATCGACAACACGGGCCGCATCGAGGGTTTGGGGCAAGTCGACAATGCCATCAATAACCAAGGTTTTGTCAGCGCCAAGGGCGGCACCTTGACGCTCGCCGCTGCGGTGAGCAATAGCGGTACGCTGACCGTGGGCCGCGACGCGACCCTGCTCCTGACCCAGGGCCTGCAGCCGAACACGGGCAAGATCCAACTCGCCGGCGGCAGCTTCGACAATAACGGCAAGGCCCTGCTCAATCAGGCCAACGGCGTGATCAGCGGTTTCGGTGAAGTGCGCAGCGGCCTGCTCAGCAACAGCGGCAAGATTTTGCTGAGCGGCGGCAATTCGACGATCTACGCCGACATTCTCAGTACCGCTGCCAGCCAGGTCATTCTTTCGGGCAATAGCAACAGCACCTTCTACGGCAATGTGGATGTGCAAAACGGCGC
>NZ_JBCARA010000032.1:0-1351 GCF_038419725.1 Roseateles sp. PN1 | reverse complement strand
AATATCGAAGGCACTTACACCTTGCTGGAAGCGGCACGCGCTTACTGGAGCGGCCTGGGCGAAGAAGACAAGGCCGCCTGGCGCTTCCACCATGTCTCGACCGACGAGGTCTACGGCTCTTTGAGCGCCGAAGATCCGCCCTTCGCCGAGACCAAGACCTACGAGCCCAACAGTCCCTACTCGGCCAGCAAGGCCGCCAGCGACCACCTGGTGCGCGCTTGGCATCACACCTATGGCCTGCCGGTGCTAACCACCAATTGCAGCAATAACTACGGCCCCTTGCACTTCCCCGAGAAGCTGATCCCGCTGATGATCGTCAACGCCTTGGCGGGCAAGGCCTTGCCGATCTACGGCGACGGCAAGAATGTGCGCGACTGGCTCTTCGTGACCGACCATGCCAGCGCCATCCGCGCCGTGCTGCAGGGCGGCCGCGTCGGCGAGACCTACAACATCGGCGGCTGGAACGAGATGACCAATCTGGAGATTGTGCATACCGTGTGCGAGTTGCTCGACGAGCTGCGACCCGACGCGGCAGGCAGCTACAAGCGCTTGATCACCTACGTGAAGGATCGCCCCGGCCATGACCGCCGCTACGCCATCGACGCCCGCAAGATCGAGCGCGAACTGGGCTGGCGCCCAGCCGAGACCTTTGCGACCGGCATCCGCAAGACCGTGCAGTGGTACTTGGACAACCCCGAGTGGGTGGCCCGCGTGCAAAGCGGCGCCTACCGTGACTGGGTCGCCCAGCAATACCAAGCCTGAGCGGCCGATTCATGAAAATCCTTTTGCTAGGCAAGAACGGCCAAGTCGGCTGGGAGTTGCAACGCGCGCTCGCCCCTTTGGGTGAGTTGGTCGCGCTGGATCGAAGCGAAGGCGCCGACCTCGCCAATCCCGAAGTCTTGCGCGCCACGGTCCGCGCGGTGGCGCCGCAGGTCATCGTCAATGCCGCCGCCTACACGGCGGTCGACAAGGCCGAGACCGAGCAAGACCTGGCCCTGCAGATCAATACCCATGCGCCGGGCTTGCTGGCCGAAGAAGCCAAGCAACTTAGCGCCGTGCTGGTTCACTACAGCAGCGACTATGTGTTTGACGGCAGCGGCAACACGCCCCGCAGCGAAGACGCGGCTACTGGCCCTTTGAGCATTTACGGGCGCAGCAAGCTGCAAGGCGAAGACGCCATCCGCGCCAGCGGCTGCCAGCACCTGATTCTTCGCACCAGCTGGGTGTACGCCGCACGTGGCGGTAACTTCGCCAAGACCATGTTGCGCTTGGGCGCAGAGCGCGAGCAGCTCAAGGTCATCGCCGACCAGATCGGGGCGCCCACCGGTGCCGATCTCTTGGCGGATCTGAC
>NZ_JBCARA010000031.1:0-1572 GCF_038419725.1 Roseateles sp. PN1 | reverse complement strand
CAAACTCCCAACATCGGCGCTTTTCCGTCACTGAAGTCCCCTTTCTTCCCTGGGGCTTGTCAGGTTTTTTCCTACAAGAGGCGAGATGCGCCGGCCTCCCAGCCCTGTTCTGCGCTTGTCCCGCCTCAGCGGGCCAATTCAAGCGGCGTAGGCCTGGCGCATGGCAGCAGCTTCTTCCGCCCGCCCGGTGCCTTCCAACACCAGTGCCAGATTGTGAGCCGCCAGGTGACTGCCACGGCCGGCCACAGCGCCGCTTTGCTCGGGGCGCTCGCCGATTTCCAGGCAGCGCCGCCAAGCGTCTTCGATCATGGGCAGCAGCAACTCGGCCTGCTCGGGCGCGTCGGCGGCCCAATCCAAGAGCAAGTCGCCCAAGGCGAAGAAGAAGTCAGGAGATTCGGCACAAACCACCAACTGGGTCTCAGCAAATTGGATGGCAGCCTCATGCTGCTTGAGCTGCTTAAGCCCGAACAGGCGCCGCGCGACCAGATCGGCCCACCACGTGGGGCTGTCGCTCAACAAGTCAGCGCTGCGAGCAAAGAAGTGCTCAGCCTCGGCATAGTCTTCGTACACCGAGCAGTCCTTGCCCATCTGATAGCAAAGGTAGGCGTCATCCGGGCGTTGCGCCAGCGCCAGCGTCAGCAAGGCCTTGTTCCGGCCCTTCTTCGACTGCAGGCGCTCGGGCTGATAGCCATCGTGACCAATCTGCAAGGCCAGCGGCCTCAGCGGCAAGTTGTGGATCACCTGCTCATGGATATGCCCGGCATATCGCAGCTGGCCAGGCAACACGCGCGAGAGGCGCGAGCGCGCCACTTGTTGCTGCCCATCATGGAACTGATCCAACAGCTCGATGCTGCCGACAAAATCGGGTCGGGTGTGGCGCAAGGCGGCCAACGCCTCGCCGCCGCTGATCAGCCACTCATCGGCGTCCAGCACCACATGCCAATCGGCATTGGCCAAATCCAGGGCGGCATTGCGCGCTGCAGCGAAGTCATCACACCAGGCAAAGTGCGCCACGCGTGCGCCGGCCGCAGCGGCCAGCGCCGGTGTGGCGTCGGTGGATCCGGTGTCCAGCACCAGCATGTCGTCTACCCAGGGCTTGATGCTTTGCAGCAAGCGCTCGATCTGCCCCGCCTCATTGCGGGCGATCAAGACCAGGGCAGTTCGGAACATGGGCAGTTGGGACAGCAAGACTCAGTGCATCTGGATCGCGCCCTGCGCGCGGCCCTTGCCGGCGCGGGCCGGTGGGTTGCACATGCCGCAAACATAGTGGCGGGCAATTTCATGCGGATGGGTCACGAACTGACCGCCGCAGGTGCTGCACTTGGTCATCGTCAACATGCCGTTGTCGATGAACTTCACAAGGCGCCAAGCGCGCGTCACCGACAGCATGGCTTCCAGGCCCTGCGCTTGCGTCTGTTCTTGATAGAGCTGATAGGCCTTGATGACCGCATCAATCTCATCCAGCTCAGAGACCTTGTTCAGGTACTCATGCACATTCAAAAACAGCGAGGCGTGAATATTGGGCTGCCAGGTCATGAACCAGTCGGTCGAGAACGGCAACTGGCCCTTGCT
>NZ_JBCARA010000030.1:0-2626 GCF_038419725.1 Roseateles sp. PN1 | reverse complement strand
ATCCAAGTTGAACTAAACCGCTGACGCGGTGACTGCGCTGGCTGCGGTCACCGCGTTTTTCATGGGCAGAAGTGTCGGCACTTGCGCGGGTGCGGAATCAGGCGAAGCCTTCGGCTTGGGGAATCCTCCCCGGCACGAAGGAGACTGCCATGACACCTCTGCGGCAACAAATGCTGGATGCGATGGTGGTGCGGGGCTTGGCCGCACGCACACAAGAAACCTATGTGGATTCGCTGGGACGCATGGCTCGCTATTTCAAGCGCAGCCCGGCGGTGTTGACGGCCGCAGAGATTGAGGCCTACATGCTGCACCTCGTCAAGGAGCGTCACCTGTCCTTCTCTTCGGTCAACCATGTGGCCGCCGCCAGCCGCTTTTTGTTCACCCATGTGCTGGCCCAGCCAGAGACCGGCGAGCGCATGTTGCCCCCGGTGGCTCGCAACGCCCAGAAGCAGCCGGAGTTGTTGGGGCGCGATCAGATTGCGCAGTTGTTTGCCCATTGCCAATGCGCCATGACGCGCATGCTGCTGCAAACGCTGTATGCCTGCGGCTTGCGCATCTCGGAGGGTTGCCATCTGCGTGTGGCCGACATCGACAGCGCACGCGACCGCATGTGCGTGCGCGTGGTCGCGGGCAAGGGCAGCGCCGACCGCTACACCTTGCTGAGCCCCACCTTGCTGGTGTTGCTGCGCGAGCATTGCAGGCGCTACCGCTGCCATCGGCAAGACCCGGGATGGCTGTTCTTCAACGCCCACACTTTGCAGCCGCTGAGCACCTCGGGCATGCAGCGCCACTACCAAGCCGCACGGCAGGCGGCTGGCATCACCAAGGCCGGCAGCACGCACACCCTGCGCCACTGCTTTGCCACGCACTTGCTCGAAGCCGGAGTGGACTTGCACACCATCTGCCGGCTGCTGGGTCACGGCCATATCGAGACCACCAGCCGCTACCTGCATCTGATCAGCCCCCAGTTCAAGCCGCCCGCCAAGGCCGACCCACTGGACCTGCTGGCCGGCCTGCCAAGCATCAAGCTCCATTGACCCGCCAGCGAAGGGGTGACAGGCCATGGCCACCTTGGCCGAGGTGCTGCGTCGCTGCGGAGCTGCCTACTTGCGCGAGCACCGTCTGAGTACGCCTCAGGCCAAGGCCTGGCGGGCGATCTGCGCCTGCCGCACCGAGTCGCTGGGCGGGCAGCGCCTGGCCTGTGCGACCTGTGGCCACAGCCACTGGCACTACCACTCCTGCCGCAACCGGCATTGCCCCCAGTGCGGCGCCCGCGCCAAGGACGCCTGGCTGCAAGGCCGGCTGGCCGAGGTGCTGGATGTGCCCTATGCGCATCTGGTCTTCACGCTGCCGCATCAGTTGCACAGCCTCTATGCACGTCAGCCACGCTGGGTCATCGACACCTTGTTCGCCGGCGTGGCGCAGACGCTGAGTGAGTTCGCCGCCAACGCGAGGTGGATGGGCACCCAAGGCGGCCAGGCTGCCTTCAGCCTGGTGCTGCACACCTGGAGTCAAGACCTGCGTCAACACCTGCACCTGCACGCCGTGATGGCCTGTGGCGTGCTGGGCAAGGACGGACACTGGCAAATCCCCATCCGCAAGCCTGACTTCTTGTTCCCGGTGCGCGCGCTCTCCAGCGTGTTCCGTGCCAAGTTCATGGCGGCGTTGCATGCCCTGGCCCAGGCCGCACCGAACGACACAGACCCCAACTTGCAGCCAGCGGGGCGCAAGGCGCTGTATCGGCATGCCTGGGTGGTCTACGCCAAGACCCCGCTGGGTGGCCCCGCGCAAGTGCTGAATTACCTCAGCCGCTACACCCATCGCACGGCCATCGGCAACGAACGCATCAAGGCCATCACCGCCGCAGATGAGGTCATCTTCAGCGTGCGCGCAGGTGCCCATGGCGGCAAGAGGCGAGTGCGACTGGACGGCCAGGAGTTCATTCGCCGCTTCCTGCTGCACATACTGCCTAGCGGATCTAAGCGCATCCGGCATTACGGCGTGCTCGCCAACGGCTGCAAGAGGACCCAACTCGCCAGCGCCCGCCAGGCGCTGGGTCAGCCGGCGCCCAGCAAACCAGCACTCCAAGCGGCCCAAGCCTTTATGGCCCGGGTGGCGCAGATCGACATCCAGCGCTGCCCGCAGTGCAAGACTGGGCAGCTGCGGGTGGTTCAGGTCCTGGCCGGGCTGCGCCGGCTGCCCGTGCACGGGGAGCAGTCAGGCCTTGCAGGCCGACCGCCCATCCAAGCCAGAGGTCCGCCGTGAGCACCAGCATCTGCCTGGGTCAAGTTCGAAAGCGCCATGCCTGCGGGGCGGTGGGAGGCCCGACTGAGCCTGTTGCGCCTCCAGTGCTGGTACTGACAGCAAAACACCCGCGCCAAGGTGGCCGCAGGACACCTCAAACTGCAGCCAAGAACCATGTGGGAATATCACAAGCCTCGGAACTTTGCTACCGACCATAATCAGCGTCATGTCTGCCGCCATTGCGAACCAATCCCCATTGCCCACAAGCCTCGCGCGCCAGGTGGGTGGTGACGGTTTCGTCCAACACGGTTTACCTGCCGCCGGCTGCATTGGGTTGTTCTGTCACCGCCGTGCGGCGGCAGATAAACGCTAACTGTTAGGC
>NZ_JBCARA010000002.1:0-547698 GCF_038419725.1 Roseateles sp. PN1 | reverse complement strand
GGCGCGTAGCTCAGCTGGTTAGAGCACCACCTTGACATGGTGGGGGTCGTTGGTTCGAGTCCAATCGCGCCTACCAATTTGTTTGAACTGACATCAGTTAGTTGCAAGCGAAGCGGTAGGCAAGGCCAAAAGAGATTGAGAAAGATGAAGGCGCGTAGCTCAGCTGGTTAGAGCACCACCTTGACATGGTGGGGGTCGTTGGTTCGAGTCCAATCGCGCCTACCAAATTTGGTAGGCGATACTTCAAAAGTGTCGTCCCTGACGATTAGCGAAAGCCCGGTAGATCAAGCGATCTGCCGGGCTTTTTGCATTTCCGGCCGGCTTCGGTATGCGGAGCCAAGCCCCGCACTCGGCAGGCCTTGCCCCTGCTGAAAGTCATCTTGCTGCGCCTGCGCGCATGGACTACCCTCGCCAGCTTTCGTAAACAAGGCATTGGCATGAAGTTTTTGCGACTGGCTCCCTTGGTGGGCATGATTTTTCTGGCGCATGGGGCGATTGGCGCCGAAGCAGTGGCTCCGGCCGCTGGTGTGCTGGGCACGGCTGCCGCAACCGCAACCGCAACCGCAGCTGCAGCTGCAGCTGCAGCCGCGAAGGTGCCCAATTCTGGGCTGGACCTGAGTGCCTTTGAGTCCAAGGTGCGGGCGCAGGATGATTTGTTCCGCGCCGCCAATGGCGCGTGGCTGAACACGGCCAGCATTCCTGCGGACAAATCGGCCTACGGCGCTTTTGAGCAATTGGCCGATAAGTCTGATGCGCAGGTGCGCGCCATCATCGAGGCTCTGAGCGCCAAGCCGCAAAAAGAGGGCAGCACTGAGCAAAAGATTGCCGCGTTCTACAGCAGCTATCTGGATCTGGCGGCCATCGACAAGGCCGGCCTGGCGCCTGCGCAAGCGCGGCTCGATAGCATCGCGGCTATCAAGTCCAAGGCCGATTTGGCCCAGTGGCTGGGCGGCGCGCAAGGTGTTTCCAATCTACCGGTCAATTTGTATGTGATGGCGGATCTGAAGCAGCCGACCATCAACCGCGCTCTGGCCATGCAAGGTGGCTTGGGTCTGCCTGACCGCGATTACTACCTCAAGGCCGACGCCAAGCTGGCGCAGGTGCGCAAGGCCTATCTGAGCTACTTGATCACCCTGGCCAAGTTGAGTGGCGAGGCTGCTCCTGATCAGGTGGCGGCTCAGGTGCTGGCGCTGGAAACACGCATTGCCAAGCTGCATTGGAGCAATGTCGCGAATCGCGATCCGGTCAAGACCTACAACCCGATGACGCCGGCGCAGCTGGCCAAGAAGGCGCCTGGCTTGGATTGGTCGGCGTTTCTGAAGGCTGGTCAGCTGGATGGCATTGATCGCCTATCGGTGACCCAACCCAGCGCCATCATCGGCCTGGCCGCATTGGTGAACACGGTGCCCCTGGCGCAATGGCAGCAGTATCTGAAGCTGCGCGTGCTGGACGAGAACGCGCGAGTCTTGCCGCAGGCCTTCCGTGAGGCGCATTTCGCTCTGCATGGCGCTGCCCTGACCGGCGCGAAAGAGCCCCTGCCGCGCTGGCAACAAGGCATCAACGATGTCAACCAGGCCTTGGGCGAGGCCTTGGGCCAGGTCTATGTGGCCGAGCATTTCCCGCCGGCCTACAAGGCGCGCATGCAGGAGTTGGTGGCCAATTTGATGGCGGCCTATCGCGACTCGATCGACGGTTTGAGCTGGATGACGCCTGCCACCAAGGCCGCGGCGCGCGAGAAGCTGTCCAAATATATGGTCAAGATCGGCTACCCCGACACCTGGCGTGATTACTCCGGGCTGGATGTGCGTGCGGGTGATGCTTTCGGCAACAGTGCCCGCTCGGCCGCATTCGAGTACCAGCGCATTGCGCAGCGCGCCGGCAAGCCGGTGGATCGCACGGAATGGGGCATGACGCCGCAGACCGTCAATGCCTACTACAACCCGACGCTCAACGAGATCGTGTTCCCGGCCGCCATCCTGCAGCCGCCGTTCTTTGATATGGCGGCGGATGATGCGGTGAATTACGGCGCCATCGGTGCGGTGATCGGTCATGAGATCAGTCACGGCTTTGACGACGAAGGCAGCCAGTTCGACGGTGACGGCGCCCTGCGCAATTGGTGGACGCCGGCCGACCGCAAGGCCTTTGATGCCATCGGCGCCAAGCTGGTCGCGCAGTACAGCAAGTACGAGCCGCTGCCGGGCAAGCAGCTCAATGGCAAGCTGACGCTGGGTGAGAATATTGCTGACTTGTCGGGCTTGCAGATCGCCTACAAGGCCTATCAGCGCAGCCTGAATGGCGAGCCGGCCGTGGTGCTGGACGGCATCGGCGGCGAGCAGCGCTTCTTCCTGGGCTGGGCGCAAGCTTGGCGCTACAAGGCGCGGGATGAAAAAGCCCTGCAATTGCTGACCACCGACCCGCATTCCCCGCCGAGCTTCCGCACCAACGGCGCTGCGATCAATAACGATGGCTTCCATCAGGCCTTCGGCACCAAGGAAGGCGACGCCATGTTCAAGCCTTCGGAACAGCGCATTCGTATCTGGTAATTCAGCTGGGGCTTGGATCCCCTGGGGTGCCATGAGGGTTGAGGCTCTCGGGTTCTGGCGCCCTGATAATGTCACCGCCCCCTTGCCGCAAGGCGTGGGGGCGATCTATTTGTGGGGCTGTGGCCGAGCGTTGATCCGCAGGGGTATTCCCCGCCAGGGCCTCAAAAGCGGGCTTTTAGAATGGCCCGAGCAAGCATTACAACAATTGGTCTGACAGACAAGGAGCTTTTCATGGCGACTGCCCGCAAAGGCAAGGCGGCGAATCCGGTCGAGGGCGATGCGGAGTCGGCCGCTGCGGTGCGGATATTGAAAAAGTATCCCAATCGCCGTCTCTACGACACCCAGACCAGCAGCTACATCACGCTGGCCGACGTCAAGAAAATGGTGCTCGAGGGCCAGAGCTTCGAGGTGCGCGATGCCAAGACCAGCGAGGACCTGACGCGCTCCATCTTGCTGCAGATCATTCTTGAAGAAGAAACCGGCGGCGTGCCCATGTTCAGCACCAGCTCGCTGGAGCAGATCATCCGCTTCTATGGCCATGCCATGCAGGGTGTGATGGGCGACTATCTGGAGCGCAATGTCAAAACCTTTGGCGAGTTGCAGTCGCGCTTTGCCGAGCAAAGCCAGGGCCTGGCCTTCAGCCCCGAGCTGTGGACGCAGTTCATGGGTGCGCAGTCGCCAGTGCTGCAAAACCTGATGGGCGGCTATGTGGAACAGAGCAAGAGCCTGCTGACGCAGATGCAAGAGCAGCTCAAAGAGCAGATGCAGCAAGCCGGCGCCATGTTCCCCGTGATACCAGGCATGCCGGGCTTTCCGCCCAAAAAATAGGCCTAGAGTCGAGCTTGGTGGCGCCGCGCGTCAGCGGGGCAGGGCGGAATGAGGGAAAATCGCAGGATGACTGCAATCCAAACTCCCAGCCCGCCGGCCACCAGCGCCCCCAAGATCGCTTTTGTGTCGCTCGGCTGCCCCAAGGCTCTGACCGATTCCGAGCTGATCCTGACCCAGCTCAGCGCCGAGGGCTACGAAACTTCCAAGTCCTTTGCGGGTGCCGATCTGGTGATCGTTAACACCTGCGGCTTTATTGACGACGCCGTCAAGGAAAGCCTGGACACCATCGGCGAAGCGCTGGCCGAGAATGGCAAGGTCATCGTCACCGGTTGCCTGGGCGCCAAAGCAGGTGCCACCAGCAGCGATGCCGGCAGCCTGGTGCGCGAGATGCACCCCAGCGTGCTGGCCGTGACCGGCCCCCATGCCACGCAAGAGGTGATGGACGCCGTCCACACCCATGTGCCCAAGCCGCACGACCCCTTTGTTGATCTGGTGCCTGCCTACGGCATCAAGCTCACACCCAAGCATTACGCCTATCTGAAGATCAGCGAGGGCTGCAACCACCGCTGCTCTTTCTGCATCATCCCCAGCATGCGTGGCGACCTGGTGTCGCGCCCAATCGGCGATGTGCTGAGCGAGGCCAAGGCCTTGTTCGTCTCAGGTGTCAAGGAATTGCTGGTGATCAGCCAGGACACCAGCGCCTACGGCGTGGACGTGAAGTACCGCACCGGCTTCTGGGACGGCAAGCCGGTCAAGACCCGCATGTATGACTTGGTCGCGCAGCTGGGCGAGATGGCCCGCGAGCATGGCGCCTGGGTGCGCTTGCACTACGTCTACCCCTATCCGCATGTGGACGAGGTGCTGCCCTTGATGGCTCAGGGCTTGATCCTGCCTTACCTCGACGTGCCACTGCAGCATGCGCACCCCGATGTGCTCAAGCGCATGAAGCGCCCGGCCAATGGTGAGAAGAATATGGAGCGCATCCTGCGCTGGCGCGAGACCTGCCCGGACATCGTGATCCGCTCCACCTTCATCGCCGGCTTCCCTGGCGAGACCGAAGAGGAATTCCAGTATCTGCTGGACTTCATGCAAGAAGCCCGCATCGACCGCGCTGGTTGCTTTGCCTACTCGCCGGTGGAAGGCGCTACGGCCAATGATCTGGCTGGCGCCTTGCCGCAAGAAGTGCGCGAAGAGCGTCAGGCCCGCTTCATGGCGGTGGCCGAGGCGGTGTCTATCGCCAAGCTGCGGTCGCGCATCGGTGCCACCATGCAAGTGCTGGTGGACTCGGCGCCGGCGCTGGGCCGCAAGGGTGGCGTGGGCCGCACTTATGCCGACGCCCCGGAGATCGACGGCACTGTGCGCATCCTGCCGCGCGAGAAGGCCAGCCGCATTCTCAAGGTCGGCGAATTCACCAAGGTGCGCATCGTCGCGGCCGAAGGGCATGACCTGATCGGTATGCCTGTCTGATGACTTTGCGGGACAGACCGATCGAGCGAAGCGAGTAGCCCTGTCCCCAACTGATTTCTTTGGGCTGGGTAAGGCAGGGCGGTTTGCACCAGTCGCATCGCTCTGCCCTCGGCAGATTGGGTAGAGAATCCACGGCGGGCTTTGGCCCGCTTTTTTGTTTTCACCGTGAGATCGATTCGTGAGCAAACGCGCCATTTCCACTGAGCAAATCCACCACCCTTATCGCGCCCCCGAAGGCTGGGATGCGCATCCGGTGGGCGTCTTCAAGGCCTCGACGGTCTTGTTCAAAAACACCGCCGATCTGCATCAGTACCGCCCGCGCGATGGCAAGAGCTACCGCTACGGCCTGCACGGCACGCCCACCAGCTACACCCTGGCCGCGCGCATTGCCACGCTTGAGAGCGCTGAGCATTGCTTGCTGGTGCCCAGTGGTTTGGCGGCGGTGACGCTGGTGAGCCTGGGTCTGCTGCGCCCGGGCGACGAGGTGCTGGTGCCTGATAACGTCTACGGCCAAAACCGCTATTTGAGCGAATCACTGCTGCCGCAGTTCGGCATTCACTATCGCTTCTACGATCCGCTGGATGCCGCCGGCTTCGAGGCCATGCTGAGCGAGAAAACCAAGCTGGTCTGGCTGGAGGCGGCCGGCTCCATCACCTTGGAATTCCCCGATCTGCTGGGTTTGATGGCTGCTTGCAAAAAGCACGGCGTGCTCACCGCGCTGGACAACACCTGGGGCTCGGGTGTCGCCTTCAACCCCTTCGAGATCGCACCTGGGGTGGGCGTGGACGTGTCCATGCAGGCCTTGACCAAGTACGCCTCGGGTGGCGCCGATGTGCTGATGGGTTCGGTCTGCACCCGCGATCTGGCCTTGCATGAGCGGCTCAACCATATGCACGAGCATCTGGGCTATGGCCTGGGCCAGAACGATGTGGAGTTGGTGCTGCGCGCCTTGCCGACCCTGGAGCTGCGTTACCGCGCCCAGGATGCCAGTACGCGTGCCTTGGCCGAGTGGATGCTGAGCCGCCCCGAGGTGGCGCAGGTTCTGCACCCGGCCTTGCCGGATTCGCCCGGTCATGCTTATTGGCAGCAGACCAGCAGCGCGGGCGCGGCCTGCTTGTTCTCGGTGATTTTCAAGCCCGAGTACAGCGCGGTTCAGGTCGATGCCTTTGTGGATGCGCTGAGTCTGTTTGGCATCGGCTATTCCTGGGCCGGGCCGATGAGCTTGGCCGTGCCCTATGACATGAGCCGGAGCCGCTCGCTGCCGTCCCGCCTGGCACCCGGCCGCGTGGTGCGCTTCGCCATCGGCTTGGAGGCGGCGGCGGATCTGCAGGCCGATCTGGCGCAGGCCTTGGCCGCCTTGGCGGGCTGATCCCTGCGGTGATGGGCAGGGTGGTGAATTGCTGTGCGCTAGGGTTGTAGCCCTAGCGCTGGCCCTGTTTTACGGGCCTTTTGATGCGTGCCGCATCAGTTGGCCCTTCTCGCGCTCCCAGTCCCGCTTCTTCTCGGTGTCGCGCTTGTCGTGCTCGGCCTTGCCCTTGGCCAGGCCGATTTCGGCTTTCACGTAGCTGCCCTGGAAGTGCAGATCTAGCGGCACCAGGGTGAAGCCCCGCTGCTCGATCTTGCCGATCAGGCGGCGGATGTCTTCCTTCTTCATCAGCAGCTTCTTGGTCCGGTCGGCCAAGGGGCTGATGTGGGTGGAGGCGGTGCGCAGCGCGTTGATGCGGCAGCCGATCAGGAATAGCTCGCCGCCTTTGATCATCACATAGCCATCGGTCAGCTGAACCTGGCCGGCACGGATGGCCTTGACCTCCCAGCCTTCCAGCACCACGCCGGCCTCGTACTTTTCGCTGATGAAGTAGTCGAAGCGGGCGCGGCGATTCTCGGCGATGGGCTTGGAGCTGACGGCGGGCTTGGCCTTGGGCGGCGGCCGGTTGGCGGTAGCGGATGTGGACATGAGACTCGGTTCTTTTTGGGCAGGCGGGTGCCAATACAATTCGTCCATTGTATGAAGCATGTAAAAAAATCCGTCCTCCTTTGGTACTCGCCGCGCGAGATGTATGAACTTGTGGTCGGCGTGGAACGCTATCCTGAGTTTTTGCCCTGGTGCGAGCGCGCCGAAGTGCTTGAGGACAAGGCCGAGCCGCAGGCCGATGGCATCTTGGTGGAAACCGTGATGGCCCGGTTGCATATGGCTTATGCGGGCGTGCGACATGCTTTCTCCACCCGCAACACCCACAGCCTGAATCGGCGTGTTGATATGCAATTGGTGGACGGGCCTTTTTCGATGCTCGAAGGGGGGTGGCAGTTTCTGCCGCTGAACAAGCCCGGCACCCTGACGAGTGCTTCGGATGCCGCGGAAGAGCAGGCCCTGGCCTGCAAGATCGAGTTCGAGTTGCGCTATGCCTTCTCTTCGGCGGCGCTGGAGGCTGTGGTCAGCCCCGTGTTTGACCGGGTGGCCAATACCCTGGTCGAGCGCTTTGTGCAGCGGGCCGAGGCTGTTTATGGCCCCCGCTGAGGTGGTTGCCCCCAACATCGCGGTCGAGTTGGTGTGGAGCCCGCGGGCTGGTGAGGTTCATCAGCGCCAATTGCTGGTGGCGCCCGGCAGCAGTGTGGAGCAGGCCTTGCGTACGTGCGTCGACTTTGCGCCGCAGCTGGTTCAGTTGGCGGAGTTGCGTGTCGGTGTGTGGGGGCGCATCAAGCCGCTGACAACCGTACTGCGTGAGAACGACCGCATTGAGATTTATCGCCCCTTGACCGTAGATCCGAAAGAAGCCCGGCGCCAGCGCTACAAAGCGCGTGGCCAGCGCATCGTGTCGCGGCATCGGCCCTTGGCGGGCAAGTCCAGCGCCTGAGTGGCGCGCTTTGCTGTCGATTCAGCGCGGATTTGGCGCGGCTGCTTGGCCGTAGCGCCTCAGGGCTTTTGAATCAGCGGCATTCGGAATTGGCGGCAGTGCGGGCGCGTTGCATTTCCAACTCGCGCTGCTGATCGTCCAGCACCACCGGCTCACCGCGCTCATTGCTGCGCGTCACCCGGATGCCGCTTTGCAGCAGGCTGAGGTTGTCTTGCGCGCTCTTGCAGTTGGCGCGGCGCTGCTCGGCTTGCCGGCGCTCCTCGTCCTTTTGCTTGGCCAGCGTTTCTTTTTCCTGCTGCTTATTCTTGGCCTGCTGCGCCAGCTCTTCTTTGCTCGGGCCGCTGGCTGCTTTGGCGGGCGGCAGGGCGGCGGCACTGGCAGCTTGACCATAGGGGACAACGTTCACCACGCTGCGCTTGGAGCTGGCAGGGCGCTGCAGGATGTCTGCTTCGGGCGTGCCATTGGGTGGGGGCAGGTCGCTGAACTGCATCTTGCCCGCGGGGTCGCGCCATTTCCACTGGGCAGCGGCCGGCGTCGCCAGGCTCAAAGCCAGGGCAAACAAGGCCGCACAACGGGCAATGGCAGTGATTTTTGGCATCGGGAACATGGGTTCAGTGTAGCGGCGCAGGGTCGGCGGGCATGGGTGTAAAAGCGTGACCAAGTCGGCATAAACAAGGCCTTGGCGCGGCGCGACTGGGCTGGCCTGCAGGGAAATTATTGGGTCGGCGCGCTGGCAATGCCCGGCCCTCCGTATAATGCCGCTTTGCGACTGGAGCTTCCCTCATGCGCCTTTTAGGAAAAGCGCTCACCTTCGACGACGTTTTGTTGGTGCCAGCGTTCTCCCACGTGTTGCCTCGCGACACCTCTCTTGCCACTCGGCTTTCCCGCAATATCCGCCTCAATCTGCCCCTGGTCTCTGCGGCCATGGACACGGTGACGGAAGCACGGTTGGCAATTGCCATCGCGCAAGAGGGTGGCATCGGCATCGTCCACAAAAACCTCACGGCCAAGCAGCAAGCCATCGAAGTGGCGCGCGTCAAGCGCTACGAGTCGGGCATTGTGCTGGAGCCTTTCACCATCACGCCCACGACCACCGTGCGCGAAGTGGTGGAGTTGCAGCGCCTGCATGGCGTCTCGGGCTTCCCGGTGCTGGACGGCAAGAAGGTGGTCGGCATCGTCACCGGCCGCGATGTGCGCTTCGAGACCCGCATGGATCTGGCCGTGAGCCAGATGATGACGCCGGCCGAGAAGCTCGTCACCGTCAAGGAAGGCGCTTCGCTGGAAGAGGCCAAGGCCTTGATGCACAAGCACAAGCTGGAGCGCGTGGTCGTTGTGAACGCGGCTTTCGAGTTGCGCGGCCTGATGACGGTCAAGGACATCACCAAGCAAACCAGCTTCCCCAACGCCGCCCGCGATGCCCAGGGCAAGCTGCGCGTCGGTGCTGCTGTCGGTTTCGGTGACGACACCGAAGAGCGCGTCACCATGCTGGTCAAGGCCGGTGTGGATGCCCTGATCGTTGACACCGCCCACGGCCACAGCGCTGGTGTGCTGGAGCGCGTGCGCTGGGTCAAGCAGACTTTCCCTGGCGTGGATGTGATCGGCGGCAATATCGCCACCGGCGCGGCTGCGCTGGCCCTGGTCGAGGCGGGCGCTGACGGCGTCAAGGTCGGTATCGGCCCCGGCTCGATCTGCACCACGCGTATCGTGGCCGGTGTGGGCGTGCCCCAGATCACCGCCATCGACAATGTTGCGACCGCTTTGCGCGGCACCGGCGTGCCGGTGATTGCCGACGGCGGCGTGCGCTTCTCGGGCGACTTGGCCAAGGCCATCGCTGCGGGTGCGGACTGCGTCATGATGGGTGGCGCTTTTGCCGGCACCGAAGAAGCGCCTGGCGACTTGATCCTGTACCAAGGCCGTAGCTACAAGAGCTACCGTGGCATGGGTTCGATGGGCGCGATGGCCAAGGGTTCGGCCGACCGCTACTTCCAGGACACCTCGGCCAACAATCCCAATACCTCCAAGCTGGTGCCCGAAGGCATCGAAGGCCAAGTGCCTTACAAGGGCTCGGTGGTGCAGGTGATTTTCCAGATGGCCGGTGGCCTGAAGGCGTCGATGCATTACTGCGGTTGCGCGACCATCGCCGACATGCAGGAGAAGGCCGAGTTCGTTGAGATCACCTCGGCGGGCATGCGCGAGAGCCATGTCCACGATGTGCAGATCACCAAGGAAGCGCCTAACTACCGGTCGGAGTGATCGTTAGCGTTGGAGCAATAGGGGCCTCGGCCCCTTTATTGCTTTCAGCGCCGACCATCCTTGCCAATTCCCAGGAGCACGAGTGAGCGACAGCGCGACGACAAGCAGCCCAGCCCCCGACGCGGGCCAGAGCCCAGGCAAGGGGCGGGCCGCCGGCATGGGCTTCATCATGGTGGCGGTGCTGATCGACATGATCTCCATCGGCCTGATCATTCCGGTGCTGCCGCCCTTGGTCGGCACCTTCACCAGCAACCAGGCCGATCACGCGTTCTGGTATGGCGCCGTGGCCCTGGCCTTTGGTTTGGCCAACTTCTTTGGCTCGCCCATTCTGGGCTCCTTGTCTGACCGTTTCGGGCGGCGGCCGGTCTTGCTGATCGGCTTCGCCGGCCTGGCGCTGAGCTTTTTTGGCACCGCCCTGGCCTCGGCCTTGTGGATGCTGATCGCAGTGCGTTTGGTCAGTGGCGCGATGCAGGCCAATGTGTCGGTGGCCAATGCCTATGTGGCAGATATTTCCAGCCCGGAAGAGCGTGCCAAGCGCTTTGGCATGTTGGGCGCGGCTTTCGGCATGGGCTTCATCCTGGGCCCGGTGATGGGCGGCATTCTGGGGGGCATCAACCTCCATCTGCCCTTTGTGGTGGCCGGGAGCTTGGCCGTTATCAACTGGTGCTACGGCTTTTTCATCCTGCCCGAATCGCTCAAGCCTGAACTGCGGCGGCCCTTCCTCTGGCGCAATGCCAACCCGCTGGGCGCACTGAAAAAGCTCAACAACCTCAAGGGCGTCGGCCCCTTGGTGTTGGTGATCGCGCTGAGTGGCCTGGCGCAAATGATTCTGCAAACCAGCTGGGTGCTTTACACCACCTTCAAGTTCGGCTGGGGCCCCAAGGAAAACGGCTGGTCGCTGTTTGCAGTGGGCGTGATGTCGGTGTTGGTGCAAGGGTTCTTGCTGCCCAAGCTGCTCAAGGCCTTCTCGACGCAGCGTTTGGTGGTGATGGGCTTGCTGTCCAGCGTGCTGACCAACTTTGTTTGGGGTGCGGCCTGGGAGGGCTGGATGATGTACGCCATCATCGGCTTCAATGTGCTGGGCTTTGCGGTCAGCGCAGCGATTCAAAGCCTGATTTCTAACGCGGCCAGCGCCACCAATCAGGGCGAGACCATGGGGGCGGTGTCCTCACTCAATAGCATGATGGCGGTGATGGCGCCCGTCATCGGTGCGGCCTTGCTGGGCTTGGTCTCGCATCTGCCCAAGGGGGATTGGCGCATCGGCGCGCCTTTCTATTTCTGCGCCGCGCTGCAGGCCCTGTCCTTGCTCTTTGCTTGGCAGCATTTCAGCCGATCCAAGGCCGCGGCTGAGTCAGCTTCGGCCGCCGCTTGAATTCGAATTTAGAGATAACAGAAGTAGCTTTCACCATGCATGACAAAGTCCTCATCCTCGATTTCGGTTCTCAAGTCACCCAGCTGATCGCGCGCCGCGTGCGCGAGGCGGCGGTGTTTTGCGAGATTCACCCCAACGATGTGAGCGATGAGTTCATCCGCTCCTTCGCGCCCAAGGCCATCATTTTGTCGGGCAGCCATGCCTCGACTTATGAGGACCACGAACTGCGCGCGCCGCAGGCCGTGTGGGATCTGGGTGTGCCGGTGCTAGGCATTTGCTACGGCATGCAAACCATGGCCGTGCAGCTCGGCGGCAAGGTGGAGTGGAGCGATCACCGCGAGTTCGGCTATGCCGAGGTGCGCGCCCACGGCCATACCAAGCTGCTGGACGGCATTCAGGACCACGCCACGCTGGAAGGCCACGGCATGCTCAAGGTCTGGATGAGCCATGGCGACAAGGTCACCGCGCTGCCGCCCGGCTTCAAGCTGATGGCCGAAACGCCCAGCTGCCCGATCGCCGGCATGGCCAATGAAGAGAAGGGCTATTACGCTGTTCAGTTCCACCCCGAGGTGACGCACACCCTCAAGGGCCAGGCCATGCTGACGCGCTTTGTGCGCGAGATCGCCGGCTGCAAGGGCGACTGGATCATGGGCGACTACATCGAAGAAGCGGTCGCCAAGATCCGCGAGCAGGTCGGTGATGAGGAAGTCATCCTGGGCCTGTCCGGGGGCGTCGATTCGTCTGTCGCTGCTGCCCTGATCCACCGTGCCATCGGCGACCAGCTGACCTGCGTCTTCGTTGACCACGGCCTGCTGCGCCTGAACGAAGGCGATATGGTGATGGACATGTTCGCAGGCAAGCTGCACGCCAAGGTGATCCGCGTGGACGCCAGCGAGCTCTTCCTGGGCCAACTGGCCGGTGTCACCGATCCTGAGAAAAAGCGCAAGATCATCGGCGGCCTGTTCGTTGATGTCTTCAAGGCTGAGGCTGCCAAGCTCAAGGCAGCCAATGCCGATGCCAAGGGCGCCAAGTGGCTGGCCCAAGGCACCATCTACCCCGATGTGGTGGAAAGCGGCGGCACCAAGACCAAGAAGGCCACCACCATCAAGAGTCACCACAATGTGGGCGGCTTGCCCGAGCAACTCGGCCTGAAACTGCTGGAGCCTCTGCGCGAACTGTTCAAGGACGAGGTCCGCGCCCTGGGCGTGGAATTGGGCCTGCCGGCCGAAATGGTCTACCGCCACCCCTTCCCAGGCCCGGGCCTGGGCGTGCGTATCTTGGGTGAAGTGAAGAAGGAATACGCCGACCTGCTGCGCCGTGCCGACGCCATCTTCATCGAAGAGCTGCGTGGCTGGAAGGACGAAGCCACTGGCAAGAGCTGGTATGACCTGACCAGCCAGGCCTTCACCGTCTTCTTGCCGGTCAAGAGCGTGGGCGTGATGGGTGACGGCCGCACTTATGACTATGTGGTGGCACTGCGCGCCGTGGTCACCAGCGACTTCATGACTGCTGACTGGGCCGAGCTGCCCTACGGCCTGCTGCGCAAGGTCTCCGGCCGCATCATCAACGAAGTGCGCGGCATCAACCGCGTGACCTACGACGTGTCGACCAAGCCGCCTGCCACCATCGAGTGGGAGTGATGAGTTTGGCGGCCAGCCTGCAAGGAGTTGTTTGATGCGTGCAGCTTTGAGCATTCTGGGCTTGGTGATTGCCTTTGCCTTCGTCATGTTTTTGATGAAGAAGCAGCTGGTGACACTCAAGCCGCCGGCAGCGGCTGCCAGCGTGGCAGCCAGCGCAGCGGAGGCGGGCGGTGCTGCCGCCTTGCCGCGGCCAGATGCTGTGCGTTTGCAGATCGAAAGCGCCGTGCAGCAGAGCGCGCAAAAGGCCTCCGAGGCCATGCCCTGAAGGCTTGCTGAAGGTCTGCTGCTGCAGGGCCTCAGCAAGTGCAGCTTGGTCGGCCCTAGTCATGATCAGCTTGCGCGGCGGGCGCGTTGATCGCGGCCCGGAAGCTGGCACTACACTGAGGCCGACCCTTTATGACTGCGAGTGCCACGCCTTTGACCGTGATTGAATCCAACCGAACGGCGGCCAGCGCCGCTGCGGACGAATACGCCATGCGCATCGCGCTGGACCAGGCGCATAACGCTTGGTTGGCCGGTGAGGTGCCGGTCGGTGCGGTGCTGATGCGCCAGGGCCAGGTGATTGCCACCGGCTACAACCGGCCCATCACCACCCACGATCCGACGGCACATGCGGAAATTGTGACGCTGCGCCACGGTGCCACCTTGCTGGGCAATTACCGCCTGCCCGAGTGCGAACTCTTCGTCACCCTGGAGCCCTGCGCCATGTGCGCTATGGCCATGCTGCACGCGCGCCTCAAGCGGGTGGTGTTCGCGGCCACCGACCCGAAGACCGGCGTTGCTGGTTCGGTGCTGAATCTGTTTGAACAGCCCGCGCTCAACCACCACACCTGCGTGCAGGGCGGCGTGCTGGCCGAGCCTTCGGCCAAGCTGCTGCGCGAGTTTTTTGCCCAACGCCGCGAAGCCGCCCGGCAGCGCCGCGCCGCTGCCCGAGCGCACGAAGCCCAAGACTTCGGTGGCGCCAGCGAAGAAGCCATACCCACCGGGGATGCCACGCATCTCGACCCCACCCCGGCCCCTGAGTCCAACTAGAAAGCTGCCATGAGTAATAGCCTGACCCTTTTCACCCCCGCCGGTGTGCTGCTCAAGAGCCAGCCCCTCAAACGCGCCGCCAAGCGCCTGGCCAAGCTGGGTTTTGATGTGACGATTGACCAGGATGCGCTGGCCAAGCACCAGCGCTTCGGTGGGGATGACGCCACCCGTCTGGCGGCACTACACCGCGTGGCCGAGGCCGCGCCCAGCATCGCCATGGCCACCCGCGGCGGCTACGGCATGACGCGTTTGCTGGATCGCATCGATTGGGCCTTGCTCGGCAAAAGCGTGCAGAACGGCACCCGCTGGGTCGGCTTGAGTGATTTGACCTCGCTGCATATGGGCCTGCTGGCCCACGCCAAGGCGCAAAGCTGGGCAGGCCCCATGGCCTATGGTGACTTCGGCCGCAGCAGCAAAGAAGGCGGTGTGGACGATGTGACCCAAGACTGCTTTGTGGAAGCCATGAATGGTTTGCTCGAGGCCGTGGGATTCCGCTGCCCCAAGTCGGATGCTGGCCATGACGGCCTGGCCGTGCGCGGCACGCTGTGGGGCGGCAATTTGACGGTGTTCAACTCCTTGCTGGGCACCAAGCACATGCCCAAGATCAAGGGCGGCATTCTGTTCCTGGAAGACATCAACGAGCATCCTTACCGGGTTGAACGCAATCTGCTGCAACTGGCGCAAGCCGGCATTCTGGATGCGCAAAAAGCCATCGTGCTGGGCGACTTCGGCGGCTGGAGCAAATCGCCCAACGACCGTGGCTACGACTTCAAGTCCACCGTGGCGGCGCTGCGCGAGCACACCAAGACGCCCGTCTTGACCGGCCTGCCTTTCGGCCATGTGGACACCAAGGTCAGCCTGCCGGTCGGCGCGCAAGTGGACCTGATCGTGCAAGGCCGTGATGTGCTGCTGGACTGGCAGAACGACCCCCAGCACAAGCGCGCTCATGCGCATGCGCATGAAGAAGGCCACGCGCACGATCACGACCATGATCACGCTGCGCATGCGTAAACCCTGACTTTGGGCACTCGGCTTGGGCCGAGCTGCCCGCTATGATTCAGCCACTGCCTCACAACCAACGGCCCGATGGGTCGCACTGGTTTGGAGGCTTTGTGTTTTTGGGCGGGTCTTGAAGCGGAAGGAAGTCTTGTGCCTTGTCAGGAGTTCGGGGTCTGGGCCCGTCGTTTGAGCTGCTGCGTGTTGCTATGTCTGGGCCTGAGCGCTTGCAATAACAGCCCTTATCCGCAAGGCGCCGAGGGCGAAAACACGCTGTACATGGCTTTTCAGGAGCGCTCGCCGCGCTATCTGGACCCGACCGCGTCCTACACCGCGCCCGAGTCGGTCTACGCTTACCAAATCTACGAGCCGCCCTACGGCTACCACTACCTGAAGCGCCCTTACGAGTTGGTGCCGCGCGCAGCCGAGTCCGTGGTGCAGCCTTACTACCTAGACGCCCAGGGCCAGCGCCTGCCGCAGGATGCGCCGGCAGAGCGCATTGCGCAAAGCGTGTACGACGTCAAGATCCGGCCCGGCCTGAAGTACGCGCCGCACCCGGCGTTTGCACGCGATGCGCAGGGCCGCTTGCTCTATCACGCACTGAGCCGTGCAGCGTTGGGCGACAAGCGCTCGCCCTGGGAGTTCGCTGAGCGCGGCACACGCGAGTTGGTGGCAGATGACTTTGTTTTCGCCATCAAGCGCCAGGCCACCCCGCGCATCGAGGCGCCCGTGTTCGGGCTGTTTTCCGAGGTGGTGCTGGGCCTGAAAGACTATGGCGAATTGGTCAAGGCCGAGAACCTCAAGCTGCTGGGCGGCCTCCCCGAGAACGCGCCCGACAAGCCTTTTCTGGACTTCCGCCGCTGGCCCTTGGAGGGCGCCGTAGCGGTGGATAAGTACACCGTTCGCATCCGCATCAAGGGCAAATATCCGCAGTGGAAGTACTGGATGGCCAGCACCTTTTTGGCGCCTGTGCCCTGGGAGGTGGATGCCTTCTATGCCCAGCCCGGCATGAATGAGCGCGGCCTGTCTTGGAACCAGTGGCCGGTGGGCACCGGCCCTTACATGATGACGGAGTACAGCCAAGACCGTCGCCATGTCATGACGCGCAACCCCAATTACCGCGTGGACACCTATCCCTGCGAGGGCTCGCCCGGCGACAAGGAGGCGGGCTTGCTGGACGATTGCGGCAAGCGCGTGCCCTTCATCGACAAGATCGTCGCCACCTCGGTCAAGGAGGTCGTGCCGATCAAGGAAATGTTCAAGCAGGGCTATCTGGACCTGCCCGAGTTGGACCGCGCCGATTGGGGCGTGGACTTCATGGTCGACAAGACTGACTCCGAGGCGGTGAGCCGCCGATTCGATGAGCGCGGCTTCAAATTCCCCATTTACGTCGACATCACCAATTGGTATCTGGGCTTCAATATGCTGGACCCGGTGCTGGGCCGGGGCGACACGCCTGAGCAGCAGCGCCGCAACCGCAAGCTGCGCCAAGCCTTGTCGATTGCGATTGATTGGGAAGAGGGCTATGGCCGCATCTTCCGCAACCGCGGCGGCGACACCGCCCATGGCCCGGTGCCACCCGGCGTGTTTGGCTCGCAAGAAAGCCTGGCGGGGCAGCCGGGCCACCCCCAGGCGCATAACCCGATCACGCATGAGATCGTGAATGGCCGATTGCAGCGCCGCAGCCTCGCTGCCGCGCGAGCCCTGATGGTGGAGGCCGGCTACCCCGAGGGGCGCGACGCCAAGACCGGCCAGCCTCTGGTGCTTAACTACGATTACATGCGGGCGATCACGCCGGAGTTGAAGGCGCAGAACGACTGGATGATCAAGCAGTTCGCCAAGCTGGGCGTGCAACTGGAGGTGCGCGCCACCGACTACAACCAGTTCCAGGACAAGGTGCTCAAAGGCAAGCACCAGGTGTTCTGGTGGGGCTGGTTCGCCGACTACCCGGACGCCGAGAATTTCTTCTTCCTGCTCTACGGCCCCAACGGTAAATCGAAGAGCGAGGGCGAGAACGTCAGCAACTATGACAACTCCGAGTTCAACCACCTTTATCGCCAGCTGCAAACCCTGGAAGACGGGCCGCAGAAGCAGCAGGTGATGGATCAAATGCTCCAACTTGTGCGTGAGGATGCGCCCTGGGCCTGGGGCTTTTGGTCCTACTCCGGCTCGGCCTTTCAGAGCTGGCTTTACAACGGAAAACCCGGCGTGGTGGTGCGGGATCCGGTGCGCTATTTGCGCCTGGATGTGGCGCAGCGCAAGCAAAAGATTGCTCAATGGAACCAGCCGGTCTGGTGGCCACTGCTGGTCTTGCTGGGCGGCTGCGGCCTGATTGTCTGGCGCACCCGCCAGAGCTTTCGGGCACGCGAATTGGCGCGGGCGCCGGGGTATCAGGCCGGCTATCAGTCCAGCGAAAAATCCGCTTCAGGAGGCGCTTGAATGTTGAGTTATGTGTTGCGCCGCCTGGGCTATGGCTTGCTGGTGCTGATCGGGGTGAATCTGCTGACCTTTGTGCTGTTCTTCTCGGTCAATACGCCGGACGATATGGCGCGCCTGAACATCGGCGGTAAGCGCGTCACCCAGGTGCAGATCGAGAAGTGGAAGACCGAGCGCGGCTACGACAAGCCGATGTATTGGAGCGCGGCCCAAAGCGGCGCGGCCAAGCTGACCGACACGATTGTGTGGGAGCGTTCGGCCTCGTTGATGTTGTGGGACTTCGGCCGCTCGGATGCGCGCCAGGCCGTGGACATCGGCCATGAGATCAAGACCCGCATGGCGGTGAGCTTGCAGCTGGCCTTGCCGCTGTTCTTTTTGCAGGTCTTGGTGAGCGTGGCATTTGCCTTGCTGCTGGTCTACTTCCGCAATTCCGCGCTGGACTTTTGGGGTGTGGTGCTGTGCGTGCTGATGCTATCCATCTCCAGCTTGTTCTACATCATCGTCGGCCAGTATTTCTTCTCGCGCGTGCTGCGCTTGGTGCCCATCAACGGCTATGCGCCGGGGCTGGATGCGATCAAATTTTTGGCCCTGCCGGTGCTGCTGTCGCTGCTGTCGCGCCTGGGTAGCGAGGCGCGCCTGTACCGCGCCATGTTCCTGGAGGAAACCGCCAAAGACTATGTGCGCACCGCCCGCGCCAAGGGCATGAACGAGCAGGTGGTGCTGTTCCGCCATGTGTTGCGCAATGCCTTGATTCCCATCCTCACCAGCGCCGGCAGCTATCTGCCTTACGTCTTTCTGGGCAGCCTGGTGTTCGAGAGTTTCTTCGGCATTCCCGGCCTGGGTGCCTTCATCATCGAAGCCATCGCGGGGCAGGATTTCGCCATCGTGCGCAGCATGGTGTTTTTGGGTGCCGTGCTTTACATCGCCAGCAATGCGCTGATCGACATTGCCTACACCTGGGCCGACCCCCGGGTCCGCCTGAGCTGAGCCTCGCGTATGGATTTCAAGTTTGTATTCCTCTGGACCGATGCCGCGCTGTGGGCCTTGATGGCGGGGCTGTTGGCCTACGCCTTGCGGGTGCGCGGTCAGGCCACGTTGAAAGCCAATTGGCAGCGCGTGCTGCGCGACCCCGTGGCGGCCAGCGCCGGCTTGCTGCTGGGCCTGTTTTTGCTGCTGACCTTACTGGACAGCGTGCACTTCCGCAGCCGAATTGCGGTGTCGGCTGAAGCGGCGGGGCAGGGCACCCAAGCTGTGTACGACACCCAGACCCGCTCCCTGCTGGACCTGCTGCTGCAGCGCCCGATCAGCATGCGTGAGTTGAGCTATTCCGAGCCCCTGGCCTACCAAGGCTTCAACAAGGAAGCGCAGCAAGACTCGCTGCAGCGCGACTACCCGCGCCTGCAATTCGGCGGTGCCCATTTGCAGCATCCGGCCACGCAATGGGCGGGCGATGTCGCCACCCGCGCGGCCCAAGGGCTGCTGCTCGGGGCAGGCGTGTTGGCCCTGGCCTGCCTGGCGGTGGCCGCCGCGCTGGCGCGCCACCATGGCGGCTTTGGCCGCGCCTGGCGTGACCTGGCGGCCGACCGCACCCATTACCCTTGGCGCGCCATGCTCTTCACCTTGGGCGTGGTGGCCTTGCTGGTGGGCCCGGTGCTGATGTTGATGCCGCACTACCATGTCTTCGGTACCGACCGCACCGGCAACGATGTGCTGGTGCAGGCGCTCAAAAGCGTGCGCACCGCCTTTGTGATCGGCGCCTTGTCCACCTTGGCTACCTTGCCCCTGGCGCTGGGCTTGGGCGTGCTAGCCGGCTATTACAAGGGCTGGGTGGATGAGCTGATTCAGTATTTCTACACCTTGCTCAGCTCGGTGCCCAATGTGCTCTTGATCGCCGCTTGCGTGCTGATGGTGCAGGTCTATCTGGACACCAATCCGGAGGCCTTTGAGACCGGCGCGGAGCGCGCCGATCTGAAGATGTTTCTGCTCTGCCTGATCTTGGGCCTGACCGGCTGGGCCGGCTTGTGCCGCCTGGTGCGCGGCGAAACCTTGAAGCTGCGCGAGCTGGACTATGTGCAGGCCGCCACCGCCTTTGGTGTCAGCGACGCGCGCATCATGCAGCGCCACATCGTGCCCAATGTGATGCATCTGGTGCTGATCACGGTGGTGCTGAGTTTCTCGGAGCTGATTCTTTACGAGGCGGTACTCACCTATGTGGGCGTGGGCGTGGACCCCAGCATGAACAGCTTCGGCGGCATGATCAATCTGGCGCGCAGCGAGATGTCGCGCGACCCGGTGGTGTGGTGGAGCTTTGCCGCAGCCTTCGGCTTCATGGTGACCCTGGTGCTGGCCGCCAATTTGTTTGCCGACGGTGTGCGTGATGCCTTCGATCCGCGCGCCCGCCAGACCCGCCCGCGGGTGCCCGCGTTTGTGGCCCATCAGGCCAGCAAGAGTGAGGGCTGAGGGCCATGCTGACGATTGACAAACTTTCCGTCACCCTGGATGCAGAAGCTGGGCTGGTCCATGCCATCGACCAGATGCGCCTGACCCTGCAACGCGGCGAGACCTTGGCCCTGGTCGGCGAGTCGGGTTGCGGCAAGAGCATGACCGCGCTGGCCTTGATGCGCTTGCTGCCCGATGCCGGGCGCATCAGCGGCGGTCGCTTGCTGCTGGATGAACAAGACCTGTTTGCCCTGCCGGAAGCGCAGATGCGCGCCGTGCGCGGCGGGCGCATCGGCATGATTTTTCAGGAGCCTTCCACCAGCCTGAATCCGGTGCTGCGCATCGGCGCGCAAATGGTGGAGGCGATTCAGGCGCACACCCGCTGGCGCGGCACTGAGGCGCGCAGCAAGGCGATTGAATGGCTGAAGCGTGTGGGCATTCCGGAGCCCGAGCGTCGCATCGACGCCTATCCGCATCAGCTCAGCGGCGGTCAAAAACAGCGCGTCATGATCGCCATGACCCTGGCCGCCGAGCCCGACTACCTGATTGCCGACGAGCCCACCACTGCGCTGGACGTCACCATCCAGGCGCAGATTCTTGACCTGCTGCGTGAGTTGCAACGCGAGCGCCGTCTTGGTGTGCTGCTGATCACCCACGACCTGGCCGTGGTGGCTGGCATGGCGCATCAGGTGGCCTTGATGTACGCCGGGCAAATCATTGAAGTGGCGGGTGCCGCCACTTTCTTCGCCCAGCCCCGTCACCCTTACGCACGCTTGCTGCTGCAAGCCCTGCCGGATGCCGCCAAACGCGGCGAGCGCCTGGCCGCGATTGCTGGCACCGTGCCGCCGCTGTGGACGAAGTTCCAGGGCTGCCGCTTCGCGCCGCGCTGTGACCGCGCCTGGGCGCAGTGCCATGCGCAAGCGCCTGCGCTGGCCGATCTCGCGCTGCCACTTGCTGTCGACCAGCAGGCTCCGCAACAACAGCCGCACGAGGTGCGTTGCTGGTTGTACAGCCATGCCGATGGCGCCGCTCAGCCTGCGCTGCCACCGGCAGAGCTGCAGCTGAGGCCGGCAACAGAGACCGCCGCTGCAGTGCCAGTGGCTGACGACAAGCCCTTGCTGGAGGTACGCAATCTGAGCGTTCGCTTTGCCCTCAAGCGCGGCTGGTGGGGCGGGGCGCAGACCTATTTCAATGCCGTGGATGATGTCAGTTATGCCATCAAGCCCGGCAAGACCCTGGCCTTAGTTGGTGAGTCGGGCTGCGGCAAGACCAGCTCGGGCAAGGCCATCGTGCAACTGCTGCGGCGCACCGCGCAGCTGGAGGGTCAGGCCTTGCTGGACGGGCAAGACCTGTTCCAGCTGCATGGCCAAGCTTTGCAGCAGGCGCGCCGCGCCGTGCAAATCATCTTCCAGGATCCTTTTGCCTCGCTGAACCCGCGCCTGCGCGTCAGCGATGTGTTGGAAGAAGGTCTGCTAGCCCTGCGGCCCGATCTGGATGCCCGCCAGCGCCGCTTGAATCTTGAGTTATTGCTGGATCAGGTTGGCCTGCGCCGCGATGCGCTGCAGCGTTGGCCGCATGAGTTCTCCGGTGGCCAGCGCCAACGTCTAGCGATTGCCCGTGCTTTGGCCGTGGAGCCGCGCCTGATCGTCTGCGACGAGCCCACCTCGGCCCTGGATGTGTCGGTGCAAGCGCAGATCCTCAACCTCTTGCGCGACTTGCAACGCGAACGCGGCCTGGCCTTTTTGTTCATCACCCACAACATCGGCGTCGTCGAATACGTGGCCGATGAGGTGGCGGTGATGCAGGCCGGGCGAATTGTTGAGATGGGGAACTGCGCCAGCGTGCTGGCCGCACCACAACAGGGCTATACCCGTGAGCTTTTGGCCGCCGTGCCGCGCATGCGCACGTCTTTGATGCGCTAGTCGCACCAACGGTGGGCAGATCGCGCTGGGAAGCGCTGTTTTGTCGGTGATTTAGGGTTCAGCTATGGCGAAAGTCACTTCCCTGGCGGGCGTGAAGCGGCTAGCGGCTGAATTGCGGGAGCGTCGGTTCTGCGCAACGAATTCGCTCTTTCGCTGCTCGCCCGCTTAGGGGTTAACGCGGCTTTTTCAGGCAAAACAGGCGCGAAAACCTACGTCCTAGGGACACCACGGGGGGAGGGCCAGGGGAGCCAATCGGACACTTGCTCGGCCGATCGCTGGGCCCAACATGCTCAAGCGAACTCTCGGACCCGATGGTGGTTCTGGTTGGAGTGGAACAACTGCTCGCCCTGCAATTTTTTGGAGTTCCTCATGTTTCAAAGAAAACGCGTCAATCTCGCTGTGACCCTTGCCATCGCGGCAATGGCCCCTGGTGTGGCCTTTTCCCAGGCTGCTGCTCCGGCCGCGGAGACCCTGCAACGGGTTGAAGTGACAGGTTCGCGCATCAAGACCCTGGACGTTGAAGGGCAAAGCCCCATCGTCGTGATGACTGCAGAGTCCATCAAGGCCGACGGTATTCGTACCGCTGAGGGCTTGCTGAACAGCCTGCCCCAGGTCTTTGCTGACTACGGCGGCTCGGTGTCCAATGGCTCGACAGGTACGGCCACGGTCAACCTGCGCAACCTCGGCTCCAGCCGTACGCTGGTCTTGGTGAATGGCCGCCGCTTGCCGGCAGGCAGCCCCCGCAATGTGGCCGCCGACTTGAACCAAATTCCGGTCTCGATGATCAGCCGCGTTGAAGTGCTGACCGGCGGTGCCTCCGCCGTGTACGGTGCCGACGCCGTTTCGGGCGTGGTCAACTTCATCCTGAAGGAGAACTTCCAGGGCGTGGAGCTTGATGGCACTTACTCCTTCTACAACCACCAGCAGGGCAATGCGGTGGGCGATGTGGTGCGCACCCGCGGTTTCCCCACGCCAGGCAACAAGAGCCGCGACGGCGCGACCCGCGAATTCAGCATCACCATGGGTGGCAACTTCGCTGACGGCAAGGGCAATGCAGTCCTGAACTTCACGGCGCACAAGGAAGATGCCTTGCTGCAGTCGGAGCGTGACTTCTCGGCCTGTTCCTTGGGTGTTGCCAATGCAGGTAAGGAATTTGCCTGCGCAGGTTCTTCCACCAGCTATCCCGGCCGTTTCTTCCTGAATCAAGGTAGCTTCACGGTTGCTGATGACAAGGGTGGCGTGCGCGCTTACAAGGCGTCCACCGATGCCTACAACTTTGGTCCGATCAATTACTTCCAGCGTCCTTCTGATCGCTATTCGGCCACCGCTTCGGCGCACTACGACATCAACGACATGGCCCGCGTCTACACGCAACTGGCCTTCCATGATGACCGCACCTTGGCCCAGATCGCACCCAGCGGCTTGTTCGTGTATGACACGTCCACCGCTGGCGGCATTCGTTACGAAAACCCCTTGCTGTCGGATGCTTGGAAGACCGCCCTGGCAGCTTCGAATGCGGAAGATTCAAGTGCAGGTAGCTTCAACAAGGCCGGCGATGTTGCCAACATCCTGATTGCTCGTCGCAACGTGGAAGGCGGTGGTCGTCAAGACGATCTGCGTCACACCTCGTATCGCGCCGTGGTCGGCGTGAAGGGTGATATCGGTCCCTGGAGCTACGACATCTTTGGCCAGATTGGCCGCGTGGTCTATCAAGAGACTTACAAGAACGACTTCTCCAATGTGCGTATTGGTCGCGCCTTGGATGCGGTCAAGGATCCAGCGACGGGCAACACGGTTTGCCGCTCCAAGCTGGATGGCTCTGATCCGAACTGCGTGCCTTACAACATCTTTGCCTTGGGTGGCGTTAACGCGGCATCGTTGGCTTATCTGCAGACTCCCGGCTTCCAGAAGGGCTTCACCAATCAGGGCGTGTTTGGCGCCTCTGCTTCGGCTGACCTGACGCAATATGGCTTGAAGCTGCCGACGGCGCAGACGGGTCTGGGTGTGGCTGTCGGTGTTGAGCACCGTACCGAGCAGCTCGACCTGTCGGTTGACAATGCCTTCAGCACCGGTGATCTGGCCGGCCAGGGTGGCCCGACCAAGAGCGTGTCGGGTAACTACAGCGTTGATGACGTCTTCGGCGAGTTGCGCTTGCCGCTGCTGGATCGTCAGCCACTGGCTTACTCGATGAATGTCAATTTGTCGTACCGTCATTCCAAGTACAGCACCGGCAACGCGACCAATACCTATGGTTCGGGCCTGGAATGGTCGCCGATCAAGGAAGTTAAGTTCCGCACCAGCTACCAGCAGGCTGTGCGCTCGCCTAACGTGGTGGAGCTGTTCACGCCTTCGGCCATCGGTCTGTACAACAACGACGCTGATCCTTGCGCCGGTGAAATCGATCCGAAGACCGGTTTGGTTGCAGGTGGCGCCACCTTGGCTGCTTGCCAGCGCACCGGCGTGACTGCTGCGCAATACGGCAATATCCTGGACAGCTCGGCTGGTCAGTACAACGGCCTGTTCTCCGGCAATGCAGCGCTGAAGCCCGAAACGTCGAACAGCTTGACCTTTGGTTTGGTGGCTAGCCCGCTCAAGGACTTGACCGCCACGATCGACTACTTCTCCATCGAGGTGAAGGATGCCATCGGCAGCGTGCCGCCGACAACGTCTCTGAACCAATGCTTGGAAACTGGCGATCCTTATTTCTGCAACAAGATCAAGCGCGATAGCAAGGGCTCTTTGTGGCTGCTGCCCACAGGCTATATCGATTCGGGCAACTTGAATCTGGCCAAGTACAAGACTCAAGGTGTCGACTTGGGTGTGGACTACGGCATTCGTCTGGGTGAGAAGGGCAAGCTTGATCTGAGCCTGATGGGTACCTTCCTGAAGGAGTTCAGCGTCGAGACCGCTCCTGGCCTGGGTTCCTATGATTGCGCCGGCTTGTACGGCTCAACTTGCGGCACACCAGCGCCCAAGTGGCGTCACAAGCTGCGCGCTTCATGGGCTACCCCATGGAACGTGACGGCCGCCCTGACCTGGCGCTACTTCGGTGCCGTCGATCAAGACGTGACCAGCAGCAACAAGCAACTGGCCGGTACCGTGAACGAGATCACCAAGACCTTCAAGGCGCAGAACTATCTCGATCTGGCACTGTCCTATCGCATGAACAAGACCCTCACCTTCGCAGCCTCGATCAACAACTTGTTGGATCGCGATCCTCCGGTTGGCGTGACTGGTGCACCTTTCGGCAACGGCAACACCTACCCGGTGGTGTACGACGCTCTGGGTCGCCGCATCACCCTGAACGTGAACGCCAAGTTCTAAGTTCGTTTTCGTGAGTTGAAGCGCCTGTGCCTGCACAGGCGCTTTTTTTTGCTTAGATTGAATGCAGTCTTTGCCGCGTGCCCACTTGCCCGCCACTGATCTCAAGGTCTTTGAATGAATAGCCCCTTCGTGCCCACCGGCGCTGCCAAGCCGACCCAGTCCGATGCTGACTTCTTGCTCGCGCAGCAACTTTTGCAGCAAGGCCAGACTGCGCGGGCAAGCGCATTGCTCCAATCCACCTTGATGCGTGAACCGGCGCACCAGCCCAGCTTGCGGCTGTTGGCGCAACTGGCCATGGGCGCGCGCGATATGGCGTCGGCGCAGCAATGCCTTGAGAAGTTGGCTGAGCTGGAGCCGAGCAATCTTCAGCATTGGCTTCAGCTCGCCATGCTGCATCGCGCGGGAGGTGATGCAGCGAAAGAAGAGCGAGCGCTGTTCCAGGTTCTGTGTATCGATGCCCGTGACTTGATGGCGCTGCTGATGCGCGGAGATCTCTTCGAGCGCCAGGGGCGCAATCACGATGCGGCGAAGTCGTTTCAGGCTGCGGTCGCGGTTGCTCCCGACGCTGAAAAATTGCCGCCGCCGATCCGCGCCATGTTGGTCAAAGCGCATCGCTACTGCGAGCGCTACAACCAAAGCTATAGCGATCAGGTCGAAAGCTTGATCGCGAACGCAGCATCTCAGTTTTCAGGCGTTGAGCTAGATCGCTTCCGACTCTCGCTGGACATCATGTTCGGCCGCAAGAAGCGCTACGAGTCCCAGCCCATGAACTATTTCTTCCCTCAGCTGGCGCCGGTGGAGTTTTTTGAGCGGCGCCAGTTCCCCTGGATGGAGGCACTGGAGGCTCGGACCGAGCAGATTCGCGAAGAGTTTCTGGCGGTGCTGCAAGGTGAGCAGGGCTTTATCCCCTATTTGAGTTACAGCGAGGATCAGCCGCTGAATCAGTGGGTGGAGTTGAATAACTCACCCCAGTGGAGCGCTTTTCACTTATTGAAGGACGGATTGCCGGTTGCAGAAAACGCATCGCGCTGCCCAGCCACCATGGCTGCCATGGCCTTGGCCCCCCAGCCTGACCAGCCGGGCCGCACGCCGGTGGGCATGTTTTCTCTGCTCAAACCGCGCACCCGCATTCCGCCGCATGTCGGCGTTAGCAATGCGCGCTTGGTGACTCATTTGCCTCTGATCATTCCGCCTAACTGCGGATTCCGTGTGGGCAACACGACGCGGCAGTGGGAGCCGGGCCGGGCTTGGGTGTTTGATGACACGATTGAGCATGAGGCCTGGAATAACAGTGACTTGTTGCGCGTGGTGCTGATTTTTGATGTCTGGCACCCCGGGCTCAGTGAGGCCGAGCGAGTCATGATTTCCGCCATGTCAGCGGCCTTCAATCAGTTCGCCCAAAGCGGCGGAGGCTTTGACCTATAGCGAAACAGCTTGGTAACAATGCGCAGTTCGCACAGTGCTTGTAGGGGTTAGTACCCACATGAAAGCGGCGCGTCTTTGAGTCGACACCAGTAAAATACCACTTTAGTCAGATGCGGCTAGCTCTCGAATTCTGGAGTTGGTGGTGGGCTGATACCGACTTGTAAGCTGCGGGAAAGCCCCATACGGGTGGCTGTTTCGTTCTCGCTTATGATGCGGCACCGTAAGAATCGATGGCAGCAGGCTCAGGCGGGTTGCTCGTGAACGCTATGCGGGTTCGCCGTGCTTTGTACGGCGATTTTTGATTGGGCTCTTTCGTTGAACCCGTGTTTTGAGTATTTGTGTCCATGCTGCACTCAGCGGCCCTAGCCTCATGGCCTTTAGCGCCTTGGGCGTTACGGCCCCAAACAAGGCTTCGCGCCTATTTGGCTCCAAGCTGTTAGCGTCACCGGTTGCTTTGCTCTGAGCGCGCGTTGATCGAGCGCCGAGTTAGAGATTCAAACTGCGTGGGCTGATGCGTTGAGCGGGTCTTCCCCAGGTGTGTTGATGAAGGTATTTCGCAGTCATATGAAGGAGCGCGCATGAACTTTGCGCAGGAGAAGAACGGCCCATCCCGCTATACCGGGATTGGCGTCGTTGTGCTGATTCACGTGTTTATCGCCTGGGCATTGGCCAGTGGTCTGGCACGCAAAGCCGTTGAAATGGTGAAGGGCCCGATCGAGACCAAGGTCATCGAGGAAAAGGTCAAGCCGCCGCCACCGCCTGAGAAGGTTGTGCCGCCGCCACCGGATCTGAAGGCTCCGCCGCCGCCATTTGTGCCGCCGCCAGAGTTCCAGGTGACAGCACCCCCACCGGTCAACGCGCCGGCGATCCAGTCCACGCAAGTGGCGCCGCCCCAGCAAGCCGCCAAGGCAGCGCCCGCACCCGCTCCTGTCGTGGCAGCGCCGCCGCCAGCACCTCGGGTTGGTCCGCAGCGCGCTGGTGCCGTGTGTACCAAGATGGGCAGGCCTGAAATGCCGTCGGTCAACTTGAACGGCGACGCGCTGTACAAGGCGATTGCGGTGGTGAAGGCAGGTCGTGTGGTGTCGGTGGAAATCACCAGCCTGCGTGCCGGTATCGACCGCAAGGCGCAACGCGCTTTGGTGTCGGCGATTGAAACCACGCTGCGCGACACCTATGAGTGCCCCGGCGATGTGGTGATCGAGCAAGAGTTCCAATTCCGTCAAACGGATTAAGTCTTAGGCAAGGCCCAAGTATTTCGACCCCAACAAGGGGCTTGGCAAGTGCCGGGCCCTGTTCTCTCAAACCAGTTTCAGATTTCTTCCGTAGGAGTTGACTTCATGTTCTCTCGTATTTCCGGCCTCGTTGCCGCCGTTGCTATCGCTGCAACCATTGGCTTCTCGCCCGTCCACGCTCAAGAATCCAAGCCGGCTGATGCCGCTTCCGCTGTTGTGGAAGCCGCTGCGCCTGCCGCTGCTGACGCTGCTGCACCTGCTGCTCCCGCCAAGGAACACATGGACAACCCGTACGGCCTGCAAGCCATGCTGGCTCACGGCGACATGGTGTCTAAGGGCGTGCTGGCCCTGCTGCTGATCATGTCCATGGGCAGCTGGTACATCCTGATCACCAAGCTGTGGGACACCCACAAGCTGAGCAAGGAAGCCCAGGACGTCCGCGCCACCTTCTTCAAGAAGGCTACGCTGGCTGATGGCGTCAAGGGCCTGAGCGAAGGTAGCGCATTCCGCTACATCGCTGGTTCCGCCATCGAGGCTTCCGAGCACCATGAAGGCGCGCTGACCGAGAACATCGATCGCAGCACCTGGGTCACGATGAACATCGACCGCTCGGTGTCCGACGTGCAAGCCCGTGTGCAAACTGGCCTGGGCTTCCTGGCTACCGTGGGCTCGACTTCTCCTTTCATCGGCCTGTTCGGCACGGTGTGGGGTATTCTGCAAGCGCTGACCGCCATTGGCGTGGCCGGCCAAGCTTCCATCGACAAGGTGGCAGGCCCTGTGGGTGAAGCGCTGATCATGACCGCCATCGGTCTGGCAGTGGCTGTGCCTGCTGTGCTGGGTTACAACTGGCTGGTGAACCGCAACAAGGCTGTGATGACCCAAGTGCGTAACTTCGCTGGCGACCTGCACGGCGTGCTGATGGGCAACCGTCAAGTTTCCAAGCGCTAAGTCCTGGCTTCAGCAAGATTCGCATCTTAAAAAGCCCGGAGAAACCACCATGGGAATGAATGTCGGATCCTCTTCCGGCGAAGACGAAGTGGTTTCGACCATCAACACCACGCCCCTCGTGGACGTGATGTTGGTGCTCTTGATCATCTTCCTACTCACCATCCCGGCCGTGATCAGCTCGGTGAAGTTGAATCTCCCCAAGGAGACCAACGTCGTCCGCGTCACCAAGCCGGAAAATATTGAAATTTCGGTCTCGAAAGACGGCGACATTTACTGGGGCACAGCCCTGGTGAATGACACCGACGACCTCGTCAAGCGCCTGGGCAAGGTCGCGGTGTTGAACCCGCAGCCTGAAGTCCATCTGCGCGGTGATGACAAGTCCCGTTACGAGTCCGTCGGTCGCGTGGTTTACGCTTGCCAACGTGCCGGCATCATGAAGGTCAGCTTCGTCACCGAGCCTCCGGCGCGCGGTGGTTGAAGTCAGGCCAGGAGCTAAAGCATGGGAATGAATGTAGGCAGCTCGTCTGGTAGCGATGAGCCGGAAGTGATGATGGACGTCAACACCACGCCCTTGATCGACGTGATGTTGGTCTTGATCGTGATGTTGATCATCACCATTCCGATTCAGCTGCACAGCGTGAATCTGGACATGCCGCCGCCGAGCAATCAGCAGCCGCTGAAGGAGCCCGTTACGCATGAGGTCTATATTGACTTCGACGGCACGGTTTCTTGGGACGGCGTGGCTTTGCCCGATATGGCAGCCGTGACCGCCAAGCTGGCCGAAGTCGTGGCCGAGCCCGATCAGCCTGAAGTTCACATCAAGCCCAATAAGCTGGTGGACTACGGCTACGTGGCCGCCGTGATGGCCGCTTCGCAGCGCCTTGGCGTGAAGAAGATGGGCATGGTCGGTAACGAGCAGTACGTCAAGTAAGACGGACCCGCTAGTACCCCATTGGGCATTGATGATTTGATGCGCAAAATGAAGCGCGCTTCCCGCAAGGGCGGCGCGTTTTTTTTATCCGCTGTGCAATGATTGCGCGCGTGATTCTCTGATCGAAGCATGCGCTGCTCGGCCACTAGCTGAGCAGCCATCGAGGAAAAGTAAAAGCGAGGAATGAAGCGATGACGAAAGCGACTCAAAAAGCCTTGAAGCTCAACAAGACGCTGGCCGCGATGGCGCTGGGTCTGGTTGCCTTTGGCTTCAATGCGACGCCTCAAGGCCAGTTCGGCTTTGCGCAAGCGCAGGCCCAGGCTGAAGGCGTGCGTGCCGATGTGGGCAAGCACCTGAAGGATGCCAGCGCGCTGATCAAGGCCGGCAAGCACAAGGAAGCGCTGGCCAAGGTGCGTGACGCCGAAGGCGTGAGCGGCCGCAATGCCACCGAGAACTACGCCATCGAAGGCATGCGCGTGGCTGCAGGCTCCGGCGCCGGTGATGCCGATTCCATGGTCAAGGGCTTTGAGGCCATGAAGGCCAGCGGCAAGCTGGGTACCGCAGATCAGCTGCGCATGATGGAAGCCATTGCTGGCACCTATTTGCGCAACAAGGACAACGCCAAGGCCTTGAGCTGGGCGCAACGCTACTTCAAGGAAGGCGGCAACAGCCCCACCATGAAGCAGGTGCTGACGAATGCGCAGTTCCTGTCCGGCGACATGACTGCCATCATCAAGGAGACCAGCGAGGACATCGCTGCCGACGAGAAGGCCGGTCGTGCCCCCTCCAAGGACAAGCTGAACCTGCTGCTCAGCGCCGCTCAGAAAAAGGGCGACAGCAATGCCGAAGGCCTGGCCATCGAGAAGCTGCTGAACTTCTACCCAAGCAAAGAGCTGTGGGCTCAGGTTTTGGGTGGCCTGCAAGCCAAGAAGGGCTTCTCTGACCGCTTCAACCTGGACGTGCTGCGCCTCAAGCTGGCTACCGGTAATCTGAAGGACGGTAACGACTACTTCGAAATGGCCCAGCTGTCGGCCCAGGCCGGCTACCCCGAAGAGGGCAAGATGGTGGTCGAGAAGGGCATGGCCGCCGGTCTCTTGGGTCAAGGTGCTGAAGGCGCCCGCCACAAGCGTCTGCTGGACCTGCTGAACAAGCGCATCGCCGAAGCCAAGACTGCTTTGCCGACCACCGAGAAGGCTGCCAACGATGCCAAGGACGGCAATGCGCAGATCAGCTTGGGCTTAGCCTACGCCTTCCAGGGCGCGGCCGCCAAGGGCGCCAAAATCATTGCTGAAGGCATTGAGAAGGGCAATCTGAAGCGTCCTGAAGATGCCAAGCTCTACCTCGGCTTGGCTCAGTCCATGGCCGGCGAAGGCAATAAGGCCACCGCCACTTGGCGTACTGTCAAGGGCGCGGATGGCTCGGCTGAGCTGGCTCGCCTGTGGATCATTCAGGCTCGCAGCGCCAAGCGTTAAGCATCTTTCCGCTGGTAAAAAAAAGGCCCTGGTGATTTCACCAGGGCCTTTTTTTGATCTCTTCACTAGTCAGTTGGTGCCAGAGCTACTCGCGGTGTGCCGATCGGGCGATCTGGCACGCAAGCGTCTAGCTAGTTGGTGACAGAACTACTCGCGTGTACGCTCGATCGGTCTGTCACGCAAAGTCGCCTGGTCAGTTGGTGCCAGAGCTACTCGCGGTGTACCGCTCGGGCGATCTGGCACGCAAGCGTCTAGCTAGTTGGTGACAGAACTACTCGCGGGTACGCTCGATCAGTCTGTCACGCAAAGGCTTTATTTTGGTGCCAGGCGAATCGCGCCATCCAAGCGAATCACCTCACCATTGAGCATCTCGTTCGTGATGATCTGGTGCACCAACTTGGCATAGTCCTGCGGCGTGCCCAGGCGCGAGGGGAAGGGCACGTTGGCGGCCAACGCATCCTGCACTTCTTGCGGCATGCCGAAGAGCATGGGCGTGCCGAAGATGCCGGGGGCGATGGTCATATTGCGAATGCCGTTGCGCGCCAGGTCACGGGCGATGGGCAGGGTCATGCCCACCACGCCGCCCTTGGACGCGGCATAAGCCGCTTGGCCGATCTGGCCGTCGTAGGCTGCCACCGAGGCGGTGGAGATCAACACGCCGCGCTCACCGGTGGGCTCAGCCTCGTTCTTGCTCATGGCTTCGGCGGCGAGGCGAATCATATTGAAGCTGCCGATCAGATTGACCGTGATGGTCTTGCTGAACACGGCCAGCGGATGCGCGCCTTCCTTGCCCACGGTCTTAACGGCCGGTGCGATGCCTGCGCAGTTGACCAGGCCAAACAACTTGCCCAGGCTGAGCGCCTTGGCGATGACGGCTTGGCCGTCGGCTTCCTGGCTCACATCGGCCTTGACGAAGGCGCCGCCCAATTCTTTGGCGATGGCCTCGCCACGCTCATCCTGTAGATCGGCGATGACGACCTTGGCGCCGTGGGCCGTCAACATCCGTGCCGTGCCTTCGCCCAGGCCCGAAGCGCCGCCGGTGACGATGAATACCTTGCCTGCGATTTCCATGCGAACTCCTTGCTGATTTAAGAATGAAAGCGACCAGTTCTGTGGCGGCTTAGTTTACGTTGACGTAAACGTCAATTTTGAGTCAAAAAAAGGCCGCATTGCTGCGGCCTTTGTTTACCCGCCAAACCGTGGTTTAGCCGAGTGCGACCAGGGCGCGCTGGGTGATGTCGTCGACCGAGCCCACGCCTTCAATGCGGCGGTACTTAGGCGCTGCGGCATCGCCGGTGGCGGCCCAGCTCGAGTAGTAGTCGACCAGGGGGCGTGTCTGCGCTTGGTAGACATCCAGACGCTTGGTGACGGTTTCTTCCTTGTCGTCCTCGCGCTGCACCAGGTCTTCGCCGGTGACGTCGTCCTTGCCTTCCACCTTGGGTGGGTTGAACTTGACGTGGTAGGTGCGGCCCGAAGCCACGTGCACCCGGCGGCCGCTCATGCGTTCGATGATGGCGCTGTTGGGCACGTCAATTTCCAACACCAGATCCAGCTTGACGCCAGCGGCCTTCATGGCATCGGCTTGCGGGATGGTGCGGGGGAAGCCGTCGAACAAAAAGCCCTTGGCGCAGTCGGGCTGGGCAATGCGTTCCTTGACCAGGCCGATGATGATGTCGTCACCCACCAAGCCACCTGCGTCCATGACCTTCTTGGCGGCCAGGCCCATATCGGTGCCAGCCTTGACGGCAGCGCGCAGCATGTCGCCGGTGGAAATCTGGGGAATGCCGTATTTTTGGCAGATAAAGGCTGCTTGAGTGCCTTTGCCGGCGCCGGGGGCGCCCAGAAGAATCAGTCGCATGGGTCTCCTTGATGCTTTAAAAAGGCGCTTGCTGGCTCAATTGCTTGAGTCAAAGCGCCTCCGTTCACTGCGGCCGAGGATAGCATGCGTCGCCCTACGCTTGGCTGACACCTGCCTCCCAATTTGCCCGGGGTTGCCCTTCGCGGGCCGCGAAATTTGCTGTGCTAGCCGCCCAGCAGGGCGCGCACGCGCTCCAGGTCTTCGGGGGTGTCCACGCCGGGGCCGGGGCGCTCTTCGCTGATGTGCACCGCGATGCGTTCGCCATGCCACAGCACACGCAGTTGTTCCAGCGATTCGATCTGCTCCAGCGGGCTCACTGCCAGGCTGGGGAAACGGCGCAAGAAGCCCGCATGGTAGGCGTAGAGGCCCACATGGCGCAGTGCCGAGCCGGGTTTGGCGCTGCCTTGGCCATCGCGCCAAAACGGAATCAGTGCGCGTGAGAAATACAGCGCCAGTCCGTTCTTGTCGGTGACCAGCTTGACCACATTGGGGTTGGCGAACTCGGCCCGGCCTGCGGGCGTATCGTCCAGTGCATGGGCCACCGTGCTCATCACGCATTGCGGGCTGGCGCGCAGCTTGGCGGCGCAGGCGTCGATCATGGCGGGCGCAATCAGGGGCTCATCACCCTGCACATTGACGACCACGTCCTGGCCGTCTAGGCCTAGCAACTCGCAGGCCTCGGCCAAGCGGTCGCTGCCGGAGACATGGTCGGCGCGGGTCAGCACGGCCTCCACCTTGTGTGCTTGGCAGGCGGCCAGCACTTCGGGCGCATCGGTGGCCACCACCACGCGTGCGGCTTGTGAGAGCGCGGCGCGCTGAGCTACCCGCACGATCATGGGCAGGCCTGCCAAATCAGCCAGCGGCTTGTTCGGCAAGCGGGTGGAGGCCAGGCGTGCCGGCACGATGACGGTGAAGCTCATGGTTCTTCAGCCCCTCAAGCCTTGAGGCCTTCGGCTTCGAGATCGACCGCGCGGGCCTCGTTCTCCAGCATCACAGGAATGCCGTCGCGCACCGGGAAGGCCAGGCGGTCGGCGCGGCATAGCAGCTCGCGCTTGTCGGCGCTGCGCAGGTCTTCCAGCGGCCCTTTGCAAAGGGGGCAGACCAGGATTTCAATCAGGCGGGTGTCCATCGGGTGGGGTCCAGTTAACTTGCAGTAATTGTTCGGTTCAATGCGGGCGCAGGCCTAGCGCGGTCAGGCGCGCTTGCACGGCTTGCGTGAAAGCCGGCTCGGGGCAGAAGTCTAGCGCCACCACCCACACCTGGGTCGCGCCGCAGCGGGCTGGATCGAGCTTGATGGCGTCTTTCTCGGTCACCAGCACATGGCGGGTGCTGGCGGGCCAGGGCAGGGCGGCGAAGTCAAAATGATCGGCCAGGGGCAGGGTGTTGAAGCGCAGGCCCTGGGCGCTGAGCATGTCGAAAAAGCGCTGCGGTTGGGCCATGCCGGCAGCCGCTAGCAACTGATCCGCGGGCAGCGCGCGCAAGGCCTGCAAGGCTTGCGGCGTGGCTGGCTGACCCGCCCACCAGTCGCTCAATTCAACCGCGCCACTCAAACGGCGCTGGGCCAGAAAGCCCGGCAAAGCTGTGCTCGAAGCTCCGGCGTTGTAGAGCACGATCTCGTTCGACCTGGGCGCTGCTGCTGCAGGCTGGCGCAAGGGGCCGCTGGGCAGCAACTGGCCATTGCCGATGCCACGCTCATCAAACACCAGAATGGCCAGCGCACGAGGCAGGCGGAGGTGTTGCAGGCCGTCATCGCTGATCAGCAATTGCAGCTCGGGGTGAGCGTTCAGAAGGGCACGGGCGGCGGCGACGCGGTCGCGCCCCACGGCCACCGGCACGCTGCTGCGTAGATGGATCAGCAGAGGCTCGTCACCCACTGCGGCGGCGCTGCTGCTGCGCGTCACCAAAGCCACCTCATCTTCCGCGCGACCATAGCCCCGCGAGATTACCCCGGCCCGCAGCCCCATCTGCTGGCAAAGTGCCAGCAGGGCTAGGGTCGTGGGCGTCTTGCCGGCGCCGCCAACGATCCAGTTGCCCACTACCACCACGGGCACGGGCAAGGTCTCGGCGCGCAGCAACCCGAGGCGGTAGAGCGCATTGCGCAGGCTATTGAGCAGGCGGTAAAGCAGGCTCAGCGGCAGCAGGGCCAGGCTCAGCAGGGGCCAGGTCTTGCCTGGCGCTTGGCTGGTAGTTCGGCCAGGAGCTTGGCTGCCTTTGCTGTACCACTCACGCTGCAGCCTTGTGGCCAGCAACTGGCCCAGGGGCTTCATGCTCAGCGGGCGCTGGACTGGGCCGCGAAGGTCAATCGCGACAAGCCGGCGCGGCGCGCCGCATCCATCACATTGACCACCGACTGGTGGGCCGCGGCGGCGTCGGCCGACACCACGATCATGATCTCGGCATTGCCACCTGAGGCCTGGCTCAGCGCGGCGCTGAGCAGCTCGACCGAGCGGCCGTCCACCGGCTGGGCATTGACCACATAGCGGCCATCTGCCGCGACCGCGACGACGATCTCGCGCGGCCGGTCTTTGAGCTGCTCGGCATCGGCCACCGGCAGGCTGACCTGCAGCTCGGTGAACTTGGAGTAGGTGGTGGAGAGCATCAAAAAGATCAGCACCACCAACAAGACGTCGATGAAAGGGATCAGATTGATTTCAGGCTCTTCGCGTTGACGCTGTCTGAACTTCATGGCGGACTCTGTGGCGCGAACTTCAGGCCAGGAAGCGCTTGAGGTGGGAGAGCAGGCGATCGCTGGCTTGCTCCATCTCCATCACCCGGTCTTCCACCCGGCCACGGAAGTAGCGGTAGAACATCAGGCTGGGGATGGCCACCATCAAACCGAAGGCGGTGTTGTAGAGCGCAATCGAGATGCCGTGGGCCATCTGAGTCGGGTTATTGCCGGTGGGGCCTTGGCTGCCGAAGATCTCGATCATGCCGACCACGGTGCCCAGCAGGCCCAGCAGGGGTGCTGCCGTGGCGATCGTGCCCAGGGTGTTGAGGTAGCGCTCCATGCGATGGATGGCGCGGCGTCCGGCGATCTCGAAGACCTGCCGCAGCTTGTCCTCGGTCAGGTCGGGCTCGTTGCTGGCGGCGCGCAGGCCGGCGGCCAGCACTTCGCCCAGGGCCGAGTTCTCGGCCAGGCGATTGATCAGCTCGGCATTGGGTAGGCTTTGCTGGCTGATGCCCAGCACTTCCTCCAACAAGCGCGGCGGCGCGATGCGGCTGGCGCGCAAGCTGGACAGGCGCTCAATGATCAAGGCCAAGGCCAGGACGGAACAGATCAGCAAGGGCCAGATTGGCCAGCCAGCGGCTTGTATGATGGAAAACAAAGACGACCCCTGTCGAAAAAAGCCTGATCCAGCCCCTGGCCAGTCAGATGCGCTGGCCGGTGCGGAGCAAGTGAATGCGCGCGATTATGGCCTGAAGCAAAGGCGGCTTTCACCACTCCTCATCTTGCTCGGCAAACAATCCACCGCAGCTGTGGATAACTTTGTGGGCAAACCTCGTCACACGGGCCGCAAGCCTTGAAAAATCAAGGCTTTGGATAAATTGCTTAAATCTTGAGCAGGAAAAAATAACTTGAAGAACAAGCGTTTATGTGCGAATGACAGTTCCGTGACGGCCGCGGTGCCAGGTCTTGCCCGCCGCTGCGAAATTGTGGAAGACCGCCTGTTTGCCGTGACGCTTGGAGCCGCCTTGTGGCCATGAACGAGCGTGCTCAAGGCGCCGCGCCGCGCCTCGTGTGGGGCGTGGCGTCTTTGCTGGCGGCAGTGTCCGACAGCTTGGCCACCCGCTTTGCGGTTTGCGTGGTGGCGGGCGAGATCTCGGGCTTCACCCGCGCCGCCAGCGGCCACTGCTATTTCAGCCTGAAAGATGCCGACGGCCAGACGGCCACGCTGCGCTGTGCGATGTTCCGCCGCGCGGCTGGTTTGTTGGACTTCAGTCCCAGCGACGGCGCCCTGGTGGAGATGCGCGGCCGGGTCACGCTGTACGAGCCCCGTGGTGAGCTGCAGTTTGTGGTGGAAGGCATGCGCCGCGCCGGCGCCGGTGCTTTGTACGAGCAGTTCTTGCGCCTCAAAGCCAAGCTGGAGGCACAGGGCTTGTTTGATGCGCAATACAAACGGGCCTTGCCGGTGTTTCCGCGCTGCCTGGGCGTCATCACCTCCACGGCGGGCGCGGCTCTGCACGATGTGCTGACGGCCTTGGCGCGCCGCGCGCCGCATGTGCGGGTGGTGATCTACCCCAGCCTGGTGCAGGGCGAGCAAGCGCCGGCCGCACTGGTGCAGGCATTGACGACGGCCAATGTCCGCGCCGCCGAGGACGGGCTCGACGCCTTGTTGCTGGTGCGCGGTGGCGGTTCTCTAGAAGATCTGTGGGCCTTCAACGATGAGCGGGTGGTGCGGGCCGTGGCGGCCTCTGGCTTGCCGGTGATCTGCGGCGTGGGCCATGAAACCGATGTGACCCTGGCCGACCTGGCCGCTGATTTGCGCGCCCCCACGCCCACAGCCGCCGCCGAGTTGGCCGCGCCCTCGCGCCAGGCCAGCCTGGACGCCCTGAACGTAGTGGAAACGGCCCTGCGCCGGCGCCTGGAGCAAAGGCTGGACGCCTTGGGTCAGCGCTTGGACCGGGTGGCGCTCCGTCTGGCGCGGCCCAGCGAGTTGCTGAGTCGACAGCGCCGTCAACTCGATTTGCTGCGCCAGCGCTGGGGTCAGGTCTTGCCGCGAACCCAAGCCCTGCAGCAGCAGCGCCTGGAGAGTCTGGCCCAGCGCCGACTGCGCGCCGCGCCCGCAGTCATGCACGAACAAGCCATGCGTTTGCAGGGCCTGGAGGCCCGCCTGGCCGCCCTGGACCCCAAGCAAGTGCTGGCGCGTGGCTACGCCTGGCTGGATGATGGCCAGGGCCGCGCGCTCAGCTCGGTGGCTCAATTGAGTACCGGTCAGCAAGTCCATGCGGTGCTGGCCGACGGTGAGGCGCAGATGCAAGTTGTCAGTACTCGCGCAGGGGCTTAGCGCCGGTTTTAGCGCGGGCATGGGGTGAAGCTGCCTACAATCCGCGTGATCCTGTAGGTTCAGATTTTTTACGCAACGAGGAGTTGATTCATGGAACATCTTTTGCCCGCCTTGCCCTATGCCAAGGACGCCCTGGCCCCGCACTACAGCGCCGAGACGCTGGAGTTCCACCACGGCAAGCACCACAACGCTTATGTGGTCAACCTGAACAATCTGCAAAAGGGCACCGAGTTCGAAGCGCTGTCGCTGGAAGAGATCGTCAAGAAGGCCTCCGGCCCGATCTACAACAACGCCGCCCAGATCTGGAACCACACCTTCTTCTGGAACTGCATGAAGCCCAACGGCGGCGGCGCACCGACCGGCGCCCTGGCTGATGCCATCAACGCCAAGTTCGGCAGCTTCGAAGCCTTCAAGGAAGCATTCACCAAAAGCGCTGTTGGCAACTTCGGTTCCGGCTGGACCTGGCTGGTGAAGAAGGCTGACGGCACGGTGGACATCGTCAACACCGGCGCTGCTGGCACGCCGCTGACCACGGCCGACAAGGCCTTGCTGACCATCGACGTGTGGGAGCATGCCTACTACATCGACTACCGCAATCTGCGCCCCAAGTTCGTGGAAACCTTCCTGAATAGCCTGGCTAACTGGGAATTCGCACAGGCCAATTTCGCCTGAGCACGCGCCTCAAATGGCCTGAGTTGAAAACCGGCTGAGGCCGGTTTTTTCTTGGGCAAATCATCGCTGTGGTTGCCAGAAGGATGGACAAGTGATCAAGTGAGCCGTTCAGCGTGAATCAAACCCTTTGGTCGGTGTTCGGGCGCCTATTCTTGTGTTGTGGCTATCCAAGGGCCAGGTCCGCGCATGTAAAGGCCTCTGAAGGGTCAGGTCTTGCTTACAGCTCGCGAGAAGTGCGGATGACAGCGTCAGTGGCTTGTCGAGTTCATCGGCGAGTTCTGGCATTGATGCCTCAAGACTTCCAAGGCCCGCCGCGCAATTTGAAGCCGGCCTTGATGCCGCGCTTGGCGAACCAGCCCAGGTTCATTTCCAGCGCATAACGCACCGGCTTGGTGGAGCAATGCGAGACCTCGGACATGGCTTGCATATCGGCCACATTGACCACCGTGCCGTCATCGGCCACGAAGGCGATGGACAGCGGGATCAAGGTGTTCTTCATCCAGAAGCATTGCTGACCGGCTTCCTCAAAAACGAACAACATGCCGTCGCCCACGGGCATGCTGGGGCGGTTCATCAAGCCAATTTGGCGCTCTTCGAAGCTGCGGGCCACTTCTGCATTGATCAGATGCATACCCGCGCTGAGTTGAGTGGTGGGCAGACGTTGGGCGCGATCCTGGGCCAATGCGCTTGTGCCCAGGAGGCTACAGGCGCTCAGCAGCAGGGCGAGTAAAAACTTGTTTGGCATGTGAGTCTTGATCTATATCATGTGGATAGATTGCGGGTGCGCCTAGATTATGGTGCCTGAGGCGTCTTCCAGCCTTGCGCCTCCTGCTAGCCTGACGATGACCACAGCCTCCACACTCTCTGCTTCCATGGCCACGCAGCCGTCTTCGGACGATCCGCTGCTGCTGAGTTCGTTTACACGCTGGATTGGGCCGAGTGGGGAGTTGCAACTGGAGCCAAGCAGCGATTCCTTGGCCGAATCCCAGTTCCAGCTTTCGGGTCTGCACTGCGCCGCCTGCGCGGGCATCATCGAACGGGCCTTGATGACTTTGCCTGGCGTGGAGGCTGCAGCGGTGAACGCCGCGAGCGCACGCCTGAAGCTGCGCTGGGCACCCCAACGCAATAGCTTGGCCGAGGTGCTGGCTTGCATTGAGCGCGCCGGTTATGGCGCAGCCCCTGATGCCGCCGCACCGGCCCGCGCCTTGCGCGAGAAGGAGCAGCGCCAGGCGCTGTGGCGGCTTTTCGTCGCTGCTTTCTTGATGATGCAGGTGATGATGATGGCCGCACCGGCCTACTTTGCCGAGCCGGGTGACCTGAGTCCCGACTTGGCCCGCTTGTTGCAATGGGCCAGCTGGGTGATGAGCTTGCCGGTATTGCTGTTTTCGGCGGGGCCTTTCTTTACCGGCGCCTGGCAGCAGCTGCGCCAGCGCCGCCTGGGCATGGACGTGCCGGTGGCTTTAGGGATGGCGGTGACTTTTGTGGCCAGCAGCGGTGCGTTGTTTGATCCACAAGGACATTTCGGCGCCGAGGTCTATTTCGACTCGCTGACCATGTTCGTGACCTTTCTCTTGGCCGGGCGCTTTCTGGAATTGCGCGCCCGTCACCGCGCGGCCGACACGCTGGAAAAGGCCAGCGTGGCCTTGCCCGAGATGGTGGAACGCCTGGAGCCCGATGGCCGAAGCAGCCAAGTGGCGCCGGCACGTTTGCGCGTGGGGGACCGGGTGCGTGTCTTCGCCGGCCAAGCCTTTCCGGCCGACGGTGTGGTGGAAAGCGGCAGCAGCTCGGCCAATGAGGCTTTGCTGAGTGGCGAGTCCGAGCCGGTGCTCAAGGCGGCCGGCGACGAGGTGGTGGCGGCCAGCATGAATTTGCAGGCGCCCCTGGTGATGCGGGTGCTGCGGGTGGGGGTGGACACTCGGCACGAGGCCATCGTGCGCCTGATGCGCGACGCGGCAACGCAGCGCCCGGCCTCGACGCTATTGGCCGATCGCTTTGCCGGCTTTTTCTTGTGGGCCGTGCTCTTGCTGGCGGCGTCTGGCGCTGCTGTTTGGAGTTTCATCGACCCCTCGCGCGCCGTCTGGGTGGCGGTGTCTGTGCTGATCGTGACTTGCCCCTGTGCTTTGTCCTTGGCCACCCCTTCCTCTTGGCTGGCGGCCACTTCGGCCCTGGCGCGTCGCGGTTTGCTGCTGGTGCGCTTGGATGTGCTCGATACCCTGTGCCGGGTGGATACGGTGGTGCTGGACAAAACCGGCACCTTGACCGAAGACCGAATGGAACTCTTGCAGCATTGGGTGCCGGGTGATCAGGGTGGCATTGCTACAGCGGATGAATTGCTGGCGATGGCGCGTAGCTTGGCGGCGCACTCCCAGCACCCCTTTTCGCGTGCCTTGGCGCCGGTCGCCGGAGAGGCGACTGAGCTGCCTGGCGTAAATGCTGCCTGGACCGGGGTGCAAGAGTTTGCTGGCCTGGGTTTGCAGGCGCGTGATGCGCAGGGTCAGGTCTTGCGCCTCGGGCGGCCGGACTGGGTAGCGCAGGACACTCTGGTCAAGTCATCGCTCGGTGCCCAGCTGAGTTTTGGCGCCCCCGGGCGTTTGCTGCATCTGCGCTTTGGTGAGGTCTTGCGCAGCGATGCGCGCATGGCCTTGCAGCGCTTGCATGCCTTGGGCTTGCGTACTTTGCTGCTGTCGGGGGATGCCAGCGACCGGGTGGAGCGCCTGGCGCAGGAGGCGGGCGTGCAGTCCAGCCAAGGCAATGCCAACCCGGATGCCAAGCTCGCCGCCGTGGCGGCCCTGCAGGCCCAGGGGCATTGCGTGTTGATGGTGGGTGATGGCATCAATGACGCGCCGGTTTTGGCGCGGGCCGACGCCAGCTTTGTGATGGGGCAGGGCGCCATGCTGGCGCGGGCTTCGGCCGACGCCTTGCTGCTGTCCGGGCGACTGACTGATTTGGCGGACGCCTGCGAGATGGCGCAGCGCACCCGCCGCGTGATCCGCCAGAACCTCACTTGGTCGGCGCTCTACAACCTGGCCTGCATCCCCATGGCCTTGGTGGGCTGGTTGCCGCCCTGGGCGGCGGGCTTAGGCATGGCGGCCAGTTCCGTTTTCGTGGTGTTGAATGCGCAAAGGTTAGCCCTGCCGTCTAAGGCGGGGGCTTGAGTATGGATATCTTGTATTTGCTGATCCCTATCTCGGTACTGCTCGTGCTCTTGATCGTTGGCGTCTTTGGTTGGGCAATAAACAACGGTCAGCTGGACGATTTGGAGCGTGAAGGGGGGCGAATTTTTGAAGAAGTGCAGGGGGTTGATGAAGGTCAATCTCCTACGCCGGGCGTCGTCCAAGAATCGCCCACGTCTAGATAGTCGTTTAGAACTTTTATAAGCCGCAAGGAGCCAAACAAATGGCAAAGTCTGCTGCACCGGGTCTACCAACCGGAAGCGTGTACGAGGATGGAGTGGTGCGGGCCTTTGCGCTCGCCGCCGTTCTTTGGGGAGTTGTGGGCATGTTGGTGGGGGTGATCATCGCCGCCCAGCTGACGTGGCCAGAACTTAATCTGGGTATCCCATGGTTGAGCTACGGTCGCTTGCGACCCCTGCATACCAATGCGGTGATCTTCGCCTTTGGCGGCTGCTCGCTGTTTGCGACGGCCTACCATGTGGTGCAGCGCACCGGCCAGACGCGTCTTTTCGCGCCCGGCTTGGCTTGGTTCACCTTCTGGGGTTGGCAACTGGTCATCCTGTCCGCCGCGATCACCCTGCCACTGGGCATGACCAGCGGCAAGGAATACGCTGAGCTGGAGTGGCCCATCGACATCCTGATCACTCTGGTGTGGGTTTCCTACGCTGTGGTGTTCTTCGGTACCGTCGGCACCCGCAAGGTCAAGCACATCTATGTGGCGAACTGGTTCTTCGGCGCCTTCATCCTTGCTGTGGCACTGCTGCACTTGGTCAATAGCGCGGCCATTCCGGTCAGTCTGTTCAAGAGCTACTCGGCCTACGCCGGCGTGCAAGACGCGATGGTGCAATGGTGGTACGGCCACAATGCCGTGGGCTTCTTCCTGACAGCCGGCTTCCTGGGCATGATGTACTACTACATCCCCAAGCAAGCAGGCCGCCCGGTCTACAGCTACCGCCTGTCCATCGTTCACTTCTGGGCGCTGATCTTCACTTATATGTGGGCGGGCCCGCACCATCTGCACTACACCGCGCTGCCTGACTGGGCGCAATCGGTGGGCATGGTGTTCTCGCTGGTGCTGCTGGCTCCGAGCTGGGGCGGCATGATCAACGGCATCATGACCCTGTCGGGCGCATGGCACAAACTGCGTGACGACCCGATCCTGAAGTTCCTGATCGTGTCCCTGTCGTTCTATGGCATGTCGACCTTCGAAGGCCCGATGATGTCCATCAAGACCGTCAACGCCCTGAGCCACTACACCGACTGGACCGTGGGCCACGTGCACTCCGGCGCCTTGGGCTGGGTGGGTCTGATCTCCATGGGTTCGCTCTACCACCTGATTCCGCGCATGTTCGGTCGCACCGAGATGTACTCGAAGAAGGCGATTGAGCTGCACTTCTGGGTCGCTACGCTGGGCATCGTGCTCTACATCGCTGCGATGTGGATTGCCGGTGTGATGCAGGGCCTGATGTGGCGTGCGGTCAACCCTGACGGCAGCCTGGTCTACACCTTCGTGGAAAGCGTCAAGGCAACCTTCCCCTTCTACGTTGTGCGTCTGTTGGGTGGTCTGTTGTATCTGGGCGGCATGCTGATCATGGCCTGGAACGTGGTGAAGACGGTGCAAGTTGGCCGTGCTGAGCCGGTGCGCATCCCAGCCGTGCTGGCACACGCTTGAACGTTTAGGAGAACAAGAAAATGGCAAGCACAGAACATAAGGTCAGTGGCCACGAGAAGATCGAGACCAGCAATTTCCTGATGATTGCGCTGGTGTTGGCAACCGTCATTGTTGGCGGCGCCATCGAGATCGTGCCCCTGTTCTTCCAACGCTCCACCACCGAAGCGACGCCAGGCCTCAAGCCCTATACGCCGCTACAACTGGCCGGGCGCGATGTCTATATCCGCGAGGGCTGCTACAACTGCCACTCGCAGATGATTCGTCCTTTCCGCTCGGAAACGCTGCGCTACGGGCACTACTCGATGGCCGGTGAGTTCGTTTACGACCACCCCTTCCAGTGGGGCAGCAAGCGCACGGGTCCCGACTTGCACCGCGTTGGCGGCAAGTACAGCGATGAATGGCATCGCATCCACATGACCAACCCGCGCGACTTGGTGCCCGAGTCGAACATGCCTGCCTACCCCTGGTTGGCCAAGGCCATGCTGGACCCGGCCGAGTTGGCACCGAAGATGCGCGCCCTGCGTGTCGTCGGTGTGCCTTATCAGGATGCCGAAATCGCCGGCGCAGCGGAAGCTGTCAAGGGCGCCAGCGAACTGGATGCCGTGATCGCCTACCTGCAGGTGATGGGCACGACGGTGAAGTGATGGAAGGGCATCAAGTCATGGACATCAATATCTTGCGCAGCATCGTGACCTTGGTCTCGATGGTTGTGTTTCTCTTGATCGTCGGCTGGGCTTATTCCAGCCGCAACAAGGATCGTTTCGACGAGTTGGCCCAGCTGCCGCTCGACGAGGAAGTTAGCGGGAGGTCTCAATGAGTGACTTTTTCTCGAATGGTTGGTCGCTTTTCGTTGCCATCGGCACCATTGCCGGTCTGGTTTTCTGCTTGGTCTTGCTGGCTGTTGCGGCTCGGCATCGAGTCATGGCCAATGACAACAGCACGGGCCATGTGTGGGACGAAGATCTGCGTGAAATGAACAATCCCCTGCCACGCTGGTGGGCGATTCTGTTCGTTTTGACGGTGGTCTTCGCTGGCATCTACCTGGCCATGTACCCCGGCCTGGGCACCCACAAGGGCAGCCTGGGTTGGAGCAGCACCGGTGCCTATGACAAGGAGCAGGCCGAGGCTCGCGAAGCCATGGGTGCCGTCTATGCCAAGTTCAACGGCAAGCCGGCTGAGCAATTGGCGCAAAGCCCCGAGGCCATGGCCATTGGTGAGCGTTTGTTCGCCAACAACTGCGCGGGCTGTCACGGTTCCGACGGCAAGGGCAGCAAGGGCTTCCCGAACCTGACCGACAGCGACTGGCTCTATGGTGGCAGCCACGAAACCATCGTGCAAACCATCAACCAAGGCCGCAATGGCGTCATGCCGCCCATGGCTGCTGCTGTGGGTTCCGCTGCCGATGTGCGCAATGTGGCTAACTATGTGCTGAGCCTGTCGGGCAGCGCGCACAATGCCATTGCTGCGCAGTTGGGCAAGGAAAAGTTTGGTGCCTGCGCGGCCTGCCACGGTGCAGACGGCAAGGGCAACCAGGCACTGGGCGCGCCTAACCTGACCGACAAGATCTGGCTGCATGGCTGGGGTGAAGATGCTGTGATCGCCATGATCAACAACGGCAAAAACAACCTGATGCCGGCACAAGCCAGCCGCTTGAGCCCCGAGCAGATCAATGTGCTTGGTGCTTATGTCTGGAGTTTGTCGAACAGCTCGGCCGTTGCGGCCAAGTGATGTAGGGCTGAAAAAAGTAGGTTGAGATGAGTGCAGAGGTGGGCCAGACGGCCACGGGTAAGTCTTCGGCAGGCAAGGAGACGGTCATTGAGATCGTCAACCTCTACGAAGCACAAAAGAAGATCTACCCGCGTTCGGTGACGGGCGTGTTTGCTCGTTGGCGTTGGGGCTTGGTCTGGTTCACCCAGTTGCTTTTCTACGGCCTGCCCTGGCTGCAGTGGAACGACCGGCAGGCGGTTTTGTTTGAGCTTGCCAGCCGGCGTTTCTACATCTTTGGCCTAGTGCTTTACCCGCAGGACTTTATTTACCTGACGGGTCTGCTCTTGATCTCGGCCTACGCCCTGTTCTTGTTCACTGCAGTGGCAGGGCGTTTGTGGTGCGGTTATGCCTGCCCACAGACGGTGTACACCGAGATCTTCATGTGGATCGAGAAGCAGTTCGAGGGTGATCGCCAAGCGCGCATGAAACTCGACGCTTCGCCCTGGAATTTCAACAAACTGTGGCGTAAGAGCGGCAAGCAACTGACCTGGATTGCGGTCGGCTTGTGGACCGGCTTCAGCTTTGTTGGCTACTTCACCCCCATCAAAGAACTGTGGGCTTCGGCCTTCACCTTGGGCTTTGGCCCCTGGGAATGGTTCTGGGTGCTGTTTTACGGTTTTGCCACCTACGGCAACGCAGGCTATATGCGCGAGCAGGTCTGCAAATACATGTGTCCTTATGCGCGCTTTCAAAGCGCCATGTTTGACAAAGACACCCTGATCATCAGCTACGACCAAGAGCGTGGCGAGCCGCGCGGTTCGCGTGGCAAGAAGGTCGATGCCAAGGCCGCCGGCCTGGGCTCATGCATCGACTGCACCTTGTGTGTGCAGGTTTGTCCCACCGGTATTGATATTCGCAAGGGCTTGCAATACGAGTGCATCGGCTGCGCCGCCTGCATCGATGTGTGCGATCAGGTGATGGACAAGATGAACTACCCGCGTGGGCTGGTTCGTTACGACACCCAGAATGGCTTGGCCCAGCACCTCAGCCCGGCGCAGAAGTTGCGCCGCATGTTCCGCCCGCGCGTCATCATTTACAGCGTGGTGCTGGTGACCCTGAGTACGGCTTTGCTGGCCAGCCTCTTGTTCTTGCGCAGCCCCGTCAAACTGGATGTGGTGCGTGACCGTGGCGTGCTGTCGCGCTTGGTGGAAGACGGCTATATCGAAAACCTCTACCGCCTGCAGATCATGAATGCGACCGAGGGCGCGCAGCAGTGCAGCCTCAGCGTCAAGGGCATGGAAGGCATTGCCTTGGGCAAGCCAGTGAGCTTGGTCTTGGCGCCTGCCGAAGCGCGCTGGGTGTCGGTGGCGGTGCGAATTCCGCCTGAGTCAGCGGCGCAAGCGGGTGTCGGTGCGCATCCCATCTCTTTTGCCTTGATGGGGCAGGCGGTTGACAAGGCGGGTGTTGCCAGCGGCAAGATCGAGATCAAGGAAAAATCGACCTTTGTCGTGCCGCGCTGAGCGCTAACGAATCATTTGAACAAGAAGTCCTTGCAGAGCAGGAGTTGACGCAATGAGTCAAGAAAACAAACGCACGACCGATTCCGCTAGCCCCTGGTGGCGTGAGAAGTTCATGTGGCTGGTGTGGGGTGGCCCGGGTGTGGTGGTGATCGCCAGCTTTGTGACCCTGTTCCTGGCCCTGCATTTCCCCGAGACGGTGCTGGATGAGTCCAAGGTGCAGACTACTTATGTGGGCAAGGCGTCCAAGGAAGCCGATCCAGCCTCCTTGGCGCCGGCCATGAAGGGCCGCAACCACGCTGCCACCGGCGCGCAATGAAATGAAGACCGAGCCCCGCAATCGTGTTGAGTCGGACGACGCCACCTTTGCGGTGGATTTGCCGCCGCCTACGTCCAGATTGGCGCGCTGGGCGATGGCAATCGCCTGGCCGGCCTTTGTGATGGCAGGGGTGACCGAGGGCTTGGTGTTTTCGGTGGTTGACCCCAGCGATTTGACCTGGTTCGGTGGCGAGCGCATGGAACTCTCCCGGCAGGCCGTCTACACGCTCAGCTTTCTGATTTTTTGGAGTGTCATCAGCTTGGCCTCTAGCATCAGCCTGATGCTGGCCACCTTGCCGGAGACGCCTGATGCACCCCAGGCTATTCACCCGCGGCGTTGGCCGCAGTAGGCTGCCGCAGGCCGCTCGCTCGGGCGGCGCTGAATGCCTGAATGAATAAAAGAAGGGCTGAGTACCACTCAGCCCTTCTTTCATTGTGCCGCTGGCGCGGCTCAGCCGCCCGCCGCCTGCCTCAGTTCAGCAAGTGCCGTTATTGACCAGCTTCTGCAGACCGGCTTGGTCGAGGATGCGCAAGTGGCGCTGCTTCACTTCCAGCAGGCCTTCTTCCTGGAACTTCGAGAAGGTCCGGCTGACCGTTTCCAGCTTCAGGCCCAGATAACTGCCGATTTCCTCGCGCGTCATGCGCAGCACCAAAGCGGCGGCCGAGAAGCCGCGCGCCTGCAGGCGCTGGGTCAGGTTTAGCAAGAAAGCCGCCAGGCGCTCTTCCGCCCGCATGCTGCCCAGCAAGAGCATCACGCCGTGATCGCGCACGATTTCGCGGCTCATGATCTTGTGGAACTGGCGCTGCAAATCGGTGAACTCACGCGACAGCTCTTCCAGCTGTTCGAAGGGAATCACGCAGACCTGCGAGTCTTCCAGCGCCACGGCGTCGCAGCTGTGGCGGTCGGTGCTGATGCCATCCAAGCCTAGCAATTCGCCCGCCATTTGAAAGCCGGTGACCTGGTCGCGGCCATCTTCTGAAGAGACACAGGTCTTGAAAAAACCGGTGCGCACCGCGTAAAGCGACTGAAAGGGGTCGCCGCTGCGAAACAAGGTGTCGCCGCGCGACACCTGGCGGCGCGTGGCCACCAACTCGTCTAACTGCTCGAGGTCACCCGACGACAAGCCAACGGGTAGGCAAAGCTCGCGCAAATTGCAACTGGAGCAGGCGACCTTGAGCGGTTCAATCTTGATAGGTACGGTGACGTTCATGGAGTGCATTATGGATGACGCATATCGCAGTGGGCAGGCGCCGTTGCCGGCATCTGTTCGGGGCAAGGCGGCGAATCGAACGTCTGCTCGCCGCCTATCGGCTTCGCCAAACATGATTTAGCTCAAGCCCAATGCGCAATGCATGCGATTGTTAGGGCAAAGAATGAGGCCAAACTTGATCTCGGTCAATCGCTTGTGTGGCGGGCTTGGCAATATGCGAGCCATGGTTTCTATCACCCAGCCCCAAGTCCTGTCAGGCAAAGACTCCGCCGTGAGCATCATCAACGAAGACCTGTTGCGCCGCTTCGATGTGTCCGGGCCACGCTACACCTCGTACCCGACCGCGGATCGCTTTGTTGAGGCCTTCACCGCCGAAAACTACGCGCAGGCTTTGGTGCAACGGGCCACAGGCTCGCAGATCGGCGGCGCTGCGCCCTTGTCGATCTATGTGCACATTCCGTTTTGTGAATCGGTGTGCTACTACTGTGCCTGCAACAAGGTCATTACCAAGCATCACGATAAAGCCGCTGAATACCTGCAGGCTTTGATCACCGAGATGGACTTGACGCTGGCGCATCTGGGGCGCGGCGCCGGGGTGTCTCAGCTGCATCTGGGTGGCGGCTCGCCGACCTTCTTCAGCGATGAAGAGTTGACGGGCCTGGTGCAGGCCTTGCGTGAACGCTTCCGCATCGTTGCTGGTGCCGAGATGGCCATCGAGGTGGATCCGCGCACGGTCAATGTGGATCGCCTCAAGCATCTGCGCAGCCTGGGTTTCAATCGCTTGAGTTTCGGCGTGCAAGACTTTGACCCGCATGTTCAAAAGGCGGTGCATCGCCAGCAGAGCTTTGCCAGCGTCGAGGCCTTGATGACGGCAGCGCGCGAGCTGGGTTTTGAGTCCACCAATGTTGATCTGATCTACGGCCTGCCGCTGCAAACGCCTGAGTCTTTTGCGCGCACCATCGAACAAGTGGGTGCCTTGAAGCCGGATCGCATCGCGCTTTACGGCTACGCTCATTTGCCGCAGCGCTTCAAACCGCAACGCCGTATCGACGAAGCCCAACTGCCGCCGGGTGCCGCCAAGGTGGCGATGTTGCATGGCGCGATTGAAGGCTTCATGACGCATGGCTACAGCTATATTGGCATGGATCATTTCGCCTTGGCGAATGACTCTTTGGCTGTGGCCAAGCGCCAGGGCCGCCTGCATCGCAATTTCCAGGGCTACAGCACCCAGCCGGACTGTGACCTGATTGCTTTGGGTGTGTCGGCGATCGGCCGCGTTGGTGCCAATTACAGCCAGAACGTCAAGACGCTGGAGGCTTATTACGACATGCTGCGCCAGGGTCAGTTGCCCATCGAACGCGGCTTGGCCTTGACTCGTGACGACATCGTCCGCCGCGCCGTCATCATGGCCTTGATGTGCCAGGGGCGGCTGGAATTTGAGTCCATCGCCTTGGCGCACCTGGTGGATGTGGCCGAGTACTTCAAGCCCGAGCTGGAGCGTATGCGTGAACTTGCGGAGCAGGGCTTGGTGACGGTGGATGCCGACGCCATTCAAGTGACGCCGCTGGGCTGGTTCTTTGTGCGCGCTGTGGCCATGGTGTTTGACCGTTACCTGCAAGCCGATCGCAGCCGCGCGAAGTTCTCTAAAATCATCTGATGCTTGATGTCGCCCTTGCCGGCTCGGCCCTGTTGATGGGCTTGGCCGGCATTCCTCATTGCTTGGCCATGTGTGGCGCGACCTGCGCCGCGGCCGGGGGGCGCGCACCCGTGACCTTTCAGCTCGGGCGCTTGGTGGGGTACGCGGCCGCGGGAGCTGTGGCGGCTGCCAGCGTGCAGTTGCTGGGCCAGATGGGGCAGGCTTCGGCGCTGCTGCGCCCGCTGTGGGTGATGCTGCATGTGGCGGCCTTGATGTTGGGCCTGGCCTTGCTCTGGCGCGGTCAGCCGCCGGCATGGCTGGCGCGGCTGGGGCAGGATGTCGGGCGCCGGCTTGAAGTGCCGGTTGATGGCTTGCGCCAAGGGGGCGTGGCCTTCGCCGGCCCGGCGCAAATGAAAGTTCGGGCCCGCGCAGGGCTGGCTGGGCTGGCCTGGGTGGCTTGGCCTTGCGGCTTGCTGCAATCGGCTTTGCTGCTGGCGGCGCTCGCTTCCGGGCCGGCACAGGGCGGGGCGGTCATGGCCTGCTTTGCCATCAGTTCTGGGGCCGGATTAGCCCTGGGGCCCTGGTTGCTGAGCCGTCTGCGTACGGCCCAAGATGGTGGCGCGGGTGCGCTGCGCCTGTCGGTGCGCTTGGGCGGGCTGGGGCTGGTAGCAGCTTCGGGCTGGGCCTTGGGGCACGGCCTTTGGGCGCAGGTGGCGGCTTTTTGTAGCTCGGTGGTTTGACGCCATGCTGACGCCCACAGAACTCTTATAGAAGACTGGGCTGCGCAGCGCGGCGTGACTGACTTAGAATTCACGCTCTAATCGATCTACCCCCTTGGGCCTGCACATGGGCCGATCTGGATACCAAATGACCGCTTCGAAATCGACCATCATCTACACCTTGACCGACGAAGCGCCACTGCTGGCGACGGCGTCGTTCTTGCCCATCGTCCGTGCGTTCACTGCGCCCGCGGGCGTTCATATTGAAACCAGCGACATCTCGGTCGCTGGCCGCATCCTGGCGCAATTCCCGGAACTGTTGAGCGAAGACCAGCGCGAGCCCGATCAGTTGGCTGCACTGGGCAAGCTGACCCTGAAGGCTGAAGCCAACATCATCAAGCTGCCCAATATCAGCGCCTCGGTGTCGCAGCTGAAGTCGGCGATCAAGGAGTTGCAAGGCAAGGGCTACCCAATTCCCGACTATCCGGAAAGCCCCAAGACCGACGAAGAAAAAGACATCCGCGCGCGCTACGGCAAGTGCATCGGCAGCGCGGTGAACCCGGTGCTGCGTGAAGGTAACTCGGACCGCCGCGCGCCCAAGGCCGTCAAGGAATACGCACGCAAGAACCCGCACAGCATGGCCGACTGGAGCCAAGCCTCGCGCTCGCATGTCTCGCACATGCACAGCGGTGACTTCTATCACGGTGAAAAGTCCATGACGCTGGACCGCGCTCGTAACGTCAAGATGGAGCTGATCACCAAGAGTGGCAAGGCCATCGTGCTCAAACCCAAGGTGGCGCTGCTGGACCGCGAAGTGGTCGACAGCATGTTCATGAGCAAGAAGGCGCTGCTGGACTTCTACACCCGTGAGATCGAAGACGCGCACAAGACTGGCGTGATGTTCTCGCTGCACGTCAAGGCGACGATGATGAAGGTGTCGCACCCCATCGTCTTCGGCCATTGCGTCAAGATCTTCTACGCCGAGGCTTTCGAGAAGCACAGCAAGCTGTTCGAAGAGCTGGGCATCAACGTCAACAACGGCATGGTCGATCTTTACAACAAGATCGCCACCTTGCCGCAGAGCAAGCAAGAAGAGATCAAGCGCGATCTGCACGCCTGCCACGAGCATCGCCCCGAGTTGGCCATGGTGGATTCGGCCAAGGGCATCACCAACTTCCACTCGCCCAACGACATCATCGTTGACGCCTCCATGCCAGCCATGATTCGCAACGGCGGCAAGATGTGGGGGGCCGACGGTCGCCTGAAGGACGTTAAGGCCGTGATGCCGGAGTCGACCTTCGCCCGCATCTATCAGGAGATGATCAACTTCTGCAAGTGGCACGGTGCTTTCGACCCCAAGACCATGGGCACAGTGCCCAATGTGGGTCTGATGGCCCAACAAGCCGAAGAGTACGGCTCGCACGACAAGACCTTCGAGATCCCCGAAGACGGTGTGGCCAACATCACCGACCTGGACACCGGCGAAGTGTTGATGAGCCAAGACGTGGAGCAGGGCGACATCTGGCGCATGTGCCAGTGCAAGGACGCCGCCATCCGTGACTGGGTCAAGCTGGCCGTCAACCGCGCGCGCAACTCGGGTATGCCGGTGGTGTTCTGGCTGGACCAGTACCGTCCGCATGAGGCGCAGCTGATCACCAAGGTCAAGATGTACCTGCACGAGCACAACACGGCCGGTCTGGACATCCAGATCATGAGCCAGGTGCGCGCCATGCGTTACACCTTGGAGCGTGTGGTTCGCGGCCTGGACACCATCAGCGCCACCGGCAACATCCTGCGCGACTACCTGACCGACCTGTTCCCCATCATGGAACTGGGTACCTCGGCCAAGATGCTGTCCATCGTGCCTTTGATGGCTGGTGGTGGCATGTATGAAACCGGCGCTGGCGGCTCGGCGCCCAAGCACGTGCAGCAGCTGGTGGAAGAAAACCATCTGCGTTGGGACTCCCTGGGCGAATTCCTGGCGCTGGCCGTGAGCCTGGAGGACATGGGCCTCAAGACCGGTAATGCACGCGCCAACTTGTTGGCCAAGACCTTGGATGCGGCGACCGGCACCTTGTTGGACAAGAACAAGAACCCCAGCCCCAAGACTGGTCAGCTCGACAACCGCGGCAGCCAGTTCTATCTGTCGCTGTTCTGGGCGCAGGCCTTGGCGGCGCAGACCGAGGACGCTGAGTTGGCGGCCAAGTTTGCTCCGCTGGCCAAAGTGCTGGCCGAGCAGGAAAGCACCATCGTGGCCGAGTTGGCGGCGGTGCAGGGCAAGCCGGTTGATGTTGGTGGCTACTACAAGCCCGATATGGCCAAGCTGGCCGAAGTGATGCGCCCGAGCGCCACCTTCAACGCCGCTCTGGCTTCCCTGGCCGGCTGAGCGGCCAGCGCTTGCGCACAGGCGCCGCTAGGTTTTCGGGTCTAGCGGCGCGACATATAAAGCCGGTGCCCGCACTGGCTTTTTTACATTCAGGCGCCGTCATTTTCCGCCCTTAGAATTTTTCACCTGATTGCCCCCGAGTTCCATCTGGAGACCTGCCTACATGTACCAGCACATCAAGATCCCTGATCAGGGTGCCAAGATCACCGTCAATGCCGACATGTCACTCAATGTGCCGGACGAGCCCATCATTCCCTATATCGAGGGTGACGGCACGGGCCTGGACATCACGCCCGTGATGATCAAAGTGGTCGATGCCGCCGTGGCCAAGGCCTATGGTGGCAAGAAGAAGATCCACTGGATGGAGATCTACGCCGGTGAGAAGGCGACCCAGGTTTATGGCCCGGATGTGTGGCTGCCGGCTGAGACCCTGGACGTCCTGAAGGAGTATGTGGTGTCCATCAAGGGCCCGCTCACCACGCCGGTGGGTGGTGGCATTCGTTCCTTGAATGTGGCCTTACGCCAGGAGCTGGACCTGTATGTGTGCTTGCGGCCGGTGCGTTACTTCGCGGGCGTGCCTTCGCCGGTGAAAGAGCCCCACAAGACCGATATGGTGATCTTCCGTGAGAACTCGGAAGACATCTACGCCGGCATTGAATACGAGGCCGAGAGCGAGAAAGCCAAGAAGCTGATCAAGTTCTTGCAAGAGGAGATGGGGGCGACCAAGATCCGCTTCCCCAATACCTCGGGCATTGGCATCAAGCCGGTGTCGCGCGAAGGCACCGAGCGCCTGGTGCGCAAGGCGATTCAGTACGCGATCGACAATGAAAAGCCCAGCGTCACCATCGTGCACAAGGGCAACATCATGAAGTACACGGAAGGCGGCTTCCGTGACTGGGCCTACGCTTTGGCGCAGAAGGAGTTCGGCGCCGAGTTGATCGACGGCGGCCCCTGGTGCAAGCTGGTGAGCCCCAAGACCGGCAAGAGCATCACCATCAAGGATTCGATCGCTGACGCCTTCTTGCAGCAGATCCTGCTGCGTCCCGCCGAGTACTCGGTGGTGGCCACGCTGAACCTGAATGGCGACTACATCTCCGACGCCCTAGCTGCACAGGTCGGCGGCATCGGTATTGCCCCAGGCGCCAATCTGTCGGACTCGGTGGCTTGCTTTGAAGCCACCCATGGCACGGCACCCAAGTACGCTGGCAAGGACTACGTCAACCCCGGCAGTGAGATTCTCTCGGCCGAGATGATGTTGCGCCACATGGGCTGGCTGGAAGCGGCGGACATCATCATCAGCTCGCTGGAAAAGTCCATCGTTAGCAAGAAGGTCACTTATGACTTCGCGCGCCTGATGGACGGCGCCACGCAAGTGTCTTGCTCTGGCTTCGGGCAAGTGATGATCGACAATATGTGATCTGACTCTGCCAAGCCCCTGGCTTGGCGGTGAATTTCAAGCCCCGACGCCGCTCTGGCCTCGGGGCTTTTTTCCGTTTGAGCACCAGTCTTGATGCTGGTCAAACACGTGTGCCCAGTGCGCCCAGGGGCTGAAGAGAGCGTCCTATACTGGTTCGGCACCTTTGCAGTACACAGGAGGAATGGCATGCAATTTCAAATCAACACCGACGAGAACATCGAAGGCAATGAATCCCTGTCGGCCTGGATCGAGACCGAGTTGAAGGCCAAGCTGGCTCGCTTCCGGGATCAGATCACCCGTATCGAAGTGCACCTCAGCGACGCCAGCGCCACCCGCGTCGGTGATCACGACAAGCGCTGCAAGTTGGAAGCCCGCCTGGCTGGTCGCCAGCCCGTGCTGGTAAGCCATGACGCCGCCAATGTGGCCGACTCCCTGCATGGCGCAGCCGAGAAGCTCTTGCGTGCGGTGGATTCGACCCTGGGCAAGCTGCGTGATGCCCATGGCCGCGAAACCATTCGCGGCGCCGACAGCGGCGGTGAGGCCTGAGCTGTTGTGACTGCGCGTTAAATCGCGCATCAAGCCGAGCATAAAAAAGGGCCCGCTGTAGCGGGCCCTAATTTTTTCCTCTTCGCGTTGCCTGACGCGCTTGCTTCAAGCTTCAGGCGGCTTGGACGAGCTCAGGCTGGTTTTGCGGGGCCACCTTGTTGAGTTGCATGATGTTCTGCGCCAATTGGCCCTTGGGGCCTTGGACCAGCTCATAGCTGACTGCACTGCCTTGCTGCAAGGTTCTGAACCCTTCCATTTGAATTGCTGAAAAGTGTGCGAAAACATCTTCGCCACCGGCCTCGGGTTCAATAAAGCCAAAACCCTTGGCGTCGTTGAACCATTTCACAGTTCCTAGTGCCATTTACAAACTCCTCCATCCCAAAAATCATTGATGTCTGATGCATCACTATCGATTTTTGTAGTCATGGCTTCGTCTGTCAATTTAGGGGCTCCCCGGGGTCAATCCCAAGGGTGTGCAGTTTTGCGCGGGAATACTGCCTTCGAAGCCCTCAATTCGAGGCTTGCAATTGACGGCTTAGACACAAGATGGCTTGGGTGTCGGCGGGGCTTTCCCGCTGTCGATAGAATCAGGACATGCCAGATTTCCCCAGTCAACCACCAGTGCCACCGGGCCAGACGCCGGGCCATCTACCAGGCCGCGAGGATGGTGACGGTACGACCACGGTCGAGCGTGTTCCGCAGAAAACCGAGCCACCACGGCTCTACCAAGTCCTGCTCTTGAATGACGATTTCACGCCGATGGAATTCGTCGTGATGGTTTTGCAGGAATATTTCCGTCATGACCTGGATACTGCTACCCAGATCATGCTGAAAATCCACCATGATGGGCGCGGGGTTTGCGGTGTCTTCACCAAAGACGTTGCGGCTACCAAGGTGGAGTTGGTGCTGGCCGCCGCAAGGCGCGCTGGCCATCCTTTGCAGTGCATTATGGAGGCCGCATGATTGCGCAAGAGCTTGAAGTCAGCCTGCACATGGCGTTTGTCGAAGCGCGCCAGCAGCGCCACGAGTTCATCACCGTCGAGCACTTGCTGATGGCCCTGTTGGACAACCCCTCCGCGGCCGAAGTGCTGCGCGCCTGTTCCGCCAATCTGGATGATTTGCGCAAGAGTCTGGCGCAGTTCATCAAGGAAAACACGCCCACCGTGGGCGGTGTAGAAGAGGTGGATACGCAGCCCACACTGGGTTTCCAGCGTGTGATTCAGCGTGCCATCATGCATGTGCAAAGCACCGGCAGCGGTAAGAAGGAAGTCACCGGCGCCAATGTGCTGGTGGCGATCTTCGGCGAGAAGGATTCCCACGCTGTGTACTACCTGCACCAGCAGGGCGTGACGCGCCTGGATGTGGTCAATTTCATCGCCCACGGCATCAAGAAGAGCGATCCACCTGAGCCCACCAAGGGCCAGGAGGGCGCCGGCAATGGCCAGGAATCTGAGCGTGAAGATGCCGAAGGGCAGGGCAAGGGCTCGCCGCTGGAGCAGTTCACTCAGAACCTCAATCAACTCGCCAAAGACGGCAAGATCGATCCCCTGATTGGCCGCGAGTTGGAGGTCGAGCGCGTGGTGCAAGTGCTGTGCCGCCGCCGCAAAAACAACCCGCTTCTGGTGGGCGAGGCTGGTGTTGGTAAGACCGCCATCGCCGAGGGCCTGGCTTGGCGCATCACCGAAGGCGATGTGCCTGATGTGCTGAGCGAAGCCGTGGTCTATTCGCTAGATATGGGCTCGCTGTTGGCGGGTACCAAGTATCGCGGCGACTTTGAGCAGCGCCTCAAGGCCGTGCTCAAGCAGTTGAAGGATCAGCCCAACGCGATTTTGTTCATCGACGAAATCCACACTCTGATCGGTGCCGGTGCGGCCTCTGGCGGCACGCTGGACGCCAGCAATTTGCTCAAGCCGGCGCTGAGCTCCGGGGCGATGAAGTGCATTGGCGCCACCACCTTCAACGAGTACCGCGGCATCTTCGAAAAAGACGCAGCGCTGAGCCGCCGCTTTCAGAAGGTAGATGTGGCCGAGCCTTCGGTGGAGCAGACGGTTGAGATCTTGAAGGGCCTGAAGTCGCGGTTTGAAGAGCATCACAGCGTCAAGTACGCCCTGGGTGCATTGCAGGCCGCGGCGGAGTTGTCGGCCAAGTACATCAATGACCGCCATCTGCCGGATAAGGCCATCGATGTGATCGATGAGGCTGGTGCTGCTCAGCGCATCCTGCCCAAGAGCAAGCAGAAGAAGACGATCACCCGCGCCGAAGTCGAAGACATCGTGGCCAAGATCGCCCGCATTCCGCCGGCTTCCGTGTCCAGCGATGACCGCAGCAAGCTCAAGAGCCTGGACCGCGACCTCAACAGCGTGGTGTTTGGTCAAGAGCCGGCGATCGACGCCTTGGCCGCCGCCATCAAGATGGCGCGCTCAGGCCTGGGCAAGCCGGACAAGCCGATTGGTTCCTTCTTGTTCAGCGGCCCCACCGGCGTGGGCAAAACCGAGGTGGCCAAGCAATTGGCCTACATCTTGGGCATTGAGCTGATTCGCTTCGATATGTCGGAGTACATGGAGCGTCACGCGGTCAGCCGCTTGATTGGCGCGCCTCCGGGCTATGTGGGCTTTGACCAGGGTGGTTTGCTGACCGAGGCGGTCACCAAGAAGCCGCATGCGGTGCTGCTGCTCGACGAGATCGAGAAGGCGCATCCGGATGTCTTCAACGTGCTGCTGCAGGTGATGGATCATGGCTCGTTGACCGACAACAACGGCCGCAAGGCGGACTTCCGCAACATCATCATCATCATGACGACCAATGCGGGCGCCGAGACGATGAACAAGTCCACCATCGGCTTCACCAACTCGCGCCAGCAGGGCGATGAGATGGCCGACATCAAGCGCCTGTTCACGCCCGAGTTCCGCAACCGCCTGGACGCTACCGTGTCCTTCCGGGCGCTGGATGAAGAAATCATCATGCGCGTGGTCGACAAGTTCCTGCTGCAACTGGAAAGCCAGCTGCAGGAGAAGAAGGTCGAAGTCACCTTCAGCGACGGTTTGCGCAAGCATCTGGCTAAGAAGGGCTTTGACCCCTTGATGGGTGCGCGCCCCATGCAGCGCCTGATCCAAGACACCATTCGCCGCGCTTTGGCCGATGAGTTGCTGTTCGGCCGCTTGGTCGACGGTGGTCGCCTGGGTGTGGATGTGGACGCCGAGGGTCAGGTCTTGCTGGACATTCAGCCCCTGAGCAAGGTGCGTGACAACAAGCCAAAGGCCGAGCCTGCGACCGCGGGTTGATGGCTGCAGCTTGATTGGAAACACAAAAGGCCCTGCGGGGCCTTTTTCTTTTTTCCGGTGTCTGGCCTTGCGCCGGACTCAGGCGGCGGGGTCTTGCTGAAAGAAGCCGCTCAGCAAGGCGTACAGCGCGGGCTCTTCTTGGCGCATCTCTCGCGGGGCGACGAAGAAGGCCTCGACGGCAACGGCAAAGAACTCTTCCACGCTTTCGGCGCCGTAAGGGTCGATCAGCGTGTCCTCGCCCGCATCCACTCGCAGGCAAAAGCTCTGCCATTGAGCCTCCATCACGTCCAGCCAGCGCTCCCGGGCTGCGGCCTCGGCCATCGGAGGCGCGCCATCGGCAAAGCCGTCGCGCATATCGATCACATGGGCGAACTCATGGATCACCACATTGAAGATGCCTGCATCCAAGTTGGCGGCGAGGTCGGCGGGGTCGCTATGGTTCACGGCGGTCCAGGTCAGCATCAAGGGGCCTCCTTCCATGGCCTCGCCGGCCAGGGCTTCCTCGAATTGGTGGACGATGCCGTCCTCATCCATGTACTCGCGCTGCGCCAGCACTTCGTCGGCATGCATGACGATGCCCACAAAGCTGTCGTACCAACTCAGGCCCAGCTTGAGCACCGGCAGGCAGGCTTGCGCGGCCACAGCCAGGGCAACCTCATCGCTGACGATGAAATCACCGACGCCGTGAAACTCCTTGCTGGCCAAGAACAGTGAGCTGAGCCGCCGCAACTCGGCCAGATCGGCCGGGCTGCGCTGAGCCAAAAAAGGGTAGCGCAGCAGCGTCAGCTGCCACAGTTCATCGGGAATGGCGTGGCGGCGCAAGGCGCGCGCCTCGCGCCGCCGCGCCCAAGCGCTTTGCAGCCGTGACCACATCAGGCGAGCGAGATGCGCCGCAAGCCGGCTTGGCGCAGGCGCAGCACATCGGCGCGCGGTGCCTCGTCTTCCAGGTCCCAGTCGGACAGCACATGGCGGCGCAGGCCGCCGCCCAGGGCGTGTTCGCCCGGCCGGTGGGTGTGCCCGTGGATCATGGTCTTGCTGTCCGCTGCCTGCAACCAAGCGGCGCAGGCAGGGGCATCCAGATCGGTGTAGCTGGCGTGCTCGCTCTTTTGCTGGGCCTTGCTGCCGTCGCGCATCTGGCGGGCCAGGGCGCGACGCACGGCCAGTGGCTGGGCTAGGAACTGCGCCTGCCATGCGGGCTGACGCACTTGGGCGCGAAAGCCTTGATAGGCCTGGTCCGACAAGCACAGGGCGTCGCCGTGGGTTAGCAAATAGCGTGTGCCGAAGGCCGTTAAGACGGTGGGGTCGGCGAGAGGCTGCATGCCGCTATCGGCCAACATCGCTTCACCGAGCAGGAAGTCGCGATTGCCCACCATGAAGTAGATGGGCAGCCTTTGGCTGGCCGCCCGCAGCAGCTGCAGGCAATGGGCCTCGAAGCCGTCTTCCAGTCGTGCGTCGTCGCCGACCCAGACCTCGAAGATATCGCCCAGCAGCATCACCGCGTCGGCCGCCGTTTCCTGCAGATGTTGCTCCAGCGCGGCCAGGGTGGCCGGCGTTTCTGCGGACAGGTGCAGGTCAGACAGGAAATCAATGCGCCGCCACGCGGGCGGCGCTGTCAGTTCGGCAAAAGCCGGAACTGTGGGTGCATCAGGCAAGCTCAACGGCTCGCTCGATGATGACGTCTTCCACCGGCACATCGGCGTGGCCGCTGTTATTGCCGGTGCGAACCTTCTCGATCGCGTCGACCACCTCCTTGCCGGCGACGACCTTGCCGAACACGGCATAGCCCCAGCCCGAAGGGGTCTCGGACTTGAAGTTCAGGAAGCCGTTATTGGTGGTGTTGATGAAGAACTGGCTGGAGGCCGAGTGCGGCGCATTGGTGCGCGCCATGGCGACCGTGTAGTGCTCGTTGGTCAGGCCGTTATTGGCTTCGTTTTGGATCTCGCCATTGGTGGGCTTTTGCTTCATGCCGACAGCGAAGCCACCGCCTTGGATCATGAACTTCTTGATGACGCGGTGAAAGACGGTGCCGTCGTAGTGGCCGCTCTTCACATAAGCCAGGAAGTTGGCAGCCGAGATCGGGGCCTTTTCAAAATCCAGTTCGATCACTATCAGGCCGTGATTGGTGTGCAGTTCGATTTGCTTGTTGGTCGTTGCGCTCATTTTCTGGACTCCACAATGGCTTTGGTGATGAGGATGGGGGTGAGGGGGACGTTCTGTTGACCGCCCAAATTGCCGGTGGGTGTGGCGCGAATCTTGTCGACCACATCCATGCCTTCAATGACTTGGCCGAAGACGGCGTAGCCGCGGCCGTCGCGTGCGTTCGCGGCGTCGAGGAAAGCGTTGTCAACGGTGTTGATGAAAAACTGCGCGGTGGCCGAATTTGGGTCACCGGTGCGTGCCATGGCAACGCTGCCGCGCACATTGAGCAAGCCGTTGCCGGCTTCCAGCGGGATCGGCGGCTTGGTCGGCTTTTGCGCCATCTTGTCGGTGAAGCCGCCACCTTGGATCATGAAGTTCTCGATCACGCGGTGGAAGATGGTGCCGTCGTAATGGCCGGCTTTCACATACTGCACAAAGTTGGCCACGCTTTTGGGGGCCTTCTCAGCGTTCAGTTCGATGCGGATCACGCCCTCGGTAGTCGTGAGTTTGACGGTTTGCGCCTGCGCGGCAACTGCCAGGCCGAAGCCAAGGGTCGCGGTGGCCAGAGCTTGGCGCACAAACGTGAATGGAGTAGAGCTTGCTTGCATGGTTTCTTGTGGGTGAAGAAGTGGCTTGCGGGCGCTGATTGTCACTCAGCCCGGCTTGGCTTGAGTGCGTGTGGCTGTTCAGGGGGCTTTGGCGGCGTCCAGCTGGCGCAGCAGGCCTTGGGCCAGCTTGAGCTTGGCCTGGGTGCTGGCCTGAGGGGCGACCTGCGCTTTCAGGGCGCGTTGATAGGCCCGCTCGGCCTGGCGCAGCAGCACATCGCCCAGGTTTTCAAGGGCTTGCGCGTGGGCAGGCTGCAAGGCCAGCGCTTGCGTCAGCTCGGCCTGGGCCAGATCCAGCTGGCCTTGGGCGGCGTGGATCACGGCCAGATTGTTCAAAGGATCGGCCAGATCGGGGAAGTCCTGGCTGAGCTGGGTGAATAGAGTGGCGGCAGCGCTCAACTCGCCCAGCTCCATGCGCATCACGCCCAGCGCGAAGCGCAGTTCCAAATCATTGGGCGTTTTGCGCAGCGATTCTTCCAGCATGGCCACCGCCTCGGCGCGCTTGCCACCCATCCACAGCTTCTGGGCGGCGTCGGATTCGGCCGCCTGCGTGGGAGTCACGATCAGCAGCAGAGCGGCGAGGGAACCGGTGCTGAGCACTTGCAACAGGGCTTGAATGCGTAGAGGCATGAGGCTGGGTGGCATGGGTTTTGGCTCAGCCCCGGAGGGGCTGTTGGCGCTTGGCGGGACGGTGGCGAGCTGGGGGCAGGGTCAGTGCCAAGCCGGCCAAGATGGCCCAGCCGGTATACTGAGGTTCATTCTACGGTGCCTGCCCGACCTCGGATCGCGACAAAGATCCACCGCTAACCGCGGGTTCGAGCCGGCCGCCGCAGTCGCTCAGTGAACCGCAAGCCCCTGCGTTTGGCCTTCTTGGTCGGCGCTTTGGCCTTGGCCCAACAAGCTCCATGTCTCTTCGCATCTACAACACGCTGACCCGTGCGGTCCAGCCGCTCGTCCCCATTGAACCTGGCCATGTACGCATGTATGTGTGCGGCATCACGATCTACGATCTGTGCCATGTGGGGCATGCCCGGATGATGGTGGCGTTCGACCTGATCTACCGCTGGCTGCAGGCCTCCGGCTACCGGGTCACCTATGTGCGCAACATCACCGACATCGATGACAAGATCATCCGTCGGGCCCTGGAGCGCCAAATTCCGATCCGCCAGCTGACCGATGAGATGGTCGGCGCTATGCACGCCGATCTGGGTGCTTTGGGCGTGCTCTTGCCCACCCATGAGCCGCGCGCCACCGAGTTTGTGCCGCAAATGACGGCCATGATCGGCAAGCTTGAAGCCAAGGGCCTGGCCTATCGCGCCAGCAATGGCGATGTGAACTACGCGGTGCGCGCCTTCCCTGGTTACGGCAAGCTGTCCGGCAAGTCGCTGGATGATTTGCGCGCCGGTGAGCGCGTGGCGGTGGACGACGGCAAGCAAGATCCGCTCGACTTTGTGCTCTGGAAGGCCGCCAAGCCCGAAGAGCCCGAAGACGCCAAATTTGCGTCTAGCTACGGCGCTGGCCGCCCGGGCTGGCATATTGAGTGCTCGGCCATGGCTTGCGCCTTGCTGGGTGAGCAGTTTGATCTGCACGGCGGCGGCGCCGACCTGCAGTTCCCGCATCACGAGAACGAAATCGCGCAAAGCGAAGGTGCCAACGGCAAGCCGCCGGCCACCATCTGGGCGCATAACGGCCTCTTGAATGTGGATCACGTGAAGATGTCCAAGTCCTTGGGCAATTTCTTCACTATTCAGGATGTGCTCAAGCGCTACGACGCGGAAACGCTGCGCTACTTCATGCTGCGCACCCATTACCGCAGCCCCTTCAACTTCAGCGACGTCAATCTGGACGATGCCCGTACGGCGCTCAAGCGCCTGTATACGGCACTCGACGGCTTGGCCGTGCCTGCGCTGGAGATCGATTGGGTGCAGCCCCAGGCGGCCGCTTTCCGCGCCGCCATGGACGACGACTTCAACACGCCCGGCGCGATTGCGGTGCTGTTCGAGTTGGCCAGCGAGGTCAATCGCAGCGGCTCACTCGCCGATGCCGCCTTGCTGAAGGCCTTGGCCGGCGTGCTGGGCTTCTTGCAGCAGACGCCGCGCGACTATCTGCAAGCCGGTGGCGCCAGCGCTGGCGGTTTGGATGAAGCCGCCATCTTGGCCAAGATTGAGGCCCGCGCGGCCGCCAAAGCGGCGCGTGATTTCGCTGCGGCAGACCAAATCCGCAAGGATTTGCTGGCCGCCGGCATCGTTTTGCAAGACGCGCCCACCGGCACGACCTGGACGCGGGCCTGACTGTGGTGCGAGTGAATGCGGCCGGGGTCACCCCGGAGTACTGGGACGAGGCTTGCCGCCATCTGGCCAAGCGCGACCGAGTGATGAAGAAGTTGATCCCCCTGTTTGGCGAGGCGCGCCTGCAAAGCCGTGCCGACGCCTTCACCACCTTGGCCCGCTCCATCATCGGGCAGCAGATTTCGGTCAAGTCGGCGCAGGGCGCCTGGGAAAAATTCGTTGCCTTGATTGGTGGCTCGGCCAGCAAGATTCAGCCGGCGGCCGTCTTGGCCCTGTCGGTGGAAGCTTTGCGCGGCGCCGGCCTGCCGGTGCGCAAGATCGACTATTTGCTCGACCTGGCTCGGCACTTTGAAGCCGGCCAAGTCCATGTGCGCCAGTGGACGCAGATGGATGACGAGGCCATCATTGACGAGTTGGTGGCCATCCGCGGCATTGGCCGCTGGACCGCCGAGATGTTCTTGATTTTTCACCTGATGCGCCCCAATGTGCTGCCGCTGGATGACCCGCGTTTGCTCAAGGGCATCAGTGAAAACTACTTCTCCGGCGAGCCGGTTTCGCGCGCCGAGGCCCGCGAAGTTGGCGACGCCTGGGCACCTTACCGCTCGGTAGCCACATGGTACATTTGGCGCAGCCTCGACCCCTTGCCGGCGGCTTGACAGCCTCCCGTGCTCGGCTTTGGCGCATCGTCACAAATGGTGCCCGGAGCCGGTTCACCGACCTCAACACTGAAGAAAAGTCAGCAGGATGAGCAAAAAACATTTCCTCGAATTCGAACAGCCTATCGCTGAACTCGAAACCAAGATTGAAGAGCTGCGCTATGTGCAAAGCGAGTCGGCCGTCGACATCTCCGAAGAGATCGACCGCCTCTCCAAAAAGAGCCAGCAGCTGACCAAGGATGTCTACGCCAATGTGGCGCCTTGGCAGGTCTATCAAATCGCCCGCCATCCGCAGCGCCCGCAGACTCTGGACTATTGCGCCGAGGTTTTCACCGAGTTCCAGGAACTGCACGGTGACCGTCATTTCGCCGATGACGCGGCCATCGTTGGCGGCCTGGCCCGTTTCAACGGCCAAGCCTGCATGGTCATTGGTCACCAGCGTGGTGCTGATTCGAAAGAGCGCCAGCTGCGCAATTTCGGCATGCCGCGTCCGGAAGGCTATCGCAAGGCCCTGCGTCTGATGAAGCTGGCCGAGAAGTTCGGCCTGCCGGTGTTCACCATGATCGACACCATGGGTGCCTACCCCGGCATCGGTGCCGAAGAGCGTGGTCAGTCGGAAGCCATCGGCCGCAATATCTTCGAGATGGCGCAGCTGGAAGTGCCCATCATCGCCACCGTCATCGGTGAAGGTGGTTCGGGCGGCGCCCTGGCCATCGGCGTGGCCGATCAGGTCTTGATGTTGCAGTTCTCGGCCTATTCGGTGATCTCGCCGGAAGGCTGTGCTTCGATTCTGTGGAAGTCTTCCGAGCGTGCGCCGGAGGCCGCCACCGCCCTGGGCATCACCGCACACCGCCTCAAGGCCATGGGCTTGATCGACAAAATCGTCAATGAGCCGGTGGGTGGCGCGCATCGCGACAACAAGCAGATGGCCTCCAACCTGAAGCGCGCGCTGAGCGACGCGCTGCGCCAGGTCAGCGACCTGAAGCCCAAGGAGTTGCTGGACCGCCGCTACGAGCGCCTGCAAGCCTATGGCCGCTTCGGCGACACCAAGGCCAGCTGAAGTTCAGCCCGGCCGCCTGATTGCCGTCGCCTATAGCGGCGGCCGTGACTCCACCGCCTTGCTGCACGCCACCGCGCGTGCCGCGGCCGCGCTCAATGCGCAAGCTGACTCCGGCCTGCAGGTGCTGGCCCTGCATATCCATCATGGCCTGAGCCGCCAGGCCGACGCTTGGTTGCAGCATTGCGAAGCGCAATGCGCCGCTTGGGCCGCTGCCGGCTTGCCGGTGCAGCTGCGCGTTCACCGTGTGACGACGCAAGCGCAGGCCGGCCAAAGCATCGAGGCCTGGGCACGCGGCGAGCGCTACACCGCGCTCGATCAACTCTGCCGCGCCAGCGGCGTTCATTTGCTGCTGCTGGCCCATCACCAGCGCGACCAAGCCGAAACCCTGCTGCTGCAGGCCCTGCGTGGTGCCGGAGTGGCGGGTATGGCGGCCATGCCTGCCCAGCAATGGCGCGATGACCTGTGCTGGGCCAGACCTTGGCTCGCTCAATCGCGCCAGCAGATTGAAGCCTATGTGCAGGCGCACGGCCTGAGCTTTGTCGACGACGACAGCAATGGCGATCCGCGCTATGCCCGTAACCGCTTGCGCTTGCAGGTCTGGCCGGGCTTGACGCAAGCCTTCCCGCAAGCCGAGGCTAGCTTGGCCGTCGCCAGTACCTGGGCTCAGGAGGCCTTGGCTTTGCAAGACGAAGTGGCGCAGGCTGATCTGGCGGGCTTGGTCAGTCAAGATGGATTGAATCTTCCCGCTCTGCTCGAACGCTCACCGGCCCGAGCCAGCAATGCCTTGCGGGCTTGGCTGGGTGCAGTGTCAGGTCAACCCGCCCGGGCCAGCCTGGTGCGGCGCGTATTGCAGGAGGCTGCCGGGCAGGAGTCCGGGCAGTGGCCTTGTGCTGACGGGGTGTTGAGGCTGTACCGGGGCCGCTTGGCCTGGGCGCCGGCACTTGAGCGCGCCGATTTAGCTGGCTCTGCCGCGCCTCGCCATGAGGTGGATCTCAGCCTGCCGGGCGACTATCCCGAAGCGGCATGGGGCGGTGTTTGGCGCGTCCAACCGGTCTTGCAGGGCGGCGTGGCGCCGCATCGCTTGGCTAGGCTGCTGATGTGCGCCCGCGCCGGCGGTGAGCAGTTTCAGAAGGCACTGGGATGCCCGCCGCGCAGTTTGAAGAAGTCCTACCAAGAGGCGGGCATTCCGGCGTGGCGGCGCCAGGGGCCGTTGTTGCTGACCGAGGGTACTCCGGTGCTAGTGTTTGCGCCGGGACTTGGCTTGGATGCGCGCCACCGGGCTGCGGCGGGCGAGGCTCAATTGAGCGTTTGCTGGGAACCTTTCGCGAGCGGCGAGGCGGATATCCGCCCCGACTAAGGTCAGCTGCAGAGGCCGCGGCGTGCTGGAACGCTGATCGCGCGCTTTCATATTGCTGCAACGCAGCAGCTAGAATCAAGGGCTGCAGCCCTGGCGTCACCCGCCAACGGTGCCGGCGCCTTGATCACCCCCGCAAGGCCCGTGAACGGACGAACGAACGTTTCCTTTTTTCACGCCTCAACTCTCGCTTCTCAGCGACTTACTATGGCCCTGATTGTTCATAAATACGGCGGCACGTCGATGGGCTCGACCGACCGCATCCGCAATGTCGCCAAGCGCGTTGCCAAATGGGCCCGCGCCGGCCATCAAATGGTGGTTGTGCCATCGGCGATGAGTGGCGAAACCAACCGTTTGCTGGGCCTGGCCAAGGAATTGGCGCCCAGCAGCGGCAGCGCTGAACTCAATCGCGAACTCGACATGATCGCCTCCACCGGCGAGCAGGTCTCGGTGGGCTTGCTGGCCATTGCGTTGCAGGCCGAAGGCATTGAGGCCGTCAGCTACACCGGCTGGCAAGTGCCGCTCAATACCGATTCGTCCTACACCAAGGCGCGCATCGAGAGCATCGAAGACAGCCGCGTGCGCGCTGATCTGGCCGCCGGCAAGGTGGTGGTGATCGCCGGCTTCCAGGGCGTGGATGATGAGATGAACATCACCACCCTGGGCCGTGGTGGTTCAGACACTTCGGCCGTGGCCATTGCCGCAGCCATGAAGGCCGCCGAATGTCTGATCTATACCGATGTGGACGGCGTTTACACGACCGATCCGCGCATCGTGCCCGAGGCACGCCGCCTGCACACCATCAGCTTCGAAGAGATGCTGGAAATGGCTTCGCTCGGCTCCAAGATCTTGCAGATCCGCTCGGTGGAGTTCGCCGGTAAATACCGCGTGCCGCTGCGCGTGCTTTCCAGCTTCACGCCCTGGGACATCGACATCGAAGAAGAAGCCAAGTCTGGCACCCTGATCAGTTTTGAAGAGGACGAAAAAATGGAACAAGCCGTCGTTTCCGGCATTGCCTTCAACCGCGACGAAGCCAAGGTGACCCTGCTGGGCGTGCCGGACAAGCCCGGTATCGCCTATCAAATCCTGGGCCCGGTGGCCGAGGCGAATATCGACATCGACGTCATCATTCAAAACGTCTCGCAAGAAGGCAAGACCGACTTCAGCTTCACCGTGCACCGCAACGACTACGCGCGCACCATGGCCTTGCTGGAGGGTACCGTTGGCCCGGCCACGCAAGCCGCCAAGGTGCAAGGCGACCCGAAGATCTGCAAGGTGTCCATCGTTGGCATCGGCATGCGCTCGCATGTGGGCGTGGCGTCGAAGATGTTCCGCGCGCTGAGCGAAGAGGGCATCAACATCCAGATGATTTCCACCAGCGAAATCAAGACCAGCGTCGTGATCGACGAGAAGTACATGGAGTTGGCCGTGCGCGCCCTGCACAAAGCTTTCGAGCTGGAAAAGGATCCGGTCTAACTAAGGCTTCAGCTTGAAAATCCAGAAATATTAGAAATCTTCTGGGTTTTTCCAAAACGCCCCAAATTCTTCGTATAGAATGCAAGGCTAGGCCGGAGACGTGACCGAGTGGCCGAAGGTGCTCCCCTGCTAAGGGAGTATGCGCTTTAAACCGCATCGAGGGTTCGAATCCCTCCGTCTCCTCCAAGTAATACGCTCAACCCCTGATTTGCAAGTTCTGCTTGCGATTCAGGGGTTTTTGCGTTGTGGGCGCGAACTTTTTTGGCTTCAACTTGAGCGGCAGGTTGGCATTGCCTGGGCTTGTGTATCTGCGCCAAATTTTCGTTAGCCCTGATTCTCTGCTTCAGCTGCCGCTAGCGGTCTGGATTTAGGCCTCGGTCGAAGCATGTGTCGTGGCGGGCCACCAGCGCTCGGCCAGCGCCGCGGCGCTCACAGGCCGCGCGAAAAAGTAGCCTTGGGCATAGTCGCAGCCATAGTCGCGCAGCAACGCGGCGGCAGCGGCGTCTTCAACGCCTTCGGCGACCACATCGAGATTGAACTCGTGGGCTAGTTGAATGGAGCTCTTGACGATGCGCCGGTTGGCGTCGTCGCCGTCCAGGTTGTCGATAAAGGCGCGGTCGATCTTCAGGCAGTGAACGGGCAACTGCTTTAGGTAGGACAGTGAGGCATAGCCGGTGCCGAAGTCGTCAATGGCAAGCCGCAGGCCCATGTCACGGATGGCGTGCAGGGTTTTGAGCGTCAGCTCGGGGTGACGCATCACGGCGCTTTCGGTGACCTCAATCTCCAGCAGGCTGGGTGATAAGTCGATGCGCTTGATCAGCGCATCCAGCCGCTCGACGAAGCGATGGTCGAGCAAGTTGTTGACACTCAAATTGACAGCCACCGGCAGCGGATGGCCAGCCCGTTCCCAGGCCTTAGCCTGAAGCAGGGCGGCTTCCAGAACGAAGTGAGTGAAGTCGTGAATCAGCTCCGAGTTCTCAGCCAGCGGGATGAAGGTCAGCGGCGGGATGTTGCCTTTGCTCGGGTGGATCCAGCGGGCCAGCGCCTCGACGCCAATCAAAGCGCCATCGCTGAGCCTGACTTTGGCCTGATAGTCCAGGCTCAGTCCCTCACTGCGCAAGGCCTTGATGAAGTCCGCCCGTAACTCCAGCATATCGGGCGAGAAGCTGTCGAAGGCAGCCAGGTAGGGGCTCATGGGTTTGAGGTTGAGCTTGGCGTAGTTCATCGCCACATCGGCGCAGCGCAGCAATTCATCGGTGCTGGCCGCATCTTGGGGCCAGTTCGCATAGCCAATGCTGGCAGAGAACTCCAGCTCGCTGCGATGCACTTGCAAGCGCCTCGACACTTGTGCGTATCCCGAGTGAGGGGCTTGCGATAGCCAATCGCTGGCTGTTGATTCGGCCATATAAACCGCGAACTCGTCGCCGCCCAGTCGCGCGATCAAGGCCTGACTGCCGGCCAAGGAGTCGGTCAAGCGGTGGCCCACTTCAACCAAGAGGCTGTCACCTGCCTCGTGGCCCAAGGTGTCATTGATGTCCTTGAAGCGATTCAGGTTCAATAGCATCACGGTGGCGGGCTCGGCAGATGGCTCAGCCAGCGCCGAGGCCGATGCCATCTGTTGATTGACGTCGTGGATGAAGGCCTCGCGGCTGAGCAGGCCGGTCAGCTTGTCGTGCCTGGCGGTGTAAGCCTGCTGTGTGGTGGTGGCTTGCAGTTGCCGGAAGGCTGCTTTCAGGCGCGACCCCAGCCAGGCGATCAAACTGACCGAAACCAGCAGCACGATCAATGGCGCCAGCGACTGCGTGGCCCAGCGCTCATACAGCAGGGTCACGGGGACGCCGATGGCGATTTGAAAGGGCAGTGCCTCAGAGACCGAATAGCCGAAGATCGAGCGGACGCCATCGAGTGCAGTCACACCCTCAAAACTGCCTTGCCTATGCTTTTTCATCTGGGCCATGATGGCTTGGCTCACCGGCGGGCCGTTGATGTCCTGAGGCTGCCCCAATCGCTTGAGTCGCAGCAAGTAGCGGCCATCGTTGGTGATGATCACCAGGAAGCTGCCGGGCATGGTTCTCAAATGTGTGGCCCCGTTCACCAAGCGATCGACGGCGATCAGGGCAAAAGTCAGGTCCGCCTCGACGGCGTTGCCCGTGATTGCCAGCACCAGCGGCATGTACCAAGCCTCATCGCCAGGCAACTGGACCAGCGGGAGTATCTCCACCTGATCGGAGGTGGGTAAATGCATTTGCGTGGCCAAATTGCGGCCCACAGCCGTGTTGAGCAGATGCCCTTGTCGGTCCATCACGAAGTAGCGCCCGCTGACCCGGTCGCGGAAGCCCAGGTAGTTGGACAGCGGGTCGAAGCGCATCGCACTGCGGGTGATGCGAATGGCCTCATTGCCTCCCGCGTTCTCATCCAGTTGCAGATGGTCCTGAATGCCCTCAATGCTGGCGACCGATTGGGCCAGCAGGCTGCTCATGGTGGTTTGCCGGCCGATCGCGGCGGCAAGGCTGTTCTGCGTGGCGCTGCTCCAAATCTGCGCCCGTTCACGCAGCAAGAAGAAAGCGGTGATGCACACCATCAAGACGATGCACACCACCAAGTAGGTGCCCCAACTGGGCTTGTGGATTTTCATACGGCAGCGCGGCTGCGCGCTGATGGTCCTGCGCCAGAGGGGGCAAGACCTGACCAGGCGCCGCCTCGGCGGCTAAAGACTGGTTGCCGGATGATCTTGTTCATGCGCTCGTCATGCTCCATGAAACCGCTGCCTTTGCTGATGCCGCCAATTGGGGGGGGCGGAGTCGGCTCGCGCGTCATCAATCAATCAATCAATCAATCAAGCCAGTTGCTGAGGGACTGGTCGAGTGCTCAGCTTAACGTGGACGATGGACGTTAGATCACCGCATTTGCCCGGGGTGCTCACGAAAAATGTGGATGCTTTAGAAGGCATCCAGCTGCTGCACCTTATGCTTGGCAGCTCCAACGTCCACATGTTGTTCCGGCCATGTATACCCACGCACACTTGAGCGCCATCGAGCCAACCCAAGCCGCCATCGCTGATGCGGCCCCGACCATGACCCATGTGCGGCACTTGCAATTGAAGACCTGCACGCTGGAGGGGCACCATGTGCGCTTGCTTCCGATGAGCCTGGATCATGTGGATGCCTTGGCCGAAGTCGGCTTGGTGCCGGCGCTGTGGACCTGGGTGCCGACCTTGATGCGTGACCGGGCCGATATGCAGCAGTATGTGGAGCTGGCCTTGCAAGAGCAGGCCAAAGGCACGGCCTTGCCCTTTGTGATTCAGGATGTGCACAGCCAGGCCATCATCGGCAGTACCCGCTTTGGCAGCATTTCGGCCAAGGACCGGCGCCTGGAAATCGGTTGGACCTGGGTGGCCCCCTCACATCAGCGTAGCGGCGCCAACACCGAGGCCAAGACCTTGCTGCTGACCCATGCCTTCGAGGTCTTGGACGCCTTGCGGGTGGAGCTGAAGACGGACTTCCTCAACGCCAAGTCACGCGCCGCGATCGCGCGCATCGGCGCCACGCAAGAGGGCGTGTTCCGCAGCCATGTGATCTGCCCGGACGGGCGGGTGCGCGACACGGTCTACTTTTCCATCATCCGCAGCGAATGGCCGCAGGTGAAGGCGCGGCTGGCGGGAATGCTGCGTTAAGCGCTGGGATGCCGCCCCTTCCATCGGCCAGCCTTGGCGAACAAGGCTTGGCTTGGAGGTGGCCGCGCAGACTACGAATCTAGTGGTGGCGCCGTGGCGCCACGAAGCGCAGCGCGCCTTGAATCGGCGCGCCACGCCCAGGCTCTTTACATGCCCGCGTAGTTCGGCCCGCCGCCGCCTTCGGGTGTGACCCAGACGATGTTCTGCGTCGGATCCTTGATGTCGCAAGTCTTGCAATGCACGCAGTTCTGCGCATTGATTTGCAGGCGGTCTTCACCGGCCTCTGACTTAACGAACTCGTACACACCGGCGGGGCAGTAGCGGCTCTCGGGGCCGGCGTACTTGGCCAGATTGATCGCCACCGGCACCGAGGCGTCTTTCAAGGTCAAGTGGGCGGGTTGGTTCTCTTCGTGGTTGGTGTTCGACACGAAGACCGAAGAGAGGCGATCGAAGGTCAGCTTGCCGTCCGGCTTGGGATAGTCGATCTTGGGCATCTCGGCTGCGGGGCGCAGGTAGAGATGATCGGCTTGCGGGCGATGGATGGTCCACGGTGGGCTCTTGAAGCCCAGCTTGGGCAGCAACCACTGCTCGATGCCGGTCATCAAGGTGCCGACCCGGTTGCCCTTCTTGAACCATTGCTTGAAGTTGCGCGCCTGATCCAGCTCGGTGTGCAACCAGCTTTGTTCGAACGCGGCCGGGTAGGCGCTGAGCTCGTCGTATTGACGGCCAGCCGTCACCGCCTCGAACGCGGCTTCAGCGGCCAGCATGCCGCTCTTGATCGCGGCGTGGCTGCCCTTGATGCGCGAGGCGTTCAGATAGCCGGCGTCGCAGCCCACGAGTGCGCCACCCGGGAACACGGTCTTGGGCAGGCTCAGCAAGCCGCCGGCCGTGATGGCACGGGCGCCATAGCTGATGCGCTTGCCGCCTTCGATGTGCTTGCGGATGCTGGGGTGGGTCTTCCAGCGCTGCATTTCTTCGAAAGGCGAGAGCCAGGGGTTCTTGTAGTCGAGGCCGACCACATAGCCCAGCGTGACCTTATTGCCTTCCAGGTGGTAGAGGAAGCCGCCGCCGTAGGTATCGGCATTCATCGGCCAGCCGGCGGTGTGCACCACCAGGCCGGGCTGGGCTTGGCCAGCGGGCACTTCCCACAGCTCCTTGATGCCCAGGGCATAACTCTGCGGATCCTTGCCAGCGTCAAGCGCGTACTTGGCGATCAGCTGCTTGCCCAGATGGCCGCGCGCGCCTTCGGCGAAGATGGTGTACTTGCCCAGCAGCTCCATGCCCAGCTGGAAGTTCTCGGTCGGCTCGCCGTCCTTGCCCACGCCCAGATTGCCGGTAGCCACGCCGCGCACGGCGCCGTCTTCACCGTAAACCACTTCGGCGGCGGTGAAGCCAGGGAAGATTTCCACGCCGAGGCTCTCGGCTTGCTCACCCAGCCACTTGGTCACGGCGCCCAGCGAGATGACGAAATTGCCGTGGTTGTGGAAGCAGCCCGGAATCAGCCACTGCGGGGTTTGCTGCGCGCCGGTTTCGCTGAGGAACAGCACTTCGTCTTCGGTCACGGGCTGGTTCAGCGGCGCGCCCAGCTCTTGCCAGTTGGGCAGCAGCTCGGTCAGCGCGCGCGGATCCATCACCGCGCCGGAGAGGATGTGGGCGCCAGGCTCGGAGCCTTTTTCAAGCACCACGACGGACAGCTCGCTGCCCTTGGCAGCCGCCAGTTGTTTGAGCCGGATGGCGGTGGCCAGGCCGCCGGGGCCGCCGCCCACCACGACCACGTCATAGTCCATAGATTCACGCGGGCCGTATTGGGCGAGGATGTCCTGTGGGGTCATTGCTGAAGGTCCTGAAAAAGTAAGCGTCGAATTGGCAGCGATTCTAGCCAGCCTCTGGCATAAAAAGCACGGTCGTTCGATTTTGTAGGCAGTCTGACCTAAGCCAGCGTTGTGGCGGGGCATTGGGGGGTGAGATTGAGCCGCTTGATCGGTGGCGGGATTGAGCGCCGCAATTTGGAAGCGCAACTCTAGAATCGCAGCCGAGATGGTCCGCTAAGCGCACATGCTGCTAGCCTGCGCGCTCCTCACTGCTCAGGACCTATGCGCTTGCCATGACCCAACTCTTGCAGCCTCGCCGTCATTTCCTTCGCCTTGTCGGCGCCACTCCCTTGGCCTTGAGCGGTTTGGCTGTGCTGGGCGGCTGTGCCGAGAGTTCCAGCTTGAAGGCACCCATCAAGCCCTATACCGAGACAGTCAAGGCCTTGCTGATCTCGCGTGATGGCAAACACATCGTCTTCATCGGCCGCAGCTACCACTATGTGCTGGACGCGCCGACGCAATTGGTGGCAAGCCTGGCTTCGCCGCTGCATCAGTCCATGGACGGGGAGATTTCCCGCCTTCATGTTGATGCGGAGAACGGCATCAGCGGCCGCTATCAGCTCAGCCTGCCTGGCACCTTGGACGAGCAGCAAGCGCAGGCGGCGCGGGAACTTGGTTTCACCGCCTCGGCGGATGGCGGGCCCTGGCGGCTGGACGGTGAGTTGAAGGGGCAACGCTTTTTGCAAGGCGCTTTCCGTGAGGGGCGCCAGTTGGAGCCGCTCAACAAGAGCTACACGGTCGAGATCAGCGTCGACCAAAGCCGCGGTAGTGCCATGGCCGACAGCCTGGCCACACCTTTGACTGTGGGCAGCGATGGCATCTTGCTGGTTTACTTCATCGCGCTGGCGCCCATCCTCATTCCGCTGGCCATCATCACGCGGGAACCGCGCCCTTGATGCGGCGGCTGTCACCGCGCTGGCGGTGATTGCTGGGGTGTGAGCGAGGTCTTTGGCGAAGGTGCCAGAGCACTCTCGGCTGGGCTGTCTGAGCCTCGTTTTTGGCCAGAATGTGGGGGCTGACGAGAGCCGGCGTGCTATCGTCAAGGCAGAACTTTTCTGAGGTTTTCCCCATGAGCTACAGCATTGACTTGTCAGGCCGGGTGGCTTTGGTCACCGGCGCCTCCAGCGGCTTAGGCGCGCAGTTCGCCAAGACCTTGGCGCAGGCCGGCGCCTGTGTGGTTTTGGCTGGCCGCCGCACCGAGCGGCTCAAAACCCTGCGCAGTGAGATCGAAGGCGCGGGCGGGGATGCCCATGTGGTGCATCTGGACGTGACCGATCTGGACAGCATCAAGTCGGCGGTGGCGCATGCCGAGACCGAGGTGGGCACGCTCGACATCCTGATCAATAACTCCGGCGTCAGCCGCACCCAACCGCTGCTGGATGTGGGGCCGGACGATTACGACTTTGTGATGGACACCAATGTGCGCGGCGCCTTCTTCGTCGCGCAAGAGGTGGGCAAGCGCATGCTGGGCCGGGCGCGTGGCTCGGCACCGGGCACCTTTATTGGTGGGCGCATCGTCAATATCGCCTCGATGGCGGGCCTGCGGGTGCTGAGCCAGATCGGCGTGTATTCGATGAGCAAGGCCGCCGTCATTCACATGACCCGCGCCATGGCCTTGGAATGGGGCAAGTACGGCATCAACGTCAATGCCATCTGCCCAGGCTATATCGATACCGAGATCAACCACCACCACTGGGGCACCGAGCAAGGTAAGAAGTTGATGGAGTTGCTGCCCCGCAAGCGGGTGGGGCAGCCGCGTGACCTGGACACCAGCTTGCTGATGTTGTGCGCCAATGAAAGCCACTTCATCAATGGCGCGGTGATTCAGGCCGATGACGGATTTGGTGTTTGAGAAGAAAGAAAGCATGACGCTTCGTACTTTGAGCGCGCTGGAGGCGCGCGTCCTGGCCGTGTTGGTGGAAAAGGAATCCACGGTGCCTGACAGCTACCCGCTGTCCCTGAATGCCCTGACTTTGGGTTGCAATCAGAAAACCGCGCGCGATCCGGTGATGGCCGCCAGCGAGGCCGATGTGCTGGAGGCCTTGGAAGAACTCAAGTCCATGCACTTGGTGAGCTCCGTCAGCGGCAACCGCGTGGTGCGCTTCGAGCACAACGGCGCGCGCGGCCTGGCGGTTCCCGGCGCGGCCCTGGCCTTGCTGACCTTGCTGATGTTGCGTGGCCCGCAAACCGCGGCCGAGTTGCGCCAGAACACCGAACGCCTGCATCGCTTTGCCGATGTGTCCTCGGTGGAAGGCTTTCTGGACGAGTTGGCCGAACGAACGCCGCCGCTGGCCATCAAGCTGGCGCGCGCGCCGGGCGCCCGTGAGCCCCGCTGGGCGCATTTGCTTTGCGGCGAGGTCAGCCAGCCCGAGCCGAGCCAAGCCGGGTCAGCGCATATTGCGCGTGATGAAGAGATGGCCTTCTTGCGCGCCGAGCAGCAGCGCATGAATGCGGAGTTAGTTCAACTCAAGGCGCTGGTGCACCGCATGGCTGGGGAGTTAGGGCTGAGCCCGGATTGATCCGCCCACGCCGGTCCCAACGGTGCCGCAACTAAGCCGTCCGTTGCGAACGCATCAAGCCTGGCGCGACAGTCATGTCGCCCGCCAGGCTTGCAAAGCGGCCTCGCCGCTCAGTTGCAGAAGCGCTAGTCTCAGAAGCTGTATTTCGCGCTCACGTAGCCAAAGCGCCCGCGCGGGTCGGTGTAGCTGGGGTCGTAGCCGGAGATGAAGTGGTAGGCCTGGTTGGAAAACGGCGGCGCCGTATTCAGCAGGTTCTTAACGCCGACTCGCAAGGTGAGTGCTGCGTTGACGTCCCAGGCACCTGCAATATCCCAGATCGAGTAAGCCGACACCTTGTTCGGTGTGACCGTGCTGCCAGAGAAGGTGTCGATGGCAGAGTTTTGATCTGTGTACCCGGCTGAGAAGGTGTTGGCCAAGACCAAGCTCCAGGGACCCTTGGCCCAGTCCAAGGTGACGCGGTGACGCCAACGTTGCACCACGCCATTCGTCACAAATTTGCCGAGATCGCTGACGAAGTCATCGCCAAAGCCTGTTTGCTTCTCTGATTTGAGAACGAGTGTGCCGGACAGTTTGGCGCCAAACTGTCCCCACGAGCTTGCAAGCCTTCTTAGCTCTAGGCTGAAGTCCAGGCCGGAGGATCTTTGCTTTCCGCGATTTGCCTTGCGCAACTCGATATAGCAGATCTCATAGTCGCTCGGATCGTAGTCGCATCCCTCCAGGCCTTCGTCCATGTTGTAGCGATGAACCAGAGAGCCGTACTTGGATAGGTTGGACAAAATAACGTCTTCCCCGATCGTGCTGATCAGATCCGTCTTCTCGATGTTCCAGTAATCCACGCCCACACTAAAGTTCTTGTACGGTTCAAGGACGAGACCCAGTGAAAACTGTTTGGACTTTTCCGGTTTGAGATCTGGGCTGGAGTAAATGACCGTGCTCCAGTTGTTGGAGCAGTCTCGCAAATCATTGCCGTTTTCTGCGCAATAGACGGGATCAGGCAGGACTGACGTGCTGCTCGACTTGGGTGGGCGGTAGAGATCGTTCAGCGATGGGGCACGGAAACCCGTTCCGGCGGAAGCTCGCAGCAGGAGTTCCTTCATGGGCTGATACCGGATGCCAATCTTGGGATTGGTCGTCCCACCAATCTTCTCGTAGTTGTCGTGACGAAGGGCGAACTGGAGTTCCAGCTCCTTGGTCAGAGGCGCCAGCAACTCGCCATACAAGGCCCAAACGCGCCGGGAGTGCTTCACAAATTGCGAGTCACCGGGTGTCCAGTCCTCATTGATGTTGTCCGATAGCAAAAGTTCTGATGCTTTTGAATCAATCGACTCATGGCGCAGTTCTCCGCCAAGTGCCAGAGCCAGGTCGCCACCACCCAGTTTCAACAAGCTTCCTGAAGTCTTGAAATCAAGCGTCGTCATGCTCCCTTGAGCGCTTCGAACTTCGTCATTGACCTGAATACTGTCCAGGTACGCTTTTCCAGCCGCACTCGAGGGGCCAAACAGGTTGACCTTGCCACTGTGAATGCCGTCGATCAGCTCTTGGTACAGGAGATATCCGCTGGCATCGCGCTCCGCGACCTTGTTGAGGCTGTAGTTCAAGCCCACACCGTAGTCCCAACTGCCGAGCATGCCCTCCATGCCGATGACAAAGCGCTGACCGGTGCTGGTCAGCTCGGTTTTGCGGTTGCCAGCCTCCAGCAAGCGAGCACGAACCTCGACGGTTTCGCCAGGGAGCGCAAGGTCCAGCCCGGGGATAAGGGCGGTATCTAACTCGTTCGCACGACGGAGCCGAATTCGCGAGGAGGTACCTACATAATTGGTCTTTGCTTCAGCCAAAGACACTTCGGCGAAAGCCCGATGATTGCTTCCCAGCGCTAGGACACCCCGCCCCAAGAAGCTGAGCTTTCTTGACTCTGGGTACAACTCCAGATCACGCATGTAGTCAAAGGTGCAACCGTCTGGGCCACCAATCCCATCGACAAGATTGAGTGAGTGTGGCGGCGCACAGCCGGGCGCACTCAGATTGATGGTTGTGGAGGAGGGGACGCGCCCGTTGATCTTGAAGCCCTTGTCTTGCAAGGTCTGCAACTGATCGTCTGACAGCAAGATGTTTGCTGGCATGGGATAGCTGGACAGCAAATGCGGCAGCCGTTCCGGGACTTTCAAATCCCCGATGAACTTGCGTTGTGAGGTATTGAGAGAGTCTGTTTTTTGGATGTCGAACACGCCGAACACATTGAAACGATCCCGCGCCAAATCGCCATAGCCAGCGGATATCGACGCGGCTCGTTTGCCCGCACCGCCTTCTTGGCTAGCGCCCAAATAGGCGTCAAGGTTCAGGCCTTGATAGTCCTTGCGGGTGATGAAGTTCACCACCCCGCCAATGGCGTCGGTGCCATAAATGGCCGATGCGCCGTCCAAGAGGACTTCGACACGTTCAATGGCGGCGCTTGGAATGCTGTTCAGGTCAACGCCCGCGTCGTCTCCAGGCGAGGCGAAATTCGCCATCCTTCGACCGTTGAGCAAAACCAAGGTGGACGATGTGCCCAGGCCGCGCAAATTCGCCGAGTTGAAACCCATCTGATCGCGGGCGCCGCCGTTGGCGATGCTGACCCCGTCAGTCAGGCTGTTGTTCGCTGCGGTCAATGTGGCCACCAGCTCGGCGGCGGTGGTGATGCCGGCCTTGACCATGTCGGCGCGGGTGATCACCTGCACCGGCAAAGAGCCCTCGGAGTCGATGCGCTTGATGGCCGAGCCGGTGATCTCCACCCGCTCCAGCTTCTTGGCGTCTGCGCTTTCTTGCGCGGCGGCCGGCAGGCTGATGATGGCGAGCAGGGCGGCTTGCAGGGTGCTGCGCAAAAGAGGGCGCTTGCTGCAGGCACCGGTCTCATGTTTCTGGCGGCGTTTGATCTTCATGGCTTCCCTTGGCTGCTAGAGGTGTTTGGCCCAGTCTAGGAAGCCCGCACCGTTGGGGCCAGTGGGGTCAACCACACACAGTCGCGTGCACACAACTCTGCGGGGGCAGTTCTTGCCTTGGAACTAGGGGGAGCAGACCAGCGTTCGCTGCTCAGGCGTGGGCTACCATGCAGCGTCCCTGGCGAGCAGCAGCTGCTGCCCAATATGGCCAGCCTGGTGCGGCACCAGCCCTCGCCATTTTTTTGAAGCAAGTAGCCACAGCGTCTGCGTCCCATGAAGATAGTTTCTCCATTCGCATCCACCGGTTTGCGCTGCTTGGGTGCCGGCCTTGTTCTGCTGTCATTGAGCGGTGCCGGCGCGCTGCAGGCCGCCGACACGGTGCTGGGCACAGGCAGCAACGCGTCCAGCGGTCCGGTGCAGACGCCTACCAATCCAAAGACCGGCGTCTGGACGGTGATTCGTGGAGCCGGTTCCTCCGCCACCAAGCCCGCGCCGGCCACGGCCACGCCATCAAGCAGTGCCCATAGCCCCGCACCCTTGGGCGCTTTGCCACCGGGCTCATCCGCCGCTGCGGGTGATTTGCAGATCAAGGGTTTCGCCATTGCCATTGGCGGCGCGCTGAAGGCCGACAACGAAGAGGTGTGGGGCCGCATCGTTAGCTTGGCGGGGGGCAAGGGCGCACGCTTTGTGGTGTTCAGCACGGCATCTGAGGACCCTGAGGCCAGCGCCAAACAAGCCATTGAATTGCTGCAGCGGCGCGGCGCGGTGGCCGAGGCCTTGCCGGTGGCGCCCAAGTTCAGCTGGGTGGATCTCAACAAGGTGGTGCGCGACCCGGCGTTGATCGCCAAGATCAAGAACTCCCGCGGTGTGTTCTTCACCGGTGGCGCGCAAGAGCGCATCGTTGATGTGCTGGCCCCCGGCGGCAATGCCACGCCCATGCTGGAAGCGATCTGGGATGTCTACCGCCGCGGCGGCGTGGTGGCGGGCACCTCGGCGGGTGCCGCCATCATGAGCGCGGTGATGTTCCGCGACGCGCCCAGCGTCATCAACATCATGAAAGGCAAGTGGGTCGAAGGTAAGCAGATCGACCGGGGCCTGGGCTTTGTCGGGCCCGATCTGTTCGTGGACCAGCACTTTTTGAAGCGCGGCCGCTTCGGCCGCATGATCCCGCTGATGATGGCCAAGGGCTACAAGCTGGGCCTGGGCGTGGATGAGAACACCGCCGCGGTGGTTCATGGCGACGAGGTCGAGGTGATTGGTGGCAAGGGGGCTTTGCTGGTGGACCTGAGCGAGGTCAAGACCGACCCGACCTTGGGTGCCTTCAACGTCACCAATGCGCGTTTGAGCTATCTCGACCACGGTGACAAGTTCAATCTGAAGTCCCGCGTGACCACGCCCTCGGCGCTTAAGCTGCGCGGCGATAAGCTCGACCCGCTGGCGGCCGACTTCAAGCCCTACTACACCGAGGAGCTGTTCCACATCGATATGTTGGGTGACTCCACCATCTCCAATGCGATGAGCTACTTGATCGACAGCAATCGCAACGAGGTGCGCGGCCTGAGCTTTGATGCCCTGCCCAAGCCCGGCGATCAGGTGGCCGATCTGGGCTTTTTGTTCCGCCTCTACAAGGGCCGCGGCAGCTATGGCTGGAGCACCGATGAGATGGGCGGCGAGGAGTACACCGTCGTCAATCTTTATTTGGACGTGACGCCGGTGCGCATGCCTCAGCCCATTTACGCCCCTTGGCAGGGCTCCGGCGTTCGCACCGTGGCGCCGGCTGCCAGCGCGGTGGAGCGCGGCGACGGCTCCTGAACTTGCTTTGACAAAAAAGTCGGGGAGTTGGCGCCGTAGCGTCAACTCCCCGTTTTACTCAAGCCCGCTGGATCAGCGGAAGGAGTAGTTCAAGCTGGCGTAGAAGGTACGGCCGCGCGGGTCGGTATAGGTCGGGTCGTAGGTGGCCAGGAAGTAGTAGCCTTGGTTGGAGAAAGGTGGCTGGGTGTTGAACAAGTTCTGCACGCCAGCGCGCAGCTTCATGTCCTTGGTCACGCGCCATGAACCCGACATATCCCACAAGGAGTAGCTGCTGACGCTGCGCGCTTCCAGCAATTGGTCGGTGTAGGGGTTGAAGGCGGTGTTGTGATCGCGGTAGCCCGACAGATAGGTATTGCCCACGGTCAGGCCCCAGTTGCCGATGTCCCAGTCCAGCGCCAGGCGGTGGCGCCACTTCTGAATCACCTGGTCGCTGAGGAACTGGCCGGCGTTGTTCTGGAAGGGCTCACCCGCACCGAATTGGCGCTCATAGTTCAAAACATAAGTGCCCGTCAGGCTGACGCTGAAGCGGCCCTTCGATTGAGTTTTGACGCGGTAGAGCAGATCCAGATCAATGCCCGAGGTGCGCAGCTCACCCTGGTTTTCCTTCTTCAGCAGAATGGTGTCGATCAACTCGCCGAACTGGTCGCGTTTGACATAGTCTTTTTCATAGCGGGCCAGATTGCCGAGGATGACTTGCTCGGACAAATCGCTGATCACATCGGTCTTGCGGATGTTCCAGTAGTCGATGCTGGCGCTGAGTTCCTTGATCGGTTCAAACGCCAGGCCGAAGGAGAACTGCTTGGACTTCTCGGGCTTCAGATTGGCATTGCTGCGACGCTCGACGCGCCACTGATCGGTACAGTCCGCCACCGCGAAACCTTGGGCCACGCAGCCGGGGTCGGTCAGGAAGGCGGAGCTGGAGCCAAATGAGGTCGGGCGGGTCAGCTCGTTAATCGAAGGCGCTCGGAAGCCCGTACCCGCAGAGCCGCGCAGCATCAGCGCCTTGCTGGGCTGCCAGCGCAGGCCGAACTTGGGGTTGAAGGTATCGCCGACGGCGCTGTACTTGTCGTAGCGGGCGGCCAGTTGCAGTTCCAGCTCCTTGCTCAGCGGGGCATTCAACTCGCCGAACACGGCCGCCACCTTGCGGCTATTACTGCTGGCCGGCGGGGCGTCGCCGCGTGAGCTGCGATCGCCTTGGATATTGTTGGTGAGCAGCAGTGCGGAGGGCGTGAACTCGGTTTCTTCGCGACGGAACTCGGCGCCGAAGGCGGCACCCAGATCACCACCGGCCAGCTGCGCCAGCACACCGCTGAACTTGGCGTCGATGGTGGTGGTGCTGCCCTTGGACTTGCGGGCTTCGTCTTGCACGGCAATGCTGGCCAGCAATTCCTTGCCGGCTTGAGGTGAGGCGCCGAAGGGATTGATCTTGCCGGTGCGCACGCCGTCCACGAACTTGTCGTAGAGGAAGTAGCCGTCGCGCAGCGAATCCGCCGTGCGATTGACCGCGTGGTTGATAGCGACGTCATAGTCCCAGCCGCCCAGCGTGCCGCTCACGCCCGCAACAATGCGGTCGGCGTCGCTGCTGACCTCGTTCGTGCGGTTGCCGCCTTCGGTGACGCGCTGGCGCACATCGACCGTGCCGCCAAAGGGCAGGGGCTTGGGCAGGAAGGGGTTGATGGCCGTCGTGGGCACGGCGGTGATTTCAATCGGGTTGGGGCTCGCGACGTAGCGGGTCTGGGTCTGGCTCTTCACCACTTCAGCGAAGAGCTGAGTGTCTTTGTTGAGCTGGAACACGCCGCGGCCGATGAAGGACTTCTTGTCCGACTCTGGGTAGAGCTCGGTGTCCTGCATATAGTCAAAACTGCAGGCCTGGGACAGATTGTCTTTGGCGTAAACAGTGGCCGGTGGGTTGCAGGCCGGTGCGTACAGATTGATGGTGCGCTGGTTATAGGGCGTGCCGTTGAAGTTCATGCCCGCAGCAGCCAGGGCATCGAGTTGTACCTTGCGCGCCGCTGCCCTCGAGGCCAGACGGATATTGCCCGGGAAGGTGCGGCTGGACATGTAAAAGGGCAGGGTGGTGGCCAGCGGGCGGTCTTTCAGAAAGTCGCGTTCGCTGGAGCGCAGGCTGCCGAGCCTTTGGATGTCCAGCACGCCAAAGATATTGAAGCGGTCTTGCTCCAGATCGCCGAAACCGCCGCCTACTGAGGCTGCTGTTTTCTCGGCGCCGCCTTCTTGGGTGCGGGCGGCGTAGACGTTGACGTCGGCGCCGCGATAGTCCTTGCGGGTGATGAAGTTGATCACGCCGCCGATGGCATCGGTGCCGTAAATGGCCGAGGCGCCGTCCTTCAAGACCTCGACCCGTTCGATGGCGCCGGCCGGGATATTGTTCAGGTCAACACCGGCGTTGTCGCCAGGCGAAGCGAAGTTGGCCATGCGCCGGCCATTGAGCAGCACCAAGGTGCTGGACACGCCCAGGCCGCGCAGATTGGCGCCGTTCATGCCGCGCTGGCCGCCGGTGTTGTCGGTGATCGAGGCGCCATCGGTCAGCGCTGCGGCGTTGGCGCTGATGCTCTTCATGATTTCGGCGGCCGTGGTGGCGCCAGTCTTGTCGATATCGCTGCGCTTGATGGTCTGCACCGGCAAGGCGCTCTCACCTTCCAGGCGCTTGATGCTGGAGCCTGTGACCTCGACGCGTTCGAGCTTGGCTTCTTGCATCTGGGCCTGAGCCTGTGCCTGCGCTTGCAGTGCCTGCGCACCGATCAGCAAGAGCGTGGCCGCCTGGGCCAGACTTTTCATCTTGAATAGGCGGGCCGAACTGGCGTGGCGCGGCGTGCTTTTGGGTGTCATGGTTGGGCCTTCTTTGGCTGAGGAGGTGGGACGAGTGGGTAGAACGTGATGCAGCTGGGGCTGCCTTTTGGAATCCATTGAGCAAAGGCTTGGCGCATGCTTGCTGATCGAAATCAGGGCCAGGCGCTTGGGCCTTGCAGTCACTCTAGAAGCGCCCCTGATGACTTGCCTATGGGGTTTTGGTGGCTCGGTCGCTTGCGTGCAATTGCGCGTCGCTTGCATGTAAACCAGCGATGAACAGGCGCAACAGGGCTTGCAGCGATGCGACATGCATTTGCGTTGGGGAGCCATTTCGCACCGTTTTGAGGCCATACCCGCTAGCGAGCGCGCCGCGACGCTGACAGACTGCGTCATCCCAAAAGTTTCAAGACGCCTTCGCCATGCCAGACCTTGTTCGCTCAAAAAACTGCCTGCCAACACGCCCTGGACGGCGCGCTGCGTTGGCGCTTGCCCTGCTTGCTTCCACCATGCTGGCGCTGCCTTCTCTTGCTGCCGCGCCTGCAGCTACCGCTGCAGCAACACCAAGGCCTGAAAGGCCAGCGGGCACGGGAGCCCTGGTCATCATTGGCGGCGCACTCAAGTTTGATAACGCCGAGGTCTGGAAGCGCATCGTTGACGAGGCCGGTGGCCCGGGTGCACGCATCGCAGTCTTTGCCACTGCTGCCGCCAACCCAGAGCGCAGCGCCGGCCAGATCATTGAAGCCTTGAACGCCCAGGGCGCACGTGCCGAACACATCCCGGTGGCACCCCGCTTGGCCGGCAGCGACCTGCAAGCGCGGCTCAATGACCCGGCCCTGATCGCCAAAGTGGGTGCGGCGCAAGGTGTGTTCTTCTCAGGTGGCGCGCAAGAGTTGATCGTCGACACCTTTCAGCCCGGCGGCCAAGTGACGCCCATGCTGCAGGCGATCTGGTCGGTGTATCAACGTGGCGGTTTGATTGCCGGCACCAGCGCGGGTGCTGCCATCATGAGCACGACGATGTTTCGCGATGCCCAGGACGCGTTGCAGGTGCTCAAAGGCCAGATGCGTCGTGGCAAGGAGATTGATCGCGGCCTGGGCTTTGTCGGCCCTAAGCTCTTCATCGATCAGCATTTCCTCAAGCGTGGCCGCATTGGTCGTTTGCTGCCCCTGATGCAGGCCGAGGGCTATCAACTCGGCCTGGGCGTGGAAGAAAACAGCGCTGCGCTGCTGCGCGGTGATGACTTGGAAGTGCTTGGCGGCAAGGGCGTGCTGCTCGTTGACCTCAGCCAGGCCAGCCAGGACAAGACGCTCGCCGCCTTCAATATCCGCAACGCCCAGCTCAGCTATTTGGATCGTGGCGACCGACATAACGTCAAAACCGGCCAGACCACGCCGTCCGCTAAAAAGTTGGCCGGCCATGCCATTGACCCCGCTGCCAAAGACTTCAAGCCCTTCTTCAACAAGCAGCCCTTCTACCTCGACATCCTGGGCGACACCACCATCGTCAATGCCATGGGGCAGTTGCTGGACAGCCCTTTCCCCGAAGTGCTGGGCGTGGCGTTCGATGGGCGCAGCACCAGCACCAGCATCAGCACCGAGCCGCAGCCCGATCTGGGCTTCGAATTCCGGCTTTACAAGGGCGAGGGCAGTCGCGGTTGGTTCAGCGCCGCGATGGGCGGCGAGGACTACACCGTGCTGCGCCTGCGACTGGATGTGCAGCCCGTGATCATCAGCCGGCCGTTTTACAAGCCCCTGGGTGCCGCTGGCTTGCCGCGTTAGCACCGAGCGTGGGCAACTTGTTTGCCTGACTTTCTGACTACCTTCCGCCACTGAACGCCCCTGGCAGCTCGGCGCGCCTGCGCTTGTCCGCCTGCCTTCGGCGTCATCCAAGACTGGACTCTTCCCCATCATGCGAACACTGCTGCATGCACTGCCCCCCGCCAGCGCGGGAACCACGCGTCAACTGCGCAGCCTGCACTTTGGCCGCGCCGAAAGCGGCCGCAAGACGTATATCCAAGCCAGCTTGCATGCCGACGAAGTGCCGGCCATGTTGGTGGCCCAGCACCTGCGCGAGCAGTTGCTGGCGCTGGAGCAAGCCGGCCGCATCGCCGGTGAAATCGTGCTGGTGCCCATGGCCAATCCGATTGGCTTGGCGCAGGAGATGCAAGGCAGTTTGTGCGGGCGTTTCGATATGAGCACCGGCATCAACTTCAATCGCCAGTACCGCCACCTCACCGCAGCGCTGATTCCTGTGCTGGAACCGCTGCTGGGTGCAGACCCGGTTGAGAACACCCGCTTGATTCGCCAAGCCAGCCTTCAATTGCTGGGTGCCGCAGCTCCCGCCAGCGCCACCGATGGCCTGAAGCAGCTGCTGCAAACCCTGGCCATGGATGCCGACATCGTGCTGGACCTGCATTGCGACAACCAAGCCGTCTTGCACCTCTATGCGGGTCAGCCGCTGAGTGAGCAGGCCAAGCCGCTGGCGCAGGCCTTGCAGGCGCAGGCCTTGCTGGTGGCGCGGGTGTCGGGGGACGATCCTTTTGACGAGACCGTCTCGCGCATCTGGTGGGAGCTGGCCGAACACTTTGGCCCCACGCGGCCGGTGCCTCTGGCCTGCTTCGCCGCCACGGTGGAATTGCGCGGTGAGGTCGAGGTGGATCACCGCCTGGCCGCGCAGGACGCACAAGCGCTGCTGCAGTTCTTGCAGCACAGCGGCCACATTGATCCCTCTTCCGATGCCGCGGCCCCTTTGATGACTTGGCCCGCGCCGCTGTGTCAGGCCACGCCGCTGGAGGGCGTGGAGCCCATCACCGCGCCGCACAACGGCATCCTGGTTTTTCTCAAGGCGCCCGGCGATGTGGTGGCGGCCGGCGAGGTGGTGGCCGAGGTGATTGATCCGCTGACGGATCAGCGCACGCCCTTGCGGGCCAGCGTGGCCGGCCTGCTGTTTGCCAGGGTGGCCCGGCGTTATGCCAGCGCCGGCATGCGGGTCTGCAAGGTGGCCGGTAGCACGGCTTTTCGCAGCGGCAACTTGCTGTCGCTCTAGTCACCGCGCGCGCATTCAGCCCCATTGAAATTCAGCGAAACGAGCTATGAAACTCAAGTTCCCCAATACCTTTGTGCTGCTGTTCGGCCTCTTGGCGCTGATCGCCCTGGCCACCTGGCTGGTGCCCGGCGGCAAGTACGAGACCGAAATGGTGGCCGGCAAGAAGGTCATCATTGCCGACTCCTTTCACACCGTTGCCAGCAATCCGCAGGGTTTCGCGGCGTTGATGACGGCGCCGATCAAGGGCTTCGTCGAAGCCTCCTTGATCATCGGCTTTGTCTTGATTGTGGGCGGCGCGTTCTCGGTGCTGCAAAGCACCGAGGCGATTGACTCCGCCATCAAGTCGGTCGCTAAGGCGCACACGCGCTCGGCCTGGGTTCGGGTGGCCATCATCCCGGTCTTTGTGACCTTGTTTTCGCTGGGCGGCGCCACGTTCGGCATGGCCGAGGAGGCGATCCCTTTTGTGCTGATCTTTATCCCGCTGGCGCTGGCCCTGAAGTACGACAGCATTGTTGGCGTCTCCATTCCTTTTGTCGGTTCTCAGGTGGGCTTTGCCACCGCCTTCCTGAACCCCTTCAATGTGGGCGTGGCGCAAGGCATTGCCGGGGTGCCGATGTTCTCGGGCCTGGGCTATCGGCTGATCTGCTGGGCGATTGCCACCGCGCTGACCATCGCCTTTTTGATGTGGTACGCCGCGCGCATCAAGCGCAGCCCCGAACTCAGCCCCTGCTTCGAGATGGACCAGGAAAAGCGCAAGCACCTGAACCTGGCGGAGTTCGAGGCCTTTGCGGGCATGCGCCCGCGCCACAAGCTGGTCTTGGCCCTGTTTGCTTCGACCCTGGGCGTGATGATCTTCGGCGTGATCCGCTTCGGTTGGTACATCGAAGAGATCGCCGCGCTGTTTCTGGTGATGGCGCTGTTGGTGGGCGCGGTCGGCCGGCTCAATGCCGATCAGTTCATCGCCAGCTTTTTAGCCGGCGCCAAGGATCTGGTGAGCACCGCGCTGGTGATCGCGCTGGCCAAGGCCACTGTCGTGCTGATGCGCGATGGCCACATCATCGACACCTTGCTGCACGCCTTGGTGCCCTTCATCGAATCGAGCAGCCCGATCTTCTCAGCGCAGAAGATGTTTTTGATTCAGTCGGTGATCAACTTCTTCATCCACTCCGGCACGGGTCAAGCCGCGCTGACCATGCCCATCATGGCGCCCCTGGCCGATCTGGTGGGCGTGAGCCGGCAGACCGCCATTCTGGCTTTTCAGTTCGGTGAACTGACCACGCCCATGATCCCCACCTCGGGCATCACCGTTGGTGTGCTGGCCCTAGCTGGCATCCCCTGGACCCGCTGGGCGCGTTGGATGATCCCGCTGCAACTGATGTATTTGGTGATGGCCATGGTCTTGCTGGCTGTGCCTACCTGGATCAACTGGCAATGAGTGCTTGGCCTGCTGCTGCCTGCTTTACAGTGCGGCCGTGACTCCGATGCCTACTCACGCCAGCTCAGCCGAGACCGCCAGCCTTGCGGCTGGGGGGGCTGTTCCTGGGCATGCATCTGGATCTGGCCAGCTTCGGCGTTGCGGCGTCTTGCTCTTGCCGGGCGCCTCGCTCTTGGCGCTGGCCGGCGTCTTGTCTGCCCTGCGCGAGGTTAATGACTTGCAGCAGGAAGCGCGCTATGCACCTGAGTTGCTGAGTCAGGATGGGCGCAGCGTCGATTGCAGTGGCTTGATGCTGCCGACCACCGCTCTGGCGCAGGCATTGCCATTGGCGGGGCCGGCCGAGCCTGGGCAGGCGAACTGGCATGCGCTGTTTGTACTCAGCGCCGAAGGCGAGGGTACCGACCTCGCCTTGCAGCACTGGCTGCGCAGCGATGCCGCCGCAGCGCTGGCCTTGGCCGGGGTGGACGGCGGCGCGGCGGTCTTGGCCGAGGCCGGTTTGCTGCGGGGTGAGCGCGCCACTGTTAACGGCGACTTGGTGGAGGCGCTGCAGGAAGACTATCCGGACGTCATCTGGACCGGCAATGTCTGGGAGATCAATGCCAAAGCCAACCGGCTGAGCTGCGCCGGCGGCGGCGCCAGCCTGGACTTGATGATTGCCTGGCTGGGCGGCTTGCATGGCGAGCGCCTGGCGCAAGACCTGACCCTGCGCTTGGGCCTGGAGCGCGCGCGCGGGCCGGGCGAGCGCCAGCGCCGCTCGGTAGCCGAGCAGCGGGGCGGCAGCCCCAAGCTGGCGGAGGCGCTGAGCTTGATGGAGGCCAATTTGAGCGAGCCGCTGCCCACCGAAGAGGTGGCGCGCTTGGTGGGGGTGTCGCGCCGTCAGCTGGAACGGCTGTTCAAGCAGCACCTTGACGCCTTGCCCTCCCGCTACTATCTGGCGCTGCGCCTGAACCGGGCGCGCCGCCTTTTGCAGCAGAGCAGCCAGTCGATTCTGCAAATTGGCCTGAGCTGCGGCTTTTCTTCCGGGCCGCATTTTTCCAATGCCTACAAGACCCACTTTGACAAGACGCCGCGCGACGAGCGCAGCCAGCGTGCAGCGGCGCTGCGCCGACCTGCCCCAGGAGACCCCGCATGATGAGTAATGCCGCCACGGATCCGCGCAGCCTGATGCTCAGGCCGGTGGCACTGGCTGACTTGCCGGCGCTGGAGCGCATCGCCGCGGCCAGCGAGCATGGCATCAGTTCGCTGCCGAACGACAGCGCCAAGCTGCGCCTGCGCATTGAACGCTCCTTGGAGGCCTTCGCCAGCATGGACGACGCCAGTGGCGAGGAAACTTATCTCTTCGTGCTGGAGGACCGCGCCCGCGGCGAGGTGGTGGGCACCAGCGGCATCGCCGCCAGCGCGGGTTTTCATGACCGGTTTTACAGCTACCGCAATGAGTTTGTGGTGCATGCGAGTTCACAGTTAGGCGTCAGCCGGCGCCTGCACACCTTGCATCTGTGCCATGACCTGACCGGCTACACCCTGCTGACTTCTTTCTACATCGCACCCGACTACAGCAGCGGCTTGGCGCCGCAGCTGCTGTCGCGGGCGCGGCTGCTGTTCATCTTGCTTTTCGCTGAGCGTTTCAATGACCGCATTGCGGCGGAGAGCCCAGGTCTAGCCGACGCGGCCGGCCAGAGCCCTTTCTGGGACGCGGTGGGCCGGCGCTTTTTTGCGATGGACTATCCCCAGGCCGAGGCCGTGACCGGCGGGCGCAGCAAGGCTTTCATTGCCGACCTGATGCCGCATTCGCCCATTTATGTGCCGCTCTTGCCCGAGGCCGCGCAATGGGCGATTGGTCAGTTGCATCCTGTGGGGGAGCTGCCGTTTTCGATTCTGCAAGACGAAGGCTTTGATGCCGACACTTATATCGACATCTTCGATGGCGGCCCCACTGTGGAGGCCAGCCTGGGCCTGCTACGCACCGTCAAGCACGCTCGCCAGCTCAGCTTGCAAGCCGATGAAGGTGCGCCTGGTGCTGCGCAGGATTGGCATCTGGTGGTGACGGGTGAGCGCGCCAGTTTCAGGGCGGTGTTGGCCGAGATTGCGCAGACGGCGCATGGGCTCCCGCCCGGTCATGAGGTGCGTGAGCGTTTGGGCTTGGGTGATGATGCCGGTGCCAGATTGCTGGTGAGCCCTCTGCGGCCTTCGGCGCTTGAATTGGAGCGCGTATGAGTGAAGCACTGATGGGCTTGCCCGGCCAGCGCCTGCGCGCCAAGCAAGCGGGCGATGAGGCGCAGCTGATGCACTGGGTCAACCAGACCGGCTTTGGCCTCAGCTTGGCCGAAACGCCCGAGTCGGATCAGTCGGAGTGGTTGGTCTTAGCCGATGCGCACAGCAACAGTCCGCTGGCCTGCCTGCGCCTGGTGCCGCGGCTGGGCCTGCGCTTGCCGCGCTACAGCTATCACGTCGGCCGCGTGGTGCATGCGGCGGCTGAGCTGGGGCTGTTTTGTACCCAGCGGACCCTGTTGCTGGGCAATGACCACACGGGTGAGAGCGAACTGGCCGATCTGGCTTGCGCGCCGGGCTTGCCCGCCGACTTGCAAGTGACTTACCTGAGTGCGCTGGTGCAAGCGGCCTTGGCGCGGATTGCTGCGGCGCCAGGCACTTACGGCGAAACCTTGATCGTCGAATTGGCGGGGCTGCGTGATCATCCGGGCGAAGGCGCTGAGGCAGAATCGAACTCGCCTTTCTGGCGCGGGCTAGGGGCGCATTTTTATGCCGGCCAGCCCAGCCAGGCGCAGGCCCGCTTCGGTGATGCTTGGCGTAGCCATCTGGCCGCGCTCTTGCCGCGCCAGACCCTCTACCTGTCCTTCCTCAGCGAGGCGGCTCAGGCGGCGGTGGGGAAGGTGGGTGAGGCCGGTCAGGCTGCTGCTGCCGCCTTGGCGGCCAGCGGCTTTGGCGATGCCCAGCATGTGCGCATCGACGATGGCGGGCCGCTGTGGCAGTTGCGGCTGCGCTGAGCGGGGCGGCCTAGGCGGCACCGGAGCTTCAGGCGGCGTTGACTCTGCCGCCTGAGTCGGCACCCGTGTTGGCATTGAAGTAAGGGCTTTGGCCCTTAAGCCTTTTAGGCCGCTGCGCCACCTGCTTGCTGCTTCGCTTGCTCCAGCTCATCCTGCAAGCGCGCCACCTGATCCTTCAAGGCTTTGTTCTCGGCCGTCAACTCGGCCACCGTGCTTTGCAGCAGGGCCACTTGGGCTTCGCGGTTGCGCTGATCTCGCTCTTCGGCTGTCAATTCCGCTGCTGCAGGCGCTTCGGCGCCGGCTTCGCCTTCCGCCGTGGCTTCAGAGCGGCGGCCGGTCTTGCCCTCACGCACGCGCTTGGCGGCTTGTTGCAGCTCTTTCTTGCCACCGGCCACGGCGGCGACTTGCTCTTCCTGCGGCAAGCTGGCCACAGTGGCGCCGGCGTTGATGGAGATGGTGCCGGCCTTGATGGCCTCCACCAACTCAGGCGCCGCGCTTTTCTGAATTTTTTCGATCTGCACCACGGTGTTAGCGCTGATGCGGGCCGCCTTGGCGATGGCTTCGCGGGTATTGAGCTTTTCAGGCGGCGGCAGCTCGGCACCTGCAGCCGAGGCGAACTCATCATTGCCTTCGAAGGGGTTGGGCGTGTCGGCGCTGGGAATAGCTCGGGCGGCGACGATTTCCTTCTTGCGCAGGGCGAGCACGCCGCGCTGGAAGTCCGACACGCTCCGGCGGCCCAGATGCTGGTCAATCATCCACAGATGGACGTCGTCCATGGACTTGAAGCGGGTGTTCTGCACCGTCTGGAAGGGGATGCCGTGCTTTTGGCAGATGCCGTAGCGGTTGTGGCCGTCCACCAGCACATCGCCCCACAGCACCAGCGCATCGCGGCAGCCTTCGGCCAGGATGCTGCGCTCCAGGGCTTGGTGTTCATCGGGCGTCAGCGGGTCGATGTAGATGCGCAGTTCTTCAAGGACGGTGATGTTGCTCATGGCGGACTCAGCTTCAATTCGGGCGGGGAAGGGGCGGCATTATGCGCGCTGAGGCTAATGCTGGCATTGCCTGAGACAATGCGGGCATGATTTCCGACACCCAATCCACCAGTGCTCGCCCAGAGGGCTTCTTGCGCGTGCAGGCTGCCTTGCAAGCCTGCCAACACCCCCATCCCCCTCTGTGGCTGGAGGTTTCCGCCCGCAGCGCGCAAGAGGCCGCCGACGCCTTGGGCGTGAGCCTGGGCCAGATCGCTAAATCGGTGGTGTTTCGGCGCAAGTCCGATGCGGCTGCGGTGCTGGTGATTGCCTCGGGCGATAAGCGGGTGGATGAGCACAAGCTCGCCGCCCACACCGGGCCGCTGGGCCGCGCCGATGCTGATTTTGTGAAGGCCAACACCGGCTTTTCGATTGGCGGGGTCTCGCCGCTGGGCTTTGCGCCGGAGGCCGGCTTGTCCAAGCCCCTGCTGTTTGTTGACCGTGAGTTGTTCCGCTTTGACACGATTTGGGCGGCCTCCGGCCATCCCAACGGTGTGTTTCAGCTCAGCCCGGCTCAGTTGGAGGCGTTGACCGGCGCGCCGGTGATTGAGGTGGTGCAAGCATGAGCGGCAATATTCCAGTGTCGACGGTGCCCAGCCCCTGCAGCAATGTCTGCAAGATGCACGAAGCCACGGGCTGGTGCCAGGGCTGCGCGCGCACCATTCCTGAAATCACGGTCTGGTCCAAGGCGGACGATGCGACGCGCCTGGCCATCCTGGCGCTCTTGCCCGAGCGCCGTGAGATCCTCGTCGCGCAAGGCATCTTCACCGCCGCGCTTGAGACCTCCGGCCCCTGAATTCATCCCAACAAGAAAAACACCCCATCATGAAGCACCTGCGTTTTTACTTTGACCCCATCTCGCCCTACGCCGCCCTGGCGTTTGAGCGCCTGCCTGAAGCTCTGAAGGGCTGCAGCTACAGCGTTGAGTACCGGCCCATTCTGTTCGCGGCCCTGTTGCACGCGATTGGTCAGAAGGGCCCGGCGGAGATCGAGTCCAAGCGCCAGTGGACCTTCCGGCAAGTCGCCTGGGCGGCGCGCCAGCACGGCATCCCGGTTCAGGTGCCGGCCCAACATCCCTTCAACCCGCTGCCCTTGCTGCGTATGGCCTGGGCCTGCGCACCGGCGGGCGGCACGCCCAACCGGCTGACGGTGGAAAAAATCATGCGCCATGTCTGGCAAGGCGCGGGCGCTGATGCCAACGCCGCGCCCCGCTTGGCGGCGCTGACCCAAGAGCTGAGCCCACAGCGTGACCCGGCCAGCGAAGAGGTGAAGGAGAACCTGCGCACCGCCACCGAGGAGGCGCTCAATGCCGGCGTGTTCGGCGTGCCCACGATTGAAGTGGACGGCAAGCTGTTCTGGGGCCAGGACTCGCTGGACATGCTGGCCGCTTATCTGCGCGGCGATCCCTGGTTCGAGCAAGGGGATTGGGAAGCGGCAGCCTTGTCGCGGCCCGGCGTGAAGCGTGTGCAGCACTGAGAGCTTGTTGCGCGCTATAACGCGGGAGCCAAGCTGACAAATCCAGGAGACGGCGAGGCGCAGTCGCTCAAGACTTACCCTTAATCGCCCAAATATTTCGCATTGAGAAATATTTGCCTGGGGTTGCAGTCTATTTTGTCAGCTTGGGTTCAGCCCGGTGTCAGTGTTTGGTCAGAGCTCAGTTCCATAGTCGCGCTCAAGGGTTTCCGGTCGGCAGCCCTCAAGCAAATATGGAGACTTCTCAACATGGCAACTGCAAGCGCAGTGTCCACCAACACGCCGATGACCGCAGAAGAGAAGAAGGTCATCTTCGCCTCTTCGCTGGGCACCGTGTTCGAGTGGTACGACTTCTATCTCTACGGCTCGCTGGCACCGATCATTGCCAAGCAGTTCTTCGGTCAGCTTGACCCCCAGGCGGCGTTTATCGCTTCCTTGCTCGCCTTTGCTGCCGGCTTCATCGTGCGCCCCTTCGGCGCGCTGGTGTTCGGGCGTCTGGGCGACATGATCGGTCGCAAGTACACCTTCTTGGTGACTATCCTGATCATGGGCTTGTCGACCTTTATCGTCGGTATCTTGCCCGGCTCGGCCACCATCGGCGCGGCGGCTCCGGTCATCCTGATCATCTTGCGCATGCTGCAAGGTTTGGCTTTGGGTGGAGAGTACGGCGGTGCTGCCACCTATGTGGCTGAGCACGCACCGGCCGGCAAGCGCGGCGCTTACACCTCCTGGATTCAAACCACGGCGACGCTGGGCTTGTTCCTGTCGCTGATGGTGATTCTGGGCACCCGCAGTTTGGTCGGTGAGACGGCTTTTGCTGATTGGGGCTGGCGCGTGCCTTTCCTGGTCTCGATCTTGCTGCTGGGTATCAGCGTGTGGATTCGTTTGTCGATGAACGAGTCGCCCGCCTTCCAGAAGATGAAGAGCGAGGGCAAGACCTCCAAGGCGCCGCTGTCCGAGTCTTTCGGCCAGTGGAAGAACCTCAAGATCGTGCTGCTGGCACTGTTCGGCTTGGTCGCCGGCCAGGGCGTGGTGTGGTACACGGGCCAGTTCTATGCCCTGTTCTTCCTGACCAGCGTCTTGAAGGTGGACTCGGCCACGGCTAACTTGATGATCGCGGCCTCGCTGCTGATCGGCACGCCGTTCTTCGTGATCTTCGGCACCCTGTCTGACAAGATCGGCCGCAAGCCCATCATCATGGCCGGTCTGCTGCTGGCCATCGTCACCTACTTCCCGCTGTTCAAGGCTCTGACAGCCGCTGCCAACCCTGATCTGGCCAAGGCGCAAGCCACCGCTCAGATCACGCTGACGGTGGACACCAGCACCTGCTCCTTCCAGGGCAGCCCGGTGGCCAAGGAAGTGGACTTCACCAGCTCTTGCGACATCGCCAAGCGCGCCCTGGCTCAAAGCTCGGCCAGCTACGAGACCCTGTCCGGCCCAGCCGGCTCGGTCGCGGTGATCAAGATTGGCGACAAGGTGGTCAATGGTCTGAACGCGACCAAGCTCAACGACTACAAGTTCGATGAAGCCACGGTCAAGGGCATTGCCGCCTTCAAGAAGGAACTCGCCGAAGGCCTCAAGGCTGCTGGCTATCCTGCCAAGGCCGACCCCGCCAAGATCAACAAGCCTTTGGTGGTGGCGATCCTGAGCATCTTGGTGCTGTACGTGACCATGGTTTACGGTCCTATCGCCGCCATGCTGGTGGAGTTGTTCCCGACCCGTATCCGCTACACCTCGATGAGCTTGCCTTACCACATCGGTAACGGCTGGTTCGGTGGCCTGCTGCCTTCCATCACTTTCGCGATGGTGGCTCAGAACGGCAATATCTATCACGGCCTGTGGTACCCCATCGGGGTCGCCGCGATGACCTTGGTGATCGGCCTGCTGTTTGTGCGCGAAACCAAGGACGTCAATATCTACGCGAACGACTAAGTTCGGCCTGAGATCTTGATGTGAAAAGGGCGGCCGATTGGCCGCCCTTTTTTTGCCTTGCAACTCGGCCTTTGCGGCTGTCGTTTGGGATTTGCGAGCCGCATTTGACGGGTCTTTTGCCTAGCGAAAATGGCCGCAGCGGTGTCCAGGCGCTGCATATCGCCCCAGCAAGCGGGGCGCTCAGTTCGGCGTCAGCTTGCGGCTTAACAATCGCGGCATTCAATCATTGAAGGAGTGGAATCAATCATGTGGAAACTGTTCGTTGGCTTCATCATCTTTGCGGCCTTGGCGCTTTACATCTTGACCAAGAGCGGTGGCGACATCGATATGGGTGGTGAGAAGCATGATGTGACGGCCTCGCACAGCGAAGCGGCGCCTTCCGCGCCTTCCGCGCCTGCTGCGGCTGCCAGTGAAGCTTTGCCTGCTGCCAGCGCAGCGGCTTCGGCAGCCTCGATGTAAGCCAGACTGGCTGAATAGGCTCAGCTAAACAGGTTCGGCTAAACAGGCTCAGCTAAATTCTGCCGACCCAAGGTGACAAGGGGCGGGAGTTGCTTTAGCAGCTCGCGCCCCTTGTTCATTGACGGCCGTGGCCAGTCGCGCAAATTAGAAGCGGTAGTTCACGCCGACGTTCCAGGTGTCAATCGTGTTGCCGAACATGGTGGCCGTGGGCACATTGTTGTAGCGGGTCAACTCGGTACGCACGAACCAGTTCTTGTTCAAGTTGTAGTCGGCACCCAGACCCACCTTGAAGCCGGTGTTGCCTTGGCTGTCGAAGTTGCTGACGCCATTAAAGTCACGCTCATTTTGGGCCACACCCAGTCGGCCGAACAGGCTGAACTTGTCATTCACCGGCAGGCGGCCGATGGCGTCCAACGAGTAGCTCATGGTCTTGGCCTGGCTGTCGCCGAGGTAGGCCTTGCCCAGATAGTTGACCGTCAACTCGGTAGCGAAGTAGGGGTTGAACTGGTAGCCACCGTGGATGCCAAAGCTGGTGTCGCGCTTGTCGACTTTCATGCCGGGGACGCTGGCGTTCACATCAGCATGTGATTGGCCGATATTGCCACCGATGTAGAAGCCCTTGTTCTGGTCGGCTGAAGCGCTGCCGGCAAAAGCGGCCAAGGCCAGTGTGAGCACGGCCAGCGGAGCGACGGGGCGGGTCTTGTTATTCGAGTTCATATTGGATTACCTTTCACGTTTCACCAGAGATTTGGCTTCGCCGCCTAGTCCCTTGTGGGGCTGTTGCGGCGATGACTTATTGTGGCGAAAGTGAAGTCCGAACTCAGTACAAACCCTGTGCTCGCTCTGTGACGAGCCATGACCTGGGCGTAAAGCTATGTGAAGTGCAGAAAGCCGCGCTCACTGAAGCAGCAGTCTTGGCTGCGAATGTGGGGGGCGATGGCCCCCAAGCTTGCCGTTTGAGGGCGAGTGAGCGCGCAAGGGCCTCCCTTGAGGCTTGCCCTTAGTCGTCGGTGGGCGCGAGTTCGCCGCTGCGCTGCGGCGCCACGCAAGGCATGCGGATCACCATGCGGGCGCCCTGGCCGGGGCTGCTGATCACGTCGATCTGGCCGCCCAGCACATTGGTGACCATGTTGTGCACGATGTGCATGCCCAGGCCCGAGCCGCCTGTGCCCAGCTTGGTGGTGAAGAAGGGGTCAAAGATGCGCCGGCGTACCGACTCGTCCATGCCGGCGCCATCATCACTGACGCTGAGTTCCACCTCGGAGGGGCTGAGGCGCCTGGTTTGCACCCGCACCACGCCCATGCTGCGGCCGTGAAAACCGTGTACCAGGGCATTGATCATGAGGTTGGTCAGCACCTGGCCCAGCGAGCCGGGGTAGCTGTTCATCAAGATCTCCGGCTCCAGCGCCACCTGAACCTGAAACGGGGTGCGCTTGAAGCTGGGCTCCACCATCACCAGTACGTCTTCCACCACCTTGGCGAGGTCGAAGTCGCGGCGCAGGTCTGAGGTTTGGTCGATCGCCACTTGCTTGAATTCGCGCACCAGGTCGGCGGCTTTTTGCACATTGCGCTGCAAGATGTCTTGACCGCGCCGGGCATCACGCACCAGCTCTTCCAGCACGCTGCGGCGCATCGGCGTGTTGCTGGCCAGCAGTTCTTCCAGCTTGCGGAAACGGTCTTCCAGCGAGGACACCACGGTGAGTGAATTGCCCAGCGGCGTGTTCATCTCGTGCGCAACGCCCGCCACCAAGCGGCCTAAGGAGGCGAGCTTTTCTGACTCCACCAAGTCATGCTGGGCTGTGCGCAGATGGCCTAGCGCCTGTTCCAAGTCTTCGTTTTTTCTGGTCACTTCCTGGGTGCGTTGGGCGACTTGATCTTCCAGCGTGTTGGCATGCCCGCGCAAAGACTCGAAGGCCTGCTGCAGCTTCTCACGCATGCGCTCCATGGCTTGTCCCACACGCGCAATCTCGTCGCTGCCGCTGAGCGCCAGGGGCTTGTCCAGCGCACCGGCGGCCATGGCTTCGGCGGCCTGGGTCAAGCGTGTCATCGGGCGCAGCACGCGGCGCTGCATAACGAACAGAATCAGTACCAGGGAAAAAGTCAGTGTGGCCGCGCTGCGCCACAAGCTGCGCACCATATCGGCACGCTTTTCGGCCAGCAGCGGTGCTGCGCTCATCTCCACCGTGACGCTGGCGATTTGTCGGCCATCACGCACCACTGGGCGCGTGGCACTCAGGGTCAGGTCTTGCTCACCAGAGGATTGCGCGCGCCGATGCTCCTGGAAGGGGTTGCTATTGGCCGGCTCAAGCACCACCACGGATACGAACCGGGGGTCGTCGAATTGCGCCTTGATCATCGGCTCGGCAAGATCGGGCGACACTTGCCACACCGGCTCGGCCAAGGACAGGGCCATCACTTCCACACTGCGGCTGAGGTCGCGCCTCACATCCTCCAGCGCCACCAACCGGGTTTTTTGCAGATCGAAGAGCAGCACCGCTGCCGTGGGCACCAGCAAGCCCAGCAACAAGGCCACGACCACTGCAAAGCGCAAGGAGGATCGCATGGTTGAGGCCTAAACAGTGACTTGATCGGACTGCCGATCAAGCAGGTAAGTGGGGCTGCAATGGGGGGGCAGGTAAAGCGTCATGGCCAGTCGTGGAAGCACATTTGCGCGATGGGGCCAGTGTAGGGGCAAGTGGCCAGCTTCGCGCTCCGCTTTTTTACCTTCGCTTGTGGGCTTTGTGCCGGGCTGACAACGGGGATTGAGTGGCCTTATGGAACGACATGAGGGAACGAGCGATAGCGCTGACCCAAGGCACCGCCATTGAAGTTGCCTCGGTGACGCCTGTTGCTGCAACAGCGCCATGGCAGCGCGATGTGTCAGTGCGTCAATGCCGCAATGCGGTTGCGTCCGCCATGCTTGGCTGCGTACAGCGCGCGGTCGGCGCGGCCGTAGAAGTCAGCGGCGCTCTCGCCAGCGGCCAACTGAGTCACGCCCAAAGAAATGGTGACGTTCTCAGCCTCTTGCACCCGCTCACCGCGCCGGATTCGGCCAGCTGCCACTTTGCTGCGCAAGTTCTCGGCCAGGCCCTGAGCCTGGTCCAAGCTGCTGCTGGGCAGCAGAATAGCGAACTCCTCGCCACCCACGCGGGCGGCCAATGCCCCATCGCTGAGCGCCCCTTGCAGTGTTCGCGCGACGGCGCGCAGCACCTGATCGCCAAAGCTGTGGCCGAAGCTGTCGTTGATACGCTTGAAAAAATCGATATCGCCCAGCAGCAAGCATGGCGCCATGACACCGGCTGGCGTTGATAGCCCGGTGCCCAGTTGCCGTTGCTCAGCCATGCACGCACTCAACTGCTGGTCGAAGGCGCGCCGATTGGGCAGGCCTGTCAGCGCGTCCACCAAGGCTTCGCCGCGCGCTTTTTGCACTTCCTTGCGCAGGCTGTCGATTTCTTGCTGGCTGTGGCTCAGATGGGTTTGCAGCACGGTCATGGCAGCGCGAATTTCGCGCGAGCCGCTGAGCAGTTCACGCAAGACCTCGGATTGGGTTTGCTCGCTCGGCCCGGCCAGCAACTGCTCGACCCAGGTGCCCAGCGAGTCGTCAAAGCGCGCCGTTTCCTGGCCGGCTTCCGCGGCTGTGACGGCCATGTGGTCCAGGACCTTGGACAGGCCTTCACCGATTTTCTTGGCCTTGGCGATCTCGTCGGCCTTCATGCCGTCGCCAATGTGTTGGCGGTAGAGCTCCCAGGTCTGGGCCTCATCCAGCGTGGCGCCATCGCGTGTTTGCGCGAGCAGGGCTTGGTTGAGGGGCAAATTTCGGCTGGTGACGAATTCGTACCAAACGGCGTAACTGATCGGGTGCAGGGCAGTGCGTTGGCGAGTCATCAGCGGGAGAGCGGCGCGCAGGTGTTCGGCGCTGCGCGACATGCTGTCTGGGTATCTCATCAAAGTCCTTCGGCGCAATTCGTTTTTTTCCACTACGCCGCAACCCATCTTTTGATGAGTTGCGCTGCTTGGGCGGGACAAACTGAATCAGCGCGGCGGGCCGCAAGACCGCTCGGTGCTAGAACCGTTTCTCCCCTTGACGCCATGGCCGCTGAACGGTCTTCTTTGTTTGGGCGTCAAGCCCCTGACGCACCTGCTATCGGTCGCCCCTGTCGGCACCAAAGGGTAATTTGCACAGTGCGTTTGCATTGGCCGTGATTTTTGTCAACTAATGCCGCTGCCATGGGGCTTAGGGTGGCGGCTTGCCAATTTTTAGACCCGCTGACCTCATGAATTCAAACGCCATTGCCCCTGATCTTGTGCCCCTGTTTGAGCGCAGTGGCTTGGCACCCTTGATGCTTAAAGGGCGGCGCCTGCTGCCGGTGGTGCAGGGCGGCATGGGGGTGGGCGTCAGCGCCCAGCGCCTGGCCGGCAGTGTTGCGGCCTTGGGCGGTGTGGGCACGCTCAGCTCAGTCGATCTGCGTCGCCATCACCCCGACTTGATGGCGCGCACGGAAGGGCAGAGTGCCGGTGCTGCCGCCAAGGCCTTGATCGACGAAGTGAACCTGATCGCGCTGGAGCGCGAGATCGCCGGCGCCCGCGAGCGCAGCGGCGGCCGTGGCCTGGTGGCCCTGAATGTGATGCGCGCGGTGAGCGAATACGCGCCCACCATCAAGCGCGCGCTGGCCTGCGGCATCGACGCGGTGGTGGTGGGCGCGGGCTTGCCGCTGGATCTGCCGGAACTGGCCGCAGAGCATCCGGACGTGGCGCTGATCCCCATCCTCAGTGATGCCCGTGGCGTCCAACTTATTGTGCGCAAATGGGAGCGCAAGCAGCGCATGCCCGACGCCATCGTGATCGAGCACCCACGCCTGGCCGGCGGCCATTTGGGCGCGGCCAAGGTGGAAGATTTGAACGACCCACGCTTTGACTTCGAGCGCGTCATTCCCGAATGCCTGGCCTATTTCGAGAAGGCCGGCCTGGCCGGCAAGATCCCGCTGATCGTGGCCGGCGGCGTGCGCAGCTTCGAGGACATTCAGCGCCTGCAAGCCCTGGGTGCGGCCGGTGTGCAGCTGGGCACGCCCTTTGCCGTGACCAGCGACTGCGATGCCCACGAGGCCTTCAAACAAGTGTTGGCCCAGGCGAGCGATGCCGATCTGGTGGAGTTCACCAGCGTGGCCGGTTTGCCCGCCCGCGCGGTGAACACGCCCTGGCTGCGTAACTATCTGCGCGCTGCGCCCAAGCTGCAGGCGGTGGCGCAGGTGAAGAGCCGCTGCACCAAGGCTTTTGATTGCCTGGCGCAATGTGGCCTGCGCGACGGTTTCAAGGACTGGGGCCAGTTCTGCATTGACAACCAACTTGCCGCAGCCCTGCGCGGCGATGTCGCCAAGGGCTTGTTCTTCCGTGGTGCCGGGGCCTTGCCCTTCGGTGCAGAGATCCGCTCAGCGCGCGACTTGATGATGCGCTTGCTCGGTGCGCCTTTGCTGCCGCAACAGGCCTGAGGACAGGGACGCTAGCGCTGGTTCCGTCGCTCTTCGCGCAAGTAGACAGAGGCTGACTCATCCAGCCAAGAAAGGTCTTGGCGTGCGCTGCCAAGCGCGGCGCAGGGGCGACTTCTAGAATGCAGCGCAATGAGTTCTGCTTCCAACGCACCCGATCCGGCGCCAGCTTCGGCCCCGGCCTCCGCCCCCGCTCCCTCCCACCCGAAACCGATTTGGCCCGGGCTTTTGTTGGCAAGCTTGGGCGCCGTGGCTTTCTCCGGCAAGGCCATCATCGTCAAGCTGGCGTACCGGCATGGTGTCGATGCGGTCACCTTGATCATGCTGCGCATGCTGTTCGCGCTGCCCTTGTTTGTGGCCTTAGCCTGGTGGGCCGGCCGCGGCAAGCGGGCGCTGACGCGGCGCGATTGGATCGCTGTGCTGGGCCTGGGATTCTCGGGCTATTACCTGGCCAGCATGCTGGATTTCGCGGGCCTGGCTTATGTCAGCGCCAGTTTTGAGCGCCTGATTCTTTACCTCAACCCCACCATCGTGCTGCTGCTGGGTTGGGTGCTGTTCAAGCGCCGCGTCAGCACGCGGCAGCTGCTGGCCCTGGCGCTGAGCTATTCGGGTGTGCTGCTGGTGTTCGGCCAGGAATTGCATTTGCAAGGCGCCGATGTGCTGCTGGGGGCGGCCCTGGTGTTCGGCAGCGCGGTGAGCTATGCGCTCTATCTGGTGTTCAGCGGCGAGGAGGTCAAACGCCTGGGGGCGATGCGCTTGACCGGCCTCGCCAGCACGGTGGCCTGTGTTCTGTGCATTGGTCAGTTTGTGCTGCTGCGGCCGCTGGGCAGCTTGGGCGCGGTGGCGCCTGAGGTGATCTGGCTGTCGGTGCTCAATGCCACGGCCTGCACGTTTGCACCGGTGCTGATGGTGATGATGGCGATTGAGCGGCTGGGTGCCACGCTGGCGGCCCAGACCGGCATGATCGGCCCCATGTCGACGATTTTGATGGGCGTGGTGATTTTGGGGGAACCCTTCACGCCCATGGTGGCTGCGGGCACGCTGCTAGTGCTGGGCGGCGTGTGGCTCTTGACGCGTTGGAGGTAATGCCATGGATTTGGGTCTGCAAGGGCGCTGGGCGCTGGTGTGCGCCGCCAGCAAGGGGCTAGGGCGCGGCTGCGCGCAAAGCCTGGTGGCCGAAGGCGTGAATGTGGTGATCACTGCGCGCGGCGCGGCCGATTTGCAGGCCACGGCCGAGGCGCTGCGGCGCTTGAACCCCGCCGTTGAGGTGCGTGCGGTGGTGGGCGACATCACCACGCCCGAGGGCCGCGCGGCGGCGCTGGCGGCCTGCCCGCAGGTGGACATCCTGATCAACAACGCCGGCGGCCCGCCGCCGGGCGATTTCCGCGATTGGCAGCGCGAGCATTGGCTGGCCGCGCTGGAGGCGAATATGTTGACGCCGATCGAGCTGATCAAAGCGACCGTGGATGCGATGGCTGCGCGCGGCTTTGGCCGGGTGGTCAATATCACCTCGGCGGCGGTCAAGGCGCCGATCGACATCCTGGGCCTGTCCAACGGCGCTCGCTCGGGCTTGACGGGCTTTGTGGCCGGCTTGGCGCGCCAACCCGGTTTGGCCGGGCGCAATGTCACCATCAACAATCTGCTGCCCGGGGCTTTTGACACCGAACGCTTGCAGAAGAACATCGCGGTGGGAGCGGCCAAGAGCGGCATGGACGTGCCGCAGGCCGCCGCCAAACGCAGCGCGGCCATCCCGGCGCAACGCTTTGGCACGGCGGAAGAATTTGGCGCCATCTGCGCCATGTTGTGCAGCGCGCAGGCGAGCTATCTCTCCGGCCAGAACATCTTGCTGGACGGCGGCGCCTACCCCGGGGCGTTCTAGCCGACGCGGCATCAGCTTTGCGCGACTCTCGGCACGAAGCGCGCAATCCTGGCAGGATGGCGAGATTCTTCCGCCAAGCATTTGAAAGGGCCGACACCATGACGAGTAACTGGACCAGCACCGAGCAGGTCGTGCGCATTGATCAAGTCGGCGGCCCCGAGCAGATGAAGCTGGTGGCGGTGGAGACCGGCATGCCAGGCCCCGGCGAAGTGCGCATCCGCCACAAGGCCTGTGGGCTTAATTTCATCGACATCTATCACCGCAATGGCAGCTATCCGCTGCCCATGCCCGCCGTCCTTGGCATGGAGGCAGCCGGCGTGGTGGAAGCGGTGGGCGAGGGCGTGACGCATCTGGCCGTGGGCGACCGCGCCGCTTATGCCAGCCCGCCGCCTGGGGCTTACGCCACGGCGCGGGTGCTGCCGGCGCGCTCGGTGTGCAAGCTGCCCGAGGGCATCGACTTCGAGACCGGCGCGGCCATGATGCTCAAGGGCTTGACCGCTCAATACCTCTTGCGCCGCACCCTGCCGCAGGGCGGCTTGCAGGCCGGCGACCATGTGCTGTTTCATGCCGCTGCCGGTGGCGTGGGCCTGATCGCCTGCCAATGGGCCAAGGCTCTGGGGCTGCAATTGATAGGCACGGCCGGCTCGGATGAAAAATGCGCGCTGGCGCTGCAGGCCGGCGCGAGCCATGTCATCAACTACCGGCGCGAGCCCGACTTCGCCAGCCAGGTGAGAGAGATCACCGGTGGCCGCGGCGTCAAGGTGGTGTACGACTCGGTGGGCGCGGACACCTGGGAGGGTTCACTCAACAGCCTCGCACCCTTCGGCCTGCTGGCCAGCTTTGGCAATGCCTCGGGCATGGCTCCGCCGCTGAACCTGGGCACGCTGGCGGCCAAAGGCTCGCTCTACGTGACCCGGCCGACCCTGTTCACCCATCTGGCCACGCGGGAAAACAGCCAGCTGATGGCCGACGACTTGTTCGCCATGGTGCTCAGCGGCCAGGTGAAGATCCCTGTAGAACAACGGTATCCGCTGGCCGAGGTGGTGCAAGCGCACCGGGATATGGAAGCCCGCAAGACGGTGGGCTGCGGCATCCTGCTGGTCTGAACTGCTTAGTCAGTCGGGCGTGCCCGGCTGCGCCGGCGTTGCGGGCTTAGGCGCGCGCCGCAGCGGCACCTCGAAGCTGAAGCAGGAACCGGTACCGGCCGCGCTTTCCACTTGCACCTGTCCGCCCATCAGCAGCACCAGGCGCTGCACGATGGTCAGGCCCAGGCCGGTGCCGCCGAAGCGGCGGGTGATGCTGCCATCGGCTTGGGTGAAGGGCTCAAAGATATGTGCAATCTGATCATGCGTCATGCCGATGCCGGTGTCATGGACGGCGAAGCGTAGGCGCAGCAGATCGGGGTCGGCATTGTCGGCTTTGGCGGATGCGGCGGCTTGGGCTTCGCCAACCGGGCTGTCGCCAGCGTCGTTACTGTCACTGCTATCCACGCGCTGGATTTCCACCCGAACCTCGCCGTTCTCGGTGAACTTGAGGGCATTGCCCACCAGGTTGACTAGCACCTGGCGCAGGCGCAGGGCGTCGCCCACCGCATGCTGGGGCACGCCCGGCTGCACCCGCGCATTGAGCTGAATGCCTTTTTCATGCGCCTGCAGCAGCAGCGGGTGCAGGGCCTCGCGCAAGCAGTCGTGCAGGGAAAATGGCGCTTGCTCGATGATGACGCGGCCGGATTCGATCTTGGCCACATCCAGCAAGTCGTTGATGATGACCATCAGCCCCTTGGCGGAGTTGTGGGCCAGTTCGATGAAGCGGCGCTGCTTGTCGTCCAACTCGGTTTGCAGCACCAACTCGGTCAGGCCCAATACACCGTTCATGGGCGTGCGGATTTCGTGGCTCATATTGGCCAGGAAGCTGCTCTTGGCCAGGCTGGCGGCCTCGGCCACTTCACGGGCGACTTCCAGCGCCGCTTGGCTGGCCTTGAGGTCGGCGATATCGCGGGCGTTGAGCAGCAGCACCTGCTCGCCGGTGACCGGGTCGCGCATGGGGCGGGCGTTGACGGCATGCCAGCAGCGACCTTGCTCGGTCAGCAACTCCACATCGTCCTTATAGCTTTGACCGGCCTGCACATGCGCAAAGATCTTGGCGGCATCGGCCAGGTCCAGGAACACGCTGCCGAAGTCGCTGGGCTTGAGGCCAGGCCCGCTGTGATCGTTCTTGAAGGCCAGGGCTGCGGCCGGGTTGCGCATCAAGAAGCTGCCGTCCTTCAGGCTGAACACGGCGATGCGAACCGAGGTGTGTTGCAAGGCTTCGACGCCGCGGCGCAGGCCTAAGTCCTCGCCGCTGGCCAGTGAGTCGGCGGCGAAGAGCATGACCTGGCGGCGATCCGGCGTGCGGATGCCGCGCGACACCAGCATGACGGTGGTGGGCACGCCCTTGGGGTAGAGCGTCCATTGCTCACGCACGATTTTTTCTTGCGCATGGTCGGCGGCGGTGACGGCCAGGCGTTCACGCACGGCCTCGGCGGTGTCGGTATGGCTGCGCGACAAAAAAGCCTCGGCGCTTTCGGCCTGCCAGAAGCGCAGGGCCGCTGCATTGGCCCAGACATTGCGCATGTGCTCTTGGTCGAACACCCACATGGGCACATCGAGCCAGTCGTAGTGGGTCAGGCAGGAGAAGTCGAGCATGGACGTTGGTGGGGGCGGCGGAGGCGGTCAATGGGCGCTAGGCGACATTGTGGCGTGGCCGGCTTGCCTTCTGCTTGCGCTTCGGTCCGCCTCTGGCTCAAATCGGGAAATATTTGATCCTTGGCAGACCTGCAGCACTTCGCCCTCAGGCCGCCTGGGTCGGCGGGCTATCCACCACCGCCTCGCGGTAGGCATGCCAGCTGGCGTGGCCCAGCAGCGGGCCGACGAGGATCAGGCCGGCAAATCCCGGCAGCAAGGCCAGCACCACCAGCACCGTGATCAATGCGCCCCAAACCAGCATCACGCCCATCTGCGTCAAAACCAAGCGCATGCTGGTCAGGCCGGCGCTGATGGCGTCGGTCTCGCGGTGCAAGAGCATGGGCATGGAGATCACGCTAACGGCAAAAATCAGCGCGGCGAACAGACCGCCCACGGCCACATAGGCCGCGATAAAGCCGAGGTTCTGACTGTCCACCAATTTGCTCAGCGAGCCCGCGAAGTCGGGCATGCCATTGAAGCTCACCGCAAACACCACCAGGGCCGAGCGCGCCCACAGCATTTCGAGAATGAGCAGCACAAAGCCGAAGATGGCCAACTGCCCAGTGCGGCGCCGCCAGACGGTGAGCGAATCCAGCAAGCGCGGCGTCTCACCCACTTCCAGTCGGTAGCTGACTTGGTAGAGGCCCAGGCAGGTCATGGGGCCGACCAGCAAGAATCCTGCTGACAGCGCCAGGGTGTAGACCGGCGCATGTTTGAAAACCGCCACCAGTGCCCAGCCCATCAGCATGAAGCACAAGCCGTAAAAAGCGCCGATGAGGGGCGCGCGCATGAAGTCGCGCCAGCCCAGCGCCAGCCAGTGGAAGGGGGCGTCCAAGCTGAGCGTGCGCAGCTGGATGGCGAAAACGCTGTCGGCCGGAATCTCGTCCCCGGCGACAGGGGTGGCCAGGGGCTGGACGGGGGGGTTGGCAGGGGTGCCGGGGGCTGGGGCATCTATAGGCGTCATGCCAGCCAGGGTAGGCCAGGGGCCTGATGCCCACCAGGGGAGTTTTCCTAGCCGGTTTTACCCTTTGCGCACCCGGCGCAACTCATCCAGGATCAGCAGCACGGCGCCGATGGTGATGGCGCTGTCGGCGATGTTGAACGAGGGGAAGTAGTACTTCGCGCCCCAGTGGACTTGAATGAAGTCCACCACATAGCCGTGCATCAGGCGGTCCACCACATTGCCGATGGCGCCGCCCAGAATCAGGCTCAGCGCACTGGCAAACAGGCTTTGCTGGCCATGGCGGCGCAGCATCACGGTGATGAAGACGGTGGCCGCCGCGCCCAGGCCGACGAAGAACCAGCGCTGCCAGCCCCCGGCGTCGTGCAAGAAGCTGAAGGCGGCGCCGTAGTTATGCACCCGCACCACATTGAAGAAGCTGGTGACGTAGCGGCTGTCGCCGAGCTGGAAGCTACCGAGGATCAGCACCTTGGTGAACTGGTCCAGCAAGATGATGATCAGGGCGATGCCCAGCCACAGGCCCAGGCGATTGCCGCCGGCAGTTTTTTTTGTTGCCATGAAAGTGGGTTCTATTGCGCCAAAGGTCGTTCAGGCCACCAAGCGCGTTTCGCCCGCGCCGTGCAGATTGCTGTCGCAGCGGCCGCAAATGGTCGGGTGCTCGGGATTGCTGCCGACGTCATCGCGGTAGTGCCAGCAGCGCTCGCACTTTTGCTGCGTGGACGGCGTGACCGTGACGCTCAACTCATCCGCCGCCACCAGGCTGGCCGCCGAGGTGATCAGCACGAATTTCAAATCCTCGCCCAGGGACTGCAGCAGGCTCAGGTCTTGCGGGTTCACGCCCAAAACCACCTCGGCCTGCAGCGATGAGCCCACGCCACCGGCGGAGCGCACATCCTCGATGGCCTTGTTGACCGCTTCGCGAATTTCGCGGATGCGGCTCCACTTGGCCAGCAACTCTGTGTCAGCAGACTCGAAGGTCCAGTAGGTTTCGGTGAAGATGCTCTCACCCGGCTGGGCGCCGGCAAAGATCTTCCAGGCTTCCTCGGCGGTGAAGCTCAGGAAGGGTGCCATCCAGCGCAGCATGGCCTGGGTGATGTGCCACAGCGCGGTCTGCGCCGAGCGACGCGCCAGCGAGCCGGGAGCGGTGGTGTAGAGGCGGTCCTTCAGCACATCGAGGTAGAAGGCGCCCAGGTCTTCCGAGCAATACACCTGCAGCTTGGCCACCACGGGGTGGAACTCGTAGCGCTCGAAGTGGGCCAGGATGTCGGCTTGCAACTCGGCCGCGCGGGCCAGGGCGAAGCGGTCCACTTCCAGCAGCTGGTCCAGCGGCACGCTTTGAGTGGCAGCATCGAAGTCGCTGACATTGGCCAGCAAGAAGCGCAAGGTGTTGCGGATGCGGCGGTAGGCGTCCACCACGCGGGCCAGGATCTTGTCGTCCAGGCCCAAGTCACCCGAGTAGTCGGTCGACGCACACCACAGGCGCAGGATCTCGGCGCCCATCTTGTCGCTGACGGCTTGCGGGGCCACCACATTGCCCTCGGACTTGCTCATCTTGCGGCCCTTGCCGTCCACCACAAAACCGTGGGTCAGCAAGCCCTTGTAGGGCGCGCGGCCGTGCAGGGCGCAGGCGATCAGCAGGCTGGAGTGGAACCAACCGCGGTGCTGGTCATGGCCTTCCAGGTACAAATCAGCCTCGGGGCCGCTCTCGTGCGCCGCACCCTTGTGGCTGCCCTTGAGCACATGCTCAAAGGTGGAGCCGGAGTCGAACCACACGTCCAGGATGTCGCTGCCCTTGCTGTAGTGCTCGGCTTGCTCGCCCAGCCACTCGGCCGGGTCCAGCTTGGCCCAGGCTTCCACACCACCGGCTTCCACCAAGGCGGCGGCGCGCTCGATGAAGGCCAGGGTGTCGGGGTGAGGCTGGCCGCTGTCCTTGTGCAGGAAGATGGGCAGGGGCACACCCCAGCTGCGCTGGCGCGAGATGCACCAGTCGGGGCGGCCGGCGATCATGTCGCGCAGGCGGGCGCGGCCGTTCTCGGGATAGAAGCCGGTGGCTTCGATGGCTTCCAGCGCGGTCTGGCGCAGGCTCTTGGCCGGCGCGTCGATGGCGAACAGGCCTTCGCCCTCGTCCATGCGCACAAACCACTGGGCTGCGGCGCGGTAGATCACCGGCGTCTTGTGGCGCCAGCAGTGCGGGTAGCTGTGGGTGATCTTGACGTGCGAGAGCAAACGGCCCGCGTCTTCCAGCGCTTGCGCGATGACGGGGTTGGCCTTCCAGATGTGCAGGCCGCCGAACAGCGGCAGCTCGGCCTCGTACTGGCCGTTGCCCTGCACCGGGTTCAAGATGTCCTTGAAGGCCATACCGTGGCTGACGCAGCTCTGGAAGTCGTCCAGACCGTAGGCGGGCGCGGAGTGAACCACGCCGGTGCCGTCTTCGGCGGTAGCGTAGTCGGCCAGGTAGACCGGGCTGGTGCGGTCATAGCCGGCGTCCACATGGGCCAAGGGATGCTTGAACTTCAGCATCGCCAGGTTCTTGCCGACGGTGGTGGCCAGCACCGCGCCTTCGAGCTTCCAGCGCGCCAGGCATTTCTCTACCAAGGCTTCGGCCACCATGAAGATGCCGCTCGGCGTGTCCACCAGGGCGTAGACCAGCTCCGGGTTCAGGTTCAACGCCTGGTTGGCCGGGATGGTCCAGGGCGTGGTGGTCCAGATGACGGTGAAGGCGTCTTTGTTCAGCGCGGGCAGACCAAAGGCAGCGGCCAGCTTCTCGGGCTCGGCGCTCAAGAAGGCGACGTCTACGGCCGGGCTTTGCTTGTCTTGGTATTCGATCTCGAACTCGGCCAGCGAGGAGCCGCAGTCAAAACACCAGTACACCGGCTTGAGACCGCGGTAGACAAAGCCGCGCTCGAACAAGCGCTTGAGCACCCGGATCTCACCCGCCTCGTTGGCGAAGTTCATGGTGCGGTAGGGGTTGTCCCACTCGCCCAGCACGCCCAGGCGCTTGAAGTCCAGGCGCTGTGCGTCGATCTGCTCGCCGGCGTAGGCGCGGCTCTTGGCCTGCACCTCGTCGCGCGGCAGGCCGCGGCCAAAGGTTTTCTCGATCTGGTTCTCGATCGGCAGGCCGTGGCAGTCCCAGCCGGGGATGTATGCGGCGTCCATGCCCTTGAGTTGGCGCGCCTTGACGATCATGTCCTTGAGGATCTTGTTGGCGGCGTGGCCGATGTGGATCTGGCCATTGGCATAGGGCGGGCCGTCATGCAAAACGAATTTCGGTGCGCCACAGCGCGCATCGCGCAGCTTTTTGTAGACCCCATGGTCGTCCCATTCCTTGACCCAGCCCGCCTCGCGCTTGGGCAGGTCGCCGCGCATCGGGAAGGGGGTGTCGGGCAGGTTGAGGGTGGCGCGATAGTCTTTGGTGGTGCTCATGGCAAAACTCGGTGAGGCCAGGCGGGAGGCGCAGCCTTGGGGGATTTGAAGCGGAGGTGGAATGCGAATCGGCGATTCAGCGAAGCAGGGCAGATCCTGCTGTCAGCCTCAAATTCGGTCGCGGGTGGTCTGGCGCCGCAAGGCCGCGTGGGCGCCGGGCGCCTGAGCGCCCGCAAAAAATGTGCGTGCGTCGCGAACATCCTGGGCGATGGCCGCCGTCAGCGTAGCCAGCCCGTCGTAACGGGCTTCATCGCGAAGTTTGTGCAGGAGTTCCACCCGGACGAGTTTACCGTAGCCGCCCGCAGCACCCAGCTCGGCGGGCCAATCCAGGCAATGCACTTCCAGCAGCACGCGGCCGGCGTCTTCCACCGTGGGGCGCACGCCCAGCGAGGCCACGCCGTCCAGCACCTGGCCCGCCAGCCCGTGCACCCGCACCGCGAAGATGCCGTGGGCGGCCGGCTTGTCGTGGGTGAAGCGCAGGTTCAGGGTACGAAAGCCGTCGCCTGCAGCGGGGGCCGACTCGCCCAGGCTGCGGCCGAGCTTGGCCCCATGCACCACATGGCCCGAGATGGCGTAGGGCCGGCCCAGCAAGCGGGTGGCGGCGGCCATATCGCCAGCGGCCAGGGCTTCACGCACGGCCGAGCTGCTGACGCGCAGGCCATGCACCTCGTAGCTCATCATGCGGGCCACATCGAAGCCTTGGGCGCGGCCGGCGGCGTCCAGCGTGGCGTAGTCGCCCAGGCGCTTGGCGCCGAAGCGGAAGTCGTCGCCGACCAAGACGTATTTGCTGCCCAGACCCTGGACCAGCACTTGTTGAATGAAGTCTTGGGCGCTGAGCGCGGCCAGGGCGGCGTCGAAGCGCAGCACGATGACTTGGTCGATGCCGCAGCGCTCCAGCTCGCTGAGCTTGTCACGCAGCAGGGCGATGCGGGCGGGCGCCAGTTCGGGCTTGCCGAGCTTGGCGGCAAAGTAGTCGCGCGGATGGGGCTCGAAGCTCATCACGCAACTCGGCAAGCCGCGATGTTCGGCCTCCGATTTGAGCAAGGCCAGCATGGCCTGATGGCCGCGGTGGACGCCGTCGAAATTACCAATCGTCAGCGCGCAAGCGCTGGCGATGCCGGGATGATGAAAACCGCGAAAAACCTGCATGTACGGATTATCGCCGGGCAGCCGGCTGCAGCCTTAGGGGCTGCATTCAGGCAGCCTGCGTCACTGGCAAATGGCGCTGTGCCACGCCCAGCAAATCGTCCATCTCGAAGGGCTTGACCAGATAGTCATCCATGCCGCTTTGGATGCAGCGGTCGCGGTCACCGTTGACCGCGCTGGCGGTCAGGGCCACGATGGGCACATGGCCCATCGCATCGCGGCGCTCGATGCTGCGCCATTGGCGGGTGGCCTCAAAGCCGTCCAGCACCGGCATCTGGCAATCCATCAAGACCAGGTCGTAGTCCTTGCTCTTGAGCTGATCGAGCGCTTCTTGGCCATTCTCGGCCTGGTCGACCTGCAGGCCGCATTGCTCCAGCATGGACGAGGCCACCAGCACGTTGACCGCGCTATCGTCCACCAGCAGCACGCGGCCGCTCAGGCGCGGCACTTGGCGGGCGGGGCGTTTCGCGGTGGCGGCGGGCTGGCTGCTGGCTGCCTGCGATGTTGATGCCGGTGTCGATACCACTGTTGATGATCCAGGCGTGCTTGTGGCTGCCGCGAGCAACTCACCGAGGTTGCCACTCGCTGCCTGGGCAGCGGGCTCGGCCGCATCGGTTTGCGCTGCAGCCGTGGAAGGTGCTGCGGCTTCGCTCGATTTATCGCTGCTGCTGGCTTCGCAGGGCTGCAATGGCAGGGTGAATTCGAACAGCGAGCCATGGCCCGGCGCCGAGCTACAGCGCAGATCGCCGCCCATGGCGCGCGCCAGTTCACGCGAAATCGTCAGGCCCAGGCCGGTGCCGTCTTTGCGCTTGCTGGAGGTTTTGCGGCGCAGGTCTTGGGCTTGCTCGAAGGGGGCAAACACGCGCTCCAACTGGTCTGCCGCAATGCCTTCGCCGCTGTCATGCACTGCGAAGCGCAGCATGGTGCCGGCGCGCATATCGTGCACGGTGGCCACTTCCACGCGGACATGACCCTTCTCGGTGAACTTGATGGCATTGCCGATCAAGTTGTGCAGCACTTGCTTGATGCGTGAGGCATCACCCAGCGCGAAAAGCGGCAGGGCCGGGCTGAGTCGTAAATCGAAGGCCAGGCCTTTTTCATGCGCGGTTTGCGACAGCAGCTGGCAGACGTCGTCCACCGTTTCGCGCAGATTCACCGGCCCGGTATCGACCGCCAGCTTGCCGGATTCGATGCGGGCCAGGTCGAGGATGTCGTTGACCAGGGCCAGCAAGTGCTGGCCGGAACGCCGCATGATGTTGACTTGCTCGCGCTGCGTGCCGTCCAGATTGGAGCGCTCCAACAACTGGGTCATGCCCAGGATGCCGTTCAGCGGGGTGCGAATCTCATGGCTCATCACCGCCACGAAGCGGCTCTTGCTGGTGCTGGAATGCTCGGCGGTTTGCAGGGCTTGCTGGCGCTGCTCGGCCACCCAGGCATTGGCGAAGCGGTGGCGCAGCAGCTCGGTCAAGCGCTGCTCCATCTTGCGCGACTCACTCAAGGCCAGGCCCAGGAAAACCAGCAGCCCCAGTCCGGTGAAGCTTGCCGTCATCGTGCCCAAGCTGAATTGGTGCAGCACCATGGGCAGCACGGCCAGGGAGGCACAGACCAAATTGGCGCTGAAGGTATTGCCAAGAGAAAACAGGCTGATCGCCATCACGGCCAGCACCGAGGCCAGGATCAGGCCATTGAGTTCGGGTGCGCCTGGCAGGTAGAACAGATGGCCCATCACGCCCCAGCTGAAGGCATCCAGCCCCAGCAGCAGCAGGTGGCGGTGGCGCCAGGCATCGGTTTGGGCGAGGGTCAGGGTCGCGGGCTTGAGGCGCTTGAAGCGCAGCACATCGGCCCAGCGCAGCGACACGATCAGCGCGCGCATGGCCAACCAGCTCAGCAGCATGATTTTCGACAGATGGGGCCAGAACAGCAGCACCGGCACCATGCTGTAGGCCAGCCCGGCGATGCTGGGCGTGACGCTGCGGCCCAGCAAGGCGGTCAGCTGCTCGAGCTTGACGCTGCTGGCGATATTGGGGCATGAGCCCTCATCACCCACACCCGGCGAACCAGGAGATGGCTGTGTGTACATTTCTCAATCCCTCGACCACTGGGCCGGCCATGCGCCGGCGCCATCTGCTAGTGGGGCAGCCTCTGCGTGCTGCGCCCATCCTCCAAGGGGAGAGTTTGTACCTGCGGTATGTGACAAATTACCCGGTATGAACCCTAGAGCGTCGCATGGGCGCCGCAGATTTCAGGCAAACCCGCTAGGGGTTTGCGCGGGGTCAAGAGAGCGTCAGGTGCTGAGGCGGTGCTCGCTCAGGGTGTGATGAGTTTGGGGCTGCTGATCCAGATCCACTCGCCCGGCTTGAGATCGCTAGGCAAGTCCAGGGCGCCAAAGCGCGGGCGGTGCAGGCTCTCGACCCGGTTGCCAGCGGCCGCCACCATGCGCTTGACCTGGTGGTACTTGCCTTCGATCAGGGTCAGGCGCAGGCCATGGGTGCCAAAGCTCTCGGCGCCTTCGGCCTTGACCACCTCACCCACATAGGGCGTGGTGCGCACGGGCTTGTTGGCGCTGGTGGTCTCGGGCTCGCGCAACTCAACGCCTTCCAGCAACTTGGCCACCATCTCAGGCGTGACCGGGTGCTTGCACTGCGCCTCATAAACCTTGGGCACATGGTGCTTGGGGCTGGTGAGTTTGTGGATCAGCGTGCCGTCGTCGGTCAGCAGCAGCAGGCCGGTGGTGTCTTCGTCCAGCCGGCCAATCGGCTGCACATCGCGCTCGCGCAAGGGCGCGGGCAGCAGGTTCATCACGCTGGGGTGATGCTTGGGCTTGCGCGAGCATTCGTAGCCGGCCGGCTTGTTCAGAAGAATCAAGGCCTTGTCGTAGAAGGGCCAGGTCTTGCCGCTGACTTCAAAGCTGAAGCCCTCGGTCTCGAACTCGGCATCCGGGTCATCGACCATCTCGCCAGCGACGCTGACTTGCTCGTTATAGATCAAGCCCGAGCACAAGCGGCGGGTGCCGAAGCCTTGGGAGAACAGGATTTGGGACAGGCGCATTTTCATGTCGCCATTGTCCCTCAGCCGCCATCAGGTGAATACACCGGCCTTGTCCTGCATGCGCTGGCTGACTTCGCCCAGATGGTGCAAATCGTCGCCGAACTGCATGCCCATCACGGTCAGGCGCTTGAAGTAGTGGCTGCTGATGTATTCGTCGGTCACGCCGATGCCACCGTGCAGCTGGGTGCATTGCTGGCCCACATAGCGCATGGAGTTGCACAGCTGCAGCTTGGCTTGCGACAGGGCCATGCGGCGCGCGTCCGGCGCATCGCCCAGCTTGAGGGTAGCGAAATAGCTCATTGAGCGGGCCAGCTCCAGCTGCATCTTCACATCGGCCATGCGGTGGCGCAGGGCTTGAAAGCTGCTGATGACGACACCGAACTGCTTGCGCGTGTTGAGGTAGTCGGCCGTGATGGCCAGCATTTTTTCCATCGCCCCCACGCCCTCGGCGCACAGGGCGGCAATGCCCCAGTCAAGCGCCAGCTCCAGCACGGCCAGGCCTTGCTCGCGGCCCACCAGCAGCGTGGCTGGCGCGTCTTGCAAGACCAATTCGGCCGCGCGAGAACCGTCTTGCAGGCTGTAGGCCCGGGTGCTGACGCCCGCCTGCTGCCGCTCAACCAGATAGAGCGCGATGCCGCCGCCTTCGGCCGCGTCAATGCGTGCCGGCACGATGAAGGCATCAGCCACATCGCCTGCCGGCACCAAGGTCTTGGTGCCGGTGAGCTTGTGCTCGCGCGCCACTGTCTTGATCTGCTCATGCCGATAGCGCGCGCCTTGTTCTTGGTGGGCCAACACCAGCAAGGCCTCGCCGCTGGCCATGCGCGGCAGCCAGGCGGCTTGCGTGACGGCTGGCGCATGGGCCAGCACCACCGGTGCCATTAGCCCGGCTTGTGCAAAAGGCTCCATGACGATGCCGCGGCCCAGCTCCTCCATCACCACCATGGCGTCCACCGCGCCAAAGCCCAGGCCGCCCTGGTCTTCTGGAATGAGCAGGCCGCCGAGGCCGAGGCCGAGCAAACCGTCCCAGGCTTCGCGGCTGAAGCCGCCGGCCTTGACGATGCTTTGGCGGCGCTCAAAGCTGTAATCTTTCTCGACCCAGCGGCGCAGGGCTTCACGCAGCGATTCTTGGTCTTCGGTGAAATCAAAGTCCATGTCTGTGTCCTCTTAACCAAGCACCGTCTGGGCGACGATATTGCGCTGCACTTCGTTCGATCCACCGTAGATGGTGGTCTTGCGGTAGTTGAAGTAATGGCTGGCCAGTGAGGCGCAGTGGGCCGGGCCGACGTGGTCACCCTGCCAGCCGGCTTCCATCGCTTCGTGGATGAAGGGCAGGCTGTTGGGGCCGCCGGCTTGCATCATCAGCTCGCTGTAGCGCTGCTGAATCTCGCTGCCGCGAATCTTCAAAAGCCCCGCCACATCAAGCGACTGCTTGCCGCTCTTTTCCGCCGACAGCACGCGCAGCACCATCATCTCCAGCGCCACCAAGTCGACCTCCAGCAGGGCGATTTGATCGCGGAAACGCTGGTCTTCCCACAGGCCTTCGGCCTTGGCGATGCGCTTGAGGCGCTCCAGTTCGCGCTTGCCGCGATTCACATCGGCAATATTGGTGCGTTCATGGGCAAGCAGATATTTGGCATAAGTCCAGCCCTTGTTTTCCTCGCCCACCAGGTTTTCCGCTGGGACTTCGACATTGTCGAAAAACACCTCGTTCACCTCATGCTCGCCATCGAGCATGATGATGGGCCGTACGGTGACGCCGGGCGACTTCATGTCGATCAGCAAGAAGGAGATGCCGGTCTGCGGTTTGCCGGAGCTGTCGGTGCGCACCAGGCAGAAGATCCAGTCGCCGTACTGGCCCAGCGTGGTCCAGGTCTTTTGGCCGTTGACGATGTATTTGTCGCCCACCCGCTCCGCCTTGGTTTTCACCGAAGCCAGATCCGAGCCCGAGCCCGGCTCGCTATAGCCCTGGCTCCACCAGACTTCGCCGCTCATGATGCCGGGCAGATGGCGCTCTTGCTGCTCACGCGAGCCGAAAGCCATGATCACCGGGGCCACCATCACCGGCCCGAAAGGCACGATGCGCGGCGCGCCGGCCATGGCGCATTCTTCTTCGAACAAATGGCGTTGCACCGCGTTCCAGCCCGGGCCACCGAAGGCCTTGGGCCAGGCCCAGCCGTGCCAGCCCTTGGCGCCAAGAATCTTGGCCCAGCGCTGCAGATCGTCCTTGTTCAGGCGCTGGGCCTGCTGAACTTTCTGGCTGATGTCGGCGGGAAGGTTGCTGCTCACCCATTCGCGGATTTCGGCGCGAAAGGCCTGCTCCTCGGGCGTGAAGTTCAAATTCATCGGGCGTCTCCTGGCGCTGGGGCGATCAATTCTGCTACTGCTTTGTTCGAGGCTATTTTTAGCACGGCCGTGCTATTTTCAGCTGTCCCGACAGAGACAGGCCAGGGGCATGCCAGGAACTGGCGTGTTGAAGTCGCTGCCCCAATTAAAAACGGCCCCGTAGGGCCGTTGTCATTCTTGCAAAGCGGGCTGAATCAGCTGCGCTTGCTGCGGCGGGTGTAGGCCACACCAAACAGGGCCAAGCTCACCAGGGCAATCGAGCCGGGCTCCGGCACCGTGTTGGGTGCATCGGTCACGCGCAAGAAGGTCTGCGAACCGCCAAGAGGGCTGGAAACGTAGGCGGTGTAGGTGTAGTTCTTGGTTGCGCTCAGGTTCAGGCCGTTGACCGAAGTCCAGTTATTGCTGGTCAGGGCATTCAGATAGGCATCGACCTGAGTCTTGAATCCGCCTGTTGTTGCGGTCTTCAAGCCGCCGCTGGTGCTGGAATAGGCCGCCTCGCCTTCGATTTCCCAAACAGCGTATTGGAATGCCGCAGACTTGGTCGAGTTGCTCAGGCTATCGTTGTACGCGTGAGAGTACAGCGACACCAGCTTGTCCAGAACGGTGGTGGTGTTTTGAGCCTTGTAGGGTGTCGCACCGGTGTAGGCCGGGTTGGTGAACAGCTTGTTGTAGCTGCTGCTTGCGCCGCCCAAATTAAGGAAGTCACCGAGCGAGGCGGTGTTGTAAGTGGCGCCAGCCTTGTAAGCGGTCAATGGATCCAGGCAGTACACCCAGAAGGCCTCATTGTTGCTGTCCTTCACTTGGAAAGCGCCGAGGCTGGTGTTGGAGGTGGTGCTGCCAAACGTCGCGCTGACGGTCGTGGTGTTGCTGACACCGTTGGTATTCAATACCGTCGAGGCCGCCATAGCTTGGCCCATTCCCAGGCTAGCCATCAGTGCCATCGCTGCGAGAGGCGCCTTAGCGCGCAGAACAATGTTTTTCATAATTTTGGCCGATCCCTGTTGAATGGAAACAAGTTTGAATTTGTGGCGAGTAGATTAGCAGCGGTGCAATTTGTAACAACCCCGTAAATCTGGGGGGTGCTTTCCCTTGGTGTGGCAAAACTCGCAAAAGAAGCTGTTTAAGTGACCAGCCAAGATCAAGCCCACCGTTCAGAGCCCGAGTTCGCTCTTGAGTCGCGCCAACTCCGCGCTGGGTTGAACGCTGGCCGGGGCGTTGAGCGCAGCGGTCAATTCTTCGCGGGCCTCGGCCTTGCGTCCGGCCTTGGCCAAGGCATAGGCCAGGTGGAAGCGAATCTCACCGCTGCCCGGGTTGCGCAAGCGGGCCTCGCGCAAATGCCGCAAGCCAGCTTCAGCCTTGCCGTTGAGTACCAGCAGCCATCCCAATTGATCGCTCAGCTCGGGGTTGCCGGGGGACAGCTTCAGCGCCTTCTCAGCCGTGGCCACCGCGGCCGGGTCGCCCATACGTTGCTGCAGAGATGCGAAGCCGCTCAAGGTGTCGGCATCATCGGGCTCGGCCGCCAGCAGCTTGTTGTAGCTGGCGCGAGCGGCTTCAGTCTTGCCGGCCTGGAACTGCACTTCGGCCAGGGCCTTGAGCAGAGTGCGGTCCTCGGCGTTCTTTTTGGACCAGTCTTCCAGCAGGCTCAGGGCACGGTTGGTATCGCCCGAGACGATCAGCGCGCGCGCCAGCAAAAGGGCGGTGCCGGTGTTGGGGGCCTTGTCCATCGCGGCACGGTAGGCTGTCACGGCCTGCGGTACTTGGCCGCGCATCATGGCCACATTGGCGCTGGTCATCAGCGTGGGCAAGGTGCCGGGGTATTTGCTGTTGAGCAGTTTGAGCCCGGCGTCAAGCTTGGCATTGTCGCCTCGCCGCGCTTCCACTTCGACCTGCAAGACCAGGGCCGCTTGGTCGTCCGGCCGAGCTTGCAAGGCTTTTTGGACGTTGTAGGCCGCGCCATCGGGGTTGCCGGTCATCAATTGCAGGCGGCCAATCATCACTTGCTTTTCCGCATCAAACTCAGCCAGCCGGGTCGCTTCCTGGAATGACAGGCGCGCATTGGTGCTGTCGCCCACGGCCAGGTATGCACGGCCCAGGGCCAGCTGAACCGGCAATTTGCTGGGGTGTTTGGCCACCAGCAGTTTGGCGGTGGCGAGTGCCTTGTCCAACTGTTTTTGGCTGGACAGCAGGTCAATCATGGCCAGGCCGGGCCTGGGGTCCGCGCGCTGCACGTCTTCGGCACGCTGCCAATGGATCATGGCTTCGGCGGGCTTGCCGGCGCGTAATTCCAGCACGCCCAGCTCGAACAGCACATCCGGGTCGTCCTTGACGCGGGTCAGCATCTGCTTGAGACGAATGCGGGCGGGGTCGAATTTCTTCTCTTCGATGTCCAGCCAGCTCAGGTTGATACCGGCAGGGCGGAACGCCGGGTCCTTGGCTAGAACCTGGCTGAAGGCCTCGCGGGCGCCGGCTTTGTCGCCGATCCGGCCCTTGATATTGCCCAGGAAGTTCAGCATGGTCAGGTTGCTGGGATCTTGCTTGACGATGGTTTGCGCGGTTTGCAGGGCACGTGCGCTCTGTCCTTCGCGGGCATAAATCATGGCCAACTGAACACCGGCGCGGGTGTCCTTGGGATTGTCTGCAAAGGCTTTTTCCAGATTGTTTAAGCCCGCCTTGTCTTGACCCATGCCTAGCTGGCTGAAGCCCAACTCGCGAACGGCATCCGGCGAGTTATTGCGCTGGGCAGATTTCTCAAAGGCGTCGCTGGCCTGCGAATAATGTTTGCGCGCCAGATGGACCGAGCCCAGCAAATACAGCACATGCGGGTCATCTGGCTTGGCGCGCAAGAGGTTTTCCAGCAGAGGCTGGGCTTTGCCGTAGTCACGGGTGTCCAGCAGGATGGTGGCCAGCAAGACCTGCGCGGTGTGGTGCCGTGGGTTGAGCGCAATCAGAATGTCCAGATAGGCGCGCGCTTTTTCGTTATTGCCCAGGGCCTTGTGGGAAAGGGCGCCCGCCAGCAGCAAGGGTTCATTGCCAATCAAGAGGCCTGGGGGCATGACGTCGATCATGCTGGTGGCTTCGGTGAATGACTTCTTGGCTGCGGCATCGTCGCCGCGCTGGCTGGCGAGCTGGGCACGGATGTAGGAGGCGCGGGGGTCATCTTGCTTGGCGGCCGCCAGCATGGCCAGATCTTCCTCGGCCTCCTTTTGGCGGCCCATACTCATCAGCAAGGCGGCATGCGAGACCCGGGCGTCGACCTGGTTGGGGTTGATGCTCAAAGCCTTTTCCTGCGAGGCCAGGGCGGCTTTGCTGTCTTGTGTGGCTTGCTGGATGGCGCCCAGGGTGTACCAAGCCAGGCCCAGCGTCGGGGCCAGTTCGGTGGCGCGCATGGCTGTCGCGCGCGCCTTGTCGCGTTCGCCTGCGCGCAGCTGCATTTGTGCCTCGGCCATCAGGGGCAGGGCAGAGCGAGGGTCCAGCGCCTTGGCATCGGCAAAGCTCTTGGCCGCCAGGGTGTTGTTGCCGCTCTGGGCGTAGGCGGTGCCGCGCAGCGTCAGCAACTCGGCTTGTTGGCTGGGCCCGAGGCCCGTGGTATTGATCTGCTCAAGCAGCTTTTTGCGCTCGCCTTGCTGCAGATAGAGCTGGGCCATGGGAATCGCCACTTCGCTGCGATTGACGCCCCGGCGCACGGCTTCTTCGAAGGCCGCCTCGGCGCCTTTGAGTTCGCCGCTCTTGAACAAGACCTTGCCGAGCAAGAGATGCGCGGCCAGCATCTGCTTGTCTTCTTGAATGGTGTTCTTGAGCTGGATGCTGGCGCCGCTCAAATCGCCTTTCTCAAAACGCTGCAGAGCGTCTTCGTAAAACTTGGCGGCCTTTTCGGGCGAGGCCTGGGCGGCACCCAGACTGGCCCCCAAAAGCATGCCCAAAAGCAAAGGGCGCAGGGCGCTTGCAGGCGAAGTGATGGGCAGCAGGCGAGGCTTGATGGGTGCAGTCATCCCCACAGTATCCGCAACTCGGCGGCGATTGCAGCCGCTGCCTGCTGGTCGTGGTGACATTGTTCATACAACTTCGCCTCTTCACCCCCTGCTTGCGGGGGTGGGGTGAAGCGTTCAACGCCATGCGCAGGGCTTCAGTAGCGCAGATCCAGGGTCATGATTTCGTTTTCGCGCTTCATCTGAAAACGCGACAGAAATGTATTGCCCAGCAAAACATGGCTCATCTGCCCCGGTGTGACGATGGCGTCGACATTGCGCAACTCCACTTCGCCGACCCGCACCGTGGCGAGCTGAAGCAAATGGGCGGGCACCACCCCATTGGCGGTCTGGGTCATGATGCGCCGGCCCTCACGGTACTTGAGATTCAAACGCTCGGCCTCGGCCTGGCTGATGGACACGGCGGTGGCGCCGGTGTCGACCAGGAACTGCGTCGTCAGGCCGTTGATGCTGCCGCCGCTGGTGAAGTGGCCGCCGGGGCCGGAACTCAACACGATCTGGCGGGCGCTACGAACGTTGCTCGTTGCGTCTCCGACCCGGCCGGGCGAGGCGCCGAGCACCAGAGTCTGGCGCCGCCCGGCAATTTCCACCACCGCGCGGTCCTCCTCCATCGAGATCAGGCGCACCCCTTGCACCGTGGCGCCCACGGCCACGGTCTTGGCCTCGCCGCCGATCAGCAGCAGGGCCGCCTTTTGGCCCAGGCTGCCGTTGAAGCTGAGCGTCGGCCCAGCGCTTGTGCTGTTGTTGGGGCCGCTGCTTTGCGCGGCAATAAGGCCTGCCATCAACGCCAAGCTGGCGCCGCAGACGAGGCGGCGGACGAGGCTGACGCTGGGCTTGGCCATGGCGGCTTAGTCGCGGAAGTTGCCGTAGCTCAGCGGCGTGTCGGCAAATTCTTTCTTAAGCGCATTGATCGCCACTTGCAGGTCATCGCGGTTCTTGCCCGTGGCGCGCACCGTGTCGCCCTGGATGGAGGCTTGCACCTTCATCTTGCTTTCCTTGATGAAGCCGGTGATCTTCTTGGCCAAAGGGGCCTCGACGCCGTTCTTGATCTTGTAGACCTGGCGGACCTTGTCGCCGCCCATCTTCTCGACCTTCTCTTGCTTGTCCAGGAAGCTGATCACCACGCCTTGCTTGGTCAGCTTGCTGTAGACCACGGCTTCGATTTGTTCGAGTTGGAAATCGCTGTCGCCGACGGAGTGGATTTCTTTCTCTTTTTCTTTCAGCTCGACGCTGGCGCTGGTGCCCTTGAAGTCAAAGCGGGTGCCGATTTCTTTGGAGCTGGTCTCGATACCGTTCTTGATCTTGACCATATCGGGTTCGAGGGTGATGTCAAAGCTAGGCATAGATGTTTATTCAATCTTGTGAGGTGAAAGGGAGGGGATTCCCACCCTTGATCTGGGAAAATTCTGCCATGGATGAAAAAGCGGTCAATCGGGACGAGGTTTCGGGCGCCAAACTGGTGCTGGAACTCGACGTCAATCTCAAGCCTTTTAACACCTTCGGTCTGCCAGCAACAGCCCGGCGGATGGTGCGCATCCGCGAAGCCGCCGATGTGCGCCGCGTGGTGGACCACCCCGAACTGGGCCGCGCGCCCAAGTTTGTGCTGGGTGGCGGCAGCAATTTGGTGCTGACCAAGGACATCGAGGCGGTGGTGCTGAAGATGGAAATTCCCGGCATGCGCTTGGTCGAGGAGCGCGACGATGCCTGGATTATCGAGGCCGGCGCCGGCGTGCCCTGGCATGACTTGGTGGCGTGGACCCTGGATCAGGGCTACCCCGGCCTGGAGAACCTGGCCTTGATTCCCGGCACGGTGGGTGCGTCGCCGGTGCAAAACATCGGCGCCTACGGCCTGGAGGTGCAAGACCGCATCGATAGTGTCGAAGTGGTGGACCTGGTGACCGGCCGCGTGGTGCGCCTGCCGGCCTCGGTGTGCAAGTTTGGCTATCGCGACAGCGTGTTCAAGCACAGCGACTTTGGTGGCTTGGCTGGCAAAAGCGTCATCACCCAGGTGCGCTTCGCTCTACCCAAGCCCTGGCGGCCGGTGCTGGGCTATTTGGAGCTGGAGCGCAAGATGAGCGAGACCGGCATCACGGCGCCCACCGCCCGGCAGATCTTTGATTGGGTCTGTGCCATTCGCCGCGCCAAGCTGCCGGATCCGGCCGTCATCGGCAACTCCGGCAGCTTTTTCAAGAATCCCCTGGTCACGCCCGAACAATGCCGCGACATCATCGGGCGCGACCCGAGCGTGGTGCATTACCAAATGCCCGATGGCCAGATCAAGCTGGCCGCCGGCTGGATGATTGATGCCTGCGGCTGGAAGGGCAAGGCGGTGGGCGGCGCGGCGGTCTACGAGCGTCAAGCGCTGGTGCTGGTGAATCGCGGCGAAGCGCGTGGCGCTGAAGTCGTGACCCTGGCCCGGGCGATTCAGGAAAGCGTCTACGGCCGTTTTGGCATTCGGCTGGAGCCGGAGCCGGTCTTGTTGTGATCGCGCCCTAACTGAGCGTTGGCGCGGGTTTCAAAAGCTCGCGTTCCCGGCACAGAGTAAGGCTGAGGTCAAACGCATCGAGCAATGCGGTGCTCTGTTGGCTGATCACCGGCCAGTCCAGCTGCCCGGCATTGATGGCGGCGCGCAGGCCCAGCTCCAGGCTCAGTGCCGGCTCCACCACCAGAAGCAGGCCCAGATTGGCGGCCGCGCCTTTGACGGCATGGGCGAGTCCGCGCAGCGGTAGTGCTTGGCGCTCGGCCAGTGCTTGCTGCAGGTCTGAGCGGGTCTGCGGCAGGCTGTCCACAAAGGTTTGGTAGAGATGCGCCACGGCCTCAGGCGCCAAGAGTTCGCGCAAGTCGGCCAGCACCCGCTCATCAAAGCGGCGGTCCGGCTGGGCCGCCGGGCTTGCATCCGTCGTTGCGACGCTGTCGGTGCTCTTCGCTGTTTTGATTGCTGATTCAGTGGCGGGGGCGAGCTGGCTGGCCAGTTGCTGCAGCGTCTGGGCCAGCAACTCGACGCTGACGGGCTTGGCCAGGAACTCGTTCATGCCTGAGTGCAGGGCGCGCTGGCGGGTCTCTTCGAATGCATCGGCCGAGAGCGCGTAAATCGGCGTCGCGCATCTTGGCGGCGCCATGGCGCGGATGGCCCGAGCGGCCTGGAAGCCGTCCATCACCGGGGTGTGCAAATCCATCAGCACCAGATCGAAGGGCTCTTGCTGGAGACGCTGCACGGCTTCAAAACCGTTCTCGCAGAACTGCGCGCTGTGGCCCAGTTTGTCCAGCACGGCGCGCAAAAAAGCGCGATTCGTTTCATGGTCTTCTGACACCAAAATGCGCAGCGGCCGCTGTGTGGCCTGGGTCAGGGCTCGTGCGTCTTTGCTGGCCTGGCTGGCGCTCAGTTGGGCCTGGCTTTCCACCAGGCTAAGGTCCAGGGTGAAGGTGGAGCCTTGGCCCAATTCGCTGGTGACGGTGATGTCCCCGCCCATGGCGCGCGCTAGATTGCGGGAGATCTCCAGCCCTAGGCCGGCACCGCCGAAACGGCGCGAGCTGCTGGCGTCGCCCTGGCTGAAGCGCTGGAACAGTTTGGCTTGGGTGTCGGCGTCCATGCCCACACCCGTATCGCTGACCTCGAAGCGCAGCAGCGGCAGGCCTTGCGCATCGGCTTGGCGGCTCAGCTGCAGGCTGACCCGGCCTTGCTCGGAAAACTTGACCGCATTGCTGAGCAGATTGAGCAGAATCTGCCGCAGCCGGGTCGGGTCGCTCATCACCCAGGCGGGCAGGCCGGCTTCGGCTTCGATGCGCAGGGCAAGGCCCTTGGCTTGCGCACTGGGCAGGCTGAGTTCCCGCAGCTCGGCCAGCAGCTCTTGCAAGGCCACCGGCTCCAGGTGCACGGTGATGCCGCCGGCCTCCATCTTGGAGACATCCAGAATATCGTTCAGCACGCTCAGCAAATGGCGGCTGGAGTCTTCGGCGGCCTTGAGCAGAGTGCGCTGCGAGCTATCCAGCGGCGTGTCGCGCAGCAGGCCCAGCATGCCCATCAAGCCGTGCATGGGTGTGCGTAACTCATGGCTCATATTGGCCAGAAAAACACTCTTGGCGCGGCTGCCGGCCTCGGCCTCGCGGCGGGCCTGCTGCAGATGTTGGGCGTGTTCGAGTTGCTCCTTGCCGTAGCGGGCCAGGCGCCTGAACTGGCTGATCACCACCGCGGCCAGGGCCAGGGTCAGGGTGCATTGCAGCAAGGTCAGGGCGATGCTCAGGTGGGCTTGGGAGCGCACCAGCTCGTTGCGCTCAACGGTGCGGGCGGCCACATGGTGCGAGGCGGTGAGTGAGAGATCGCGGATCGCCTCGCCCATGCCTGACATTTGCGCCAGCGCCAAGCGCATCTGCTCGGGATGGCTGCGCACCGTGGCCGCGGTCAGCGGCAGGGCATCGGCCCATTGCACAAAGCGCTTGCAGCGCACCAGTGTGGCGTCGTAGTTGGGGCTGCCGCGCAGCATCTTGGCGGCATATTCGCTTTCGATCAGATTGATGCGGCTGACGAAGATCTCGAAACGCTGCTCCACCTGCTCGGCGTCGACGCGGCTTTGGCTATCCAGGGCCTGTTGTAGTGAGAGCTGCAGCTTGAGGAACTCGGCTTCCAGCTGGAACAAGCTCCAGGCCAGATAGTCTTCTTCGTAGCGCCCGGTGGCATTGAGCAATTCGGTTTGCCGATGCTGCAGCATGGCCACGCCGCCAAAGGTGGTGATCAAGGCCAGTGCCATGGTCACCGCCAGCACCGTCCAGCGGCGCCGCTGCAAAAAAAGGGTGGAAGGCATCGGTGGCTACTGGGGCGGCGCCTGGCTAGCGAATCACCAAGGCCTTGAGCTGCCAGACCGAGCGGCTGTAGAACAGCGAGCTGCGCAGCTCGGGCGCGGTATCGAAGGGGTAGATGATGAATAAGGGGCCTTTGTCCCGCAGGGGCATGGCCTGATCGTCCATCAGCCTGGCCACGATCACCGGATGCTTGAGCGCGTCTTCCACCGGAATGCTGACCTTGTAGTCATTGATGGCGATGGCTTCCAGGCTCTTGCCATCAGCGCCGGCTGCCGCCAGCACATCGCGCAAGAGCGGGCCGGTGAATTTGCGCGGCTCGGCGTACCACGGCGTTTTGGTCTTGAAGCTGTGCTGCGGCAGGGCGGCCAGCATGGCCATGTCGAACACGGCGCGGTCCTGCGCGTTGGGGCGCTTGAGTTTGCCGCTGAGGGTCAGCACGACGCGACCCTTGGGCTCGGCCGTCCGCCCAGAAGAGGCGGCGGAAGCACTGACCCAGCCCGCCGGAGCCGGCGGGTCTTGTGCCAATGCCAAGCTCGCAAAGCTGGCGAAGGCCAAGCCCGCCAAGCCTGCCAAGACGGCAGGCCCGGTCAAGAGCAACCGGGCCGTGCCGGTCGGCTGCGCGGAACCGCCCCGCGCGCGCATCAGTTGTCGCCGCCGTCTCGCTTGAGCTGGGGCAGGTTGCTGCCCGAACCTGCTGTCAGCAAACCGACCTGGGCATAGGTGGTGAGCTTCTCACGCGTGTCCTTGATGTCCAGATTGCGCATGGTCAGCTGGCCGATGCGGTCCTGCGGCGAGAAGGGCGCGTCTTCCACCTTCTCCATGCTCAGACGCTCGGGTTGATAGGTCAGATTGCTCGAGACGGTGTCGAGGATGGAGTAGTCATTGCCACGACGCAGCTCCAGCGTCACTTCGCCGGTGACGGCACGTGCCACCCAGCGCTGGGCGGCTTCGCGCAGCATGATGGCTTGCGGGTCGAACCAGCGGCCTTGGTAGAGCAGGCGGCCGAGCTTGCGGCCGCTTTCGCGGTATTGCTCGATGGTGTCTTCGTTGTGGATGCCAGTAACCAGGCGCTCGTAGGCGATGAACAGCAGGGCCAGGCCGGGTGCCTCGTAGATGCCGCGGCTCTTGGCTTCGATGATGCGGTTTTCGATCTGGTCGCTCATGCCCAGGCCGTGGCGGCCGCCGATGCGGTTGGCTTCCAGCAGCAGGTCAACGGGGTTGCTGAAGACGATGCCGTTTAGCGCTACCGGTTGGCCTTCTTCGAAGCGCACCGACACGGTTTCGTGCTTGACGACCACGTCTTCGCGCCAGAAGGCCACGCCCATGATGGGGTTGACGATCTTCATACCCGAGCTGAGGCTTTCCAGGTCCTTGGCCTCGTGGGTGGCGCCCAGCAGATTGGAGTCGGTGGAGTAGGCCTTCTCGGCCGACATCTTGTAGCCGAAGCCCGCCTTGGTCATGAAGGCCGACATCTCGCTGCGGCCGCCCAATTCGTCGATGAAGGCCTGGTCCAGCCAAGGTTTGTAGATCTTCAGCGCGGGGTTGGTCAGCAGGCCGTAGCGGTAGAAGCGCTCGATGTCATTGCCCTTGAAGGTGGAGCCATCGCCCCAGATATTGACATCGTCTTCCTTCATCGCGGCCACCAGCATGGTGCCGGTCACGGCACGGCCGATGGGCGTGGTGTTGAAGTAGGTGATGCCGGCCGTGCTGATGTGGAAGGCGCCGCTTTGCAGGGCGGCAATGCCTTCGTTCACCAGCTGCGCGCGGCAGTCCACCAGGACGGCCTTCTCGGCGCCGTACTGCATGGCCTTGCGCGGAATTTCGTCGTAATCGGGCTCGTCGGGCTGACCCAGATTGGCGGTGTAGGCGTAGGGAATGGCACCCTTGTTGCGCATCCAATGCAGGGCCGCGCTGGTGTCGAGGCCGCCGGAGAACGCGATACCGACCTTCTGGCCGGCGGGGATGTGCTGAAGAATGGTGGACATGGGCTGTTGGAGTGAAGTGCTGGCGGGCATTTTCAGGCAAATTTAGGGCTAAACCCGCATCGGGCTGTTTTTGGGTCATTTTCAACGTGGTTCAAATGCGATTTCCGTGGCGCCGGCGTGGTTTCAGGGTCAATGTGTTTGATGGTGCGTCTCCTGTGGTGGCGCCTTTGTCTCGCTAGCGACAGCTGCTAGCGCGCGGCTCCACCCAGAATCGGCTCAAACACAAGGAGACCGACGAATGCCCGCAGACGCTCTGATTTCCCCGCAACAACTGGCTCAGCGCAGCCATTGGCCACGCCGTCTGCCGCGTGAGTTGCAAGTGCCGCAGACTTCCTTGTGGTTCAACCTGGAGGTGTCGGCCAAGCGCTTCCCCGATAAGGCGGCGACGATTTTCTGCGGCCAATCATGCAGCTACGCGCAACTCAAGGCCCAGGCCGAAGTGCTGGCCGGCTGGTTGCAGGCCCAGGGCGTGCAAGCGGGTGACCGGGTCGCCCTCTTTATGCAGAACTGCCCGCAATACCTGCTGGCGTTTTACGCGGTGAACCGGGCCAACGCGGTGCTGGTGCCAGTGAACCCGATGAACCGGGCCGAGGAGTTTGGCCACTACATCAGCGACCCCGCCACCAAGCTGGTGATTTGCAGTGCCGAGTTGGCCGGCATTGTTCACGCCGCCAATCAGGCCTTGCCGGAAGCCCAGCGGGTCAAGGCGGTGCTGGTGGCGCACTATGCCGATGCCCTGCCGGCGCAGGGCATCCCGGCCGAGTTGGCCGTGCCTGAAGCCTTGCAGCAGTTCTTGCAAGCCCGGCCTGATTTGCCCGCCATGGACGGGCTGACGCTCTGGGGCGATGCCCTGGCCCAAGGCCTGCGGCCCGGCCCCCACACGGCCGGCCCGGATGATCTGGCCTTGCTGCCCTACACCTCGGGCACGACCGGCCTGCCCAAGGGCTGCATGCACAGCAATGCCACCTTGATGGCCAATGCCTGCGGCGGTGGGCTTTGGGGTTATGCCTCGCCCGAAGCGGTGGGCCTTGCGGTTGTGCCCATGTTCCACATCACTGGCATGTTGTACGGCGTCTTGGGCCCGGTGTTTCAGGGCATGACCATCGTCATCATGCCGCGCTGGGATCGCGAGTTGGCGGGCCGCTTGATCTCGCGCTACCGGGTCTCGCACTGGACCTGTGTGCCGACCATGATCATCGACCTCTTCGGCAGCCCGAACTACAAGAGTTTTGATTTGAGCAGCCTGGTCTACCTCAGCGGCGGTGGTGCGGCGATGCCGCAGGCCGTGGCGGAACGCCTGCAGCAGGAATTCGGCCTGACCTTTGCCGAGGGCTACGGCCTGACCGAAACGGCCGCGCCCTCACACGCCAATCCGCCCGAGCGGGCCAAGCTGCAATGTCTGGGCATTCCCATCTTCGGGGTGGATTCGCGCATCATCGATCCGCACACCTTGACGGAACTGCCGATCGGCGAGGTGGGCGAAATCATCACCCACGGCCCCATGGTGTTTGGCGGTTATTGGCAGCAGCCCGAGGCGACGGCGGCGGCCTTCATCGAGATCGAGGGCAAGCGTTTTTTCCGCACCGGCGATCTCGGGCGCATGGATGAGGAGGGTTACTTCTTCATCACCGATCGGCTCAAACGCATGATCAATGCCAGCGGCTACAAGGTCTGGCCCTCGGAGGTGGAGATGCTGCTCTACCGGCATCCGGCGGTGCAGGAGGCCTGCATCATCGCCGCCAAGGACGCCTATCGCGGCGAGACCGTCAAGGCCATCGTCGTGCTGCGCGCCGAGGCGAGGGGCAATGTCAGCGAAGAAGACATCATGGCCTGGGCGCGCGAGCATATGGCGCTGTACAAAGCGCCCAAGCAGCTGGCCTTTGCCGACAGCCTGCCCAAATCGGGTTCAGGCAAGGTGATGTGGCGGCTCTTACAAGAGCGCGAGGAGCACGGCGCCTAAGCCAGCACGCCCTCCCGCTCGACTGCGGCTGGGGCCGGCTAGAAGCCCGCCCCCGGTTGGGCCAGATAGTCCAACTCCGCCGCGCCGGACTCGCGCCCGAGGATGGCGTTGCGATGCGGGAAACGGCCGAATTGCTGGATCACCGCCTCATGCTTGCGGGCATAGTCCAGCGCGCCTTGCAAGCGGGGGTCAAGTCTTGCCTGCTGCTCGAACTCGGCCACGCAGCGGCCTTGCATAGCGGCGTCTTCGGCATGCTCCAGCGGCATCAGGGCGAACCAGCGCTGCAGGGGCTGTAGTTGCTCAAAACCGTTGCTGCGTTCGCTGGCTAGCAAATGCAGGGCGTCCGCCAGGGCCAGCGTATCGCCCGCGAAGCTGCGGGCCTGGCCGCGAAAGACGTTGCGGGTGAATTGGTCCAGCAGCAGGATTCGGGCCAGGCGGCCCGGCGCCGTGGCGGCCCAGTCCTGCAAGCCGCCGGCCATGGCGGCTTCAATCAGCGTACTGAAACGCTTGCTGATGTCGGCGTCGGTCGCTGCGCTTTTGGTGAACCACAGCGAGCGGACCTGGTCGTCGTCCGCGCTGCCCAGGGCGCCAAACCAATAGTTCAGCACCGCTTGAATGGGTGCTGCCAGCGTCAGGCGCTGCCAGCGCGGCTGGCGGCGGATGAAGGCCGCCACATAGCTGCAGGCGGGCACGACTTGCATGCCCTCTTGCGTAGCGGCCCACTGCAGGCCATGCGTGACCAGCTTGGCCGCCAGGCCGCGGCCTTCCAGGGCGGGCGGCACGCCGGTGTGGTGAAAGATCAGCTGGCTGCCGCTGCGCTGGTAGTCCAGCTCAATGCTGTGGCCCTCGATCTGGGCATGAAAGCGGCCGCTTGCCGGGTCGTGCTGGATTTGCAAATCACTCATGGCCTGGTCTTCTTGCCTCTTCTTACAATTTCTGGGTTTAGCGTTTGAGCTGCTGCCACAGATAGGCGTATTCCATCGCCTGCAGGGTGGCGCGCTGCTCGTTGTCGGCAGCGCCGCCGTGGCCGCCCTCGATGTTTTCGAAGTACAGCAGATCGTGGCCCTGGGCCTGCATCAGTGCGGCCATCTTGCGAGCGTGGGCGGGGTGGACTCGGTCATCACGGGTCGAGGTGGTGAACAAGACCTTGGGGTACTTCACGCCCTTTTTGACGTTTTGGTAGGGGCTGTACTTGCGAATGAAGTCCCATTCCTCGGCCTTGTCCGGGTCGCCGTATTCGGCCATCCAGGAGGCGCCGGCCAGCAGCTTGTGATAGCGGCTCATGTCAAGCAAAGGCACTTGGCAGACCACGGCGTTGAAGAGTTCGGGGCGCTGCACAAAAGTGGCGCCCATCAGCAAGCCGCCATTGCTGCCGCCCATGATGCCCAGATGCTTGGGCGCGGTGACTTTGCGCTTGATCAGGTCTTCGGCCACGGCGATGAAGTCGTCGTAGCTGCGCTGCTTATTGGCCTTGATGGCGGCTTGGTGCCAACTGGGGCCGAACTCGCCGCCGCCGCGGATATTGGCCAGCACAAACACGCCACCGCGCTGCAGCCAAGCACGGCCGCGGCCGCCCGAGTAGCCGGGCTGCATAGAGGCCTCGAAGCCGCCGTAGCCGTAGAGCAAGGTGGGGTTCTTGCCATTGGCTTTGGCGCCGGCGGGCCAGACCACGAAGTAGGGCACGCGGGTGCCGTCGCGGCTGGTGGCAAAGAACTGCTCGGCCTTCATGCCGCCGGCGTTGAACAGCGGCTCGCGACTTTTCAGCGCTTGGCGTTCATCGCTGCCGGCCTGGGCCAGGTAAAGCGTGTCGGGGGTCAGAAAGTCCGCGTAATTGACCAGGTAGTTATTGGCCAGTTCGTCTTGCGGCAACTCGTTGTCATGCAGGCTGGCCAGGCTCAGGGTGCCAGGGAAGGGGGCTTTGATCAGGCGGTGCGTGGGCGTTGCACCGGTGAAGCTCCATTCCTCCAGTCGGCTGGCCACTTGATCGCTGACGTTCAGGATCAGGTGCTTTTGCGTCAGGGTGTAGCCGGCCAGCGAGCGGGTGGCGGTGGGCGCGAACAAGACCTGGAACTGCGCACGCTCACCGCGCAGGAAGGCCGCCGCATCGGTCAGCAGCAGGGAGCCGGCGCTGAATTTTTGGGGGCCGACTTGCCAGTCGCTGCGCGGCTCGATCAAGAGCTTGTCGCCCCAGAAATGCGGCTGCGCATCGCTGGGCAGGTCCAGCTTGACCAGCTTGCCGTCTTGCAGCAAGAAGCTGGCCTGGTTGTAGAAGTCCAGCGCGCGGCTGAATAAGGTGCGGGGGTAGCCGGGCGTGTGGTCCACCATCACGCCGGCCGCCACGTCTTGGGCCTCGCCTTCGAAGACGGTGGTGGCCGCGCTCAGCGGTGTGCCGCGTTGCCAGCGCTTGATGACGCGCGGGTAGCCGGAATCGGTCAGGCTGCCGGGGCCGAAGTCGGTGCCCACGTAAACCGTGTCGGCATCCACCCAGTCCACCGAGGACTTGGCCTCAGGCAGCACAAAGGCTTGCTCGCTGACGAAGGTTTTGGTCTGAGTATCGAACTCGCGCACCACATGCGCATCCGCGCCGCCGCGCGAGAGAGAGATCAGGCAGCGCCGGTAGTCGGGGCCCAGGCAGCTGCTGCCGGCGTAGACCCAATTTTCTTTCTCAGCCGCACCCAGGGCATCGATGTCCAGCACCGTTTCCCATTGCGGCTGGGCCTTTTGGTACTCGGCCAGAGTGGTGCGGCGCCACAGGCCGCGCTTGTTCTGCTCGTCTTGCCACAGGTTGTACAACCAGGGGCCCATGCGCTTCACATAGGGAATGCGGTCCTTGGCGTTGAGCACGCCGGCCAGGTCCTGGCGCAGGCCTTTGTACTCGGGGCGCGACTGCAAGACCTTGGCGCTGACGGCATTGCGCTCACGCACCCAGGCCAGGGCGCGTTCGCCTTGCACCTCTTCTAGCCATTGATAGGGGTCGGCGCTTTGCTGCACAGCCGGTGCGGCGGCGGGTGAACTCGCTTGGGCCAAGGCAGTCTCCGTGAACATCAGGGTCAGGCCGGCCAGGGTGAGGCTGGCGAAGGCTGAAGCAAATGCGATTGTGGGTTTCATCATTCCTGCGGGCGCTTGAGCGCGATGGGGTTGATTTCAATCGAGTCGGCGGCCGTGGAGACATAAATGCCGCCGTCCTGCACCGTCACTTGCAATTGCATGGTGCGCTGTGCCAGCTTGGCCAGGGCTTGCGACTGCTCATGCGGAATCTGCCAGACCGACAGGCGGTTCAGCCGCGTCAGCTTGGATTCGATATTGGCCCACCAGATCGGTGTGCTGTAGGCAAAGCCGTAGACGCTGACATGGCCCGAGCGGCCATGGGCTTTGAGCAAGCGGCGGTCATCGGGTTGGCCGAGGTCGATCCAGTGCTTGATGTCACCGGTCAGGTCGCGCTGCCACAGCTCGGGCTCGTCGGCATCGGCCAGGCCCTTGCTCAGCTCCAGCTGGCCATTCAGATCATCGGCCTGCACATTCAGCGCAAAGGCCAGGATGCGGATCATCATGCGCTCGTCGGTTTCCGAGGGCTGGCGGGCGATGGTCAGATTGTGTTCGCCGTAGACATTGCGGTCCATGTCGGCGATTTGGACTTGGGCTTTGTGGATGGTGGCCTTGATTGCCATGTGGGCGCGTTTCTCTGGTGGTGGTCGGCGGGGTGGCGAATTATCAACCCAGGCGATGAGGGACAATCCAGGCCATGAGCATGAAGAAAACCGACCTCGACCGCCTCGCCGGCCTGAAACTTGATACCCAGATGCGAGGTGCGCCTGTTCCCGGCCGCTTTGGTCAGGGTGCAGCCCAGCTGCCGGACCGCAAGGAGCAGCGCCGCCTCGACAGCGCCGCCGGACTGGTGCCCTTCGCCTGCAAGCTGCCTGCTGAGCTGACCCAGACCCTGCGCGACAAGGCCGCCAGCCATGAGGGCGGCATCAACGCCCTGGTGGCCGAGTTGCTGCGCAAGGGCTTGCAGTAATCACGGGCGGTACTGCGGATGCGGCTTAGTCCGCACTGCGGTGTCACGCTTTGTTGCACGCCTCTCGCACAGCCCATTCGCCCTGCGTGGCATGATGGGCGCCTGATTTTTTGTCCGCACCCCCATCCTCAGGGTGCATTCAGCCGAGTCTCCACCATGAAACTTCTCGCCCTCTCTCTCGCCCTGGCCCTGGCTTTGCCCGCATCGTTCCAGGCCGTGGCGCAATCCAATGTCACGACCAATCCGAACGCCAAGGTCGACCCGAAGAACAACAAGGTCGGCAAGCCGGTGGTCGAAAAGCCCAAGCAAAAAGTCATGAGCCGCGACGAGTTGCGCGCCTGCATGGCCTTGTATGAGGCCAATACCAAGGAAGCCCAGTCCATCAAGGAAGGCCAGCAGGCCTACAAGGACCAGAGCGTGGCGCTGAAGAAGGAAAAAGAAGAATTGAACGAGGCTGACAAGGCCTACACGGCCGAAGTGGCCGAGTTCAAGGCCGAGCGCGAAGGCATCTTGAAGATGAACGACGAGATCAAGGCTGCCGCGCCCAAGATGACGAAGGACGAGCTCGAAGCCAAGCGCAAGGAATACGAAGCCCGCGCCGCCAAGTTTGACGCCGCTGCCGCGCCAGTGATCGAGAAAGGCAAGGCGCTGGAAGCTCGCCGCAAGGCTTTCTCTGACAAGGTGGACCCCTTCAACGCCAGCTTCAAGACCCTGGAAGAGCGCACCGAAGCCCACCTTGACAAGATCGACGACTGGAAGGCTGAGTGCGGCAACAAGGCCTACGACGAGGCCGACGAAGCCGCCATCAAGAAGGAACGCGCTGCTGCCGCCGCTACGGCACCGAAGTAAGCGAGTGAGCTTCTTTCCGGTCCAATGACCCGAATGGGCGCCAGGCTATGCAGCTGGCGCCTTTTTGCATTTGGGCAGCCTTTTCATTCACGCCATTCAGCCATCACGCCATGAGCCCCAACCCCGCCTCCAATCCCTTGCTGCAAGACTGGGCCGCCCCGCTGGGCTTGCCGGACTTTGCGCAAATCCAAGCCCAGCATTTCGCCCCGGCGTTTGAGATCGCACTGGCCCAGCACCGGGCCGAAGTCGACGCCATCGCGGCGCAGCCCGAAGCGCCCAGCTTTGCCAATACTTTGGCGAGCTTTGACCGCAGCGGCCGTTTGCTGACCCGGCTTGAGCATTTGTTCGGCACCCTGGCGGCCTCTGCCACCTCGCCAGAACTGCAGGCCGCCCAGCGTGCTCTGGCTGCACCGCTGGCCGCGCATAGCAGCTGGACCTATATGCACGCCGGCCTGTTCGCGCGCGTCGCCGCCATCTTTCGCGAGCGCCAGAGCCTCGGCTTGTCCGCCCAGGAATTGCGCTTGCTGGAGCGTGTGCACCTTGACTTCGTGCGCGCCGGCGCCCAGCTGGGTGCTGCTGAACAGCGCCGTTATGCCGAGGTGATGGGCCGCCTGGCCGAGCTCAATACGCAGTTCGGCCAGAACGTCTTGGCGGATGAAACCAGCTACCAGCTGGTGCTGGACGGCGAGGCCGATCTGGCCGGCCTGCCGGACTTTGTGCGTCAGGCTGCGGCGCAGGCGGCGGCAGAGCGTGGGATTGCGGGCAAGGGCGGCGTGGGTGGCGCGCATGTGATTACTTTGTCGCGCTCTCTGATCGTGCCCTTCCTGACCTTCAGCGAGCGGCGCGATTTGCGCCAGCAAGCCTGGGAAGCCTGGGTGAGCCGTGGCGAGCATGCCGGCGCCAGCGATAACCGCGTCATCGCGCAAGAAATCTTGACCCTGCGCAATGAGCAAGCGCGCCTGCATGGCCATGCCTGCTATGCCGACTACGCCCTGGCCGACACCATGGCCGGCAGCCGCCAAGCGGTGCTTGGCCTGCTGGATCAGGTGTGGGAGCCCGCCAAGGCTGCCTGCGCGCTGGAGCAAGAAGCCCTGGAAGCGATGATGCAAAGCCTGGGTCATGCCTTGCCCTTGCAAGCCTGGGATTGGCGCTTCTACGCCGAGAAGGTGCGCAAGGCCAAGTACGACTTGGACGAGGCCGAGGTCAAGCCCTACTTCCCGCTGGATGCGATGGTGCAGGCCTTGTTTGACTGCGCCGGCCGCTTGTTCGGCCTGAGCTTTGTGGACCAGCCGGGCATCAAAGCCTATCACCCCGATGTGAAGGTCTACGAGGTGCGCGGCGCCGACGGCCAGGCGCGCGGCCTCTTCGTGCAAGACAACTTCGCGCGCAGCATCAAGCGCAGCGGCGCTTGGATGAATGCCTTGCGCTGGCAAGCCCGCAACGGCCTGGATTGCCTGCCCATCATTCTCAACAACAACAACTTCGCCAAGGGCGCGGCGGGCGAGCCCACGCTGCTGAGCTTTGACGATGCCCGCACCTTGTTCCATGAGTTCGGCCACGGCCTGCACGGCTTGCTGTCTGACGTCGAGTTCGAGCGGCTTTCCGGCACCCAGGTCTTGCGCGATTTTGTCGAGCTGCCCTCGCAGATGTTCGAGCACTGGATGGCTGAGCCCGAGGTGCTGAAAAAGCATGCGCGGCACTACAAGACCGGTGCGCCGATTCCTGAAGAACTGCTGGCCAAGCTCAAGGCGGCGGCGCTGTTCAACCAGGGCTATGAAACGGTGCGCTACACCGCCAGCGCCTTGGTCGACCTGGCGGCGCATTCGCTCACCGATGCTCAGGGCCCCGAGGTTGTGGCTTTCGAGGCGCAAACCTTGGCCGCCTACGGTTTGCCCGCAGCGGTGGGCCTGAACCACCGGCTGACGCATTTCCAACATTTGTTCTCGGGCAGTTCTTACGCCGCCGGTTACTACGTCTATATGTGGGCCGAGGTGCTGGAGATGGATGCCTACCAGGCTTTTGTGGAAGCAGGGAACATCTTCGACCCGGTCGTGGCGCAGCGCCTGCTGGAGACCATCTACTCCAGCGGCAACAGCCGCGAACCCGGCGAGGCCTTCCGGGCTTTCCGCGGCCGCGATCCGCAAGTGGCGCCGATGCTCAAGGGCCGGGGCCTGTTGCAGAACTAAAAACCTCAAGAGGGAAGGGCGGGTGCGATGAGCACAGTGAGCAAATTTGCCTTGGTGACAGGCGCCGGTTCGGGCATTGGCCGGGCCGTGGCTTTGGCGCTGATGCAGGCGGGCTACCGCGTGGCCCTGGTGGGGCGGCGCGAGGCGGCTTTGCGCGAAACGGCGGCCTTGGGCGCCCAGCCGGATCAGGCTCTGGTGCTGGCGGCGGACATCAGCCAGCCGGCGGCCGTGGCGGCGGTGTTTGAGCAGGTCGGGGCGCAGTTCGGTCGTCTCGATCTGCTCTTTAACAACGCCGGCCTGTCGGCGCCAGCGGTGCCGATTGACGAGCTCAGTTTCGAGCAGTGGCAGGCGGTGATCGACGTCAATTTGAGCGGCAGCTTTCTATGCGCTCAGGCGGCCTTCAAGCTGATGAAGGCGCAACTGCCGCGTGGCGGCCGCATCATCAATAACGGCTCGGTCTCGGCGCAGGCGCCGCGGCCCAACTCCGCCCCCTACACGGCCAGCAAACATGCCATCACCGGCCTGACCAAGTCGCTGGCATTGGACGGCCGCGCCTTCGATATCGCTTGTGGTCAGATCGACATCGGCAACGCCTTGACCGAAATGGCTGTGCCGATGACGCGCGGCGTGCGCCAGGCCAATGGCCAGATTGCCGTCGAGCCGACCATGGATGTGGCTCACGCTGTCAGCGCCGTGCTGTACATGGCCAGCCTGCCGCTGAGTGCCAATGTGCAGCAGATGACCGTGATGGCCAGCCATATGCCCTTGGTGGGCCGGGGTTGAAATTGGCGGTGCAGCCCTCAATTGATGAGTTTTGGGGCCTGCAAGAGGGCGAAAGGGGTAGAGCGAGATGATTTCTTCAGTGCTGAGTTTGTTGACGCGATTGGTCCTGGGTGTGGCCACCGCGGTGCTGGTACTCGCCTTTTTCGCGCTGGCCTTGTTCACGCTCTTGGGGGTGGTGATCTGGAGCCTGCTGCGCGGGCGCAAGCCGGTCATTGATGTCTCTGGCCTGAAGCGCGCCGGGCAATTCCGTGCCGGGCGCGGCCCGATGTCTGCGCGGCGCGAGCCGGTGGGCGAGGTGGTTGATGTTGAGGCCCGCGAAGTGCCCACGCCGGGATCGCGCCTGAACTGAATTGAATTGAACTGAACTGAGTTCGCCAGCGCGAGCTGGCTAGAGCCCTGGCGGCACATCGATCGGGATGATCGGTGTGCCGCCTTTTTTCTTTGGGCAACTTGGCGGCAGAGCGGCTCAGGCGATGCAGGGCCGGCGCTGCAGGCGATCGTCATCGTGACGGGCGTGTTTTATTCAGGCGCGGCAGCGCAAGTGCTTGATCCAGCCGAGGGTCAGGTCTCGCTGCCGCAGGCCCGCGAATTTCTTGCAGCGGTGACGCAAGCCGCATGCCCTGTGCCCGGTACCTCAATCTTGATCGGCCACCGCGACCAAGGGCCATGTTCGCTCTCCGGTCCCGCACTCCCCCCACTTTGCGCGGACGCAAATCGCTTTGGGTTTGCTCGGACTCAAATCACGCTTGTTCGGCTTCTAAGTTAGGTGTTGTGGCTCATTGCCCCGAGGCCTAACCTAGCAGCCATTTTTAAGGCAGGCCACAAGCCTGCACTCAAGGCCCAAGGGGGCCTTGGCTAACCGGGAGTATTTGATGAGTCATGGAGTGCGGATTGTTGAAATGAAGGCGCTGCTGGTCAGCGCAGAGTTCAATGCGCAATCGGCCGTTGGCCGGGCAGTGCGCGCCCTGGGTGCGGCCCTGGCCGAGCGTGACATCACGGTGCTGGAGGCCAGCACGGTCGAAGATGCGCAGGCCTTGATCCATTCGGACCCCGGCATTCAATGCGTTTTGCTGAGCTGGTCCATGGGTTCCGAAGACGATAGCCATGCGGGCGCCACCCAAACCCTGAACCTGATCCGCTCGCGCAATACCAATGTGCCGGTGATGATGATGGCGGGCAGCGGCGGCGCCCAGCTATCCGCTGAAGTGATGCGTCAGGTGGACGAGCTGATTTGGTTCCTGGAAGACACCACGGCCTTCATCGCCGGCCGGGTGTTTGCCGCCATCAAGCGTTACCGCGATGCGATTGCGCCACCGTTCACCCGCGCTTTGATCGACTTCGCCAGCAAGTACGAATACTCCTGGCACACCCCGGGCCACGCGGGTGGCACGGCGTTTTTGAAGTCGCCGGTCGGTGCCGCGTTCCACGACTATTTCGGCGAGAACCTGCTGCGCTCGGACTTGTCGATCTCGGTGGGCGAGTTGGGCTCCCTGCTCGATCACAGCGGCCCCATTGGTGAGAGCGAAAAATACTGCGCCAAGATCTTTGGCGGCGACCGCGCTTACAGCGTCACCAACGGCTCATCCATGTCCAACCGGGTCATCATGATGGCCTCGGTCACGCGTGGTGACTACGCCTTGTGCGACCGCAATGCCCACAAGTCCACCGAGCAGGCGCTGACCATGACCGGCGTGGTGCCCACCTATCTGGTGCCCTCGCGCAATCATCTGGGCATCATCGGCCCCATCCATGCCAAGACCCTCAGCGAGGCCGACGTGAAGGCGGCCATCGACGCCAACCCCCTGGCCAAGGACAAGGCCAAAAAGGCGGTGCATGCCATCGTCACCAATTCGACTTATGACGGCCTGATCTATCTGGTGCCGCGGGTGGTGGAGTTGCTGGACAAGAGCGTGGATCGCATCCACTTTGACGAAGCCTGGTATGGCTACGCCCGCTTCAACCCGCTCTACCGCGACCGCTTTGGCATGTATGGCGAAGCCAAGGACTATCCGCGCGACAAGCCCACCATCTTCACCACCACCTCGACCCACAAGTTGCTGGCTGCGATTTCGCAGTCCTCGCTGATCAATGTGCGTGACGGCCGCAACCCGGTGCCGCATGCGCGTTTCAACGAGTCGTACATGATGCATGCCTCGACCTCGCCGCTGTACGCCATCATCGCGTCCAACGAAGTGTCGGCGGCCATGATGACCGGCGTGGGCGGCGTGACGCTGACCCACGATTCGATTCAAGAAGCGGTCATCTTCCGCAAGGCCGTCTGGCGCATGCGCCGCGATGCCCAGACGCGCGGCGACTGGTTCTTCAGCACCTGGAATGCCGATGTCGTCACCGACCCGTCCAGCGGCAAGACCATGGCTTTCGAGGATGCGCCCACCGAGTTGCTGAGCACCGAGCCCAGCTGTTGGGTGCTGCAGCCGGGCCAGAGCTGGCACGGCTTTGCGGACATCGAGGCGGGCTATTGCATGCTGGACCCGATCAAGGTGTCCATCGTGGCGCCGGGCATCGCCGAGGACGGCTCTTTCGAGGCCAGCGGCATCCCGGCCATGTTGGTGACGGCCTTCCTCAGCCAGCGCGGCATTCAAGTCGAAAAGACTACCGACTTCACCATCCTCGTGCTGTTCTCCCTGGGCGTGACGCGCGGCAAGTTCGGCACCCTGGTCAATGCTTTGCTGCGCTTCAAGGAAGCCTACGACGCCAACACGCCGGTGGCCGAGGTGCTTTACGGCCACGGCGAGGCGGTGCCCGAGGCTTACAACGGGGTTGGCCTGAAGGACTTGGCTAACGCCATGTTTGAGCAGATGAAGAGCAGCAACATCCTGCGCCTGCAGGCCTTGGCCTTCTCCTCCCTGCCTGAGCCGGTGATGACGCCGGCCGACGCCTATTCCAAGCTGGTGCACAACGAGATCGAGGAGGTGGCGGTGGACGATCTGGCCGGCCGCGTGCTGGCCAATGCCATCGTGCCTTACCCGCCGGGCATTCCGATGTTGATGCCGGGTGAGTCGGCCGGCGCGGCGGATGGCCCCTTCATTGGCTATCTGCGTGGCCTGCAGAACTGGGGCGAACGCTTCCCCGGTTTTGGCCGTGACACCCACGGTGTCGAGGTCAAGGACGGGCGCTACTTTGTGCAATGCCTGAAGTGAATCCGGGCCGCTTGTGGTCGCACGCTGTGAAGCGTGCGGCGAAGCGATCTTTGACCTCTCATGCAGCTGCAAGCCTGGCTTGCAAGACCCAAAATCAAGGAGCCCGCAATGGCTGATTCCAGCAAGAAAATGTCCCTGATGGGGCTGACCACCATCGTCGCGGTCAATATGATGGGCTCGGGCATCATCATGTTGCCCGCCAATATGGCCCAACTCGGCGCGGTGTCGCTGCTGTCCTGGGTCATCACCGCCGTAGGCTCGATGGCAATTGCCTACAGCTTCGCCCAATGCGGTTTGTTCTGCGCCCGCTCGGGCGGTATGTCGGCGTATGCCGAAGAAGCGCATGGCAAGTCGGGCTTCTTCATGGCCTCCTTCTTGTACTACCTGTCGCTGGCCATCGGCAATGTGGCCATTGCCATCTCGGCGGTGGGCTACATCACACCCTTCATCCCTTGGCTGGGCACCGGCTCAACGCCGCTCTTCGTCGGCGTGGTGAGTTTGCTGTGGCTGACCACCGTGGCCAATTTTGGCGGCCCCAAGGTAACGGGCAAGATCGGCGCCATCACCGTGTGGGGCGTGATCATCCCGGTGGCCGGCCTCTCGGTGATCGGCTGGTTCTGGTTCAAGTCGTCGGTCTTTGCCGAGGCCTGGAACCCGCATGGCACGCCGCTGAGCGAGGCGATTGCATCCAGCATCCCGCTGACCTTGTGGGCTTTTCTGGGCATGGAGTCGGCCGCGGCCAACTCTGATGCGGTGGAGAATCCCAAGCGCAATGTGCCGCTGGCCTGCTTGTTCGGCACCGGCGGCGCGGCCGTGGTGTACATCCTGTCGACCACGGTGATTCAGGGCATTGTCCCGAATGCTGAGCTGGCTCAGTCCACCGCGCCCTTTGCCTTGGTCTACGCCACCATGTTCACGCCCATGGTGGGCAATGTGATTCTGTTCCTGGCGGTGGCGGCCTGTGTGGGCTCGCTGCTGGGTTGGCAGTTCACGCTGAGCCAAGTCTCCAAAGCCGCGGCGGAGCAGCGCATGTTCCCCGCCTTCTTCGCTCGCATCACCGCGGCGGAAGCGCCCATCGTGGGCATGGTGGTGGCTTGCGTGATCCAGACCTTGATGGCGGTGTCCACCATGTCGCCGGATGCTGCGGCGCAGTTCGGCAAGCTGGTGAATCTGGCGGCGGTGACTAATCTGGTGCCCTACGTGACCGCGCTGTCGGCCCTGATGATCATCATGCACAAGGCCAAGGTCAGCAGCGCGGTGTTCACCCGCAATGTGGTGGTGCTGATGGTGGCCATGCTGTACAGCTTCTACGCCCTTTATGCCTCGGGCAAGGACGCCGTCTTCGGCGGCATGATCGTGATGGCTGTTGGCTTCCTGATCTACGGCTTCATCGCCAACCGCTTCATCGAAGTCCTGCCCAAGGCGGGTGCAGCGAAAGCCTGAACAGCCTGAACAGCCTGAAAAGACCAAGGTCCGAGCGGCCTTCGCGCGCACCCATGCTGATCATGAAAGCGCGCGGCACCGCCACCTTCTCAACAAGAAAGAGGAATCCAATCATGGCAATTTACCCAAGCATTCAATGGGGCCTGCTGACGGCCGGCCTGCTGACCGGCCTGGTTCTGCCGCTGCAAGAGGCATCGGCGCAAACGCTGGAGCGCATCGCCAAGAGCGGCCAACTGACCCTGGGCTATATCGACGGCGTGGCTCCCATGTCCAGCCGCGGCGCCGATGGGCAACTGGCTGGCTACGGCGCCGACCTGTGCCAGGCGGTGGCCGACGCCGTCAAAGCCAAGCTGCCACAGCGCGCTGTGACGGTGCGTTATGTGCCCGTTGCCGCGGAAGATGCGGTCGACAAAGTGGCGAACGGCGGCGTTGATCTGCTGTGCACCGCCACGGCTGAAACCTTGAAGCGCCGCGAGCACGTGTCTTACTCCATCCCGGTGCTCAATGGCGGCATTGCGGTGCTGATTCGGCAGGATGCGAGCAAGCAGCTGCGCGATGTGGTCAATGGCCAGGCGCCGGTGACCGGGCCGGTCTGGCGCGCCACTGCCAATGGCGGCCGGGTCAAGCACACTTATGCGGTGCGTGAAGGCACTTTGGCCGAGGACTGGGCGCGCGCCAAGTCGCGCTTGCTGGGCGTGACGGTCAGCACCATCAAGGTCCAGGACGATGCCAAGGGCATTGCGCTGGTGCAGGCCAAGCAGGCCGATGCCTATTTCGGCGAGCGGGTGCTGCTGGAGCAGTATGTGGCGCGCAATCAGCTTGGCAAGGAGTTGCTGGTGGCCAAGCGGGTGCTCAATACCGAACTGCTGGGCCTGGCGATGGCACGCAATGACGACGACTTCCGCCTGCTGGTGGACCGCGCGCTGAGCCAGCTCTACCTCAGCAAGAGCTTCCCTGCGGTGTATGCGCGCTACTTCGGCGGCTGGGAAGAACCGACCAAGCTTGCTTTCGAAGGCTGGGTGCGGCCTTGATGGCCTGAAGTCTTTGGGCGCGGGCCAGGTTCAGCGCAAGCTGGCCCGCGCCAATCATTGGCCCCCACATCAGCGCTGAGCGGCACGGCAACATGCCTGCGCGGCCAGCTAGACAGTTTGAGGAGATCAACCGATGGCAAATTCAATTCCTTTTCGCTCCCGCGTGCTGTGCATTGACGACGATTTGGCCGGCCAGTCCACCACCGCCAGCCGGCGCATTCAGGCCATCTTGGCCGCGTTGCGCGAGCGCGGCGTTGAGGTCATCGAGGCCCTGTCCTATGCCGACGGTGCGGCGAATTTGCGCTCGGACGCGGCCATTCACTGCGTCTTGATCGACTGGTCCTTGGGCGCCAATGACGACGCCAGCCATGCCGCGGCCGCTGAGCTGCTGCAAGGCTTGCGCCGCCGCAATGCCAGCGTGCCGGTGTTCTTGCTGGCCGACCGCAAGTCCGCCGGTGGCCCGATGACGGTGACGGTGGCCAGCTTGGCCGATGAGTTCATCTGGACCCTGGAAGACAGTCCGCCCTTCATCGCCCGCCGCATCGAAGCAGCGGTGGAGCGCTACTTTGAGCAGTTGCTGCCGCCTTTTGCCCGCGCCCTGGTCAATTACAACCGGGATGCCGAGTACTCCTGGGCGGCACCCGGCCACCAGGGTGGCGTGGCCTTCAGCAAGTCGCCCATCGGCCAACTCTTTGTCGAAGCCTATGGCGAGACCCTGTTCCGCACCGATATGGGCATTGAGCGCGGCGCGCTGGGTTCGCTGCTCTCGCACACCGGGCCGATTGGCGCGAGCGAAAACTACGCGGCGGAGGTGTTCGGCAGCGATCGCAGCTACTCGGTGCTGAACGGTACCTCGGCCTCGAATCGCACCATCATGTCGGCTTGCATCGGCGAGCAGCAAATCGCGCTGTGCGACCGGAACTGTCACAAGTCGATTGAGCAAGGCCTGGCGCTGACCGGGGGCATTCCGGTCTTTCTGCAAGCGGGGCGCAATCGCTACGGTGTGATCGGCCCCATTCACCCCGATCAACTCCAGCCCGCCGCGATTGCGGCCAAGATCGCCGCCAATCCGCTGGCCGCCAAGGCGCCGCAGCAGCGCGCCGTCTACAGCGTGCTGACCAACTGCACCTATGACGGCATGTGTTACGACGCCAAGGGCGTCGAGGATCTGCTGAGCCAGAGCGTGGACCGCATCCATTTCGACGAGGCCTGGTTCGGCTACGCCCGCTTCAACCCCATGTATCGCGAGCGTTTTGCGATGCGGGGTGCGGCTAGCAGCCACCCGGACGATGGCCCGACGGTGTACGCCACCCACTCCACCCACAAGCTGCTGGCCGCGCTCTCGCAAACCTCCTTCATCCACGTGCGTGATGGCAAGGGCGCGGTCGACCATGGCCGTTTCAACGAGGCCTATGGGGCGCAGGCCTCGACTTCGCCGCTGTACGCCTTGATCGCCAGCAATGAGGTGGCGGCAGCCATGATGGCCGGCCCCTCGGGCGAGGCCTTGACGCAAGACGTGATCGACGAAGCCGTGGCCTGCCGTCAGGCCGTGGCCCAGGTGGCGCGTGAACTGGCGGCCAAAGATGAATGGTTCTTCACGCCCTGGAATGCGCCCGAGGTGACGGACCCCGCTACGGGAAATCGTTATGCCTTTGCCGACGCACCGGCCGAGCTGCTGGCGCACGAGCCCTCATGCTGGGTGTTGCACCCGGGTGAGCGCTGGCACGGTTTTGATGCCATTCCGGACGGCTGGTGCTTGCTCGACCCGATCAAGTTCGGCATCGTCGCCCCCGGCATGAATGAGGACGGCACCCTGGCCGAGAATGGCATTCCGGGCGATTTGGTAACGGCCTATATGTCGCAGCATGGCATCGTGCCCTCGCGCACCACGGCGCATATGGTGCTGTTCCTGTTCTCGATGGGCGTGACCAAGGGCAAATGGGGCACCTTGATCAACACCATGCTGGACTTCAAGCGCGACTACGACGCCAATGTGCCCTTGGCCAAGGCCTTGCCGCGCGTGCTGGCCGCAGCGCCTGAGCGTTATGCGGGCATGGGCGTGAAGGACCTGGGTGATGCCATGTGGGCCGAGATGCGCGCCAGCCGCATGGGCTATTGGGAGGCCGAGGCTTACGCACAGCTGCCGGTGCCGCACTGCACACCGCGCCTGGCCTTCCAGAAACTGATGACCGATGAGGTCGAGTTGCTGCCGCTGGATCAACTGGCCAACCGCGTCGTCACCGTGGGCGTGATTCCCTATCCACCCGGCATTCCCATCGTCATGCCGGGCGAGAACATCGGCCCGGCCGATGGTGCCTGGCTCAGCTATCTGCGCGTGCTGGCGCATTGGGCGGAGAGGTTCCCCGGCTTCGCCAAAGAGGTGGAGGGCGCCATCGAGAAGGACGGCACTTACTACGTCTATTGCCTCAAACAGGCTTGAGTGCAGCTGGCCTCCAGCCTAGAGCTACCTCGGGGCCGGCCGGCGGCCATCACCAGCGCTTGCTGGTCAGCTCGGCCAGGATTTCGCCGTAGATGCGGTAGCGCGCCGGGCTGATCAAGCCGGCCTCCACCGCATCGCGCACGCCGCAGCCGGGCTCATGCTGATGGGTGCAGTTGTAGAAGCGGCAATGGTCGGCATGCGCGCGCAGATCGGGCATCAAGAGCGGCAGCTGGGTGGGCTCGATCTGGCGCACACCGAATTCCTGGAAACCGGGTGAGTCGATCAGGGCCGATTGGCGCTCGGCGTCCACCCAGTACCACTGCGTGGTGGTGGTGGTGTGGCGGCCGGAGTTGAGCGCCACCGAGATATCGCCCACCTGGGCCTTGGCATCGGGGATCAAGAGATTGATCAAGGTGCTCTTGCCGGTGCCGCTGGGGCCCATCACAAAGCTGCGCTTGCCGGTCAGCCAAGGCGTGAGCTTGGCGATGGACTCGGCCGGTTCGGCCTTCAGCGCAATCTCCATCATGTTCAATCCCATGGCCCGGTAAGGCGCCAGGCGTTCCCGCGCGGCGGCGGCGCCGGGCAGGTCGGTCTTGTTCAGGGCAATCGTGGTGTGGATGCCGGCGGCTTCCGCGGCCACCAGGGCGCGGCACAGCTGGCTCTCGCTGAACACCGGCTCAACGGCAACCAGGATCAGCAACTGATCAACATTGGCCGCAAAGCTCTTGGTCTTCCACTCGTCCTGGCGGAACAGCAGATTGCGGCGCGGCTCCACCGCTTCGATCACGCCTTCGTCCGAACCACTGGGCGCCCAGCGCACCTCGTCGCCCACCACGCAATCACTCTTCTTGCCGCGCGGGTGGCAAACCCGGCGCAGGCCTTCGCTGTCCTCAACGATGTAATGGCGGCCATGGCCACGCACCACCAGGCCGAGATCCAGGGCGCTGAAGCGGCTCATGCGCTGGCGCCGCCGGCGTGGCGCAGGGCATTGACCCGCGCTGCGCAGATGAAGTCATTGGCCGTCAGGCTCCCGGCCGAATGGGTCGTGAAGCGCAGGCCGCAGTGCTTGAAAGAGATGTGCATATCGGGGTGATGGTCCTGTGCCTTGGCAATCGCGGCCACGGCGTTGGCGAAAGCCATGGTTTGATCAAAATCCTGGAAATCGAAGCGGGCTTCGATGCTGGCTGGCTGCGCCTGCTCATCTGCGCTGATCAGCTGCCAACCCGGCACCAAGGCCAGCCATTCGGGCCAAGCGGCAGGGGCCAGTGCGGCAAGCGCGTGTTGGCAGTTTGTGCTCAGTAAATCGATGGTGCTAGGCATCAGCGGGGCTGCTTCATCAGGCTTGTGACAGGGCCGCCAGGCGCTCGCTGGCCGGCGGGTGCGAATAGTAAAAGCGGGCGTAGACCGGGTCGGGCGTCAGCGTGCCGGCATTGTCCTCGTGCAGCTTCAGCAAGGCCGAGGCCAGATCGGCGCCGCTGGCCTGGGCGCAGGCATAGGCATCGGCCTGGAACTCATCGCGGCGCGAGAAATAGCTGCCCAGCGGGGTGAAGAAAAAGCCGAACACCGGCACCACCAGCAAGAACAGCAGCAGGGCCAGGGCGTCATTGGGTGCCGTCATATTCGGCTGCACATTGAAGGCCAGATAGAAGCCGGGCTGGGCCGACAAGCAACCCAGCAGGGCGAAGCCGGCCAGGCTGATGGCAAACATCAAGACCATGCGTTTGGTGACATGCTTGTGCTTGAAGTGCCCCAGCTCATGGGCCAGCACGGCCTGCACCTCGGCGCCGTTCAGGCGCTCCAGCAAGGTGTCGAAAAACACCACCCGCTTGGCCGGGCCGAAGCCGGTGAAGTAGGCGTTGCCATGGGCCGAGCGGCGGCTGCCGTCCATCACGAACAAGCCCTTGGCCTTGAAGCCGCAGCGCTGCATCAGGGTCTCGACCTGGGCCTTCAGATTGTCGTCAGGCAGGGGTTCGAACTTGTTGAACAGCGGCGCAATCACGGTCGGGTATAGCACCAGAATCAAGAGGTTGAAGCCCATCCAGGCGCCCCAGGCCCACAGCCACCACAGGCTGCCGGCAGCACCCATCAGCCACAGAATCAAGGCGGCAATCGGCAGGCCGATGACGGCGCCGACCAGCATGCCCTTTAGCGCATCGACGACATACATCTTCAGCGTCATGCGGTTGAAGCCAAAGCGCTGCTCCAGCGCAAAGGTGTTGTAAAGCTCCCAGGGCAGGTCCAGCAGGGCGCCAATCAGGGTAAAGCTCAGCAGCAGCATCAGCTGATAGCCCATGCCGCTGAAATGCGGTGTCAGCAGGGTGTTGAGCGCCTGCAAGCCGCCCAGCAGGGTCCAGCCCAGCAGCACGGCGCTGCTGAAGGCCAGGCTCAGCAGGCCGTAGCGGCTGCGGGCAATGGTGTAGTCAGCGGCTTTTTGATGGGCGGCCAGGGGCACGGTGGCGGCGAATGCGGCCGGCACGTCGTTGCGGTGCTGGGCCACATGGCGGATTTGGCGGCCGGTCAGCCAGAACTTGGCCAGCAGGGTCAGCACCAGGGCGATGGCGAATGCCAAGGCCAGAAATTGCGGGTTCAGGGATGAAAGCATGGTCCGAAGTGTAGGGCTGCGACAATACCGGCCACATAAAGTCTCCGCGAAACACCTGCCCCCATGAGCATCACGACCGATACCGACAACGACAGCGCCGCGCCCGCGCTGGCCCTGAATGAACAAAACCTGATCTGGATCGATCTGGAAATGACCGGGCTCAACCCCGAGACCGACCGCATCATCGAGATTGCCGTGGTGGTGACCGATGCGAATTTGACTCAGCGCGTGGAAGGCCCCGTGTTCGCCATCCACCAAAGCGATGCAACCCTGGACAAGATGGACGCCTGGAACAAGGGCACCCATGGCCGCAGCGGCCTGATCGACCGTGTCAAAGCCTCCACCGTGACCGAGGACGAGGCCGTGGCCCAGACCATTGCCTTCCTGAAGCAATATGTGCCAGCCGGCAAGTCGCCCATGTGCGGCAATAGCATCTGCCAAGACCGCCGCTTCCTGGCCAAGACCATGCCGGCGCTGGAATCTTTCTTCCACTACCGCAATCTGGATGTCTCGACCCTGAAGGAATTGGCCAAGCGCTGGAAGCCCGAGCTGCTGGCCGGCTTCAAGAAGGCGCAAGCCCATACCGCGCTGGCCGACATCACCGAGTCCATCGACGAGCTGGCCTATTACCGCGAGCATTTCCTCAGTCTCTGAGCCGGGCATTGAGGCCAGCCATGTCGTCTGACCTGACGCCCGAAGCTCCCGCCGTCGCTTTGCCGCCGCAGACCCTGCACGCTGCCTTTGACTTCCCTCGCCATCCGCTGGCTCGGGAGGACGGGGAGCGCGTGCGAGGTGCCTTCTACGCGCCGCCAGCCCGTTGGCTGCGCGCCCATGCGCCTGCCGAGTTGAACGCGGTGCTGGACGAGGCGCATGCGGCCAGCCGCGCTGGCGCCTGGGTGCTGGGCGGCCTGCGCTACGAAGCCGCTTCGGCTTTTGATGCGGCGCTGTGCGTGCGTGACACGGCCTTGCCCCTGGCCGAGTTTGCAGTTTTCGAGACTGCGCCCGAGCCCTGGCCCGAGGACGGCGCTGCAAACACGGTCAACGGTGCAAAGGCCGCCACACGCCGCTGTGAAGACTGGCAAGACAGCCAGAGCGAGCTAGACGAATGCGCGCAGATCGAACGCATCCGCGAGTGGATTCGCGCCGGGGACTGCTATCAGGTCAATCTGACCACGCCGCTGTATTCCGCGCTGGCCGAGGGCGTGGACTTGGCCGCCTACTTTCTGGCCCTGCACCGCGCCCAGCCGGGCGGCTTCTCGATTTTTCTGCGTGATGCCGGCGTGGCCAGCGTCTCGCCGGAATTGTTTTTCGACTGGCGGCCGGTGCCGGGGGCAGCCAGTTCCTGGTTGCTCGCAGCACAGCCCATGAAGGGCACAGCGGCGCGCGGCCGCGATGTGGTGGAGGACGAGGCGGCACAAGCCCATCTGCACACCAGCCAGAAGGAGCGGGCCGAGAATTTGATGATCGTCGACCTGCTGCGCAATGACATCAGCCGGGTCGCCCAGCTGGGCAGCGTTCGGGTGCCGCGATTGTTCGAGCTGCACGCTTTGCCAACGGTGTGGCAGATGACTTCCACCGTGACGGCGGTGAGCCGGCCCAAGCTGCGCTTGTCCGAGTTGTTCGCCGGGCTGTTCCCCTGTGGTTCGGTGACCGGTGCGCCCAAGATCCGCGCCATGCAAATCATTGCCGAGCTGGAGCCCGCGGCTCGCGGCTGGTATTGCGGCGCCCTGGGCCTGCTGCAGCCGGGCGGGGTGGCCACCTTCAATGTGCCGATTCGTACGGTGGAAGCTCAGCTCGATAGCGAGGGCGGGGGATCGACGCTGCGCGCCAGTGTGGGCAGCGCCATCACGCTCGATTCGCAGGCGATGGCTGAAGTTGCGGAGTGGCGCGCCAAGTCGCGTTTCCTGCTGCGCGCTCAGGCGCCGGTGGCGGCGCTGGAAACCCTGCGCTTGCAAGACGGCGAGTTGCTGCGTCTGAACGGCCATATCGCCCGCATGCAACGCACGGCCCAGCACTTCGGCTTACGGCTGAATCAGGCGGAGTTGCGGGCGGCGTTGCAGGCCGTGGCCCAGCAAAATCCGCAAGGCCAGTGGCGTGTGCGAGCAACGCTTGGCGAACAAGGGCGTGTGCATGTTGAGCTGACTGCGCTCCCGCAGACCCCGAATTGCGTGATACTCGCGCTCGCTGAGCAAGCCGTCGCAACGCGCGGCCCCGGCGCTGAATTTCTTCAACACAAAACCACGCGGCGCGAAGCCTATGATTTTTTTACCAGCACCAAGCCGGCTCAGGCCTTCGACGTGCTGCTTTGGAACGAAGACGGCGAGCTGACCGAATGCACTTTCGGCAATATCGCCGTGAAGTTGGACGGTCGCTGGTTGACCCCGCATTTGCAAGCCGGGCTGCTGCCCGGCGTTTACCGAGAAGAACTCCTGCATCTGGGGCGCGTGAGTGAAGCGCGTTTGCTGAAAAGCGATCTGTGCCGCGCCCAAGACCTTGCCTTTATCAATAGCCTGCGCGGCTGGTGTCAAGCCAGCCTGCTGGGCAGCCCGGATGCGCTGGGCGGCGATTGCTAGCCGCCACGCCCATCCTCACCGAATACGACATCTCATGGCTACAGCCTCCAAGAAATCCGCCGCCAGCAGTGCCAAGACCACTGCCGCGCCCGCCACCGCAGCCAAGAAGCCAACGGCCAGCAAGACCGCAGCCAAGCCAAGCACTGCCGCCAAGGCAGAGGCCAAGCCAACTGCCAAAGCAGTTAGAGCTGTGAAGGCGGTTGAGTCCAAGCCTGCCGCAAAGGCGGTGAGCCCGGCGAAGAAGACCGTCAAGGCCAGCCCTGCAGCGGCACCCGCCAAACGCGCGAGCAAGGCGGCGAGCCCTGTGGCTGCTCCTGTCAGCGCCAAGCCGGCCGCAAAGGCAGCGGCTAAGCCTGCGGCGGTGAAGGCCGCAGCGCCCGTCAAGGCGGCAGCAGCCAAGGTCAAGGCTGCGTCGGTAGCGACGCCTGCGGTGAAAGCGCCGGCCAAAAAGAAGGCTGTGGCTGCAGTCGCTCCCGCCAAGACAACTGCTGCAGGCAAAAAGGCCGCTGCGGCAGCGCCCGTCAAGGCAGTGAAAACGGCTGTGAAGGCTATGGCAAAGGCACCGGTGGAAGCGCTAGCAAAGGCTCCGGTCAAAGCGGCTGTGAAGAAGCCGGTTGAGAAAGCGACCACCAAGGCCGTCGAGCCGATTTCAAAGAAGACGGCGGCGAAGAAGTCCGCCGCGCCTGTGGTGCCCGAAGCTGCGGCAGTGCCTGCGAAAAAGAAGCCAGCAGCTAAGCAGTCTGCCAAGCCCGCGGTGGCGGCTGTTGTGGCCGCTGCGCCGGTCGCCGCGCCTGCGCCAGCACCCAGCGCTCCGTCCAAAGCCAAGGCTAAGCCCAAGGCCCAAGCTGCTGCACCGGCCGCTGTCAGCCCTGCAAAGCCCAAATCGTCCGCCACAGGCGCAGCACCCAAGGGCAAGTCCGCTGCCAAGCAAGCCGACAAGCAGACGCAGCTCGCTGCCGCGCCCGTTGCGGCACCGGCTTCCGCCCCGGTGGCAGCGCCCCAGCCGCCCAAGGCCCCCGCGCGCTTTAGCCTGCAGGCCGAGGATGCCAGCAGCCATTTCGGCGCCTACCGCGTCACGTCCTTGAGCGATGCGGCCGCGCATTGGCAAGTGACAGTGCATGGCGCACAGGCCATCGATTGCCGCTGCAGCTGCGCAGGCTTTGCCTTCAGCAACCGCGGTGCTTGCGAGCACATCGACTTCGTGCTGGACGAACTCCTGAGCCAGCCCGAGGCCGCGCAAGTGCTGCGCCAAGGTTGGCATGCCGATTACAGCGAAGTCTTGCTGCGCTTTGGTGCGCGCCGTCAGCTGCGTTGGCGCCAGGGGCGTGCCTGCCCGGATGCGCTGGCGGAGGCTGCCCAAGCAATGCTTGACGAAAACGGCCGCTTGCGTGCCGAGGCGCCCGGTGCGCTGAGCCAGTTGCTAAATCTGGCTGCCACGCTGGGCCATGATTTGCGGGTGGAAGAGGGCGTGTGGCCCTTGCTGGCCCATCGCCGTGACGCCGCCCAGCGCGTGGAACGCCTGGAGCAAGCCTATCCGCAAGGCCTGGCCAGCCCCGCGCTGCATGGCTTGCTCAAGCTGCCCCTGCCTATCTATCAATTGGAAGCGGCCTTGTTTGCCGTCTGCGCCGGGCGCAGCTTGGTGGCCGATGACTTGGGTCTGGGCCTGCACGCACAAGCCTTGGCTGCGGCCGAATTGCTGATGCGCCATATGGGTGTGGAGCGCGTGCTGGTGCTGGCTGAGGCTGCCGGCTTGCCACGCTGGCAAGCCGAGGCGCAGACCTTGAGCCCGCGCGGCGTGCAGATGCTGCAGGCCGGCGCGGCGCCAAGCGCGGCTGAGATCGGCATCGCCTCGCATGCGGCGCTGACGCAAGACCTGACCCCGCTGCAGGCCTTCGCGCCCGAGTTGATCATCGTGGACGACGCGGCGCTGCTGGACGAGCAGATGCTCAGCCAGCTCAAGCAATTGGATCAGGGCTTTTTGCTGCTCTTGAGCGGCGAGCTTTTGAATCAGCGCCCCAAGGCCTTGTTGCCCCTGGTGGAGTTGCTGGATCGCCAGCGCAGCGGCCCTTATGCCCGCTTCCTGAGCTACCACGCCAAGCGTGACCAAGAAGGTCGCGTGCAGGGCTTTGTGGCCCTGGATGCGCTGGATCAAACGCTGGAGCGCCTGATGTTCGCCCGCAGCCGCGCCGACTTGTTGGCCACGCTGCCTCCCGCCTTGCTGCAACTGCGCAAGGTGAGCATGAGCGCGCAGCAGCAAGATGCGCAGGCCGGCCTGTGGCAAGGCCTGCGCCGTGCGGTGCAGCGCTGGCAGCGCAGCGACTATGTGTCTGACGCCGAGTTGCTGCAGATCACCCAGCAGTTGCAAGCCCTGCGCCGCGTGGCGATCAGCCCGCAGTTGTTGGCTGGCGCTTCTGCTGTGGTCTCTGCTGATGCCTCTGCTGATGGCGCTGATTTGGCTAGCCCCAAGCTGGCGGCGGTGGTTGAGGTGGCGCGTGAACTGCTGGGCCGCGCCGCGGCGCGCTTGGTGCTGTTCTGCCAGTGGGACGATGCCTTGGCTTTGGCGGTGGCGCCCTTGCAGGCGGCCGGCTTCAAGCTGCTGCATCTGCACGACGGCCAGAGCCTGGTGCAGCGCCAACATCAAGCCCGCCGCTGGCGCGATGACGCCAGCCTGCAAATCCTGCTGTGCAGCGACGCTGCCGCGGCCGGTCTGGACCTTCACATTGATGCGGCAGGAGAGGGCGCTGCGGCGGACCTCGGCCTGGGCTTGATCAATTTGGAACTGCCTTGGGGCGAAGCCTTGCTGGAGCAGCGCCTGGCCAGCGCCAGCCGCGAAGACTCGGCTGGCTTGCCGATGATTCAGCTGATTGCGCAGCCGGGACTGGAGCAGCAGATGTTGCTGGCGCTGGATCGCCTGCCCGAGCTGCCTCCATGCAGCCTGGACGGCGACATCGCCCGCCGCTTGATGCAAGGCGAAGAGCTGCGCGCCTTCATGCAGGCGCTGGCTTTGATGCTGCCCGAGGCGCAGTAAGCTTCGCTGGGTCTGATGGCCGCCAAGCCCGCCTTGGCCAGCCAATCAGGCCCAGGGCAGCAGCAAGCCCCAAGGCCCCCGAGCGTGCAGAAATGCGCGCTCGGGGGCCTTGTCGTCATCTGCTTGTAAAAAAGTCTCCCGTGGAAACCCTAGTGTGCTATAGTTGCGGTCTTGCCTGGGGGTCATGACACCCGCTCTGTTCCAGGTAATTCGTACGTCTCCTCTGACCTATGTTCAGGCCGCTGCCCAAGTTCTTCATTTACGAAGCTTGTGCGCAGTGACAGCAAACACATTCATATCGAATGCTTTGCTGAGCACCCTCACCGGGTGATGCGCTGAGCGCCCTTCGGGTTCGGTCGGCGGCGATGCCGTCGCTTTGACTGTTCCCCCGGCGCCGCCCCAGGCACCCATCGGCCAAGCTTTGCTTTGCCGATCTCGCAAGACCTGGCGCACGACGCGAGCTTTCTCCCAGCGACATTATTGGCTTGATGCGTCTCCATCATTGGCGTACTCAAGCATGTGCGCTCGTCTGCAATATTGGCAGGCAGGGCACAGCCATGTTGAAAGAAGTTATGACATTTGAAAATCTAGGCCTGCACGAGTCCATTCTGCGTGCCGTCAAGGATTCCGGTTACGAAACCGCGACTGAAGTTCAAACCCTGGCCATCCCCGCCGGCATCGCTGGCAAGGACCTGATGGTTTCCGCCCGCACCGGTAGCGGCAAGACTGCAGCTTTCACGCTGCCCGCCCTGAGCAAGATCATTGCCAGCCGTGCCGTTCAGCAAGAGCGTGTGCGTGGCAAGAACTACGGCCCCCGCGTGCTGGTGCTGTGCCCCACCCGTGAGTTGGCCATGCAAGTGGCCAAGGCGGCTCAGACCTACGGCCGTCATGTGCCCGGCCTGAAGATCGCCACCGTGTTGGGTGGCATGCCTTACGCCCTGCAGATCCGCCAATTGAGCGGCCCGCTGGACATCCTGATCGCCACCCCTGGCCGTCTGATGGACCACCTGCAATCCGGCAAGTGCGTGCTGGACAACGTCGAGACCCTGGTGCTGGACGAGGCCGACCGCATGCTGGACATGGGCTTCATCGACGACATCAAGTTCGTCGCTGACCGCATCCCGGCCGAGCGCCAAACCGTCATGTTCAGCGCCACCTTCGCTGGCCATGTGGGCCGCTTGGCTCAAGACCTGATGCGTGACCCGCAGCGTATCGACGTGGCTTCGCACACCGACACCCACGAGAACATCACCCAGCGTCTGCACTGGGCTGACAACAACAACCACAAGGACCAGTTGCTTGAGCATTTGCTGGCCGACAAGGATGTTGACCAAGCCCTGGTCTTCACCAGCACCCAGCGTGATGCTGACTGGCTGGCCGAGCGCCTGCAAGAGTTGGGTCATGCCGTGGCCCCGCTGCACGGTGGCATGCCGCAAGGCCGCCGCAACCGCGTGCTGATGGCTCTGCGCCGTCACGAAGTGCGCGTGCTGGTTGCCACCGACGTGGCCGCCCGCGGTATCGACGTGCCCACCATCAGCCACGTGATCAACTACGGTCTGCCGATGAAGGCCGAGGACTATGTGCACCGCATCGGCCGTACCGGCCGTGCTGGCCGCTCCGGCCTGGCCGTGACCCTGGCCACGCGTGATGACGTGTCCATGATCCGTCGCATTCAGCAGTTCACGACTCAGACCATTCCTTCGGCACAAATCGAAGGCTTGGAGCCTAAGACGCAAGAACCGCGTATCTTCCCGCCTCGGCCTGCTGGCGCCGGTGGTTTTGAAGACCGTGGTCCCCGTCCTGGCTGGGGCAACAAGCCTGGCTTCGGCGGCAACAAGTTTGGCGGCGGTGGCAACAAGTTCGGCGGCAAGCCCAGCTTCCATCGCGATGGCGGCAAGCCTTTTGTGCGTGAAGGCGGCCCGCGTCCGGAGGGCTTTGCTCCCCGTGGCGGCGACTTCCGTCAAGATGCCCGCCCGGCCTTCGGCAACGACCGTCCTGCTTTTGGCAATGACCGTCCTGCTTTCGACCGTGGCAATGACCGTGGTGGCTACGACAACCGTGGCGGCCAAGGCGACAACCGTGGTTTCGCCCCCCGCAACGATCGCCCCGCCTTCGGCGACAAGCCGGCCTTTGCTCCCCGCAATGACCGTCCTGCCTTCGGTGACAAGCCCAGTTTCGGCGGCGATCGTCGCCCAGGTGGCTTCGATTCGCGCGGCCCCAAGCGCGCTGGCCCGCCGAGCGGCGCCCCGCGTCGCAGCGGCTTCGGTCGCTGATAAGATTGCCTCCTGAAGGTTGAGAAAAGCCCGCGTAAGCGGGCTTTTTTTCGTTGGGGGATGGCACTCTTGTTGAGTGAATTGAGGTGAGGCTGGGCGATGCGAGGCGTGGCAATGCGATTTGAAGGACTGCTGAGTCAATGGGACGACGCCAAAGGCTATGGCTTTATCACCCCCCGGGACGGTGCGCCCAAGCTCTTCGTCCATGTCAAGGCTTTCGCGCTGCAGCAAGAGCGGCCCCGGCAGGGCATGGCCCTGAGTTTTGAGGTCGGCCACGATGCCCAAGGCAAGAAGCGCGCGCTTAAGGTGCGGCCCCTGGCCACCAAGGCTTTGGCACCCAAGCCCGCTGCCGCGCGGCGCAGCGCCAATCATTTGTGGTTGGTGCCGGTTTTTGCCGCCTTCTATTTGGCCTGCCACATCGCCTGGGGCCTGCGGCCCGGCGTGTGGGGTTTGTACATGGCGCTGAGCATGGCCACCTTCATCGTCTATTTCGGTGACAAGCGAGCCGCTGCGCGTAACCAATGGCGGGTGGCGGAAAACACCTTGCATCTGCTGGCCCTGGCCGGCGGCTGGCCCGGGGCCTTGCTGGCCCAGCATCTGCTGCGGCACAAGTCTGCCAAGCCGGACTTTCGGCGGGTTTTCTGGTTCACCGTGGTGGCCAATTGGGTCTTGTTCGTCTTGATCTGCTCGCCATGGCTGCGGGCCTGGTGGGAGCGGGGATAATCCAGCCCATGCGGGAGCCCAACCACCCAGCGAGCGAAGACGAAGCTCGCTTTGAAGATTTTTTTCGCGATGCCGCTGCGCCCAATGAGGCGCAGCTCCTTTGGCAACTAGAACGGCAAGACGCCTTGACGGCAGCGCTGCGTGCGCTGTTTCACGGCCCGGCCAGCTTGGTCAAGCTGCGGGTGTGGGTGTTCATGGAAGTGATGGCCATGCCGGCCTCGCGCATCAGCCGCGAAACCTTCAATCTGCATTTCCACATGTTGCGCGACGAGCCGCTCGAGCTGGTGCTCAAGCGCCTGCGCGAGGCCGAGCTGCTGCTGTGGGATGCCTCCAATCAGCAATACGGCGTCACGCCCCTGGCCCAGCAGTTGCTGGGCGTGCTGACGCCCCTGGTCACGGCCAGCTCGCAAGACGCCGACTTGAGCGCCTTGCTGACCAACGTCACCGGCGCCCACCAGCTGGGCACCCTGGACGCGGCGCAGCTGCAGCATTTGCAGGCCCAGCTCTCGCGTTTGTACGACGAGTTTGCCGATGCCATTGCCAGCGGTTCCGAGTTCCATCTGCGCCGTGCCCGCCAACGATTCGGCCGTGCGCTCAGCTTGGTGGAAAAGGCCAGCGAGGCGCTCTCGGCCATCATGGTGCAGGCGCAAGAGCAGGGCAATGCCAAGCTGGAGCGCTTGGCGCGCGAATTGGGCCTGGCGCAGGCGCGCTTGCTAGCCATGGCCAGCCAGTTCAACCGTGCGCTGCAGCAGGCCGATCGCCAGCGCGTCACGCTTGGCTCCACCGGCATCACCACCACCGATGTGCGGCGCTGGTTGCAGGGCGTGCATTTCCTGGAAAACCTCAGCCTGGGCGCTTTGTCGCGCCCGGTGCATCCGATCTTTGTGGCCCAGCATGAGTTGCTGGACACCACCGAGGCCGAGTTCGAGCGTGACCGGCCCAAGCCGCCCGTGCCCGAGGCCTTGCCCAGTGCGCAGGCCGCCGCCCTGGGCGAGCTTGCGGTGATGAGCTTGCCGCCCGAGATGGGCTTGATGCAGGCCTTGCTGGCGCGCTGGAGCGAGGCCGGTGAGGTCGAGCAAGACCTGGCCCCCGCCGTGCTGGGGGGCAGTTATGCCCGCGCCTCTTACCGCGCCCAGCTGCTGCCATTGTTGGGCGACCCGCAGGCCCAGCATTTGAGCGGCGCCACCGGTGACATGGCGCGCCAACCCTGGCGCGTGCATTGGTCGGCCGAGCAAGGTGAGATTGACGACGAGCACATCGCCTGGATGAGTACCGGCGTGCTGCGCAGCACCGCCGCTGCTGCCGACCCGGCGCTGCAAGAGAAGAACGAGGACAAATCCGAATGAGTAGTAGTTCAGCCCTGGACGATGCTGCCGCCCTGGCGGCGCAATTGCTGGCGCGCCGCTGGCTGCCGCGCAGCCACCCGCTGGTGCGCCGCGCCTTGATCGACACCGATATCTGGACCGCGCTGGGTGAGCGCCTCGCCGCCGTAGGCCTGCGGGTGATCGACAACCTCTACGCCGACCACATCAGCCTGGCCATGCTGCGCCCGGCGGAAGCCGCCGTGTTCGGCGAAACCGGCTTGGCTGCCAACAACAATCTGGACTTGCCGCGCGACGGCGTGGCCTTGCTGGTGGTGCTGTGGTCGCTGATTGTGTTGCCCAAGCGCCAGCGCCAGGTGGCGCGCGCCGAGGCCAAGGAAGAAGGGCAGGGCGAGTTCTTTGCCACCGACAAGCCAGTGCCCATGGCCATCAGCGTCAGCCCGACGATTTCCTACCGCAGCCTGCTGGCCGACTTTGGCAACCAGCTGGGCAAGAAGATGCGCCTGGACTCCAACCTCAAGCTGCTGGAGCGCAACGGCTTCATCACCCGGCGCGGGGAAGACATTGCCGAAGGCCCGCTGCTGGACCTGCTGCTGGACTACGACACCCTGGCGCCGCGCATTCTTGACGGCGCGCTGGGCGATGTGCTGGCGCGCAGCACCGACCCGCTGGTGGCGCCGGCCCTGGCCACGTTGCGCCAGCCGGAAGAAGAAATCCAACCAGAATCCGATAGCGAGTCCTGATCGATGTTTCACCTGCAATCTCTCGAACTGCTGCATTGGGACTATATCCAGCGCGTCACCATGCCGCTGGACGGCGCCATCATCACCATCGCCGGCCCGAACGGCTCGGGCAAGACCACACTGCTCGACGCGATGCGCACCTTGCTGGGCCTGGAATGCTCGGGCGGGCGCACCTACAAAACCTATGCCCGCCACGCTAACGCCGAAACCGCTTGGCTGCGCGCCCTGGTGGATAACCGCCCGCGTGGGCGCCAGAACAGCTCGCGGCCCTTTGCCAGCTCGCTGCTGTATGCCGATCAGGTGACCCTGGTCTGCCGCATCGAGCGCCATGGTGGCGACTGGCAGCGCCGCTACATGATGCTGGACGGCGTGGCCGAGGTGGAAGCCGTGGCCGAGAAGGGCGAGAAAGACTGGATGGGCATCGAAGCCTGGCGCCGCCGCCTGGAAGCTGCCGGCCTGACCCGCGCCATCGGCCGTGTGCTGGCTCTGGAGCAGGGCCAGACCGACCGCCTGTGCGAGCTTTCACCAAAGGAATTGCTGCGCCTGGTGTTCGAGGTGTTTGGCGACCAGGAAGTGCTGGACCGTTACGACCAAGCCCGCAGCCATCAGCAGCATCTGCTCAAGGAAGTTGAGCAGGCGACGCATGAGCTGTCGCACACGCAGGCGCAACTGTCTGATTTGTCTAACCGCGTCACCAGCTACCAGCAGTACCAGCTGCGCCTGCGCGAGCGTGAGCGCCTGGCCACCGAGGTGTTGCCGGTGCTGCAGTGGAGCGAAGCCCGCCAGCGTACCGCCCAGGGCCTGCGCGAGTTGCATCGCCAGCGCTTGTTCGCGCGCGCCGACGAGAACACCCTGGCGCAGCGCCGCGCCGATCTGCTCAAGCTGTTTGAAAGCTCGGCCCAGGCCAAGACGCGCCTGAGCGAGATCGAGCAAGAGCGCAAGCAAAATCGCCTGGCCTTCGACGCCGCCCGCGAGGCCGAGCGGCCGATGGAGTTGCTGGCCAAGCGCGAGGAAGAGCTACGCACCCTGGCCGCCGTGGAAGCCGATGCGCAGGAACTGGCCCAGCGCGTGCAGGACTTGAGCGGCCGCCAGCACAGCCTGCGCGAAAGCTTCACCCGCGCCAACGACCAAAGCAAAAAGGCCCAGGCCGCGCTGGAGGCCCTGAGCGGCCAACGCCTGCCGCCGCCGCCGGTGGAGGTGACACGCTTCCGCCGCGCGCTCGACGATGCTGGCATTCACCACCATGTGCTGGCCGATTGCATCGACATTGCCGACGAAGCCTGGCGTGCCGCCGCCGAAGGCATGTTGCGGCCCTCACGCTGGGTGGTGGTGCTGCAAAACGCCAAGGACGAATCGCACGCTTTCGCCCTGGCCTCGCGCGAGCGCTACCGGCATTACGTGGTGGCCGAAGCTGAAAGCTTGCCCAGCTCGGTGCCGCCGGATTCGCTGCTGGCCGCGCTGAAGATCAATGCCAAGCTGCCGGCCTGGCTGCTGCGCCAGCTCGGCGCCATCCGCCGCGTGAAGGACACCGAGGCCGGCGCCAAGGCCGGCGGCGAGTGGATCACGCCCGACGCCTATTACCGCGACGGCCGTGGCGGTCGCAGCCTGTGGGTGGAGCCGCGTGAGTTCCAGTTCGGCGTCTCCGCGCTGGAATCGCGCCGCAAAGCGCTGGAAAGCGAGCTGGCCCGTTACGACGCCGAGCTGACCCGCTTGGCCAAGGAACAGGCCGAGGTGGAGCGCCAGTTCAAGGACGCGCAACGCGCCGCCCAAGGCCACAAAGCTGCCCAAGAGCTGGGTGAGCGGGCGGACGAATTCGCCGCCTGCCGCGAGCGCCTGCCCGCGCTCAAGCAGGCCCGCATCGAGGCCGCGACCCGCATGTCGGCGCTGGAGGCCGAGCATGACCGTGCGCTCACGCAGCACACCCGGAGCGAACGCGATTACGAGTCCGCCCAAGCCTCGCTGAAAGCCAGCGAGGACAATGTCGGCCGCGTGCAGCGCGAGCATGGCGCCCGCCGTGCCGAATTGGCGCAGGCGGCCAAGGCCTCGAAAATGGCGCGGGCCAACTTCCCCGCGAGCTGGGTTCAGGCGGCCACCGTGCAAGCCTTGCGCGACGAGTTTGAGAACGCCAAGCAGGCCGAAATTGCCGGCCGCCATGTGCAGGCCGAGCTGGACAACGGCGTGTGGGAAACCGACCCGCAGGTGCAAGACCGCCACGCACGCATGAGCGTGGCCGTGCTGGAACAAACCGCCCAGCTCGACGACCGACGCGCCAGCAATGAGATGGCCCGCATCGCCGCCTTCAACGCCCGCGAGCGCTATATCGACGTGCTGCGCGCCACCGTGCGCCGCTACAAAAAGAATGTGCAGGAGCTGGGCGAGCTGGCCGGCGTGATCGCCGTGGCCGAGCTGCCGCATCTGGACAACGACGATATGGTCCTGGCGCAAGCCGGCCTGCAAGTGCGCTTCAACTTCGACGGCAAGGGCGAGGTCGGCCTCAACGACGGCGAGGCCTCGGGCGGCCAGCAGGTGCTCAAGAGCTTGATCTTGTTGGTGGGCCTGATGAAGGACGATGACAGCGCCGGCGGCTTCGTCTTCATCGACGAACCCTTTGCCCACCTGGATGTGCGCAATATCCAGCTGGTGGGCCACTTCCTGCGCTCCACCCGCGCCCAGTATTTGCTGACCACGCCCATCACCCACAACGTGGAGGTGTTTGAGCCGTCCGAGATCACCTTGGTGACCAGCAAAAAGGCGCGCGGCGAGCGCTGGGCGCCGCCCATTGCGGTCTTGGCGCGCCGGGCGGAGAAGTCGGTTTACGACTGAGCCGCCAGGGGCGCAAGACAGGGCGGGGGGCACTACAGCCCATTCGCCCTGCCTTTGTAGCCACCCGCGCCGGGCATCGGCTGATGCTGCCGGAAGGGGCTCTGGCTCGGGTTTTGTTTATCGCTCAGGCTTTTCGCGAGCGTTTCAGGTTCACCAGTGCCAGCAGGCCGCCAGCCATCAGCAGCCAAGCTTGCGGTTCGGGCACGCTGGACACCACATTCACTTCCAGAAGCGGGCGCAGCGCGGCGCTGCTGGATTCGCTGCTGTGGAAGTCCACGCCGTTGGTGCCAGCCAAATAGGGTGTGAGCAACCAGCCAAAAGCGGCCTGCGCTTGGCCTTGCTGGGTGATCAGCGACTGGGTGAGGTCGATGCTCAACCAGCCATTGCTGACATTGGCGTTCCCGTTATTGGCCCCGAAGCTGGCCAGCACGGCGGCCTCGGCCTCCACGCCATTGAGTTGCACGCCATTGCCCAGCGAGTTCCAGGTGACCTTGGCTTGGCTCCAGTCGCTCAGCAGGCGATGCACGGTGAAGCCGCTGCCGGGATCGAAGACATTGAGCTTCAAGGTAGCGGACACGATGGTGTCACTGGCCTTGATCTGGCCGGCTGCGCTGCCGAACAAGTGCTCAAAGCGGATCAAGCCCTGGTTGGGCTTGGCGCCTGGGCTGCCATCGTCACCGTCGATGCTCAGCGAGGCGAGTGCGCCGTAGTTGGTGTTGCGGCTATCGCCGCCGCTGGTTTCATTGCTGCGAATGTGCGCGTCCTGGGTGCCGGCATAGCCGTTGAGGCCTTGCTGGAAGCTCAAGGTGGAGGTGCCTGCGGCCGAGGCTTGAAGGGCGGGTGCCAGCAGGGCTGCTGCGGCAATGAGGGGTAGCAGGGTCTTTTGCATGAGATGTACAGGGTTCAAGAATTGCGTTGGAGCTGCCGCTGAGACGAGCTCACGGGGCGTGGGCGCATCTCAGTCGGTACATGCTTGTTATGAAAGCGCGCGGGTTTACTGAGCGCTCTTGCGACGAGCCGCCCAGCCCAGCACGGCCAAGCCCGCCAACATCAGGGCGTAGCTTTCGGGTTCGGGCACAGCGACGCTGATGCTGAAGGTGTCACCGACTTGGGCGCCTGTCAGGTCCAGGGTCCAGTCGCCGGCGCCCTTTTGTTGCAGGGGGTTGCCGATGTAGAACTCGGTGGTGACGCCGGGCTGGCCGAACTGGGCCCAGAGCGACTGGCTGCTGCTGCCGCTGGCCAACACGGTCTGGAAGCCGTCGGTCGTGACCGTGCCTGCCGGGGCGGCAAAGCTGGCGCCCTTGAGCTTGAGGCTGAGGCCTTCAAAGCCCAGGCCGCTGAAGTTGCGCACCAGGGCGTTGAAGCTCAGCAGCGGTTGGTTCAGGTCAGCGGCTTCCACGCTGAAGTTCAGCGTGGTGCTGCCCAGCTTGTCGAAGTTGAGGTCGAAGAAGAGCTGGCTGGCCGTGGCAAAGCTGGCGTCGACCTGGGCTTGGCCTTGGGCGCCCAGGTACTGAGCGGCATGTGATTGGCTGGCCAGGGCCAACAAGGCGGCGGCGACGAGGCTTGTTTTTTTCATGATGAGTATCCGATGAAATAAGGAGTCAGGGCTCAGAGCGAGCCGTTGAACCAGGGGCCGGTGATGGCGACGGTGATGCCGGGCGTCTGGATGTTGACGAACAGGAAGCGGCCGGTCGGGTCGAAGCAGGCGCCGCAGAATTCAGAGCTGCGGTTGTCGCCGGCCAGGGTGTTGCGCTTGCCGGCGGCCGTCAGCTGGGCGGCGTTGAGGTTGACGTTGTTCTTCACAAAAATGAAGGTGTCGCCCTCGGGGGTCAGGCCCATCAAGCGGCTGCCGAAGCCGAAGCTGTCGGTGGCGCCGCCGCCGTCTTCGCAGATCACGATGCCGCCACGCGGGCTGACGGTGAGGTTGTCGCCGGCGTCGCCGACCAGTTCAGAGGCGCTGGCGTAGATGCAGACCAGGGTCTGTGTGGTCAGGTCCAGCTCCCAGATCGCGCCACGGCCGACGTTGCCGCCCGAGGTGTCCATCACATAGAGCTTGCCGGCGTGGTGCCAGATGCCTTCGCCGCGGTTCATGCGCAGCGCGCCTTGCGCCCAGCCTTGCACAAAGGGGCCGGCGCAGTCGTTGATGTTGACGCCGTTCAAGCCCTTGGCGGTGCCACGGTTTTGGTCGGGGTCAGCAATGTCCACCCACTCCAGCTCATAGCTTTGTTCCAACTGGGCCGGGGCGATGTTGACGTTGTTCTGACCCTTGACCTTGGCCATTTGCAGACGGCCGCCCTGGGCCAGGCTACCCAGGCTGCCGGGCACGACGTTGGGGATGTAGCGGTAGAAGCCGGACTTGCCGGACAAGTCTTCGGTCAGGTAGGCGATGCCCGAGACGGGGTCGATGGCAACGGCCTCGTGGCCAAAGCGGCCCATGCCCACGATGGGCTGGCCGGTGGTTTGGCTGGGGTCTGCGGCGCACTCGAAGACATAGCCGTGCTTTTTGCCTTGGCTGCTCATGCTGTCGGAGCTGACTTCTTCGCAGCTCAGCCAGGTGCCCCAGGGCGTGGGGCCGCCGGCGCAGTTGGTGCGGGTGCCGCCCAGATTGGCGTCGGTGCGCAGCCAGTTGCCGTCGCGGAAGACCAGATTGGTGGTGCCGCCATTGAAGTAGTTGCTGCCGGACATGCCGGTGTCGTAAACGGCGGGGGCGCCAAAGTAGCTGGCGTCGGGGCCGGTGGAGACTTCGTGGTTGCGGATCAAGACCAGCTCGGTGCTGCGGCCAACGCGGCGGCTTTGCACCACGGCCATGCCGTCGTGGGCGCGCGGGGTGGGCTTGCCATTGCTCATCGCGTCGCCGGTCCAGCCATAGCTCTTGTAGCTGAAGCCGGCCGGCAGTTGCAGCAGGGGCAGGCCGGTCGTCAGGTCTTTGACCGGGGCGATCGGGCCGTAGGGGCTGGCGATCAGCACGGTATTGCCGGCCGCTTGTGCTTCGCGGCTATGCAGGGCGCCGAGCGTGGCGATGAAGGGCAGAGCGGCGGCAGCCGAAGCGCTTTTCAGCAAGTGGCGGCGCGAGGGGGCGAAGTTGTTCTCTGTCATGGCGCAATAGCGTTCTGGATTGAATGGTTGGTCGACTGGCGTCCTTGCTCTCGATGCACTAGAAAAAGGTCGAGAGCTCAGCTTGTTGGGCAGGCGGGCAGGGCGCGGCGCGATTCTGCGGATCTAAGGTTGCGCGCCTAGGGCAGCTGACTGCCTTGATATGAGCCACTTGGACTACGGCCATTGGCCACTGATGGCGATGGTGGTGCCGGGTGTGAGGCCTGCGCGGAAGGTGCGGGGGATTGCTTGACGCAAGGCACTGATGCCGCGTTCTTTACGTGCCGCTCGTCCCCCAAGGACGCACAGTGCTCATCCGCATTGAATGTTCTTGGCGCGCCCTGCTTGATGCTGAGCACCCCGTCCGCCCTAGTTACTCGAGCGAAAGCTCATCAGGAATTTGAGGGCTTCACTCTTGGGGTTCACGATCTTGGAGGCGTCGTAGTTGGGCCTAAAAAAGGGGATGCACTCGGGATGCGCCGCCAGTTCGCTGTGGCTCAGGATGCGCAAACCCATTTTCCAGCTGGAGAAATCGCGCTCGGCGATGGGCTCACGGAACAACTCCAACACATCGTGATGTCGTCTGTCCCGGTGGATGCGCGCCATCGTCTCATCCAGCGCTGCGGGGCTGCCTTCGAGAATCTGCAAAAAATTGCCGTCGCTGTACAGCAGCATGCCCGTCACCTCATGGGTGCCGTTGAGGCGGGCGGCTGATTCAAGCAAGCTCTTTAAGGCTTGCTCGCTCAGCAGGCCAGTCGCAGAACTGACATAGGCCAGGTGTTCCAGGGACATGGCAATGACTCCTGTTGAACTCGCGTCGCCACCAGACGGTCAAGACCTGCGGGCAAGATGGGTTCGCATGTGAACCACGGTGCAGACTCCTTTCGGACTCAGTCTGGGACTCACTCAATATACCTACACATCAAACAGCGCCTGCAAGCTGCGGCTTGCACGCTGATGGTTCGCTGCTTGAAATCGGGGCGCAGCTGCAAGTCATAGGCGTGGGCTTGCCATTGAACTTGGGCCTGGGCTTGGGCGGAGGGTGCGAGAAGAAGAACAGCACTCAGGCAGCTGAAACACGAGGCGAGGAACTTGGGGGCGCGTGGCGTCATCGGCAGCTGCTTGTTGGCGGTTTGTGAAAGTGCGGCCGCCTCAGTTTCTCGCATGGGTGACGCGGAATTCGGCCACGCCGGGGATTTCGTGCACCCGGCTGGCGAAGCGGGTCAGGGTCTCGCCACCAAAATTGCGTTTGGCGGTGCATACAAAGCGCCATTCTTCGCGCCCGCCCGTCAGTTCGATGCTCAGCGAGCCCGGCGCGAAGCGAAAGCCCAGATCGTTGGAGAACTTGATCAACTCGGCCTGCTGAAACTGGCGCTGCGGCTCGCCCCTGAGCATCACCGCAATGGCCGGGTGCGACGGCAGCAGGGCTTCCAGTTTGGCGCCCCACATCATCAGGCTGGCGCAGAGCAGGGTCAGCATGATGGCGGCAAAGTAAAAGCCCATGCCCAGCAAAATGCCGATTGAGGAGGCGGCCCAGAGCGAGGCGGCGGTGGTCAGGCCGCTGATATTCATGCCTTCCTTCATGATGACGCCGGCGCACAGAAAGCCAATGCCTGTGACCACGCCCTGGATCACCCTTGTGGGGTCGGCCAGCGGCGGGGGCAGGCTGCCGCCTTGCAGCCCGCCGTACCACTGAAGCGGATAGGCCAGCAGGATGATCACGCCGGTGGAGGCCATGCAGACCAGCGCATAGGTGCGCATGCCGGCGGCGCGGCCGTGGTAGGCGCGCTCATAGCCAAGCACCAGGCCCAGCACCATCGCGCCGACAAGATGGAAGAGCATCAGCACATTGGCCTGCCATTGCTCGGCGGTCCAAAAACGCATCAGGTGCTCAAGGTCGAGCAGGTTCATCAAAGGCCTCCTGCGTTGGCTGCATTAGCTGCACTAGGTGCACCAGCTGCTTTGATGCTACGCCCGCGAGAGAGCCGGGCGGGCAGAAAAAAGGCCCCAAATGGGGCCTGTTGTGCATGCAGTGCATGTTGCCGAGCGTGCTGCCGAATATGCGGCAGTGCGTGCTGTCATGCACGCATTGTGTGCCCTGCCGACTTAGACGGCCAGCAAGTCCACTTCGAACAGCAGTGTGGCGTTCGGGGGGATCACGCCGCCGGCGCCGCGGGCGCCATAGCCCAGCTCGGCCGGGATCACCAGCATGCGGGTGCCGCCAACCTTCATGCCTTGCACGCCCAGGTCCCAGCCCTGGATGACTTCGCCTTCGCCCAGGCCGAAGCGGAATGGGTCGCCACGGTCTTTGCTGGAGTCAAATTTCTTGCCGCGCGCGCCGTCTTTGTAGAGCCAGCCGGTGTAGTGCACGGTGACGCGCTGGCCGGCCTTGGCTTCGGCGCCTTCGCCCAGCTTTGTGTCTTCGAGCTGCAGGCCGCTGTCCAGCGTGGTCAGGTTCAGCGTGATAGGCTCATTGCCGCCGCTGACGCCCAGCAGTTCCACTTCAAAAATCAGCGTGGCATTAGGCGGGATCACGCCGCCGGCGCCGCGCGCGCCATAGCCCAGCTCGGGCGGGATCACCAGGGTGCGCGAGCCACCGATCTTCATGCCTTGCACGCCTTCGTCCCAGCCGCGGATGACCATGCCGCCGTCCAACTCGAAGTTGAAGGGCTGCTTGCGGTCCTTGCTGGAGTCGAACTTGGCGCCCTTGACACCATCTTTGTACAGCCAGCCGGTGTAGTGCACGCTGACGTCATGGCCAGACTTTGCTTCTTTACCGTCGCCGACCACGGTGTCTTCGAATTGCAGGCCGCTGGGGCTGGTGTTCATCGCTATTCCTTTAATGCGGAGCCATCCCGAGGAAGGAGGGATGGCGAGGCGGGCATCATAAATCCTCGCCAGGCATTGAGGGCCTGGGCCAGCACATCACCCAGCTGGGTGGCGTGTACTTGCAGGCCTAAATGGCTGGCGGCGGTGCGCAGGGCGGCGGCCGGCTCACGCAGATCCAGGGCAGCGGCGCCGTTTTGCTTGGACAGCTTTTCGCCGTTCTCGCCCAGCACCAGGGGCGTGTGCAGATAGCGTGGCCGGGGCAGGCCCAAGAGCTCTTGCAGGCGGATCTGGCGCGGGGTGTTTTCGGCCAGGTCCTGGCCGCGCACTACGTCGGTGATGCCTTGCTCGGCATCGTCCACCACCACGGCCAGTTGGTAGGCCCAGAGCCCGTCGGCGCGTTTGAGCACGAAGTCGCCCACTGCCTGGCTCAGGTTTTGGGTTTGCGCGCCCAGGCGGCGGTCGAACCAGTCGATCTGCAAATCCTGCCTGGCTTGCAGATCGGCCGTGCTGAGCAAGCGCCAGGCGCGCGCCGGGCGGCCTTGCAGGCCGTGGCGGCAGCTGCCGGGGTAGACCAGCTCGCCATGCCGCTGCGGGCTTTGCTTTTGCATCAGGGCGATCTCGGCCCGGGTGCAGGCGCAGGGGTAGGCCCAACCAGCATGCTGCAGGCGGCTCAGGGCTTGCGCATACAAGTCGCCGCGCTGCGATTGCCACAGCGGCGGTGCGTCGGCCAGCAAGCCGCATTGGCTCAGCTGCTGTTGGATCAGCTCGGCAGCGCCTGGCGGGCAGCGCGGGCCATCCACATCCTCGATGCGCAGCAGCCAACGCCCACCGTGGGCGCGGGCATCCAACCAACTGGCCAGCGCGGCCACCAGGGAGCCGGCATGCAAGGGGCCGGTGGGCGAGGGCGCAAAGCGGCCGACGTAGGGCATGGCGTTCGGTAAAGCTGCAGTGAAAGCGGTAGTCAATGCGGCAGGCCGGTTCAGAGAATCAGCCCTTCGTGCTGTTCCAGCAGCGCCCGCCGGGTGGTGGGGCTGGCCAGCTGTTGCAGCCACCAACTCAGCGCCCGGCCAGGGGCCTGGCCGCCATTGGCATTGCTGCGCCAGGCGTAATGGGAGGGGAAGCTGCGCCGGCCCTGGTCGGTGGCCATCTGCACCAAGCGGCCGGCTTCCAGATGGCGCCGCACCATGGTGGCGGGCAGATTGCCGCAACCCAGGCCGCGCAGCAGCGCCTCGAGCTTGGCGGCCATGCTGGGCATGGTCAGCACATCCTGGCCGGGCATGACGTTGAAGGTCATCGGCGCCAGGCTGCGCGCGGTGTCGGCCACGGTGATGACGCGGTGGGCCGCAATCACCTCGGCCGTCAGCGGCTGCGCGGCCTTGGCCAGCGGGTGGTGGGGGGCGACGCAAAACGCCATTTCCAGATCACCAATCAACTCGCACTGCACCCCGGCGGTGGGTGGCTGCGAGGAGGTGCCAATGGCCAGATCGCCCTGGCCGGAGGTCAGCGCCTCCCAGGTGCCCGACAAGACTTCAGTGCGCAGCTTCAGGCGAGTGGGCGGCGCGGTGCGCTCGCCGGTGGCGCTTTCGCAAGGCAGTTGGTAGAAGGCGTCGATCAGGTCGAACAGGGCGCGTTTGGCGATGGCGTCATCCACCGCAATGGTCAGCTCGCTTTCCCAGCCGGTGGCGATGCGGCGCACCCGGTTAGCCACGGCGTCCATTTCGCCCAGGAGGCGGCGGCCTTCGATCAGCAGTTCCTGGCCCGCGGCGGTCAGCACCGCTTGGCGCGAGCTGCGGTCGAACAGCAGCACATCCAGGGCGTCTTCCAGCTGCCGCACGCTATAGGTCAGGGCCGAGGGCACTTTGCCCATCTCGCGCGCGGCGGCCGCAAAGCTGCCGCTGCGCGCGATGCTGTCCATCATGGCCAAGGCTTCCGGCGAGAGGGCGCGGCTCTTGGGGGTTTGTGAAGGGCTGTGGGACATGGAGGTGCTGCTGGAGGCCATCCCTTCATCTTATTTGAATGTAGTCATCAAGCGGCTGCAGCCGCCACCCGGGTGTGCAAACCTACAGTGAGTTCATCGCAACACGCGCTGACAAGCAAGCAAGCGCAACAAGCTGGAGGCCACAAGCCATGATCGAACTCATCAAATCATCTGAACGCGGCTACGCCGATCACGGCTGGCTGAAGTCGCACCACAGCTTTTCCTTCGCCGACTATCACAACCCCCGGCGCATGGGCTTCGGCGCCTTGCGTGTGATCAACGAAGACCGCATCGCGGCCGGCACCGGTTTTGGCACGCACGGCCACCGCGATATGGAAATCATCAGCTATGTGCTGGCCGGCGAGTTGGCGCACAAGGACAGCATGGGCAATGGCCAGGCGAATGCGCAAGGCGCAGGCCATGCCGACGGTGTGATCCGCCCCGGTGATGTGCAGCGCATGAGTGCGGGCACCGGCGTGATGCACAGCGAGTTCAACCATGCGCAAGGCCAGGAAACGCATTTCCTGCAAATCTGGATTCAGCCCGACCAGCGCGGCATCAAACCCAGCTACGAGCAAAAGCACTTCCCCGTGGAGCAAAAGCGTGGCGCCTTGCGCCTGGTGGCCTCACCGGACGGCGCGCAGGGCTCGGTGCAGATCAATAGCGATGCCCGCCTGTACGCCGCTTTGGTGGACGGCGCCGAGCAGCTGAGCCTGCCCTTGGCCTCCGGCCGCCTGAGCTATGTGCACCTGGTGCGCGGCAGCTTGCAAGTCAATGGCCAGAGCCTGAGCGCCGGTGATGCCGTGCAACTCAGCCAAGAGCCTGAGCTGCAGCTGAGCCAGGGCGTTGACGCCGAGGTGCTGGTGTTCGACCTGGCTGCGTGATCAAGGCATTTCCTTTCAACCCAACCCAACCCAACTCACTCTGAGAGTAGAACCATGAGCAAAATCGTTGTTGTGTTTCACAGTGGCTACGGCCACACCAAGAAGATCGCTGAAGCCGTGGCGCAAGGCGCCGGTGCCAGCCTGGCCGCCATCGACGCAGAAGGCAATTTGAGCGACGCGGACTGGGCCAGCCTGGCCGCCGCCGACGGCATCATCTTTGGCACGCCCACTTATATGGGTGGCCCGTCCTGGCAATTCAAGAAGTTTGCCGACGCCTCCAGCAAGGTCTGGTTCGGTCAAGGCTGGAAAGACAAGATGACGGCCGGTTTCACCAACTCGGCTTCGCTCAACGGTGACAAGTTCAACACCGTGCAGTACTTGTTCACCCTGTCGCAGCAGCATGGCGCGGTCTGGGTTGGCGCAGGTGTCTTGCCTTCGAACAGCAAGGCCGCAACCCGCGACCTGCCCAACAGCCTGGGCTATAGCACCGGCTTGCTGACGAGCACGCCTTCGGACGCTTCGGTGGACGAAATGGTGCCCGGTGACTTGGTCAATGCCCAAGCCTTCGGCCAGCGTGTGGCGGCTGCCGTGGCGCGCTGGGCGCGGTAAATCGGCAAGCACTGCCGAGTAAAGTTGAGGGCATGAAAGCACTGCTCACTGTCCTCAATTTTCTGCCTGCCATTGACTGGCTGGCGCTGCTGGTGTTTTTTGGTGGCTGGCTCGGCTACGCGGCCTTCGCCAAGCGGCAGAGCCAGTTCGAAGGCACTTTGCTGGCCGCCACCAACCGCGAGCGGCGCCGCTGGATGCTGCAAACCACTTACCGTGAGGTGCGGGTGATCGACGGCGTGGTGGTGCAGAACCTGTCCACCAGCCCTTCGTTTTTTGCCTCCACCACGATTCTGATCATCGGCGGCTTGTTGGCGAGTTTGGGCGCGAGTGAAAAGGCGACCGAGCTGGTGCATGAGTTGCCCTTCGCGGCGCGCACCACCAACCTGGTGTTCGACCTCAAGCTGGTGCTGCTGATCGGTATTTTTGTCTACGCCTTCTTCCGCTTCACTTGGAGCATGCGCCAGTACACCTTCGGCGCCTTGCTGGTGGCGGCCGCGCCTTCGTCTGAGGCTTTCATTGAGCAGAAGCTGTCGCGCGAAGATTTCGCCAACCGCGCTGGCCGCCTGATGGGCATGGCCGCCGAGACCTTCAATGACGGCCTGCGCGCCTACTACTTGGCCTTTGCGGCCATTGCCTGGTTCTTCTCGCCCTGGGCCTTCATGGCCGCCACCTTGGGCGTGCTCTTCGTGCTGTATCAGCGCGAGTTCCGCTCCGACGTGCTGGCGGTTTTGCAGAGCGACGAGCCGCGCAGCCAGAAATGAAAACTGCCCGCTTGTTTGCGCAAGCGGGCAGTGCGTGTGATCGGCCCGGGCCGTCGGTTTTACTTGACCGTGCCGAGCTGCTCCAGCTTTTGTTGGCGCAGGGCCTCGCGTGCATATTCCTGGTCGGCCGGCGTCATCGGCTGCGCACCCTTGCGCGGCAGGCGGGAGCCTGTCACGTAGGACTTGTCGTCCAGATTGCTGTCGCTGTTGACGGCGACGGCGGTGCTGCTGCAAGCCGACATGGCGGCCGTGAAAACGGCCAGCAGGCTCAGGCCGATAGCCCGGTGCTTGAGAATCTTCATATTCATTACCCTCGATGAATGCAGTCTGCGCCCTTGGTTTTCGGCAAGTGGGGCTGACAGACTCTGACTGGGACCTTGCTGATTGTTCGTGGATTTTGGCCGCGAACACAGGGCCCCGTCAGCACGGGTAAACCTAGGCCTCAGCCTAGGGATTTACTTCAAACCACCGCTCAAAAACTGCTGCAAACGCTGGCTCTGCGGCTTGAGCAAGACCTCGCGCGGATTGCCTTCTTCCTCGACCCGGCCCTGGTGCAGGAACAACGTGTAGTTCGACACTTCACGGGCAAAGCCCATTTCGTGGGTGACCACAATCATGGTGCGGCCTTCAGCGGCCAGGTCACGCATGACCTTGAGCACCTCGCCCACCAACTCGGGGTCCAGCGCCGAGGTGGGTTCATCAAACAGCATCACCTCGGGGTCCACTGCCAGCGCACGGGCAATGGCCACGCGCTGCTGCTCGCCGCCGGAGAGCTGCGCCGGGTAGACATCTTTGCGGTGCGACACGCCCACTCGCGCCAGCAAGGCCTCGGCCTTGGCAATCGCCTCGGCGCGCGGCTGGCCCAGCACGTAGATGGGGGCCTCAATCACGTTCTCCAGCACCGTGCGGTGGCCCCAGAGGTTGAAGTTCTGGAACACCATGGCCAGGCGCGAGCGCCAGTGCTGCAACTGCTTGGCATCGGTGGCCTTGAGGCTGCCGTCGCGGTCGCGCGCGAGCTTGAGCACTTCGCCATTGAGCGAAAGCTTGCCCTCGAAGGGCTGCTCCAGCAAATTCAGGCAGCGCAAAAAAGTGCTCTTGCCCGAGCCGCTGGAGCCGATCAAGGTGATCACATCGCCTTTTTTGGCCGACAGGGAAACGCCCTTGAGCACCTCGCGCTCACCGTAGCGCTTGTGCAGGTCCTCAACAATCAAACTGGCAGTCATGGTTTTGCTTCTCGTTCTTTCAGGCACTCAGCAGCTTGCCGGTGCGCGTGGCTTCTTTGCCGGCCACTTTGGCCACGTTCATGCCGGCCGTGGCAAAACGCAGGAAGTCGCGGGCGAAGAACAGGCCGTCCACCGGGCTCTTCAGCTCGGTCACGGTGGCCGAAATGGGGCAGATCACATGGGCCAGCACATCGCCGGCCTGCACCGTTTCACCCACCTCACGCAAAAAGCTCAGCACGCCGGTCGTCGTGGCTTTGATGGGCATGCTGCCGGCCAGGGGGCGGGCATCGCCCACGGCTTCGGGGAGGGCGGGGCTGTCACCACTGATCAGGCCGCGATGGGCCAGGAAGTCGATGATGTGCTGCGCATCTTGCTCGGCCAACGTGTGCGTCACATCGACGGCGCCGCGCAGTTCAACCGTGACCGACAAGCAGGCTTGCGGAATGGCAAAGCGCTCGCCGAACTTGGCTTTGAGCTTCCACCAGATTTGCGAGCAGGCTTCGTCAAAAGGGTTGTCGCCCGAATCCTGGGCCAGCAGCGTGACCCGCGAGCGCAGGAAGCGCGCCAGCGCATCGCACTCGGGCCAGCAGGGCGTTTCGGTGTACAGATGCATGACGGCCTGTGCGTCGCAATGCAGATCGAGCACGATGTCGGCATCGCAGCTCAAGCTCATCAAGATGCGGCGCTGTGACTGCAGCTCGGTGTGGGCGGGCGAGGCATCCACGGCCTTCTTCAACTCACGCCGTATCACTTTGACGTTATGCGCGGCGTCACCGTTCAACTCGGCTTCGACGGCCGCCGCCACTGCTTCGGTTTGCTCGGGGTAGTGGCGGTTGAAGTTCTCGCCGGTCTGGGTCTCGAAGCGGCCCATATGCATGTACAGCAAGTGCTGGGACAAGCCGATGGGGTTGGCCATGGGCACCAGAATCACTTCGCCGCTGATGCGGCCAGCGGCCTGCAAGGCGTCGAGCTTTTTGCGCAAGTGGTAAGCCACCAGCATGCCGGGCAATTCGTCGGCATGCAGCGAGGCCTGGATATAGGCTTTTTGCCCGCCCGTCTGACCGTAGTGCAGCGAGATCAGCTCGCGTTGCGTGCCGGGGGCGGGGGAGATCAGGCGATGGGTTTGGATGGCCATTTTCGTTTTCAACGGGGCATCAGGGGCTTGAGCCATTTGGCCTCGGCCTTGTGGAACAGCGCCACCAGAACCAGGGTCAGCAGGAAGTAGAAGCAAGCCGCGGTGATGAAAGCTTCGAAGGGGATGTAGTGGGTGGCGTTGACGCGCCGGGCCGCACCGGTGAGGTCAAGAATCGTCACGATGCTGGCCAGGGCCGTGCCGTGCAGCATGAAGATGGCCTCATTGCTATAGGCCGGCAAGGCGCGGCGCAGGGCCGAGGGCAGCACGATGCGGCGGAACATCACCCAGCGGCTCATGCCGATGGACTTGGCCGCTTCGATCTCGCCCGCGGGCAGGGCGCGGATGCTGCCGGCAATGATCTCGGTGGTGTAAGCGGCGGTATTGAGCACAAAGCTCAGGCAGGCGCAGAACCAGGCCGAGCTCAGATAGGGCCAAAACACACTCTCGCGCACCGCCTCGAACTGGGCCAGGCCGTAGTAAATCAGGAAGAGCTGCACCAGCATGGGGGTGCCGCGGAACACATAGGTGTAGACCCAAATCAGGCGCGAGATCCAGCTGCCCTGCAGGCTGCGCAGCACGGCCAGCGGAACGGCCAGCAGCAGGCCCAGACCCAAGCTGATCAGCAGTAGCTGCAGCGTGGCCCAGGCGCCGCTGAGGTAGAGCGGCAGGTTGTCGATGATGGTGTCGATGGCAATCACAGCACACCTCGGCGCACGCCAGTGGAAAAGCGCTTTTGCAGCCAGTTGAACAGCAGTTCCGACAAGCTGGTGAAGGCCAGATAGATCAGCGCGACGGCCAAGTAGAAGACGAAAGGCTCGCGGGTGGCGCCGGCCGCTTGCTGGCCGCGCGTCATCAAGTCATGCAGGCCAATCACCGAGACGATGGCCGTGCTTTTGATCAGCACCAGCCAGTTGTTCGACAAGCCCGGCAAGGCATGGCGGAACATCTGCGGGAAGGTGATGCGCCAGGCGATCTGCCAGTTGCTCAGGCCAAAGGCCAGGCCGGCCTCGCGCTGCCCCGGCGGCACGGCCAAGAAGGCGCCGCGGAAGGCCTCGGTCAGGTAGGCGCCGAAGATGAAGCCGATGGTCAGCACACCGGCCACATAGGGATTGATGTCGATGTAATCCTCATGCCCCATGGCCATGGCGATGCTGTTCACTGCGACTTGGCCGCCGTAGAAGATCAGCAGCATCAGCACCAGGTCCGGCACGCCGCGGATCAGCGTCGTGTAGAGATGGGCGACGCCGCGCGCCGCCCGCCACTTCGACAGTTTGGCCAGGGCGCCCAGCAGCCCCAGAATCATTGCCATCGCCAAAGAGGCCAGGGCCACGCTCAGCGTGACCCCGGCGCCCTCAAGCAGGCTGGGTAAAAAGCCATGCAGCATGTTTAAACGGGATTACTTCTTCTTGATGGAGATGTCGTAGTCGAAGTACTTGTCGTTCAACTTCTTGAAAGTGCCATTGGCTTGTGCGGCTGCAATGGCCGCGTTGAACTTCTTGGCCAAAGTGGCTTCATCGGCCTTGCGCATGCCGACGCCGGAGCCGACGCCGAAGTACTTCTCGTCATCGTAGTCAGGGCCGATGAAGGCGAAGCCCTTGCCTTCGGGCTTCTTCAGGAAGCCGAAGTCGGCGGCTGGTGCATCGGCCAAGGTCATGTCGATGCGGCCGGACTTCAGATCCAGAAATACCTGGTCCTGGGTTTGGTAGCGCACGATCTCGCTTTGCTTGAAGATGGCCGCGGCATAGGCTTCGTGGATGGTGGCGCTTTGCACGCCAATCTTCTTGCCCTTCAGGCCAGCGGGGCTGAGGTCGAACTTGGCACCGGCCTTGGCGACCAAACGGCCGGGCGTGTTGTAGTAGGGGTTGGAGAAGGCGATGGCCTTCTTGCGCTCCTCGGTGATGGACACCGAGGCGAAGATGGCGTCTACCTTGCGCGCTTGCAGGGCCGGGATCAGGCCGTCGAAGTCTTGCTGCACCAGGGTGCACTGGGCCTTCATCTCGGCGCAATAGGCTTGCACCAGCTCGATCTCAAAGCCTTTGAGCTTGCCGTCGGCGCCCACTTCGGAGAAGGGCGGGTAAGCGCCTTCCACACCGATGCGGATTTTCTTCCAGTCCGGCGCTTGGGCTTGGACGCTGAAAGCGCTGCAGGCCAGCGCGGCGATTGCGGTGAGGGCGATCAAGGTACGGCTTTGCATGGGATTTCCTTTTGGGAACATGGGGAACACAAGTATCTACGCAAGTCAGGACAAGATCTTGCAACGGTGACGCGCGATTTCCCTTAGGGTTTGAGCGTAGTCAGGAAGGAAAGAACAGGTGCCAGGCTGGCTTGTGGGTCTTCTTGCTGGGGCGTGTGTCCTAGCCCGGGCAACAGGGCCAGCCGGGCGCCGGGAATGTCTTTTGCAAAGGCCTCGGCGAACTGCGGTGGAATGAGCCGGTCTTGTTCGCCCCAGAGGATCAGTGTGGGGGCCCGCAAGCCCTTGATCTCCGCGCTGCGGCTGCCGGGCGTCATCTGGCTCAGCCGCTGCCGCAGTGCTTCGCGGTTGCCGCTGCGCAGGGTCAGTTCGAAAAAGCGGTCGATCACCTCAGGGCTGGCGCGATTGGGGTCACCGTAAACGGCCCGCACACTGCGTGCCACCAGGGCGCGTGGCAGCACCACATCCCCTAGGCGATTCAGCACCGGCGTGCGCGCTAAGGCAAAGCCCAGCGGCACGTCCAGTGGGGCCATGGCGTAGCCGGCGGCGTCCACAAGAATCAGCGCACGCACTTGCTCGGGGTGATCCAGGGCATATTGCCAGGCCAGCTCACCGCCAAGCGAATTGCCGGCCAGCATGACCTCCTTGATGTCCAGCTTTTGCAGCAGGCGTTTCAAAAAGGTCAGATAAGCCTCGTTGCGATAGTCTTCCTGCGCGGAAGGGCCCGTCAGGCCGAAGCCCGGCAGATCAACCGTGATCACGCGCCGCTCGGGCAGCTGCTTTTGCAGGCGCTCGACCCAGCCGGCCCAGGTGTGCAGGCTGTCCGAGGTGCCGTGCAGCAAGAGCAAGGGCGTGGGGTCGCCGCGCGGGCCGACATCGCGCAAATGCACCAGCTGACCTTGCAACTCGATGAATTCCGAGGGCGGCAGCGCCCAGCGCTGCACCAGGGTTTCCAGTGGGCGGTCGGGCGCTTTGGTGGCGGCAAAAACCAAAGCCGCCAGCATCAGGGCGATGCCCAGCAAGCGCCAGCCACGGCCTTCGTTGGCGGGCGCCTGTCGCGGTTCAGCGTCGGGTTGGTTCGGCACCGGGTCAGTGGGCCGAGTCAGCGGCCTTGGCGCGGTGCGCTTCCGAGGCCGGGCGGGCAATTTCGGTGGCCGGCGCCAGGCCGGCGTCCAGCGCTTCACGTTGGTCGAAGACAAAACAGCTGCCTTGGTAATGCGGGCCGCCGGTCTCTTCGAAATACTTCAGGATGCCGCCTTCGAGCTGGTAGACCGGGCCGTCCAGTCCTTGCTGCTGCAAGTAGATGGCCGCCTTCTCGCAGCGGATGCCGCCGGTGCAAAAGCTCACGATGGTTTTGCCCAGCAAGTCTTTGCGGTGCGCTTGCACGGCGGCGGGGAATTCGCTGAATTTGTCGATGCGCCAGTCTATGGCGTTCTCGAAGGTACCGTAATCCACTTCGAAGGCATTGCGGGTGTCCAGCGTCACCACTGGCCGGCCTTCATCGTCATGGCCTTGATCCAGCCAGCGCGCCAAGGTGGCGGCGGGCAGGGCGGGCGCGCGCGGCAGGGCGTCGGGCCGAATGGCTGGGTGGTTCATGCGGATGATTTCGCCCTTGACCTTGACCAGCAGCTTTTTGAAGGGCACGGCCGCGCTCCAGCTTTCCTTGGGCGCCAGGTCGGCGAAGCGCTCGTCTTGCTTGAGGGCATCCACCCAGGCGCGCACCTTCTCGCCAGGGCCGGCCAGAAACAGGTTGATGCCTTCTTCGGCCAGCAGCACGGTGCCTTTGAGCTCCAGCGCCTGGGCGTGGGCCAGCAAAGTCTCACGCAGGGCGTGGCAGTCCGGCAGGCCCACAAACTTGTAGGACGAGATGTTCAGAACGGGGAGGGAGGCGCTGTTGTTTTCCATGGTCAGGGGTGGGATTGTAGGCAAGCCCCCGCGCTCTGCTTTGGAGCGGCGGCCCAAATATCGCGTCCAATACGGCGATGGACGCACAAGACATCAACGAAAAACGCCTGACCGAACTCGAAATCAAGGCCAGCTACGCCGAAGACCTGCTGGAACAGCTCAACGAAGTCGTGGTGCGGCAACAGCAGCAAATCGAGGCCTTGACGCGCGAGCTGCTGCAGCTGCGCGAACAGCGCAATCACAGCGGCGATGGCGGCGCGCCGGGCTTTCGCAGCTTGCGCGACGAGCTGCCCCCGCATTACTGAGCAGGGGTGTGGGTCGGCGTATTCGTCAGGCTTTGGCGGGCGGACGAGCCAAATAGACGCCCAGCACCGCCAAGCCCATGCCCAGCAAGGCTTGGCCGCTGAGCGTTTCGCCAAACAGTAGCCAAGCGAATACCGCTGTGAAGGGCGGCACCAAATAGAACCAGCTAGCGGTGTTGACGGCGCTGCCGCGGCGCACCAGCCAGTTCAGCAAGCTGATCGCCCCCAGCGACAGCACCAGGGTCAACCAGCCCAGCGCGAAGATGAATTCGCCCTGCCAGTCCACCCGCATATCTTCCGTGGCCCAGGCCAGCAGGCCAGTCAGTAGCGCAGTGGGAATGAACTGCGCCACCGCGCCGCTGCGCCAGTCAAAGCTGGCGCAAAACGACTTCTGATAAATCAGGCCTAGCGTGATGCCCAACAGCGCCGCCAGCGCGGCCAGCAGCGCCGGTAGGCCAAAACCCGTGCCAATCTTGCCCGCCACCACCATGGCCACGCCCACAAAGCCCAGCAGCAAGCCCAGCCACTGGTTGCGGCTAACCCGTTCTTTGAGCAGCAGCCCGGCGGTCACGGCCGTCAGCAAGGGCTGCAAGCCCACCACCAGGCTGGTGACGCCTGCCGGCAAGCCGCGCGAGATGGCGATGAAAACGCCGCCGAGGTAGACCCCGTGAATCAGCAGACCGGCAATGCCCAGGTGCAGCCATTGGCGGCCCGTGCGCGGCCAGGGCGCGCCGGTGGCCAGCGCGAGCAGGGTCATCAGCAGAACAACCGCCAGGTAGCGCAGCAGAAGAAAGGTCAGCGGCGGCGCATGCGGCAGGCCTAAGCGCGCACCGATGAAGCCGGTGGACCACAGCAGCACAAAGCCAAGCGGGAGTAGGGTGGTGGTTCGGTTTGTTGTCATTTTTTTCTTGCTGACTTTTGCCAGCTCCTGCCACTTGGTTCTGGTCACTACGTTTGACGCCCGCAGTCTTGCTGCGCGTGGGCGTCGCTCGCACTGAGGCGGCTTACTTCACCACCAGCTTGTGAATCAACTCCGGCGTCGAGGCTGCGCCGTATTTCTTCATCAAGCGGGCACGGTAGACATCCACCGTGCGCGGGCTGATTTCCAGCTTCTTGCCGATGGACTTGCTGGTCAGCCCTTCGATCAGCAGGGCGGCAATTTCGCGCTCGCGCGCCGTCAGCTCAGCCTTGATCTGGCGGTGGGCCGACAAATCTTCAAAGCTCCAGATGCCTTCGGCATGCGGGTCGGCCGGGTTGATGGCCCGACCCGAAACATGGCACCAGAAGAGCTGGCCCGCTTGTGGGCCGGCCACGCGTTTCATCACCCGGTCATCGGCGTAAAAGCCTTGTGCATCCAGGCTGGCAACGATGCGCTCCCCGGTGCGCTGGAACTCCATCAGGCTAGGGTAGAGCACCTCGAAACTCTGGCCAATTAGCTGCTCGCGTTCGGCGCCGAACATGGCCAGCAGTTGCAGGTTGCAGTCTTTGATCAGGCGTTTTGCGGAGAGAACCAGGCCGACGGGCGCGTGGTCAAAAGCGGTGCGGTAGTCCAGCGGCATGGGGCGTAATCAAAGCAGGGCGTAGGTGGTGGTGGATTGGGCGGCCAGTCGGCCGTCCGGGTTGGCAATATCGATGCTGCCAAAAGCCAGGCTTTTACCACTGCGCAAGACGCGCGCGGTGACGATGCAGTGATCCGCGCTGACCGGGCGCAGAAAGCTGGTCTGCAATTGCACCGTGGTCATGGGCCTGAATTCGCCCATTTGCGCCATCATCGCCAACACCATGGCCGTGTCGGCGGCCGCCATCGCCGCCTGCCCGCACATCACCCCGCCCACATGCACCAGCGCCGGGCCGACCGGCAGCCGCAGCTGAATGCCCTCGGCGTCGACGCTGATCACCTCCAGGCCCAAGTCCACGATCCAGGGCGCGAAGATTTTGGGGATGGCGGCTTGCAGGTCTTGGGGGGTCAAGTTCATGGGGCGATCCAATCGAAGGCGGTACAAAACAGGGGATGGGCAAGGCCTTGCACCTTGTTGTGCGCCAGCATCTTGCCAGCAGATTGGGTGCCTCGTTTCGCTGTGGCGAGTTTTAGTTCCTGCGAGGTGCTGCGAGAGCGACGGCCGCCCGCGCCAAAGCTCATGCTGCTGGGCCTGCAAACCCTCGCATCCCGGCCCTAAAGCCAGCACTCGGCGGGGCCTGGGCTGAGTGTGGCGGTTGCGGCATGTGCGCATATCGCACGAAGTTTGGGCTGAGCTGGAGGCTGCCGGCTGTCTGTGTCGAACCCTTTCGCTCGGCCTGGGAATGGCCGGGGTATTCACAAAACCGTCTTAATTAAGGCGTGGGTGCAGCGGAATCTTTGCTGAAACGACGAGTGGTTTTTCTAATCGGAAGATTCGGCTCTGGGCGGAGTTTGATCGCATGCCATGCGAGTTTGCGTGGCTTGGTCAGGGTGGCGTGAGGAATCAATTCATTTCGCGAAAAGGAACAATAAAGCACGTGTTTCATTGCCGAGTTGCAGGGCTTGCACAACAGGGGCTCAGTTAACATCCCGAGGGGAATATTCCATAAATTTGGCGGCTCAAAACGGCTGCTGATGGTGTGGATGAAGGCGAGGCTTCGATTTTGAATTGCCGCGAACTCCGAGCTTGGGCAATGTCTGAGCTTGGTATTGACCTGGAGCGTGAGTTTTCAAGTTCTGAGAATTAAAAGAATGTTCGTGCGTTGCTGGCTTGAAGCCCGGAACGAGGGCTAAAAAAAATACTGTGCTGAACTCGAATCAGAGTTCGGCCTATGTTGGGAGGGCGCGCCTGGCTGGGTGCGCAACTGCAGATATGAAGAAGCGTTTGGCCCTTGCGGCCGTTCAATGGTCGGTGGCTGCTTGTGTTGCTGCCGCTCCGATGTGGGCCTTTGGCCTCCCTGGCGCTTACACGGCGTCCTCCCAGTCGGTGGGTAATGGCAGTGCCGTCTTGCAGCTGACTTTGCCGCAGGGGCGTTTGACCCAGATGCTGCCTTCGAAAAATGGCGGCGGTCTACGTTTGATGCTCAAGCAAGTGGAGCGTGCCGAGCTGGATGGCATGGTGCGCCAGTTGCTCGCCGTTCCGGCTTTGGTGAAATCGGCGCGTGCCGATGTGCTGCCGAACCAGGACGCGGTGCTCTGGGTCGAATTCACGCCGACCTATCAATTGATCGACCAGACGTTGACCACGTCGGCTTCGGGGCTGTCGCGCTGGGACTTGCAGCTGCAGGCTCAGGCGCCTTTGAGTGCCGCCGCTGTCGCGGCCCCTGTTGAGCTGCGCGAGCTGCGGCTGGCGGCGCGTGATGACTTGCTGGATATTCATCTGACCGGCACGGCTGAACTGGCGGCGGAAGTGTCCGTTCTGGATCAGCCTGGGCGTTTGCTGGTGGAGTTTCCGGGCGCCAGCATGGCCTCGGTCGAGCGTCTGGCCAGCCAATTCAAGGCGCCTCCCGTGCCGTTGTTCGCGCGTGTCAGCGCCTCTCAGCAAGGCGGTGTGCCGCGCCTGGAGTTCAGCTTTCATGAGGACATCGATCTGGTCGACAGTCTGGGTGAGGTGCGCGACAACAAGGGACTGATCCGCATCAGCCTGGTCGCTGACCGGGCGGTGGCCCAGGCCCGCTTGGGTGCAGGGAGTGCTGCCAATGAAGCGCAGCTGCGCAGCATTGATGCCAAACTTTCGGCGCGCAGCGTTGAGCTGAGCCTGCCCGGCGTGCCACTGTCACGCCTGCAGTCGTATGCGCTGGATGAGCCGCCGCGCTTGGTGGTGGATGTGTTGGGTTGGCGGCCGGAGCAGGTGCGCGACGCGGCCGCCAAGTTTGTCTCGCCCCACGCCAGCATCGCTGCGCTGCGGGTGGAGTCCAGCCGCCAGGGTTCAGCCCGTTTGGTGTTTGATTTGACCGCGGCCACGCCCTTGTTGTCGCGCGGTGCCGTTGGCGCTGATCGTTATGCTATGGCGCTGCGCCTGCCGGGTGCAGGGGCGCCCGCATTTGATGCGAACAAACCGCGCCCGGCCACCTCCTTTGCCCGCCGTGATGATCGCCTGGACCCCAAGGCGCCGCTGCTCGTGGTGCGCCCTTTGATGCTCTTGCCGGCCGACCAGCCCGCACCAAGCCCAGAGGCCAGCAATGGCCTGAGCCTGATCTATGGCGCGGCCCTGGACCGTGACCCCAAGTATCAAAGCGCCAAGTCGGACTACGACATTGCCCAGCAGGCCGTGCCGCAAGCCCGCGCCGCCTTGCTGCCGACGGCCTCGGTGGACTACCAAAAGTCCTATCTGCGTCAGGATCTGCAGAAGGCCTCCAACATCACCTTCCCAACCGGGGTCACGCGCTATCCGAGCTCCAATCTGTCGCTGACCATTACGCAGCCTCTTTTGCGCGTGCCGGCGATGATCAAGTACAGCCAGGCCGGGCTGTCGATTGAGCAGTCGCGCTTCAATCTCTTGGCGGCAGAGCAAGAGCTGATTCTGCGTGTCGCCAGTGCTTATCTGAATGTGCTGGCTGGCACCGATGGGGTCGATCTGGCCCAGGCCGAGCGCGAAAGCACCGAGCGTCAGTTCGAGTTGGCCAAGGCGCGCAAGTCGACGGGCTTGGGCAATGTGCCGCAACTGTTTGAGGCCGAGGCCCGATTTGCCCAGTCGCGGGCCCGCGAACGCGAAGCGCGCAACCGCTTTGAAGACGCGCGTTTGGCGCTGAAGGAAATTGTTGGCGAGGAGCCCGGCGAGCTGCGCGGCTTCAAGGGTGACTTTGCCCCCACAGAGCCGATGCCGGCCGAAGTCGGCCCCTGGGTCACAGCGGCTCAGGAGCAGAACCTGGCGCTGCAGGCGCGGCGCTTGTCGGTGGAGATCGCTAGTTTGGAGATCCGCCGTCAGCAAGCCGGCTATGGCCCGAGCATCAATCTGGTGGCCTCGACGGCCAACCAGGACACCGGCGGCTCCTTGTTCGGACGCGGTCAAAGCTATAACAACACCGAGATCGGGGTGCGCGTCAACGTGCCGCTGTTCGAGGGCGGTATGACGACCTCTCTGGTTCGTGAAGCCGTGGCTCGCAAAGAGAAGGCCAGGAACGAGCAAGAGCAGGAGCTGCGCCGCAGTGACCGCCTGGCCCGCACCGCCTTCAACGGCGTGCTGGCCAGTGTGGATTCGGTCGAGGCGCTGCGCAAAGCGGTGTTGGCTCAGCAAAGCGCGCTGGAAGCGCGCGAGGAAGGTCTGAAGTCCGGCCTTTTCAATCCGGTGCAAGTGATGGATGCCAACCGGCTGTACTACACGGCCAAGCGTGAGTTCTTGCAAGCCCGTTACGACTACTTGCTCAACCGCTTGAAACTCAAACAAGCCGTGGGCGTCCTGAGTCGTCATGACTTGGATGATTTGGGGGCATTGCTGCAAGTGCAGTAATTGCGCAGAAGTGCCACCTTTTTGGGTGGTCACAAAAAGCCTCGGTGCACTGCCAGCACCGGGGTTTGCGAGCTTTTAAAGCGGCATTGCGCCAAGCGGCAGCAGCGTCGACTTGAACCAAGATTCAGCGGGATCGATCTGTGAACAACACATCCACCAAGACCAAGCGCAAATTCAATGCGGCGCAATTACTGCGCAACGCCCTGGGCGTCAGTCGCCTCAGCGTGCCGGCGCCAAGCCGCCAGCGTCGCCTGCACATTGAGGCGCTGGAGCCGCGCCACTTGCTCTCGGGGGAAGGTCTGGTTGTGCCGCCCACACCGGAACGCTCTGCGCTGGAGAGCCAGCAGCTACAGCTGCCCATCGAGCATTTGCTGAGCCAAGTCTTGGCCAGCACGCCCGGCTTTGCTGGCAATGCCTGGCGCCCAGGCATGGGCGAGATGCAAGCGAGTCAGACGGCCGACGAGGTGGTGTTTGTCGACCCCTCGGTGCAGGGCCATGAGGCGCTCTTGCAAGACGCGTTGGGGCAACGCCATCCGGGTCAAATCGCCCGGGTGGAGGTGGTGGTGCTCGACCCCGAGCAAGACGGTGTGCAGCAGATCAGCCAGTGGCTGAGTCAGCGCCAAGGCCTCAAGGCCATTCACCTGATTTCGCACGGCGAAGACGGCCGCATCGGCCTGGGCCGAGGCGAGCTCAATGCCGACAATCTGGCGGCGCAAGCCGAGTCGCTGCAGCAGTGGCGCGCTGCCCTGGGCGCCGACGCGGACATCCTGGTCTACGGCTGTGATGTGGCTGCCAGCACGCGCGGCCAGAGCTTTATCGAACAACTCGCGGCGCTGACCGGCGCCGATGTGGCTGCTTCCAGCAATATCACCGGCGATCAGGCTCATGGCGGTGACTGGCTGCTTGAGCGCCAGACCGGCCAAATCGACGCCCAGGCACTGTTCAGCGCTGGGCAAACCTACGCCGGCCGCTTGCAACTCACTGCCGCCACGCTAACCATGAACGCGGGGCTGCAAGCCCAGATGCTGGCCGTGCTGGCGCAGGTGGATGCCAATGGCACGCAAGCACTCAAGCACAGCCTGATCAACAGCGCCTTGCCGGGCCTGAACCAGAGCGTCAACCAGTTCATTGGGCTCAGCGATCAGAACGGTGGCGGCGCCACGACCACGCTGTTCGGCCTGCAAGCCGCGGCGCAAAGCTATTTCAACAGCCAAGGCGCAGCCTCCACGCTGGCCGGCTTGGGTAGCGCGCTGCAAACGGCCGTCAAGGCCAAGACCGATGCGATTGAGGCCGGCAAGACGGGCCAGTCCTGGTCGGTCACGCTAACGCCTAGCTTCGACGCCAGCGCGCCCGAGGTGGTGGCCGGCTTCAAGCTGTCCATCGATCTGGATTGGACCCGCAGCAACCGGAATTTCACTCTGGGCTGGACGCTCAACGGCCCCCAAAGCAGCGCCTGGACGGGCGACGCCAAGGCCGGTGTGCACATCGCGCTGAGCGCCGGTTTGGTGCTCGACGGCGTCACAGCCGCCACCCAGGCCGCGGCCTTGCCGGGCTTGGCCAAGCCCAGCGCGGCACAGAGCTTTTTCAAATTTGAGCGCTGCGATGTCAGCCTGGAGTTGACGCCCACCGGCGCCAACAGCTTCCATCTGCTGGCGGGCGTGCAAACCAAGCTGCGTGATCCGGACAACGCGGATAACAAGGGCCGCCTCAGCCTGGCCGATATCGGCGGCCAAAGCGCGGCGCAGCTGCAATTGCCGCAGCTCAGTGCCAGCATCGACGGTGCGGTGGCGGGTGCGGGCTTCTTCGGCAAGGTGGTGGGCGGCGAGCTGACACTGCAGGCTTTTGAAGACGCCACGCTTGACGCCACCGGCAATGGCCTGAAGAGCGTGTTCGACGCCGGCAAGCTGCTCGGCGGCCAGCTCGATTTGCAAGACGTGCTCAGCCAAGCACTGCCCTTTGTCGATACCGGCATGGCCAGCCTGCTGAGGACGGCGGATGGGCGCAGCATCGGCGATGTCTTGGCCTTCAAAACGCCGCAAGGCACCACCGTGCTGGACGACTACCTGGCCGAGTCCGGCAACAAAACGCTCGGCGGCTTGCTGTCCCGGCTGCGTGACTACCTGACGGCGCAGGGCCGCTACCAGCAGCTTGAAGCCATGGTGGCCCCCGACTTCAGCAGTGACTTCATGAACATCCTGGGCAGCGGCGCGCGCTCGGGCAATAAGGTCGTGCTGGAGCTGGACTTGACGCTGTCGCGTGACTTCATGCGCCGCTTCACCTTCAAAGACAAGCTGCAGCCCTTGGGCCTGGACTTCTTGCCCGGCGGTGCGGTGCCTTTGAATGCCACCGTGCACCTGGGCTTGCGCTACGACACCAGCACAGCCAGATCCTTGGAGATCACCAAGCTCGATGCGCGTGTGCGCAGCACCGGCGCGCTGGACGCGGCCATGTCCCTGGGCATGCTGGAGGCTCGCGCCCGTGGCAGCCTGAATTTTGATACCGGTACGCTGGTGATGCGGGCGGGGCATAGCTCGGAGTACGCCAGCGGCAATTGGGGTACTTTTTCGGTACAGAACGGCTTTGCCAGTGCCCTGAATCCGGCCGAAATCTTGGCGGTCAGCAGCCAAGATTTTGACCCCATCACCAAGGGCAATTGGGCGGTCCAGACGGCCGCCCAAGTGTCGGCCTCGGCCAGCTTTGATATCGAAGGCGTGATCGGCGCGGGCGCCAATGGCAGCACCAGTTTCAGCACGCTGGAAGGCGGCACGCCCCGCGTGGATATCAGCTTCAACGGTGGCAATGCGGCGCTGTGGTCCGAGGTCAAGAGCAAGTCCTTGCAGGTCAGTAGCAGCAATTTTGTGAAGTTGCAGGCTTTTGCTGCGCTGGACGCGGCTGCGCTGACACGCATGATGCAGGATCTGGGCACCTATCTGCGCCAGCTGCGCGATGCCGGGCCTTTCGACGCCGTGCTGCCCTTCACCGACAAACGCTTGGGCGAGGTGCTGGACTTCAGCAAGCTCTTCAACCAGGTCTTGAACGAGAAGCTGCAAAACAATAATGGCGCCACCGTCGTGGGTGGCCGCCTGATCTCGCCGGTGCTGCCGGCCGACACCAGCTTCGATCTGCAGGTCCAGCGCCCGGGCGACGTCGCACCCACCGTGGTCAGCGTCGGCGTGCGCGCCAGCGAAACCAGCGCCTTTACCCACATCAATCAACTCGCTGAGCTGATCAACCGCAAGTTGGCAGCGGCGCTGGACGGCAATCTGCGCTGGCAGGCCACTCAGGCCACGGCCCAGGCCACCGTCAACCAAACCATAGCGGGCGGCGTGGCGCTCAATAGCGCCTTGCGCAGCAATGAAGAGCAGCGCATCGACCTGCTGGTCGCAGGCGGTAATTTCAGCCTCAAGCTGGGCAATGGCGGCACCGCCACCAATATGTTGTCGGTGCTGTCCAGTACCGTCGAAGTGCAGCAAGCCCTGGAGTCTTTGCCCGAGATCGGCAAGGGCAATGTGCTGGTGACCGGTGGACCCAAGCACTACATCGTGAGCTTTGTGCGCGAGAAGGCGGGCCAAGCGATTGAACTTTTAAAGGCCAGCCTCAGCGACAGCAGTGCGGCCAATGCCGGCGGCCTGGTCGATGTGGTCAGCAGCAATTTGGGCACCGGCAGTGACGGCCATGTCTGGGGCCGTTTGAACATCATCCAAGCCCGCCCCGATGTGAACCTGGAGCTGCGCGTGTCGGCCACGGCCGGCGCCAGCCTGACTGAAATCACCGTCGGCAGTGCCAGCGCGAATGCGGTGCAGCGCCTGACCCTGGTGCACGCGGGCGATGGCAGCTCCTTCATTCTGGGCGGCAAGAAAGCCGATGGCAGTCCGTTCACGACCGGCGCGATCAGCCGGCCCGGCAATACCGGCACCTGGAGCCAGCCGATTGCGGATGCGCTGAATGCGATTTTTGGTGCCGGTGCGGTCAGCGTCAGCCCGGTGTCCAGCGAGGCCCTCAGCGTCAATCAAGGCGTGCAGGTGTTTGACATCGTCTTCAATGGCGCCGCCGTGGCCAATAAGCCGCAGCCCGTCTTGGCCGTCGATGGTCGTGGCCTCCTGGCTAAGCTCGAAGCCCAGGGCGCATTGACGGTGCTGAGCCCGGCAAAAATGGCGGTGGGCAACACGCCCGCCAGCAACGAAGTCCAGCGCCTGATGCTGGACCAAGTCACGGCCGGCAGCCTGGGCTTTGGCTTCGCTGTGGGTGGCAAGGTCTACGAGTCCAACAGCGTCAGCTGGAGCGTGCTGCAAGGCGCTGGCAACGAGGCCGCGTTGAAGACCGCCTTGGTGGACATGTTCCGCCAGTGGGATGCCAAGTTCTCGGCCGACAGTCTGCAAGTCAGCAAGGTCGCGGGCCGCGACTCCACCTGGGATATTCAATTTGCCGGCCCCTGGGCCGGCGGCGCCGGACCGGAACTCAAGCTTAATTTGAGCGGCCTGATCGGGCCGGCCAGCAGCGGCTTCAAGGCCCTGGACAATCTGGGCTTCTCTTTGGCGGGCCAGGACAGCCAGGTCAACCGGGCCATTAGCTTCCGCAGCTTCAATGATCTGATGCAGCGCTTCCAGCAGGCCGTCAATGACAGCCTGGCCGGCACCGGCACCAGCTTCTCGGTCAACCCGCGCTTCGACCCTGCGACCACCAGCTTGCTGTTCGATCTGGACCTGCGTCCAGCCGCCAGCAGCACCGAAGGCGTGCGCCTGCAACTGCAAAGCGCCCTGGGCAATCTGTCGGGCATCAGCAGCCAGGCGGGCTTGGAGCTCAGCAGCAAGAGCTTTTTCAAGACCACCGTCGGCATTGATCTGCGTGCCGTCAACGGCTTCTCGCTGCGCGCCAGCGGTGCCTATCAAACCACGATCAAGTCCACGGCCGATGCACCGGCGCAGCTGCCTTTTGATATTTTTGGCATCTCCGATGCCAACTTCGGCCTGAGCTTCGACGGTGAGCGTTACGACTTCAGCCTGGCTTGGGGCGACACCACGGGCAACACCACTGCGGAGGACTTGCGCGCGCAGTTGCAAGGCCTGCTGAACAGCCGCAACACGGCCGCCGGTGGCGTGCTCAATGGCCTGGGTTTCGCCAATGTAGGTGAGGCCGTCAAGGTGCGCCTGGACGGCAAGAAGCTCATCCTGGTGAGCTTGGCCGGCAGCGAGGCTGTGCAGCTGAGTATCCCGTCCGAACAGGATGCGATGAGCCGCGTGCTGGGCTTCCAGCCCACCACCATGTATACCCAGCTCAAGGCCGTCAAGCTGCCCGAGAACGGGCGCCTGAGCGGCAAAGCCAATTTCGAGCTCTTGCTGGACCAGTCCGGCCCGGTGTCTGTGCAAGTGGCGCTGGACAATAGCAACGCCTCGCTGAAGGATTTGCTGGCCGACATCAATGCGGCCCTGGCTCAGACCAATATCAGCGGCCACGCCTACCTGGGCGCCGGCGGCAAGGGCTTTAGCAACCTGGGCCAGGTGCTGCGGGCCTCTTTGGTGAATAACCAGATCGAGCTAGTCAGCATCACCCGCAGCATCGCCTCGCTGCAGATTCGAGCCAATGGCGCTGACCCGGCAACGACCGACTTGGGCTTCACGCCCGGCCAGTTCGCGCGCACCGGCGGCGCCGAAGTGTTCCTGCAAAACACGACCCTGGGTGGCCAGTACAGCGCCATCGTGCATGGCCAGGTTGGTAGTGACGCGGCGGTGCTGGATCAAGCCGGCCGCGCCCGCCTGGGTCTGTTGGATCTGAGCTTCGGCTCGCTCAAGGCCGACTACCAAGGCAGCCTGAGCTTCCAGCTGCGCAATGGCGCCAATGGCCAGGCTGGTGACCGCATCAGCCTGAACAGCTTGTTCGACGCGGTGGCCGCGCAAGACATTCAGCTCGGCCTGGGCAGCTCCCTGAGCACCAATGACACCAGCGTCGGCGTGGCCGCGACGCTGACCCCGGCCACGGCCGACGGCCGCTTGCTGCGCGATGTGGGCTTGCAAGTCACCATCGGTGCGCTGCGCCTGGATGTGGTGATCCGTCAGGACGCTACCGCGGCAAATACCAGCCTGGCCGACTTGGCCGCCGATGTCGATGCGGCCATCCACGCCGCCGTGTTGGCCAAGCTGGGCAATGATCCCTATGCTGGCCACGCCTTTGTCGGCGTCGACAGCGTGAGCAAGGACAAGCTCAAGTTCATTGCCGCGACCTCGACCCTGAACCTGGCCCAGAACGCCGCGCAGATGCTGGATGCCAGCACTGGCCGCTTGCTGGTGGACCTGCCCTTGAACCTGACGCAAGGCGGCACCACCCTGGCCGTGCTGGTCAGTGCCGCCAGTACCGCAGGCAATAGCTCGATGGCGCAGCTGCTCGACAGCATCCGCGCCGCGGTGGCCGAGGCCGCCCGGCTGAAGATCGCCAACACCAGCGACGCGCAAATGCGCCGTGACCTCAACATCATCCTGGCTCGCACGGTGCAGCCGCTGGCGGTGGCCGATGGCTTGCTGCTGACCGGCAGTTCCGGCCTGCTGAGCATCGGCCGCAACGAAGCCGGCCAGGCCGCGACCGCGCCTTCGCTGGAGCGCAACCCCGACAAGTTCTACGACAGCAACACCGGCCGCCTGCTGCAAGACCTGGTGCTGGAGTCGGTGTACGACGGCGCCACTGTCAGCTTCACATTGACAGTGGCGGAGAGCCAGTCGCACCAGTCGATGAGCGATTTGCTCAGCGCCTTGAATGCCAAGCTGCGCCTGGCGCTGACGGCCGCCAAGACCGCGGCCGCGGGTGACGCGGCGCTGACGGCCAAACTCGACGGCATGCAGGCCGCCCTGGACGGCCTGCCGATGCAAGTCAGTGGCAATGAGCTGCAATTGCAGAGCGACCGCGGCCTGAGCCTGGCCAGTGGCCAGTTGACGCTCACCAATCTCGACATCGTCGGCCGCGCCTTGTTGGACGACTTCATGAGCAGCCTGGTGTTCGCCGATGCCGCCGGCACGCCCGGCAGCAGCCCGAGCGCCTCGCTGACCCTCGGCAATTTGGGCCTCATCACGCCCACCGGTGTCAGCAGCCCGGTGACGGCGGGCACCACCCTGGGGGTGACGGTCAATAATTTGCGCGACGCCCTCAGCGGCGCCGCCAAGCGCGCCGACACGGTGCTGGTGCCCAGCGACGGGCTGGGCCAGTTGACCGCCATGAGCCAGATGAACTGGGGTCAGCTGGTGGGTGACTTGAGCCTGCTGCCGCAATTCATCGCTGACCTGGCGGGCATGGGCAAGTTCGGCGAACTGGGCCGCCTGGTGCCGCTGCTGGGCAGCAATTTGGGCGAGCTGTTCGGCCTGAAGGACTTGTTCGCCAAGGTGGTCACGCAGTTGCAAAAGCAAAGCAGCGGCAGCCTGATGGACATGCAGGCCTTGCTGGCCAGCGCCTTCGGCACCAACGCTGGTGACATCACCCTGGGCATGGACACGGCCGCTGGCGCCGAAGCCCTGACCATCGGCCTGCCGCTGACGCTCAATATCAACAAGAAGCTGCCGCTCAAGCTGCTGCTCAAAGATCCGGATCTGATCAAGCTGCTGAGCCCCGCTCAGCAGGCCGCGCTGGCCAAGCTGGCCGGCAATCTGACTCAGCTCAGTGATATGGACGGCTCGGCCCTGATGACCATCAGCGGCAGCTTCCGCCTCAATCTGGCCCTGGGCCTGGACCTGTCCAGCGGTGCCAACCGCGGCAAGCTCTTCCTCTACGACCACCGCGCCGATGCGGGCTACACGCCCACGCTGGACGACGACAGCGGCACCTTCGCCAGCTTCAGCCTGACGGCGGTCGGCGAGAAGATGAATTTCGACAGCAGCCAGGGCCTGTACAGCCTGGCCGTGCGGGACGGCTCGGCCTCGGTGCTGGAGAATGCCAACTGGCAACTCAATAGCGGCGACAAGGCGAGCAATGCCGACCGCCTCTACCTCAACCCGAACGCGCCACTGAGCGCCAGCGATCTGGCTGCCGTCAAGAAGGACGCGTTTGACGTGTGGGTGGACAGCGCGAGCAAGGCCGAAGCCAAGCTGCCGCTGCAACTCGTGCTGTCCGACGATCTGGGCCAACTGGCGATCCAGAACATCGAAGGCTTTGTCAATCCGCTGCCCCTGGGCACGATGGAGTTGAACTTTGCCAATCTGGCCAAGGGCTTCGCCATCATCGGCGGCGACACCTCGCAGTCCCTCTTCAATGCCCAGGTGCTCGAATCGGCCAAGCCGCCGCGGCCACCCAGCACCGGCAATGGCGCGGGCAACACCACGCCCGAAGGCGCGCCGGTGGATACGGCCGACAACAAGCTGCCCGGCAGCAACCTCAACCCGAATCAGAACAACACGGCCGGCCAAGGCAGCAGCACCTCCGGCGCCTTGCCCGGTGGCCAAGCGCCTGGCAGCACGTCCCCTTGGGGGTCGGGTGGCCCCAATCCCAGCACGGCCGGTTTTGACCTCAGCCTGCTGCTGCCGGATCTGAAAAATTGGCAGAGCGTGATCACCAGCGTGATCGAAAAGGCTGGCGGTGGCGCGTCCACCGATGACAAGCCGATCAACTACTCGCTGATCTTCTTGCTGCGCGATCCGACCATCATCGTCAACACGGTCGACACCCTGCTGGGCACGGTGCAAAAAGGCCTGGACGCTTTCAGCTCGGTGCTCAATCTGCCCATCATTGGCGACAAGCTCAGGGATGCGACCCAGTTCATTGCCGACCTGCGTGTCAACGTGATCGATGCGCTGAAGGATGCGCTGAGCTCGGCGGTGGACGAATATGGTGGCTTGGACAATGCCTTGCGCATGTTCTTGTTCAAGCAGCTGACGCTGGACACCAATGCCGACGGCATCATCAATGCCATCGACATCGCCGCCAACCCCTTCCGCAACTTCTTGCAGGACTACAACGGCGACGGCAAGGTCACGGCCGATGATGTGGTGGTGGAGTACCTGGCCGGGCCGCAGCGCCCGCTGGACCCGCGCCTGGCCCAGTACCTGGGCGTGGAGCAGGGCAATACCAAGCTGGTGATTCCGGCGATCTTGCCGGGCCAGCGTACCGCTTGGGTGACGGCCGGGGTCAACACCCCGGTCTGGGAAACCGACGCCAATGGCGCGCCCTTGTTGGACGGCAATGGCGCCAAGATCCCCAAGCTCAAGGCCGACGGCACCCAGCTCTACACCCAGAGCGCCGGCAATGTCGTGATGGATGCCAGCCTGCAAAGAATCGTTGACGATGTGGTGGGCGCCATGACCAGTTCAGGCGCCACGCTGGAGGCCTTGTTCAACAAGCTCAAGGCCGCCAGCGACGATGTGCAGAAGAACGGCTACCCCGACACCATCGAGAAGATGGCCAAGTTCGTGCTGAAGGCCTATCAGGACGCCAGCACCTCGGGCTATTCCTATGACTCGCTATTGCGCGATGTCTTCGGCGGCAGCGTGGCCATGGCTGCGGCCAAGGAAGTGGCGGGCAAATTCAAACCCAGCGACGCCGCCAAGAAGGACGCGGCCGACACGCTCAAGCGCGACTTCGCCAACGGCAGCTACGACATTCCCGCCACCTTGCTCAATGAGTTCAAGCAGGCGGTGGCCAAGCGCGCGACGACCATGGCCACCAATGTGGCCCTGGGCCAGAGCAGCGCCATCCAGTTCCGCATGAAGCTGGGGCAGACCTACACGCCCAAGCTGGATCTGGGCTTTGACATCGGCCTGCCGGGCCTGAACCTCAAGCTCGACGGCGGCCTGGACTTGCGCCTGGGCTGGAGCTTCTATCTGGGCTTCGGTGTGGACGTCAACGACGGCTTCTACGTCGTCACCAATATGCCGGGCAACGCCGGCATCGGCGAGCTGACCAATCTGAAGAGCGATGGCACGGTGGATGCCACACGCCCTTTCATCACCAACTCGCTGGACAGCCATATCAGCAACCTCTGGTTGGTGGGCAAGCCCACGCAGGTCAATGCGGTGAAGGAATTGCAGTTCACGGTTGACGCCTACCTCAAGGGTGGCAGCAACGGTGGGCCGGCTTCCTTGAATGCCGAGGTGCTGACGCTCAACGGCACCCTGACCGACAACTGGGACGGCTGGATCCGCGACAACGACGGCGGCATCTGGGGCAAGGGCGTCAACAGCGTCACCGGCGAGCAGATGAATCCCACCTATGGCCGCACCGAGGAACTCTTCCGCGGCCAGACCGGCAAAGACGGTTCACGCACCCAGTTCCACGGCGCCTTCTCGGTGGACTTGAAGGACCGCGGCTTGTTTGGTGTGGCCGCGCTGAGCTCCCTGACCAACGGCCGGCTGACCTATGCCGACCTGCGCGGCGGCAAGCTCAGTGATCTGGTCAAGGTGGACTGGGCCGCCCAAGCCCAGGTCAATATGCATATGAAGCTCGGCACCTCGCTGGGCGGCAAGGGCTATCTGCCAGAGGTCAAGGGCGATCTGCATGTGACCTGGCAAGACAGCAGCAAGAGCGCGGTGGCGAAGAAGATCGACGCCTTCTTTGGCGAAGGCTATGAGAAGCTGGTGCACTACCAGCCAAGTGTCTGGATGACGGACATGTACCTGGATGCGGGCACCTTCTTCTCGCAGTTCCTCAAGCCCATCGTCGGCGTTGTCAATGATGTGACCGGCCCCATCATGCCGGTGATCGACGCGCTGACCACGCCCATCCCGGGCCTGAGCGAGTTCATGGGGCGCGACTACAGCGCGCTGGACCTGGCCTCGGACATGGCCAAGATCTCGGGCGGCAACGCCAAGGTCGACTTCGTCATCGCCATGGCGAACATGATCAAGGTGCTGCAGAACTTGCCGACCGATTCGGCGGGCATGTTGCTGCCGGTCGCCAAGTCCATGATCATTCTTGGTGAGAAGGACCGCAAGCTCAACTTCGGCGCCAAGCTGCCGGTGCCCGATGTCACCGTCGAGCTGCCCTACAAAGAGCTGCCGCCGGTGCATCTGGATGCGGGCGATGGTGTCACGCGCCTGGATTTGGAATGGGGCGTGGGCTTCGACAAAGACCTCAAGCTCAGCGAAGCGATCAAGGGCGATCTGCCCAACTTTAATTTCGACTTCAAGCTCAGCGCCGATGCCAAGGTGCCCGCGCCCTATGAGACCTGGAAGGTCATTCACTTCACCATCCCTGGGCTCAAGGACACCACCGGTGCCGATGCGCAGTTCAAGATGGAGATCGGGGTTGGCTGGCAGAACCTGAAGGTCTCCGACGTCTTGAGCGGCAAGTTCGCGCCGCAGTTCGACGTCAAGGTCACTTGCTCCGACGTCAACTTCAATCTGCGCACCCTGCCGCCCCTGAGCATCAAGGTGCCCACCATCACCGCGCGCGTGCTGGGTCAGGACTATGCGTGGACGGTGGCCGGAGCTGATGCCAACGGCAACCTGAATGTCGACTGGGCCGGCCCGCTCAAACTGCTGCAGGACGACAAGCTACCGCGCTATCAGATCGCCGACTTCAGCGGCATGTCGATCGCGCTGCCTGAGATCAAGCCCTTCTTGCTGCCGGTCGAGTTCAAGCCGATGACGGTGCACTGGAACCTGATGGGCAAGGAGCATGTCTGGAGGGCCTTCGACCTGAGCGGCGCTGCGGCCAGCTTCAACGCCACCTATGCGCGCCTGATCGACTTCAGCAGCGGCCAGAAGGTCAGCGTCACGCTGCCGGATGTCTGGCTACCCACCCTGGATCTGCCGGACTTCCTGCCGGACTGGGACTTCAGCCTGCCCGACTTCAGCTTCCTGAAGAATCTGATCCCCAGCATTTCGATTCCCGATCTGCCCGGCCAGGTCTCGATCAGCCCGGCCCAAGGCCTGGCCGACTTCAAGGCCGCCTTGAAGAAGCCCGGCAGTGCCTTGAAGTTCCCTATCCTCGACAACCCCTTGGGCTCGGTCATCAATATGTTGAGCGGCAAGCCAACGGACTTGATGACCTTCACGCCGCCCAAGCTGGAGGTTAATGTTGGCTTCCGCCAGCAGTTCCCGATCTACCCGCCGCTGTTCGGCGGGCTCAAGGGCGAGATCAATCTGAAGGCCAATCTGACCTTCGGCTTTGACACCTTGGGCATTGCCCAATTCCTCAATAGCAAAAAGATCACCGACATCTTCAACGGCTTCTACGTCAGCGACAACATCATCAACGGCAAGGACATGCCCGAGGTGGTGTTGAATATGAAGCTGGCCGCGTTTGCCGAACTCAACGGCGGCATCATCCGCGGTGGCGTCGAGGGCGGCATCCGCATGATCGGCACGGTCGACCTCTACGACGAGAACCGCGACAACAAGTTCCGCGCCTCGGAGATCATCGCGGCCGTGTCGGACGATCCCTTCGACGTGGTCGAGTTGCACCTGAAGGGCACGGCCTATATTGCCGCTTACCTGGACGTCTTTGCACTGGTGAAATACGTGCGGGTGTTCGAGTACACCTTTGTGGAAGCCACCTTGTTCGAGTGGGAGCATGACCCCGCGGCCAAGAAGCCGGTGCTGGGTTCCATGGACGGTGATGTGCTGACCCTGCACATGGGCTCGGGCTTGGCTGGCATCGACGGCAACGCGTCCATCGACAAGGGCGCCGAGGACCGCAAGCGTCGTGACACCACCGACGGTAACGAACAATTCACGCTGACCGAGCAGGGCGGCCTCAAGGTCACGGCCGTGCTGCCCAATGGCAAGACCTACGAGAAGACCTTCTCGGGTGTGAACCGGGTCAAGGCCTATACCGGCGCGGGCGACGACAAGATCGATGCATCGGCCCTGTCGGCCGGCGTTTCGGTCTTGTTCGTGGCCGGCGGCGGCAAGGACGTGCTGATCGGCGGTGCCGGCGATGACGTGCTGATTGGCTCCCTGGATGGCCAGGCCACCTTGTACGGCGGTGGCGGCAATGACCGCCTGATCGCCCGCGGCGGCGTCACCCAGATGGAGGGTGGCGACGGCGACGACACCTACCGCTTCCTCGACGGCTGGGGCCAGGCCACGGTCAGCGACGCCAGCGGCGCCAACGTGCTGGACTTCACGGCGCAGAACCGCGGCGTGCTGTTCAACGACGGCCTGCATCAGGCCACGGAAGGCAGCAACAAGCTCAGCTTCAGCGCCAGCGACCGTATCGACCTGGTCAAGGGCGGTAAGGGCGAAGATAGGCTGGACTTCTCGGTTAATCAGGCCGACTTGTTGCTCACGCTCACCGGCATGAACGCGGGTTGGGTCAAGAACTCCGCCAGCGGCATGATCCAGACCGGCTTGCCGGCCAGCGCGGCCCAGGCCGCGGCCGGTGACAGCGCCGGCTTCGGCTTCTTGTTCCAAGGTTTCGAGCATGTGGTCGGTGGCCGCGGCAGCGATGTGTTCCGCGTGCAAGACGGCGCGGGCGTCAGCGGTAGCCTGACGGGCGAGTCCAGCCTGGGCGATCTGCCCAATCAACGCAACACGCTGGACTTTTCCGAGTACAAGCGTGGCGTCACCGTCAATCTGGAGGGCAATAGCGCCTTCGGCACTGGCGGCCTCAGCAATATCACGGTGCGTGGCTTCCACAATGTCTTTGGCGGCGCGGGCAATGACCGCCTGACCGGCGATGGCCGCAACAATTTGCTGGTGGGTAATGCCGGTGCCGACGTGCTGGAAGGTCAGGCCGGCAATGATTTGCTGATTGCCGACACCTTCCTCACCTACAAGAATGAGGGCAGCAAGCCCGCCGGCTTGCAGGCCGTCAGTGACTATCTGAGCCTGCAAGTCGCGGGTGGCCAGGGCGGCTTCGGCCTGCCCGGCCAGAGTGTCAACCGGACCTGGATCTGGAAGGGCCAGACGCTGGAGAACCTCAGCCTGGGCAGCAACTCGCAGACGCTCAAGGGCGGCAGCGGCGACGACATCTTGATGGGCGCCCTGGGCGCCGACACCTTCAATATCGGCGGCACCGGTGAGGGTGATGACACCATCATGGGTGATCTGGGCCAAATCATGGTGGACTTCGATTCCCGCCAGGCCTTGTTTGCCAAGACCTTTGCCAGCTTGGGCGGCAGCGCCGACACCATTTATCTGGGCGGCGGCAGCAATTTGGTGCTGGCGGGCAATGGTGGCGACACCATCATCGGAGCGGACACGGCCCTCAGCAGCAACATCATCCTGGCCGATAACGGCGAGGTCAGCTTCAAGCGCGCGCTCAATGCCAAGGGCAAGTGGACCTTCACCCAAGCGGGCGGCTTCCAGCACATGCTGGACTACGCCACCAGCGATGTGGCTGAAACCGGCGGCGGCAATGACATCATCTCGCTGGCCAATGGCTCGGCGCTGGTGATTGGCGGTGCGGGCAAGGATCAAATCGGCTTCTCCGCCGGCAGCTCCTTCGCCCAGAACTTCCGCTTCATCGCGGGCGACCATGCCCGCGTTGACACCGACGCCCTTGGCGGCGTGAAAGCCTTCTACAGCCTGGACACGCAAGCCGCCACCGGCGGCGATGACCAGATCATGGTGGGCGACCCACGCGACGCTTCTGATCGTTTCCTCGGCAGCAACTACATCATCGCGGGTGTGGGCAGCGACACGGTGCTGATCAGCGCGGGCCTCGACGCCGCGACCGGTGCCTTGACTTATGGTCGCGCTCAAAGCACCGATGTGATCATCGGCGACAACGGCCGCATCGAGCGCTATGACAGCGCTCCAGCGGCCGGCAGTGTGGCGGCACTTGGGAACCAACTCAAGAGCGTGCAGTCCACTGACTTTGCTGACGCCAGCATCCCTGCCAAGGATCTGATCGTCACGGGCAATGGCGACAAGACCATCATCGGTGGCGCAGGCGAAGACACCATCACGGTGGCGGCTTATGGTGCCGATGCGGTGCTGGGTTCGCCGCAGTCACAGGCCACGCGTTTGATTGCTGGCGATAACGCCAACATCAGCTTCGACAACGCAGGCGGCATGACCGACATGGTCTCGACCGATCAGCGCGCGGAGACGGCCGGTGCTGACCGCATTGCCATTGGCAGTGCAGGGGATGCGTCGAACCATTTGCTGGGCAGCAACTTCATCATTGCCGGTTTCGGCAGCGACACGGTTTTGGTCAGCGCCGGCCTGGACGCCGCGACTGGCGCGCTCAGCTATGGCCGTGCCCAGAGCAGCGACGTGATCATTGGTGACAACGGCCGCATTGAGCGCTCGGTCAGCGTACCGGCCTCAGGCGGCCAGGCAGCGGTCCCGAACATCCTCTCGCGGGTTCAGTCCACGGACTTTGCCGATGTCAGCATCCCTGCCAACGACCTGATCGTCAGCGGCAATGGCGACAAGACCATCATTGGTGGCTCGGGCCAGGACCGCATCACGGTGGCGGCTTATGGTGCCGATGCGGTGGTGGGTTCGCCGCAGTCACAGGCCACGCGTCTGATCGTGGGCGATAACGCACGAATCAGCTTCGACGCCGCAGGCGGTATGACCGAGATGGTCTCGACCGATCTGCGCGCTGAGACCGGCGGCAATGACGTGATTCGCATTGGCAAGGTCGGCAGCAGCACCGCGCTGGGCCTGAACTTTGTGATCGGCGGCATGGGCAGCGACGATATCTTCCTGGCTGGAGAGATCGACGCCAACACCGGCCGGGTCATTACCGGCACGGGCCTGAGCGAAGACGTGCTGATCGGTGATAACGGCCTGATTCAACGGGCTGCGCTGAGCAACAAGATGCTGCTGGTGCGCTCCACCGAAACCGACAAGGGCGGCGACGATCGCATCGTCACCGGCCATGGCGCGCAGGTGATGTTGGGCGGCTTTGGCAATGATCAGTTGCAGGCCGGCAATGGCACCGGCATCGCCATTGGCGATAGCGGCGAGCTGATCTATGACCAGTTGGCCAAGAACGGCGTGCTGCGCCAGGCCCATAGCATCGACGCGGCCATCGGCGGCAATGACACGCTGGGCTTCGGCGAAGGCTACAAGCTCTTGATCGGCGGCTTCGGCCGCGACTCGCTCGAGGTCAGCGCCACTGGGCAGGGCGTGGCGGCCGACTTGGCCTTCGTCACCGGCATTGCTGGCTTGATCAACACCACGGGTCTGAGTGGCGCTGCCTTGAAGGCGGCGCAAACCGAGAACCGTGGCCGGACCGGCCGTTTCGTGGCGGGTGACAACGCCCGTGCCATCTTTGATGCCAAGGGCGGCTTGGTCGAATTCGGCTCCACCGACGCGATCAGCGCCACCGGCAGCGATGACCAGATCACTCTGGGTGCGCGCGACACCACGGCCGATTTGGGTCTGCAAGTGGTGCTGGGCGGCATGGGCAGCGACCAGATCGTGGTGCGCACCGGCAGCCGCAGCGAGGACGTGATTTTTGGTGACTCCGGCGAGTACAAGCGCCAAGCGCTTGGCTACGGTGTGCTGGCCATCAACAGCCTGGCGGCCGATAAGGGCGGCGACGACCGCATCAGCACCGGCGCTGGTCAGAAAATCGTGCTCGGCGGCATGGGGGGCGACCGCATAGACGTGGCCACCCGCGATGCCAGCGATAGCGCCATCGTGTTGGGCGACAGCGGTGAGTTGAGCTATGACCCCACCGGCAGCAGCAATTTGCAGACCGTCAACAGCAAGGAGCTGGGTTTTGGTGGCGACGACCTGATCACCCTGGGTGCAGGCGAGATCGTGGCCCTGGGTGGCTACGGCCGCGACAGCATCAAGATCAACGCTGACAGCCGCAATATGCGCGTGGTGGTGGGCGATAACGCCGACCTGCGCTTCTACGCTGGTGCCACGCCGGCCGAGCGCAGTTTGGCCGATCTGGTCAGCTCCGACGCCAGCATCTCCACTGGTGACGGTGACCTGATCCAGGTCGGCGTGGCCGGTGCGGATCAGGCCGATATGGGCGAGGCCATCCTGGTCGGCGGCATGGGTGCTGACCAAATCACGGTCAGCGGCCGCACGGCCAAGGTGGTGATGGCGGGTGACAACATCGAGTTGCGCCGCCATGCCAATGGGCAACTGCTGTCGGTCGGCAGCTTGGGCCTGGACCAGGGCGCGGGCGACGGCTTGAGCACAGTGGCCGGTGATGTGGTGATGATCGGCGGCGTGGGTGGCGACACCTTGCGTGCCGGCAGCGGCAACAGCTTGGTGCTGGGCGACTCTGGCCGTTTCGTCTTCGACGCTTCTGGCTCCGGTGCGCTGCGCCAAGCCGTCAGCCTGGGCCTGGCCCTGGGTGGCAATGACGATATTGCTCTGGGCAATAGCGGCGCCAGCCAGGACGGCGACAAGATCGTGATCGGCGGCGGTGGCTCGGACACCATCCTGATCCAGTCGGTGCGTGGCTCCAGCGACATCTCGCAGCCGCGCCCCAACGCAGCCGCACAGCCCGAACGTGCCGTGGCGGGTGACAACGCCGCGCTGCAATTCGACAGCGCCGGGCGCCTGACGGACTTCATCTCCCTGGACGCCGACCCCGCCACCGGCGGCAACGATGACATTCAGATCGTGATGAGCGGTGCGGCCCTGAACGCCAACGCCATGACCGATGTGAACATCGTGGCCGGCGGTGTGGGCAGCGACCGCATCAGCATCACCGGAGCCACGCGCAGCCGCGATGTGGTCAGCGGCGATAACCTTGAGTTCCATCGCACCGATGGCAGCGCGGCCGACCCTGCCAAGCGCTATCAGAACCTTTATGCCGAAGCCATTTACGGCGCGGTGGGCGGCGACGATGAGATCCGACTTGGTGCCGGCGAAAAAATCGTGCTCGGCGGCGCAGGCAGTGACAAGCTCGAAACCCTGACACAGGGCGCCGACGACTACAACGTCATGCTCGGCGATGCCGGTAGCGTTGTGTTTGAGTCCGATGGCTCGGGCCGCCTCAAGCAAGTTTTTGCCACCCAGCCCCTGGTGGGCGGCAATGACCGTTTGCAGGTTGGCGGCGGGCGCAGCTATGTGATGGGCGGGCGCGGCAACGATGTGATCACGGTCAATGCCAGCGATGCGCAGCGCCGCATCCTGGTCGGCGATAACGCGCAGATCGACTTCGCCGCCGGCGCACCCATCTTTGTGCAGAGCACCGGCCCGGATGATGCCGACCTCGCCATGAATGTGGACACCTTTGTGTTGCCAGTCAACGGCAGCCAGGTGCTGCTCGGCGGCAATGGCCTGGATCAGCGCTTGGGCGGTGTCATTGCCAATGACATCCAGCTGCCCGGCAACGGCAGCATCGACCTGCGCGATGCACTCAACACCGTGATCAGCGTCACGGTGCTGGGCGAGTACGGCGAGTTGGGCCTGTTCGGCCGGCCGCTGACCAAGCCCGATCCGAGTGGCAGCACGGGCAACACCGACCCCATCATTGGCAGCCCCAGCGGTGCCGGCCAGGTGGGTGAGGACGGTGTGCTGAGCGCCAGCGGCAAGCTGGGTCTGCCCGCCTTGGGTGGTGGTGCAGCCACCTTCCCGGTGCAGACGCTGGCCGGCCAGTACGGCAGCCTGAGCCTGAAGGCCGACGGCAGCTGGGTTTATGTGCTGGACAACGCCAGTGCGCAAGTTCAGGCGCTGAAGACCGGCGAAACCCGTGTGGACAGCTTTGTGGTGCAAACCGTCGATGGCAGCAGCACCGTGGTGTCGATCACGGTCACAGGCCAGGATGACGCCACCTTGTTCGGTGGTGACTTGCAAGGCGCGCTGAGCGAGAGCCAGAGTGCGGCCTTGTCCGGCCTGATCAGCTTCAGCAATGCGGATGCCGGTCAGGTGCTGCTGCAAGCGCAGCAGCGCCGCACGGCTTACGGCCAGTTCACGCTGACCGAAGGCGGCGCTTGGACCTATGTGCTTGACACGGCTTCGGCCAGCGTTCAAGCCTTGGCGGCCGGCCAGCAGCTGGACGATCAGATCGAGCTGCGCGCCAGCAACGGCACGATCACCGTGCTGCGCATTCGCATCACTGGCGTGAACAACACGCCGTTGATCGGTGGCAGCCAAGCGGGCTTGGCCTTGGAAGGCAGCCAGCTGCCGGTCAAGGGTCAGCTCAGCATTGCCGATGCAGACGGTGGCCAAAGCGGCTTCGTGGCCAGCATCCAGGGCAGCGTGTTCGGTCAATTCAGCCTGGCCGCCGACGGCAGCTGGCAGTATCAGTTGAATGCGGACGCCACGGCACTGCAGGCCTTGGCCGCAGGCGAAGAACGCATTGAGCGCTTTGACGTGGTGACGGCGGATGGCAGCAAGAGCCAGGTGGTGATCACCGTGCGAGGCATCAACAATATCGCCATCATCGGTGGCGACACCACGGCCCGCCTGCCCGAGGACAGTGCTGACCTGGTGCGCGGACAGCTCAGCATTCGCGATGTCGACGCTGGCCAAGACCGCTTTGTGGCCAGCCAGCTCAGCAGTGCCTACGGTCAGTTCAGCTTGCAGGCCGACGGCTCTTGGGTCTATCAGCTCGACGCCCAATCGGCCGCGCTGAAGGCCTTGACCGAAGGGCAGCAAGTGTTCGACCGCTTCGAGCTGCGCAGTGTGGATGGCAGCGTCACTGCGATCACGGTCACTTTGGTGGGTGTCAATAACCGTGCGCAGATCGGTGGCAGCCAGGGCGGTGTGGCTTTGCAAGGTGCCAGCCAAGCGCTGAGCGGGCAGCTGACTGTGGTGGACGCGGATGCGGCGCAGTCTGCCTTCCGGGCCAGCCAGCAGCAGGGCGTGTACGGCCAATTTGCCTTGAGCGCGAATGGTCAATGGGCCTATGTGCTGAATGCCGAGTCCAGCGCCGTTCAGGCCTTGCGTGAAGGTGACCTGAAGCAAGAGCGGTTCGAGCTGTTCAGCGCGGATGGCACCCGTGCCGAGGTTCTGGTCGACGTGCGTGGCACCATGTCGCGTCAGCCCGACGTGATCGCCCAAGAACTCGAGCAAGCCCGCAAGGAGGCTGCCGACGCGGCCAGCTTGCTGGCAAGCCCGGCGTTCGGTGGCTCGGCTGCGTCTTCCGCTGGCCTGGCTAACTCGCCGAGCCAGGCGGCCTCGCAGCTGAATCAAGCGCTGGGCAGTCTGCTGGGTGACCCGCTCGCGGCCCAGCCTGGCGCGGGTGCGGTGGTGATGCTGGACTTGTTCAGCGCCACGGGTGCAGGCGCTGGGGCCTTGCCTGCCTTGACCGCTTTCGAGCGGGTTCAGCAAACCCTGCGCGAAGCCGAGTTCAGCAGCCCGCTGCAAGAGCGTGGTGATGTGGCGTTGTTGGCCTTGGACGCCGGCGAGCCGAGCACAGCCTTCAATACTGCTTCGGCGCCCGCGCCGGGCTTCACGCTGGGTGCACAGCTCTTCCTGAGCACGCTCGGTGGTCTGCAGCCGGCAGCACCGGTGCGCACCGATGCTTTGCGAGGACCGAGCTTCGACGGCGCGATCCAAGCGGGCATGCTCAGCCTGCAGGACTTGGCTGAGGGCGCAGGTTCGGGTCTGCTTGGCGACAATGCAGCGCAACAGTCCGCGGTCACTGCCGAGGAGGGCAACGCCCCTGCGGCAGCGGCGCCAGCGGCCGGGCGCGCAGCAGCGCCAATCGCAGCAGAGGCTGCAGAGGCGGCTGAGCCTGCCGAGACTGCTGAGGCAGTGAAGGCGCTGCTGGCGGCTGGCTTCGGTTTGGCCGCCAGCGTGCGACCGGCTCACGCCTCGGGCGTTGCGCCCCAGGTGCGCTGGGATGCCCTGCCAGGCGGCGCCATTGCCGGGCAGCGCAAGCTCGGCGCCAATCCAAACAAGCTCGGCGCTGCGTTGCAGCGCAAAGCCTGACTTTTTCAACCTAAGAAACGAGAACTTTTCATGACGACCGAGAACAAACTGCCCGTCGAAGCCATGCCCCAGATCACCTGGGACGATTCCAAGATGGAGACCACCTACGCCAATGTCTGCAATGTGCTGGGCACGCGCGAAGAAATCATGCTGCTGTTCGGGGCCAATCAAGCTTGGCAGACCCAGCAGTCCGAGGTCAAGGTGGCCTTGTCCAACCGCATCGTGCTGAACCCCTATGCCGCCAAGCGCCTGATGACCTTGCTGGAGCTGGGCTTGCGCGAATACGAAACCCGCTACGGCGAACTGAAGCTCTGAGGACGCAGCCTTCAAGGCGTGAGGCGCGCGCGCAGGCGTGCGCCCGACCCGACGTATTTTTTCTCCCTTCTTGAACGCCTTCATGCTCGCGTCCTCTTCCTTCATCGCCGCACCGGTTTGGCAATTGCTGCTGGACGGCCCGGTTGCCGGTGATTGCCAGGCTTTTCATGCCGCCTGGCTGCACACCTTGGTTCAAGGCCTGCAGCCTGGTGTCAGCGAGGCCGTTTTGGTGCTCGATGGGCGTCACCTCGGTCAAGCCCCGGGTGAGCTGCGCCCGGCTGCGCTGTGGCCCTTGCAACAAGCCCCCGGCGCAGCCCTGACCAGCTTGTGCGAAGAGGCGCTGGCGATGCGCATGCCGCTGAATCGCCAGGGCATGTTGGCCCTGCCTTTGCTGGACCAGGTGGCGACGCAGGCGCGTGCGCCGGATGCCGCGCCGCCGGTCTTGCATGGCGTGGTGGGCCTGGTGTTCGCGGCGGGGCAGGTGCCTCGCCATGCCCAAGATTGGTTGCGCTGGGGCGTGGGCTGGTTGTTGGGGCAGGGCAGTGGCCTGGCACAGACAGGCGCGCAAGCCGGTAAGCAAGAGCAAGAGGGTCTGCGCGAGCGCATGCTGCTCGCCTTGGAATTGATGGTGGCGGTGCTGTCGTGCAGTGATGCGCAGGCGGCCTGCAATGTGGCTGTCAATGAGGCTGCGCAGCGTTTGGGTTGCGACCGTGTTTCGATCGGCTTTGGCAATGGTCGGCGGGTGCGCTTGCAGGCCCTGTCGAATGCCGCTGACTTTTCCCGTCGTCTCGACTTGGCGCATGCCATCGAAGCGGCCATGGACGAGGCCTGCGATCAGGCTTGCCCGGTGCAGTGGGGCGGCGAGCCCGGCGCGGGTGGCGCGCAGGCACAGGCCGACGAAGGCCGTGGTGATGGTGAGCAAGAGGCCGGCGCCGTGATGTGTCGCGAGCATCAGCAACTGGCGCGCGGCTTTGGCACCGACACGCTTTTGTCGGTGCCCTTCTTCCAGCCCGCTGAGGCCGATTTGGGCCGACACGCTTACGGCGTGATGTTGTTTGAGTGGACGGGCCGTGCGCCCGACCCCTTGAGCTTGCAGATGGCGCAAGGCCTGCCGCCTTTGTTGGGCCGGCTGTTGCTGGAAAAACGGCATGCGCGCCGGGCCTGGCCCCTGCGCTGGCGTGATGGGCTGGAGTCGCAGGCGCGCGCGCTGTTCGGCCCGCGCCACGCCTTGCGCAAGCTGGGGGTTTTGGCCCTGCTTGGCGCGGTGCTGGTCTTGGCCACGGCCACCGGGCCCTACCGTGTGGCGGCCAATGCGGCGTTGGAGGGGCAGGTGCGCCGTGTGGTGGCTGCGCCCTTTGACGGCTTTGTGGCGAGCTCTTCGGTCCGGGCGGGTGACGTGGTGCGGCAGGGCCAGTTGATGGCCATGCTGGACGACCGCGATATGCGCTTGGAAGCTGATAAATGGGCCAGCCAACAGACCCAGTACGCCAAGCAAGCGCAAGAGGCACAGGCCCAGCACAGCTTGGCGCAGATACAGATTTCGATGGCGCAGATCGCCCAGGCCTCGGCGCAGCGGCGCTTGTCTGAGGCCATGGCGGCGCGCAGCGCCATCCGTGCACCACTCGATGGCCTGGTGGTCAGTGGCGACCTTTCGCAAAGCCTGGGCGCGGCGCTCAAAAAAGGTCAAAGCCTGTTCGAGATTTCACCTTTGGACGCCTATCGCGTGATCCTGCAGGTGGATGAGGCGGACGTTGACCTGGTCGCGACCGGCCAGCGTGGCGAGCTCATGCTGACCTCGATGCCGGGTCGCACTTTCCCCTTCACCGTGCGCCTGTTGACGCCGGTGGCCCAGGCCAAGGACGGTCACAACCAGTTCCGCGTCGAGGCGCAGCTTGAGCTGTCGGCCGACGCCGTGCGCGAAGCTCAGCTGCGGCCCGGCATGGAGGGCTTGGGCAAGATCGACATGGGCGAGCGCCGCCTGGTCTGGATCTGGACGCACCGGATGATGGACTGGCTGCGTTTGCAGCTGTGGCGTTGGTTGGGCGTGTAAGCCAAGCATGAGCTCGACCCTGTTTTCATCTACTTGGTACCGCGTCTCCGAGATGCGGCCGCAGCTGCGTGGCCAAGCGCGGCTGGCCCGCCATCATTACCGCAGCAAGCTCTGGTATGTGCTGCAAGACCAGGCCAGCGGCCGCTTCATGCGGCTCAACCCCGAGGCTTACCGCATCGTTGCGCTGATGGACGGGCAGCGCAGCTTGGAGCAGATCTGGGAGATCAGCTGCGAAAACCTCGGTGATGCCGCGCCGACGCAGGACGAAGTGCTGCAATTGATGACGCAGTTGCACCAGGCCAATGTGCTGCTGAGCGAACGCAAGCCCGATCTGGACGACCTGGAAAAGCGCCGCCGCAAGCTCGGCTGGGCCCGCTTGAAGCAGTACCTGGGCAATCCGCTGTCTTTGAAGTTGCCGCTGTGGGACCCGGATCGCTTCCTGAGCGCCGTGGCGCGTTGCTTGCCCGCCGGGCTGCTGCCCTGGTTGGGCCTGGCTTGGTTGGCCTTGGTGGGCTCCGGGATGTTCGGGGCGGCCATGCACTGGGAGGAACTCAGCGCCGACATCAGCACCCGCATCTTCACCAGCGAGAACATGTTGTTGTTGGCCTTGGCTTTCCCGGTGCTCAAGATCATCCACGAGCTCGGTCATGGCCTGGCGCTCAAGCTCTTCGGCAATAGCTGCCACGAGATGGGGCTGATGTTCCTGATCGCGGTGCCGGTGCCCTATGTGGATGCCAGCCAGTCCACCGCCCTGGTGTCCAAGCGCCAGCGCATGATTGTCGGGCTGGCCGGCATGATGGCCGAGCTGGCGGTGGCGTCCGTGGCCTTGTGGCTGTGGGCGCAGGCCCAGCCCGGCGTGGGCAAGGCCTTCTTGCATCAGGTGCTGGTGGCCGCCGGCATCAGCACGGTGGTGTTCAATGCCAACCCTTTGTTGCGCTTCGATGGCTATTACGTGCTGGCCGACTGGCTGGAGATCCCCAATCTCGGCCAGCGCGCCAATCAGTACCTCGGCCATTTGATCAAGCGCCATCTGTTCAGGCTGGGCGCAGATCAGCCGGCCAGCGACTTCCATCCGCCCTTGACGCCGCGCGAGGCGCCTTGGTTGCTGAGCTACTGCCTGGGCTCTTTTGTCTATCGCATGATGATTGCGGTGGCGATTGTGCTGATGGTGGCGCAGCAGTTTTTCTTTGTGGGCGTGTTGTTGGCGCTGTGGTCGGCCTGGGGCACCGTGGGTGCGCCGCTGTTCAAGCATCTCAAGTACCTCTGGGCGAATCCGGCGCTGGAGGGGCGGCGCGGCTGGGCCTGGACCTTGAGCCTGGGCCTCAGCTCGGCTTTGCTGGCCGTGGTCTTCGTGTTGCCGGTGCCGTCCTGGACCAATACCGAGGGCGTGATCTGGATGCCTGAGCAGTCGCGCGCCCGAGCCAGCCATGCCTGCTTTGGCACCGAGTTGCTGGTCGAGCCGGGCGCTCAGGTCAAGGCCGGGCAGGCCTTGCTGGGCTGTAGCGACCCCGAGCTGGAGGCCCAATATGCGCAGGCCGACGCCAAGCGCCGGGAAACCGAGGCCAGACTGGCGCAAGCTCAGGCGCTGGACCGGCTGCAGGCGCAAGTGCAAGAGGCCGAGCTGCGCCATGTGCGCCAGCGCCTGGCCGATTTGCGCCAGCGCCGCGAGCAACTCGCCATCACCAGCCCGGTGGATGGGGAGTTTGTGATGGCCTCGCCGCAAGACTTCCCGGGCCGCTTCGTCGATCGGGGCGAGCAGCTTGCGTTTGTGCTTCAACCGCGCAACTTCAGCTTGTTGGCGGTGGTTGGCCAAGGTGAGGTGGACCAGGTGCGCACCCGCACCACCCGGGTCGAGCTGCGCAGTGTCGAGAACGTGGGACGTTTGCTGGCCGCCAGCCTGAACCGGGAGGTGCCCGCCGCCACCAATCAATTGCCCAGCCTGGCCCTGTCCTTGCAGGGCGGCGGCACCATCGGCCTGGATCCGGCCAGCAATGAGGCCGGCCAAGGTCCGCAGTCCCTGAACAGCCTGTTCCATTTCGAGCTGCGCTTGCTGGGCGATGAGTTGCCCCGCGCGGTGGGCCAGCGTGTGCATGTGCAGTTCGTGCATCCGCATGAGCCGCTGGCGCAGCAGTGGTATCGGCCCTTGCGCCAGCTCTTTTTGCGGAGCTTCGCCACCTGATGCGTAGCAAAGCACCGTTTGCGCTGGGCTTCCGGGCCGACCCTTATGCCCAGCGGCGCGACTGGGGCGAAGTCTCGGTCTGGGACCGCGCGGCCGACTGGTGTGCGCGGCATTTGTTGCGGCGCGACCAGCTCTCGGCGCGCAGCTTGAACCGCTTTGTTGCCGCCGTTCACCGCGCCAGCGCCGTGCTGGAGGGGCAGGGCCTGGACGCCTGGGCGGCCGAGACCGCCGAGCTGCGCCGGGCGCTGGGCCGCGAAGGCTTCACGCCCGCTTTGTGTGCCCGTGCTTTTGCCTTGATTCGGCTGCAATCGCGCCGCTGCTTGGGCCTGGCTCATTTCGACACCCAGCTGAAGGGCGCCTATGTGATGTTGCGCGCCCGCGTGCTTGAGATGGACACCGGCGAGGGCAAAACCTTGACGGCCAGCCTGGCCGCCGCGGCCGGGGCCTTGGGCGGCTTGGCGGTGCATGTGATCACCGTCAATGACTACCTGGCCGAGCGTGACCGTGAAGGCCTGCGCCCGCTCTACGAGGCATTGGGTTTGCACACCGATGTGGTGCTGGAGTCCATGGACGAAGCCGCACGGCGCGAGGCCTATCAGGCCGACATCGTGTATTGCAGCAACAAGACCGTGGTGTTCGACTATTTGCGCGACCGCCAACACCTGGAAGAACGCATGCAAGCCCTGCCCATGGCACTGGCCCGCATGCTGAACCTGCAAGGCCAGCGCCCGACCACCTTGCGTGGCCTGCATTTCGCCATCGTTGACGAGGCCGACAGCATCTTCATCGACGAGGCGCGCACGCCCTTGATTTTGTCGGCCCAGCGCGCCGACCCGGCAGCGCAGGCCTACGCCAGCCAGGCGATGGCGCTGGCCGAGCAATTGCGCCTGCCCGAGCACGCTTTTTTGGAGGCCGGTCAGGTGCGCTTGACGCCGGCCGGGCGCGATCATCTGCGGGCCTGCCTGCCTGGTTTGCCGGCGGTCTGGCATGCGCCGCTGCGCAGTGAAGAGGCGGTTTTGCAGGCGCTCACGGCCCTGCACGTTTATCACCGCGACGTGCACTACATCGTGCATGAGGGCAAGGTGCAGATCGTTGACGAGAACACCGGCCGCGTGATGGCGGATCGCTCCTGGGAGCGTGGCCTGCACCAGATGGTCGAGATCAAGGAAGGCGTGGCCCAGTCAGCCGCGCGCGAGACCTTGGCGCGCATCAGCTATCAGCTCTTCTTCCGCCGCTATCTGCGCCTGGCCGGCATGACAGGCACCTGCCGTGAGGTGGCCGCCGAGATTGAGGCGGTGTTCGGTCCCGCGGTGACCCGGGTGCCGCCGCGCAAACCCTCCTTGCGGCAGGCGCAAGGAGAACAACTTTTCGCGACCCTGGCCCTGAAGTGGGAGGCCGTGGCGCAGGCGGTGCGGCAACGCTTGGCAGCTGGGCAGCCGGTGTTGGTGGGCACGCGCTCGATCGCGGCCTCAGAGGCACTGAGCGCCGTCTTGCACGCGCACGGGCTCCCGCATGTTGTGCTCAATGCCAAGCAGGACGCGGATGAGGCCGGCATCGTTGAGGCGGCGGGCCAGGCCGGGCGCATCACCATTGCGACCAATATGGCCGGGCGCGGCACCGATGTGCCGCTCAGTGCTGAGGCGCGTGCCGCGGGCGGCTTGCACACCATCCTCACCGAGCGGCATGACAATGCGCGGGTGGATCGCCAACTGATCGGCCGCTGTGCGCGCCAAGGCGATCCCGGTAGCTGGGAAGCCTTGCTTAGCCTGGATGATGAGTTGCTGGCGCAGCAACCCGGGCCTTGGCTGGAGCCGCTGCGTCGGGTGCTGCTACAGCACCCGGGCCAGCCCCAGGCGCAGCAACTGGGTTTATGGCTGTATCGCCGAGCCCAGGCGCGCAAGGAACGTGAACACGCCCGTGTGCGGCGCAATCTTTTGAAGACCGACTTCCAGACCCGGCAGTCGCTGTCTTTCAGTGGACAAATGGAGTGAAGATGATGATGACGCCGACCCCTCAGGGGCAGCAAGCCGCCCGTCCGTTCGACCGCGAACCGCGGGATGGCCGCAAGACGCAGCACCGCCTGGGCCTGGTGGCGCTGGCCTTCGCCTTGTGCCTGGGGCCGTGGCCCGATGCGCAGGCCCAAGCGGTTTTGAGTCCCGCCGACCTGGCTCGCCTGAATGCGGCCACGGGCGGCGCGCCGATGCCCATGCCGGTGTCTGAAACGCTGTGCCTGATCGAGCCGTCGCTGGAGGTCAATGTGGGCACGCCCGTGGACGGGGTGCTTGAAGCTGTCTATGCCGATCGGGGCGATACGGTGCGCGTCGGCCAGGTGCTGGCACGGCTGAGCTCGGGCGTGGAGCAGGCTTCGGTGGAGCTGCAAGCGGCCAAGGCCGAGTTCGGTGCCCGCAAGCGCGCGCGCAATGAAGAGCTGCATCGCAAGGAGTTGATCTCGCAGCATGAGCTCGATGAACTCAATACCGAGTTGCAGATGGCCGAGCTGGAGCTCAAGGAACGCCAAGAGCAGCTCAAGCTGCGCGTTGTGGTCAGCCCCATCAATGGCGTCATCGTGGATCGCCTGCGCAACCGTGGCGACCTGGTCAAACAAGAACGCATGTTCCGCATCGCTCAGCTCGACCCCTTGCATGTGGAGGCCGTGGTGCCGGCCAGCCGTTTCGGGCGCATCCAGGTTGGCCAGAGCTATGACGTGCAATTGCTGCTGGCCGGCGGGCGCGTGCGGGCCCAGGCCACGCAGGTTGATCGGGTCATTGATGCCGCCAGCAACACCTTCCGGGTGCGCTTGCGCCTGGCCAACCCGAACTATCAGATTCCTCCTGGCCAGCGCTGCCAGATCCATTTCGGAGCCCAGCGCGGCTGAGCCTCCATCTAGTCCGAGCTTTTCAAGATAACAGCTATGAAAACAATGAACCGTCGATTGGGAGTAAGCGCCAATAGCGCGACAGCGCAGGTCACTTTGACCTGCGCCGTGGTGATGTTTGCACCTGTGCTGGCTGAGGCAGCCAATGCTGAGGGGGAGCGGCCGGATGTGGGCGTCGTGGCGGAAAGCCTGCGCCGCGCCGATGAGCGGCCGGCCCTGCCGCGGCCTGCGGCCAAGACCGTGATCCGCGCCAATCAGCCGCGTGTGCAAACGGGGCTGAGCGGTCTGCGTATGTCCCTGGGTGAGTTGCGCTTCGAGGGAGATTCGGGCGTTTCCAGCACGGAGCTGAACAAGGTATTGGCGCCCTGGGCCGGGCGTGAGCTGAGTTTTTCAGAATACGAAACCGCCGTGCATGCGGTGGCGAAGTACCTGCGTGAGAACGGCCACCCGCAGGCCGAGGTGCGTGTCTCGACCGCGCAGGTCCAGGGCGGCCAAGTGGCCATCGCCATTCAAGGTTTGTCGCCGGTGGCTTCACCCACTCGCCTGGCGCAAGTGGCCGCAGTGCCCGAGCTGCCGCCGCAACAGGCCGAGCCGCGCGTTTTCGTCAAAACCTTCAAAGTCGACGGTGTGGTGCAAGTCGCGGCCGCCGAGATTCAAGCCAAGCTGGAGCCTTTTGCCGAGCGCGCCCTGACACTGCAGCAACTGGACCAAGCCACGGCCGCTGTAGCGGGACTGCTGCAGGAAAAGGGTTACGGCCTGGCCCAAGCCTATCTGCCGCCGCAGCGCATTGACAGCGGCGAGGTCACGATTGCCGTGCAGCAAGGTGTGGTGGATGCCACGCCGGGCCAGCGCGGGCTCAAGATCGAGGGTGCTGGCGAGCGTGTGCAGGCCAAGGTGATTGAGGAGGTGCTGGCGCCGGCGGTGCGCCCAGGTGAACCGCTGAACACGCTGGAGCTGGACCGTGCCCTGCGCCTGGCGGCCGAGGTACCGGGCATCAAGTCCGCACGCGCCGCATTGAGCCCGGGCGAGCAGCCCGGCAGCACACAGGCCGTGGCCACGGTGGAAGAGGCGCGTCTCGTCAGTGGCTCGGTGTGGGCGGACAACCATGGCAGCCCCTATGTGGGCACCGGTCGCAGCAATGCCCTGGTGAACCTCAACAGCCCGGCCGGGCTGGGCGAGCAGTACAGCCTGAATTTGAGCCACTCCTCGGGCATGGACAGCGTCAAGCTGGCCTCGCAGATGTTGGCGGGTCCGCAAGGCGGCAAGCTGGGTGCCTCTTGGTCGAATATGCGCATGACGCTGGGCCAAGACGTGACGGCACTGGACTTGAATAGCCGCAGCACCATCTTCTCGCTGTTCGGCAGCCTGCCGATGGAGCGCTCGGTGCGCCGCAACAGCACGCTGCTGGCCAATCTGGACTTCAAGCGGCTCGACAACAGCGTGGTCGGCACGCTGCGCCAGACGCGCTCGCTCGACGTCGGCAGCCTGACTTGGATGGGCGATGCCTTGGATGCCAGCGGCGCCCAGTGGGCCTGGAATGGCACGGCCTCGCTGGGACGTTTGAGTGCGCCTGAGGGCTCGGATCTGGCCGCAATGGACCGCCAGACCGCGCGCACCATCGGCTCCTTCGGCAAGCTCAATGCGGGCTTCAGCCGCCTGGCCCGCGTGGCGGCGGATCCGGCCTGGTCCTTCTACGCCAGCTTGTCCGCGCAATTGGCGAGCCGCAATCTCGACGGCGCTGAGAAGTTCCAGCTCGGCGGCCCAACCGGCGTGCGCGCCTACCCCGTGGGGGAGGGCCTGGGCGACGATGGCTGGCTGGGCACGGCCGAGCTGCGCTACAGCTTCGTCTTGCCCCAGGGCCAGATGCAGTTGTTTGCCTTCTACGATGCGGGCGGCTTACGCCAGTACAAAGAACTGTGGCAGAACGCTCTGCCGGCAGGCCGCCCGAATTACTTCACCTTGCAGGGCGCAGGCTTAGGCGCTCAAGTCAGCTATTTGGATCAAGGCAGCGTCAGGCTGGTCTATGCCAACAAGCTGGGCAGCAACCCCAATCCCACGGCAGCGAACACAGACAGCGATGGTCAGTCCAAGAACAGCCGCATCTGGGTCATCGGCAACATCGCTTTCTGAAGCAGCTTCGCGCGAGACAAGAACAATGAGCAAGAATTCTCACCCCACGCAAATGGCCTGCCGCAAGGCGCTGGCCTATTTCCCCCACCCGCTGAGTAGCTTGTCGGTGGCCGTGTCCCTGGCTTTTCAGCCGCTGTGGCTGCTGTCGGCCCAGGCTGCGCCGCCGGCACCTAACGCCTTGCCTGTGGGTGGCCAGGTGGTCGCCGGCCAGGCGCTGATCACGCAAACCGGCCAGCAAATGCTGGTGCAGCAAAACAGCCCCAAGCTGATCACTAACTGGCAGAGCTTCAATGTGGGCAGCCAGGCCGCCGTGGTGTTCCAGCAGCCGGGCAATGCCTCGGTGGCGCTGAACCGCGTGCTGGCGGGCGATGCCTCGCAAATCATGGGCAAGCTCAGCAGCAATGGGCAGGTCTTCCTGATCAACCCGCAAGGCGTTGTCTTTGGCAACACGGCGCGGGTCGATGTCGGCGGCTTGATGGTGTCCTCGCTGCCGATGGCGGACAAAGACTTCCTGAGCGGCAATTACCAATTCGGAGGCAGCGCCATCGATGCCGCACAGGCCGGCCTGATCCGCAATGAAGGCCAGATCCAGGGCCGTTATGTGGTGCTGGTCGCCCCTGAAATTGAGAACAGCGGCCGCATCGAGGCGGCGCAAGGCCAGGTGGGTCTGCTGGCCGGCAGTGGTGCTAAGTTGCAGCTGGATGCTCAGGGCTTGGTGTCGGTGCAACTGGATGCGTCGACTCGCGCCCGCATTGACAACAGCGGTGCCATCATGGCCGACGGCGGGCGCGTGCTGATGAGCGCGCAGGCGGCCGCACCCGGACTGGCCGCGGCGATCAATCAAAGCGGCACGGTGCGCGCCGACAGCTTGCAGCAGCGCAACGGCGAGATTTGGCTGGACGGCGGTCGCGGTCGCGTCGAGTTGCAAGGCCAGACCCTGGCCCAAGGCGGCGCTGGCTTGAGCGGCGGCAAGATCGTCGCCACGGCTGCGCAAGTGGCGGTGGATGGGCGTGTGGATGCCTCCGGCCAGCAGGGCGGCGGCACGGTGCTGCTCGGCGGCGGCGTGCAGGGCAAAGATGCCAGCGTGCGCGAAGCCGGCCGGGTTGGCTTGAGTGCCAGCAGTGTGGTGGCGGCCGATGCGCTGAGCAGCGGGCAGGGCGGCCAAGTGGTGGTCTGGTCCGCCGAGCGCAGCAGCTTGGCCGGACAGATCAGCGCCAAGGGTGCGGGCGGCGCCAAGGGCGGTTTCATCGAAACCTCCAGCCGTGGCCAGCTCGATGTGGGCGGCCGGGTGCACACCGGCGCCGGCGGCACTTGGCTGCTGGATCCGGCATCGCTGACCATCGACGCCAGCAACAAGGCGGTCTATGAAGGCCAGCTCAATGCGGGTGGCAATGTGCAGGTGCAGGCCGACAACACCATCAACATCAACGACGACCTGTCCAAGACCGCCGGTGGCGACGCCACGCTGCAGTTCAAGGCCGATGGCGAGATCACCCTGGCCAGCGGCAAGGCCATTTCATCCCTGGTCGGCAAGCTCAATATCGACTTCTGCGGTACCGCGACCGGCAGCTGCAGCACCACGGGTGGCGGCAACGTCACTATTGGCGGCCAGCTGGCCACCAACGGCGGTAGCGTCAACTTCTACAAGGACACGACGCTGGCCAGTGCCGCGCCGATTTCCACCAAGCTGCTGGGCGTGAACTCAGGCGCCTCGGGGGATGTGGTCTTCCACAAGGATGTGACGCTGGCCTCGTCGACCCTGGCGGTCAATATCAGCAGCCAGGGCGCGCAAAGCGGCTCGACCTATGTGGGCAGCGGCGGCCTGATTGAGTTCAAGGGCAAGATCAAGTCCGGTGTGGTCGCCAGCATTGGCAGCTTGGTGCCGCAAGGCCTGACCCTGGACACCACCGGCACCGTGCCGGGCGCCATCACCCTGGGCGATAGCGTGGGCACGGTGGCAGCACCACTGGGCAAGCTGGTGCTGGCCGGCCCCACCGAAGTGGCGCTGAATGCGGCCGAAGTCAATCTGCGCGCCACTTCCGGCGACGTGCTGACGGCCTCGTCCACCCTGGGCACACCGAAGCTGGTGCTGGGCGCGGTGAATACCGACATCCGCATCACCGGCGGCACGGTCAATGGCGTGACGGGTTATGCCGACTACAAGCAGGAAACCTTTGACATCGGCGTCAAGGACGCCACGGCGCGAACACTGACCATCACGGCCGATCGCTCCATCAAGATCAAGAACCGCAGCATTGACGGCGAAACCAATGCCGGCGCCAGTACCCTGACCCTGAACCTGAAGTCTTACCAGGCCGACGCGGCCGGTGGTGGCGCGATTCACCTCAACAACGCCACCCTCAAGACCAATGGTGGCGCCTTGCAGCTGGGCGGCAGCGGCACAGCGGCCAATGGCGCGGCGGTGGGCACGGCGAATGACCCGGATGGCAATACCGACGGTATCCAGATCTTCAACAGCCAAATCGCCTCCAAGGGCGGCAATATCAGCCTGAACGGCCGTGCGCCGGACAGCTTGGCCGGCGGCGCCGGTGTGCATATTTTTGGCCTCAGCACCCTGGACAGTGGCAGCGGCTCCCTGAGCATTCAGGGCGCGGTGAATCAAGCCTCCAGTGCCGGCAATAAAGATGCCGTTTTGATCGGCGAAGGCAGCTCCTCGCAGGTGTCGCTGCTGGCCAGCGGCAATGGCGCCATCAGCATCGAAGGGGATGCCAGCGGCGTTGGCAGCAATGTCACTTCCGGCTCGCGCTATGACGGCGTGATCATCTCGCAAGGCGCGTTGGTGAAAACCGCGGCCGGCAATATCCGCGTGATCGGCAAGGGCGGTGGCGGCAACGACTATGTGTCGGACCAGAACCATGGCGTGCGCCTGGACACGCTCAACACCCGCGTGCTGTCCGACAGCGGCAACATCCTGATCGGCGGCGTGGCCGGCGGCAAGCTGGGCAGCTACGGCGTGTTCGCCGCAGGCAATGCCATGTGGCTGGGCCGCCTGGACGGTGGCAGCGCCACTGGCAATATCGATGTGGTGGCCGACAGCGTCTTCTTCACCAATAGCAGTACCGCTCGCCTGAAGGCGGCCAGCAGCGGTGAGCTGCGCCTGCGCACCTGGACGGATAGCCGCGACATCCTGCTCGGCAGCGCGGACAGCAATGGCTGGGGCAGCGCCCTGGGCCTGTCCAGCAGCTGGTTCAGTGGCAGCAATGCCATTTTCCAAGGCGGCTTCAGCCATGTCACCGTGGGCGGCGCGGCCGAGACCCCGGTGGCCGGCAAGGGTACGCTGACGGTGGACGCAGCCACCACCGTGCGCGACAACCTGAATCTGGCCATGCAGGGCAGCGGCGGCAAGGTGCAAGTCAATGCCGCACTGACGGTGCAGGGCGCCAGCGGCGTGGCCAATGCCGACAAGCGCACCGTGTCGCTGCGCGTGGACCAAGGCGCGGTGGGCGCAGGCCTGCTGAGCGTGGACAAGCTGCAACTCATCGGCAAGGGCGACTTTGTGCTGAGCGGCCCCAATTTGGTCACCACCCTGGCCGGCAATGGCTTGGACGGCCAGGTTGCCTTCAACAACGCCCAGGCGCTGAGCGTGGGCAGCGTCGGCTCAACGAGCTACGGCGTCAGCGACGGACCGGCCGTGGGCCTGAGTACGCTCAACGATAAGGCAGTCACGCTGAGCACCAGCGCGGGCAATCTGAGCCTGGATCAGTCCATTCAAGTGGGCCAGGGCCGGGTCAGCCTGCGGGCACAGGCGGGCGCCATCAATGAAACCGGCAGCGCCATCGTCAGCGCGGATCAGCTGGCTTTGCAGTCCCTCAACGGCGGCAGCCTGATGAACGCCAATGCGGTGCGCGGCCTGGCCGCCTTGGTCAATGGCAGCAACCAGGATCTGAGCTTCAAGAACCAAGGCTCACTCACGCTGGAAGGCGTGGCGGCAACGCCTGCCCTCAATGTGGCCGCAGTGACCGGCGTGAATGTCAGCGGCACGGCCTGGATTGAAAGCCAGACCGGTGGCATCAACCAGACCGAGGCGGTGCAAGCCAGCAAGCTCGGCCTGCAGACCCAAGGCGACATCAGCCTGGACTTGCAGCGCGGCGGCGCGGCCCTCAACCGGGTGGGCAGCGTCGCGGCACGCACCAGCAATGGTGAGTTCAAGCTGCTCAACGGCCAGGCGCTGACGATTGGCGCGGTGGGCACCACGGCCGCTGGCGCCACCCTGGCCGGCATTGACACCGCCAGCGGCAACCGCGGCGTGCGCGTCGACGTGGCCAATGGCAACTTGGTGATGGCCAATAGCATCAATGCGGGCAGCGCCAGCGTGAGCCTGAACGCGAGCACCGGCGGCGTCAACCAGTTGCACGTGGCCAACGGGCCTGAGACCAGCGTCCCCATCATCACCGCTGGGCGCTTGCAGGTCTCTGCCCAAGATCATTCCGACCTGGGCAATGACAACGCGGTCGGTGTCTTGGCCGTGGCCATGGCCGGTGCAACCAAGGACTTCACCTTCGTGGCCAAGGACGGCCTGATTGTCGACAGCGTTAGCGACATCGGCGGCCGTCAGGTTGACGGACTGACCGTCGGCGGCAATGCCTGGCTGCAAGCCAAGAACGGCACGATCAGCCAGACCCAGGCCGTCAAGGCCAGTGGCTTGGCCGCCAAAGCCACGGGCGCCATCAACCTCGATCTGGGTAGCGGCGCCACCGCGCTCAACACGATTGGCAAGCTGGCAGCCAGCAGCGCCGCCGGCAGCGTGAATGTGCTGAACAGTGCGGCGCTGCAAGTCAGCAGCGTGGGCACGACTGCGGCCACCACCCATCTGGGCGGGCCGCTGCAAGGTGTGCGCAGCAATAACCAGGACGTCACTTTGCGCACGACGCAAGGCCGCATTGGTCTGGACCAGTCCATCAACGTCGGCACCGCGGTGCTGAGCCTGGAAGCCGCGGCTGGCGTGCAGCAAACGGCGGGCAGCCTGAGCGCCGACCGCCTGCGTGTGCTGGCCACTGGCACCGGTGCGATTGATCTGCTGCAAGCCGGTAACCAGGTGCGCGTGTTCGCGGCCTCGGCCGCCGATGGCAGCGTCGCTTACCGCGACGCCGACGCGCTGGAAGTCGGCAGCGTCACGGTGGCCCTGGGTGGTTTGGCCGGCAGCACCGTCGGCGTCAACAGCGCAGGCACCGGCAAAGACCAATTGATCAAGACCGGCGGCGCCCTGTCCCTGAGCCAGAACCTGGATGCTGGCCGTGGTGTGGTCAATCTGGAAAGCGCGGGCGGCGGCATCGCCCAAGTTGGCGGCCTTGTTCGCGCCGACAAGCTGCGCGTGCTGGCCGAAGGCAGCGGCGCGGTGGATCTTCAGGCCAGCAACGCGGTCAACGTGTTGGCAGCGCGGGTGCAGAACGGCACGCTGGCCTTCAACAACAGCGGTGCCTTGGTGGTGGGCAGCGTCACGCGCAGCCTGGGGACACCAAACAGTGACAGCACGATTGCCGGCGTCAGCACGGCCGCTGGCAATCAAGAGCAGTTGATCAAGACGGGCGGTAAGCTCAGCCTGGAACAAGGTTTGGCAGCCGGTAGCGCCATGATCAGCCTGGAAGCGGCCACTGGCGGCATTCAGCAAACGGGCGGCGTGATTGCGGCCGACCGCTTGCGCGTACTGGCCGGTGGTAGCGGCGCGGTGGACTTACAAAAGACCAATAGCGTCAACCTGCTGGCCGCCCAGGTGCAGGGCGGTACCTTGGCCTTCAATAACGCCAAGGCGCTCAAGGTCAGCAGCCTGACCCGCACGCTCGGACAGGGTGCCGGTGTGGCGCTGGCAGGTGTGGATACCTCGGCCGCGAATGGCGAGCAGCTGCTCAAAACCGGGGGCAAGCTGGAGCTGGCCCAAGCCCTGAAGGCGGGTTCTGGCACCCTCAGCCTGGAGGTTGCTAACGGCGGAATTCAGCAGAGTGCGGGTGTCATCAGTGCCGACAAGCTGCGCGTGCTGAGCGAAGGTAGCGGCGATGTGCAATTGCTGCAGGCCAATGCGATTGGCACGGTGGCCGCCAAGGTGAACGGTGGCAGCCTGGCGCTGAACAATGCGCAGGCTCTGACCGTTGGCGAGGTGACTCGCACGGTCGGTCTGAATGCGGGCGCGCTGTTGGCTGGCCTGGACACCAGTGCTGCCAACAAAGAACAGCGCATCCAGAGCGGCGGCGCCCTGACCCTGGCTCAGTCGGTCAAGGCCGGCAGCGCTGCGGTGGATCTGCGCGCCAGCACCGGCGGCATGCGCCAGACCGGCGGCAGCATCTCTGCCGCGCAGCTCAAGTTGACGGCGGATGGTGTGGGTAACGTCGATCTGCAACAGGCGAATGCGGTGGGCACGCTCAGCGCCAAGGTCAATGCGGGCGAGCTGGACTTCGTCAATGCCGGGGCCCTGACCCTGGCGGCGGTGGACACGGCCGCAGGCAATAAGGCGCAGCGCATCCGCTCCGGCGGCAAGCTGACGCTGACCGAGCAGGTGCAAGCCGGTAGCGGCACCATCAGCCTGGAAAGCGCCAACGGTGGCATCGCCCAAACGGCAGGCAGCGTCCAGGCGGGCCAGTTGACCCTGCGTGCGCAAGGCAGCGGTGATGCGGACCTGCAGCAGGCCAACCGCGTTGGCACGCTGGCCGCTAACGTGGCGGGTGGCAGCCTCAACTTCCGCAATGCGGCTGAGCTGACACTGGCGGCCATCGATACCTCGGCGGCCAACAAGGATCAGCGCATCGTCAGCGCCGGTCGCTTGACCCTGAGCGATGCCATCAACGCCGGCAGCGGCGCGGTGAATCTGGAAAGTGCTGCGGGCGGCATCACCCAGACCGCGGGTCTTGTGAAGGCGGGCAAGCTCAATGTGGCGGTGCAGGGCACGGGCAATGCCGATATGCAGCAAGCCAACCGCGTGGGCACGCTCAGCGCGGTGCTCGCCGACGGCGCGCTGTCTTTCGCGAACGCGCAGGCCTTGACGGTCGGCGCGGTCAACACCGCGGCGGGCAACAAGGATCAGTTGATCAAGGCCACAGGCGGCCTGACCTTGACCGATCAGTTGCTGGCGGGCAAGGGTGCCCTGAACCTGGAAGTGCAGGGCGGCGGCATCCGCCAGACCGGCGGTGTCTTGAACGCTGACAAGCTACGCGTCCAGGCCACGGGTGCCGAGGCAGTGGAACTGCGTCAGGCCAACCGCCTGACCGGCGTGGCCGCACGTACCGAAGGCGCTTTCGCGCTGGAGAATGCGCAGAGCCTGAACGTGGCCGAGGTGGGCAATACCAAGGGCGTGCAAGCCGGTGGTGAGGTCTACATCCGTGCGGCGGGTGATCTGGGTCTGGATGCGGCTGTGCGTAGCACAGCAGCCTCGCAACAGGCGGTTGTTTTGGCTGCAACCCAAGCCTTCCGTAACCGCGCAGGCGCGCAAGCGGTTCAGGCTGATGCGGGTCGTTGGCTGATTTATGACGACAACCCAGCGCTGGACCTGAGTCGCCTGGGTGGCCTGCCATTTGCCTTCATGCAAACCGGCGTGACGCTGGCCAGCCTGCCGCCGCAAGAGGTGCTGGGCCAAGGCTCGGGCTACCTGACCACGGCCAAGCTGCTGCCTCCGGAGCAGTTCGCGCGCTTGGTGGGCGGTACGACGCAGGCCGAGAACTCGGGCAATCTGGCCACCCACATCGGCGCTTCGCGTCCGCTGTCGGCATCGCTCAGTGGCCCGGCATGGTCGCAAACGGACGCTGCTCAAGAGCTGGCGCCCAAGCCTCTGGCGCAAGACGGCAGCCGCCTGCAAAGCGCTTGGTCGGTGAAGTTGCAGGCCGGGCAGCGCTTTGTCAGCGATGTGGCTGCCTTGCTGGGGCAGACACCCGCCGGCCTTGAAAAGCTGCAAGTGAGCGATGGCGCTAACTTGCCGGCCTGGTTGCATTACGACGCCGACAAGCGTCAGTTTGCCGGGCTGGTGCCGCCCGATCTGGCCAAGCCCATCCGGGTTCGGGTGCAGTTGCAGGCGGCCAAGGACCAAGCGCCCCAGGCCTTTGAGCTGGACTTCGTGCCCTGAAATGAATGCCGGCTTGGTCCGGCATTTCACGCGGGCTCGATAGTCGGCTTGGCCGCGCTGAACATGCGGGGCGCTGCGTCGCTCTTGCGGCTCAGTCTGGCCAGTCCGCTCTGAAAAAAATGGCGCCGCAACCCTAAGTCAGCCTGACTTGTCTCAGGCTGGCTTGGGGTTGCGGCGCCATGCTGTTCTAGCCGCTGGCCGCTGGCCGGCGCAAACTCAGCCGGTCAGCGTCACGATCAAGGTTTACTCGATGTTTTGCACCTGCTCCCGCAGTTGCTCCACCGCCACCTTCATTTCCACCGAGATATTGGTCAGCTCCAGCGCCGCGGCCTTGGAGCCCAGGGTGTTGGCTTCGCGGTGCAGTTCCTGGATCAGGAAGTCCAGGCGCTTGCCGATCTCACCGCCCTTTTTCAGCAGGCGGGCGATTTCCTCGAGGTGGGCGCGCAGGCGGGCCAGCTCTTCCGCCACATCGATGCGGATGGCATAGGCGGCCGCTTCGTTGAGGGCGCGCTCGCGCAGGTTTTCCTCGGGGATGGTCTGGCCGGCGCCGGTTGTCACCAGGGCTTCTTGCCAGCGCTCCAGAAAGCGCTGCTGCTGGCGTTGCACGATGGCGGGCAGCATGGGCTCGGCCGCATCGGCGAGTTGGCGCAGGTGTTGGATGCGCTCCAACAAAATGGCCACCAGCTTTTCGCCTTCGCGCTCGCGGGCTTCCAGCAGGCCTTGAATGCAGGCGCGGGCGGCCTCCATGGCCGGCTCGTCCAGCTTCTCGCTGGCATTGCCGCCACCCTTGCACCACTGCAAGGCTTCGTGCACCGACAGCGCTTGCGCCTTGGGCAGCCAGCTTTGCACCGTGTCTTGCAGGCGTGACAGCTTGTTGAGCTGATCCGGCTGCGGCTGCGGCCAATTGCTGTCGCCCTCGCGCTGGGTGTTGATGCGCAGCTCGACTTTGCCGCGCTTGAGCTTGGCGGTCAGCAGCTCGCGCAGGGCGGGCTCCAGGCCGCGCAAATCCTCGGGCATGCGAAAGCCCAGGTCGAGGAAGCGCCCGTTGACCGAGCGAATCTCCACGCTGACCGAGGCGTTGGCCGTGGTCTGCGGGGCTTGATTGTCACTGGGCGAACCCGTGGGTTTGGACTGCGAGCTGGCGCTGGCATATCCGGTCATGCTGTAGACTGGCATCTAGCGTCCGGTGTGGAAATAAAAGTCGATTATGTCAAAGCCGAAACCGGCCCCACTGCCCGCAGGAACTGTGGTGGGGGGCTACCAGATCATCAAGCGATTGGCTGCCGGTGGATTCGGCGTCGTCTACTTGGCAGAAGACCCCGAGCGTCACTTGGTGGCCCTGAAAGAATACCTGCCTTCCAGCCTGGCGGAGCGCTCGCCGGGTGAGTTGACGCCACGCGTGAAACCAGAGAAGCAGCCGCTCTACCGCCTGGGCCTGAAAAGCTTTTTCGAGGAAGGCCGCTCGCTGGCGCAGATTTCTCACCCGAGCGTGGTTTCGGTGCTGAACTTCCTGCGCGAGAACGAAACCGTTTACATGGTGATGAACTATCTGCAGGGCGACACGCTGCAGGATTTCATCGTCACCGCGCGTGACTTGAAACGCGACAAGGTCTTCCGCGAGTCCACCATCCGCAGCCTGTTCGACGAGATTTTGCGCGGCCTGCGCATCGTGCACCAGCACAAGATGCTGCACTTGGACATCAAGCCGGCCAATATCTTCATCACCAACGAAAACAAGGCCGTGCTGCTGGACTTCGGCGCTGCGCGCGAGGTGCTGAGCAAGGAAGGCAATTTCATCCGCCCGATGTACACGCCCGGCTTTGCCGCGCCCGAGATGTATCGGCGCGATGGCGCCTTGGGGCCATGGACCGACATCTACGCCATTGGTGCTTGCATCTACGCCTGCATGCAAGGCTATCCGCCTAACGACGCACCTCAGCGGCTGGAGAAAGACCGGCTGGCGCTGAGCTTGTCGCGCTTGCGCAATGTTTATTCCGACAATCTGATCGAAGTCACCGAATGGTGCATGTCGCTGGACCCGTTGGCGCGGCCGCAAAGCGTGTTTGCCTTGCAAAAAGAGCTGGCGCGTGAAACCGAGCGGCGTTACACCAAGCTCAGCTTCAGCGAGCGCCTCAAGTTGCAACTGGAGAACTTGAAGACCGGGGCCAAGGCGTGAGGTTCAGCACCTATCAGGTGAGCCGACGCGGCGGGCGCGAGAAGAACGAAGACCGCATGGGGTATTGCTACACCCGTGACGCCGGCCTGTTCGCTCTGGCCGATGGCATGGGCGGCCACCCGGAAGGCGAAGTGGCGGCGCAGCTGGCCTTGCAAACCCTGGCCGCGATGTTTCAGCGCGAAGCTAAGCCCATGCTGGCCGACCCCGAGAAGTTCTTGCAAGACGCGGTGCAAATCGCGCATCAGCAAATTCTGCGCTACAGCGCCGACAAGGGGCTGAGCGATACCCCGCGCACCACCATCGTGGCCTGCATTCTGCAAGGCAGCACGGCGCATTGGGCGCATTGCGGCGATTCGCGGCTTTATATGCTGCGCGCCGGGCGCCTGGTGGCGCGCACCCGTGACCATTCCTATTTGGAGCTGCAAGCGGCCTTGGGCCGCTCGCCGCAAGCGGGCGAGAATTTCAACCGCAATGTCTTGTTCACCTGCCTGGGCAGCCCAGGGCGGCCGATGGTGGATTGCTCCGGCCCGATGCAGCTCGAACCAGGCGACCGCCTGATGCTGTGCTCGGATGGTTTGTGGGGCACCGTGTCGGACGAAACCATCACCATCCAGCTGGCCACCCTCCCGGTCACCGACGCGGTGCCGGAACTGGTGGAGCAGGCTCTGCGCAACGGCGGACCGCGCTGCGACAATGTCACGGTGCTGGCGGTGGAGTGGGAAGGCGCGGGCGAGGCCGGCGTTGATTCCACCCAGGACCTCAACGATCAAGGCTATTCCTCCACCATCCAAAGCCTGGGCAATGACCGGCGTTTTGAGATGGATGAGGCCGAGATCGAACGCTCGGTGCGCGAAATCAACGATGCCATCAAGCTGGCGGGCAGCCGCAACAACGCGGCAAAAGCCCAGGCCAGCGCCGAGCCAGCCCAGGCCGCGCTGCCTGCCGCGCCGGGCCTGCGCCGCAAGAAACCCTGAAGAGAGAGTTGTCCATGTCTGTTGAATTTGCCCGCTCGGGCGCACGCGCTGCCAATGCGCTGCGCCCGGTCACCATCACGCGCCGCTACACCTGCCACGCCGAAGGCTCGGTACTGATCGAGTTCGGTGGCACCAAGGTCTTGTGCACCGCCTCGGTGGAAGAGAAAGTGCCGCCGCACAAACGCGGCTCGGGCGAGGGCTGGGTGACGGCTGAATACGGCATGCTGCCGCGCGCCACCCACACCCGTAGCGACCGCGAAGCCGCGCGCGGCAAGCAGTCGGGTCGCACGCAGGAGATTCAGCGCCTCATCGGCCGCTCACTGCGCTGTGTGTTTGATTTGAAGCTGCTGGGCGAGCGCACTATCGCGCTGGACTGCGATGTGCTGCAGGCCGACGGCGGCACCCGCACCGCCGCCATCACTGGCGCTTATGTGGCCGCGCATGATGCGGTGAGCTGGCTGCTGGCGCAGGGCAAGATCAGCCAGAGCCCGATCAAGGACGCGGTGGCCGCGATCTCGGTGGGCATCGTTGAGGGCACGCCCTTGCTGGATCTGGAATACACCGAAGACGCCGGCTGCGACACCGATATGAATGTGGTCATGACCGACGCTGGCGGCATGGTCGAGTTGCAAGGCACGGCCGAAGGCGTGGCTTTCACCCGCGCCGAAATGAATGCCTTGCTGGACCTGGCCGAGAAGGGTGTTGGCGAGTTGCTGGCCGCCCAGCGCCAGGCCCTGAGCTTGTGAGTTTGCCAATGTCTAGCGCAATGCCGACTCGTTTGGTTCTGGCCTCCAACAATGCCAAAAAGCTGGCCGAGTTGCAGGCCTTGTTCGCGCCCCTGGGCGTTGAGCTGGTGACTCAAGGCTCTCTGGGCATCCCGGAGGCCGAAGAGCCGTTTGACAGCTTTGTCGAGAACGCCCTGGTCAAGGCCCGCCATGCCGCACGCCTGAGTGGTTTGCCTGCGCTGGCCGATGACTCCGGCCTGGCGGTGGAAGCGCTGAAGGGCGCGCCGGGCGTGCTGTCGGCGCGCTATGCCGGCCTGTTTGCGCCGGCTGCGGCTGAAGGGCAGGTCACGCCCCGGCCGACCGATGCCGACAACAACCGCGTCTTGCTTGAGAAAATGGCCGGGTTCCCGCTGGCTGAGCAGCGCGGCGCCCGCTTTGTTTGCGCCCTGGTGGCTGTGCAAACTGCGGCCGACCCCGAGCCCTTGATCGCCATGGGCCGCTGGCAGGGTCAGATCTTGCCCGCCTTGAGCGGCGAGGGTGGCTTCGGCTATGACCCCTTGCTCTTCATCCCAAGGCTTGGCCGCAGCGTGGCGCAACTGAGTGCGTCAGAAAAGAACGCGCTCAGCCACCGCGCCCTGGCAGCCGCCGACCTGGCCCGTCAAATGCGCGAGGTCTGGCATCTTGGCTGATTTGCAGCATCTGATGCGCCCAGGCACGCTGAGCCTGGCAGCCTTGCCGCCGCTCTCGCTGTATGTGCACCTGCCTTGGTGCCTGCGCAAATGCCCTTACTGCGACTTCAACTCGCATGAGTTGCCGGCGGCCCTCCAGCCGCAACTGCCTAGCCAACGTGTTGAGGCTGCAGTGGCTGAGTCTGCCGGTTCCGCCAAGCAATTGCCGCTGGCCACCGCGCGTGCTTATCTGGCAGCCTTGCGGGCCGATCTGGAAGCGGCGCTGCCGCTGATCTGGGGCCGGCCGGTGGTCAGCATCTTCATCGGCGGTGGCACGCCCAGCTTGTTCGCGCCGGAGCAGATTGCCGAGTTGATCTCCGACCTGCGCGCCCGCCTGCCGCTGGAGGCGGGCTGCGAGATCACGCTCGAAGCCAACCCTGGCACTTTCGAGCGCGAGCGCTTCAAAGGCTTTCGCAGTGCCGGCGTGACCCGTTTGTCCATCGGTGTGCAGAGCTTTGATGACCGCAAGCTGCAGGCCTTGGGCCGTGTGCACAGCGGCGCACAGGCCCGCGCCGCCATCGAAGAAGCTGCCCAGGCCTTCGATACCTTCAACCTCGACCTGATGTATGCCTTGCCGCAGCAAAGCCTGGCCGAGTTGGATCAAGAACTGCAGACCGCGCTGAGCTTCAAGCCGCCGCATCTGTCGGTCTATCACCTGACCATTGAGCCCAATACCCGCTTCGCCATCGCGCCGCCGGCCAATTTGCCCGATGGCGATCTGGCCAGCGAGATGCTGGACCTGATCACGGCGCGCACCGCCGAGCAAGGCCTGTCGCGCTACGAGGTCTCGGCCTTCGCGCGAGAAGGCCACCGCTGCGCCCACAACCAGAACTACTGGCAGTTTGGTGACTATCTGGGCATTGGCGCCGGCGCGCATACCAAGCTCTCATTCCCGCACCGGGTCTTGCGCCAGGTGCGTTGGCGCGAGCCTGCCAGCTATATGGCCAAGGCCGGCGAGGGCGCGGCGGTGTCGAATGAGAACGAAGTCAGCCGTGCCGAACTGCCTTTCGAGTTCATGCTGAACGCTCTGCGCCTGCGTGAAGGCGTGCCGCTGACGCATTTTCTGGAGCGAACCGGCCTGCCACCCTCGAGCATCGCCAAGGCGATGGCGCAGGGCCGGCAAAAGGGTTTGCTGGAAGCGGACCCGGCGCGCATTGCCGCCACGCCCCGGGGCTTTGACTTCCTGAACGATCTGCAGTCGCTGTTTCTGGCGGACTGAAACCCGGCGCCGCAGTTCTCGGCCGCGCGCCGGGGCTTTCAGCCGGGTCGAGCGGATCAGGCGGCCATCACGTAAACACTCAGCTGCTCATGCTTGGCATGGCGCTTGGCGGTGGCCGCGGCGGTGGCCACTTCCTCGGCGCGTTGCAATGAGCCGGGGCGGATGCGGACCGCGCCAATGCTCAGGGTGGTGCAGGGGTGGAAGCGCAGATCGCCGTGGCGGTCTTCGGCCATGATGCCGCCGGCCTCCAGCGCTGCCGCGTCGAAGAGGTTGCGTGCCAATTCGTTGAAGCGCTCGACGATTTGCTCGCAGCGATGTTCCCAGTCGTCGCTCTGGAACAGGATGACGAAGTCATCGCCGCCGACATGGCCGAGAAAGTCGCGCTGGCTGTCGCAATGTTGGCTGGCCACGCGGGCCACCAGGCGGATCATTTCGTCGCCGCGCCAGTAGCCGTATTCATCGTTGAAGGGCTTGAAGTGGTTCAGGTCGGCATAGGCCGCGACGAACTCGCGCCCGCTGGAGATCAAGCGGCCGATGTGTTGGCTGATCGGAATATTGCCGGGCAAAAAGGTCAGCGGGTTGGCATGGCGTGCTGCTTCAATGCGGGCCTCGGTGACCGAGCGCACCAACTGCTCGCCCGTGCCCAGGCCCAGGTAGCGGCCCTCGCGGGTGATGATGAAACCCTCGCGCAAATAGCGCTGGTCGGCTGAAGTCAGCACCGTGGTGAGTGCCTCGATGCCGGTGTCGGCGTCCACGATCAGCGGCGTCGGATTCGCGAACAGAGTGCAGGGGCGGCGGCCGTAGAGATCCAGGAAGAAGGGCTTGGCCCAGCGATTGAGGAATTGCGAGCGGTCCACCAGGGCCACCGGCACGCCCTGCGCATCCAGCACGGCGATGGCTTGCATCTGCTCTTGCTCGTTGAAGAGGCGGAACAACTGCTCGTGAGTGGTGTCCTCGGTGACGGCGATGGCGTCCTTCATCAGGTGTTCGGCCGTCACACCGTTGCTGGATGCGCGGCGTAGCTCGGGCAGCACCGCGATGTCATTGCTGGCCAGCACCGCACGCGCCGCTGGCAGGGCCTCAGCCGCGGCCTGGCGGGCCGGGCGGCCGATGAACCAACCCTGACCGTAGCGCACGCCCAGATCGCGCAGCACGCGCAATTCCTCGGCGTTCTCGATGCCCTCGGCCACCAGCTGGGCGCCAAAGGTTTCGGCCAGCTGCAGCAAGGCGCGGAAGGTCTGCAGCTTCTCGGCGTGGGCAGGCAGATCGTGGGTGAAGTATTTGTCGATCTTGACCAGATCGGGCTGGATCTCGGACCACAAGCGCAGCGAAGAGCGGCCGTCGCCGAAGTCGTCCAGCGCAATGCCCACGCCCTGGCGGCGCAGATGACTGATGGCATTGCGCAGGCTGCCGATGTCGGTGACGCGCTCATGCTCGGTCAGCTCAATCACGATGTCGGAGGGTTTGAGTCCCAGCTGGCCGCAGAACTTCAGGCTGCGCTCGCCCTGGTCTTGGCCGACCGCGCTGGCCAGTGCGGCGGCGCTCATATTGATCAGCAACTTGCCGGGCAGCTTTTGCGCGCTCCAGTCCTTCAGCGCCTGGCTGGCGCAGCGCACTTCCAGGGCGACGCTGAGGCCTTCACGACGGCCGGCGGCAAACAAGGCGTCGGGGTATTCCAGCGCGCTGCCGGCGGGGCCGCGCACCAGGGCCTCGTACCCGTAGATCAGGCCCGAGTCCATCTGGGTCACCGGCTGAAACAAGGTGCTCAGCAGGTCTTCATTGATCAGGGTCTGCACCCGCAGGAGGGCGGGGCGCTCAGTGCCGCGGCTGGGCGTGCTGGAGCTGTGGGAGTGGGCAAGCGTGATCGTCATGCCGCCATGCTGACCGGCCAAAGTGACAGGGTGTTGAAGCTGCCGGCCGGGGCGAGAAAAACAGCGCAGGCGTGAAGAAGTGCCGTGGCGCCGTGGTGATCTTGTGACGTTCTGGCCAGGAGGGATCGCTGGGCGCAGCGCCCAGCTCTCCGTATTCTCTGGTTCCGCCGGATACCGCCGGATTTGGCGGCTTTCCCGAGCTTAGACCCGGTGGGTCAGGCCCGAGCTACGCAGCTTCTCGATCAAGCGCGGGGCGATCTGGTTCAGCGGCAGCACCTCGTCGGCGGCGCCGGCCGCGATGGCTTCACGCGGCATGCCGAACACCACACAAGTGGCTTCGTCCTGGACCAGGTTGTAGGAGCCCGCGTCCTTCATCACCTTCATGGCCTTGGCGCCGTCCGCGCCCATGCCGGTCAGCATGATGCCCAGGGCATTGGGGCCCACCACGCGCGCGGCGGAATGGAACAGCACCTCGACCGAGGGCTTGTGGCGGTTCACCGGTTCGCCGTCTTGCACCCGGGCGATGTAGTTGGCGCCGGAGCGCTCCACGCTGAGGTGGAAGCCACCCGGGGCGATATAGCCGTGGCCGGGAAGGATACGTTCGCCGTCTTGCGCTTCCTTGACGCGGATGCGGCACAGCCCGTCCAGGCGTGCCGCATAGCTCTTGGTGAAGCCGGGTGGCATGTGCTGGGTGATGACCACGGCCGGGCAGTCGGCCGGCAGGTTCACCAGCACGTCTTTGGTGGCCTCGGTGCCGCCAGTGGAGGCGCCGATGAAGATGATTTTCTCGGTCGACAAACGGCCTAGGCTGGCCATGCTCACTGGCTTGTGGGGCGCGGCTGGCGGGGCGCCCGGCGCTGCGGCGGCGGCCGGGCCGGGTGGGGCGCGGCGGATATGGGCTTTGCTGGCGATGCGGATTTTGTCGGTGATGTCATCGGCCAGCAGGCGGATGCCATCGGCCACGCCGATCTTGGGCTTGGCGACGAAGTCCACCGCGCCGAGTTCCAGCGCCTTCAGCGTCACTTCGGCGCCGCGCTCGGTCAGCGTGGACACCATCACCACCGGCATGGGCCGCAAGCGCATCAAGCGCGAGAGGAAGTCCAGCCCGTCCATGCGCGGCATTTCAATGTCCAGCGTGATCACGTCGGGGTTGAGCGTGCGGATCATCTCGCGCGCCAGCAAGGGGTCGGCGGCCGCGCCAATGCACTCCATATCGGGCTGCCGGTTGATGATTTCGGTGAGGATGCTGCGCACCAGCGCGGAATCGTCGACCACCACTACTTTTGTTTTTGCCATTTCGTTTCTTTCCGATTCCTGCTGGGTCAGAACAGGTCGACCGAGCCGCCTGTGGCGACCACGGGTTGCGCCTTTTGCGCGGCCAGGCGGTCTTGTTGGACCAGGGCTTCGGTGCTGGCCGGAGCCAGACGCTTGACCATGGCCTTACCGCTGTGAGGCAGGAAGCAGACCTTGCGCGGGTAGATGTCCATCACGTCCTTGGAGACGATGGGGATGCGCTCGGTCTTGAGGTAGTCGATGACGAAGTTGGTATTGCGTTCACCGACGTTGATGGTGTTCATGCCGGCGATCACCGCGCCGCCACCAAAAATCTTGGCTTCCATGCGGCTCTTGGCCGCACCGCGCTTCATCATTTCGTTGATCAACAACTCCATCGCGAAGGAGCCGTAGCGGCCCGAGTCACCAGCGCCGTCGGGCAGCATGAAGTGGTTCATGCCGCCGATTTGCGCGTGGCGGTCCCACAGGCAGGCGGCGATGCAAGAACCCAGCGTGGTCATGACCAGCAGGTCTTCGTTGTCGACGTAGTACTCGCCGGGCAGGATCTTGACGGCGGCGTTCTTGAAGTGGGCGTCGTAGAAAAAGAAGGAGGCTTCGCCGGCTTTGCGCTGCACCGACTTGAGCTGCGCCACGCGCGCCGCCCCCGCCGAACTGGACGACATCGCGCTCGCGTACGCACCTGCTCTTGCAGCGGCACCAACTCCGGAAGAGGCGGGGGGATTACTCATGGATGTCTATCGGCCTTGAGGTTGAAGTCTTTAGGCGGGCGTCTTGACGTGGCTGCTTGAAGCCAGCGATCAGACGCGTTCGTAGATGGTTTTGCCTCGCAGGCGGAATAAGTCTTTGGACTCGGTGAAATTCTCCGAATGGCCCACAAACAGCAGACCGTGGGGGCGCATCTCGCGGTGAATGCCTTCCAGCACCTTGCGCTGGGTGGGCGCATCGAAATAAATCATCACATTGCGGCAGAACACCATGTGGAAGGGTTCGCCCAAGTTCCACTGGCGGTCCATCAGATTGAGGGTGCGGAAGTCGATCCACTTCTGCAACTCAGGCTTGACGCGGATGCGCCCGGCGTTGCCGCCCGTGCCCTTCATGAAGAAGTTGCGTAGCCGGGTTTGGTCAAGACCGCGCGCGTCGGCGTTGTAGACGCCGCGGCGGCAGGTGTTCAGCACATTGGTGTCGATGTCGCTGGCGGTGATGGAGACGTTGGCGTTGCTGCCCAGCGACTCGCTGCAGGTCATGGCGATGGAGTAGGGCTCCTCGCCGGTGGAGGCGGCGCAGCACCAGATCCGCACCGGCTTGCCGGCCAAGGGCTTGAGATCGTCCTTGAGGGCGTGGAAATGATGCTCCTCGCGGAAGAAGGAGGTCAGATTGGTGGTCAGGCAATTGACGAATTCCTGCCACTCGCTGGTGGCCTGGGTGCCTGTGGTGGATTCCAACCACTGCAGATAGTCCGCAAATGATTTGTGACCGGTGTCACGCAAGCGGCGTGACAAGCGGCTGTAGACCATGGCGTGCTTGCCCTCATGCAGGCTGATGCCCGCATGTTTGTAAATCAGGGCGCGGACGCGGTCAAAGTCGCTTTTGCTGAAACTGAATTCATGGTCAATCGAATCGCCACCAGCGGCATTGGGTACTGCGGACATGGATTGAGCTCGGTTAGTCTCTCTGGCTATCAATTCGGATCAAGGCGCAAAAAACACATCACGATCAGATGACGCGCGTAGGGCGCACAGCGCTTTGCTGGCAAATTGCCTGAGTTCTGGCCTGGATCCGGCTCCGTCACATAGTTTGCATTTGATTCGAGCCAAGCATAGAGCAAACAAGGCCGGCAATGGGCCCTTGTTCACGCCTGGGCCGCGCCTGTGCCGCTGCTAGACTGCTGACGCACAAGCTTGGAACCCCTTTGGAACCTACCCCTCTCACGACATTGCTGGACACCCGCCATTTGCGGCTGGACATGGCTTTGAAGCTGCTGCAGCAGGCCGGTGCCTTGCTGCCCGACAGCGAGCCCTACAGTCAAGCGTGGCTGCAAGACGTCATTGACGCGCTTTGCGACCTGTCGAGCAAAGATGCCTTGACCGGCTTGGTCAACCGCCGCAGCTTCGAGATGGCGCTGTCGCGCGAGGTCGACCGGGTGGCCCGCTCCGGCGAGTCTGCCCTGTTGCTGATGGTGGACATTGATCACTTCAAGGCGGTCAACGACACCTACGGCCACGCCGCCGGTGACATGGTGCTGCGCGCCGTGGCGCAGGCGCTCAACCAGGGCGTGCGTCCCATGGACACCGTGGCCCGGGTGGGGGGCGAAGAGTTCGCCATCGTGCTGCCCAGCTGTGCCGCCAGCTTCGGTGCCATGGTGGCCGAGCGCATGCGCGAGCGGGTGTCTGAATTGCAGGTGGAAGTTGCACCTGGACAAAATCTTGCGGTGACGATCAGCCTGGGCGGGGCGTTTGCGCCGCAATGGGTGCGTTCGTCATCGCTGCTATGGATGGAAAGAGCCGACCGCCAGCTGTACCGCGCTAAGGCGGAAGGTCGTAACCGCGCTTGCCTGGAGACCCAAGTCGAGTCCCTGGTCAGCGCCGAGGAAAAGGGCATGTTGTTTGCCGTCACGCAACAGGAAAGCGAATGAGTACGAGCATGGATCCTGCTGCAAGCCCAGTGCCGGTGAGCCCCGCCACTTCTGTGACCCGCAAACCGGCGCCACGTGGCCCTGGCGCCCGCACTGTGGCCGTGACCAGCGGCAAGGGCGGTGTTGGCAAAACCTTTGTGACGGCCAATCTGGCCGCCGCCCTGGCAGCACGTGGCGAGCGGGTGCTGGTGCTGGACGCCGATCTGGGCCTGGCCAATCTAGATGTGGTGCTGAATCTGCACCCCAAGCTGACGCTGCACGATGTCTTCACCGAGAAAGCCACGCTGGAGCAGGCGATTTTGCCGGCGCCGGGCGGCTTCCATGTGCTGCTGGCTGGATCTGGCATGGTGGAGTATTCGCGCCTGACGCCCGAGGTGCGCGACAAGCTGCTGGACATCGTGGAGGCCGTGCGCCCGCGTTTTGATTGGATCTTGCTGGACACCGGCGCGGGCATCTCGGATGTGGTGCTGTTCGCCGTGTCCATGGCCACGCAAGTGCTGGTGGTCGCCACGCCGGAGCCAACCTCGCTGACCGATGCCTACGCCACCATCAAGGTGCTTGCCACCCAGCAAGACCGCCGCGAGGTGGGTTTGGTGGTCAATCAGACCAACCGGGTTGGCGAAGGTCGCTTGATTTGCGGCCAGCTTCAGCAGGTCTTGCAACGCTTTGTCGGCCCCAAGCCGGGCCAGACCTTCAAGCTGGAGCTGATGGGCGAAGTCAAGATGGACGTGGCAGTGCGCCAGGCCGTGCTCAAACGCCAGCTGGTGTTGGAGCATTTCCCCGGTTCCGACGCGGCCCAGTGCATCAAGGCGCTGGCCGCCAAGCTGCTTGAAAAATGAGCCAGGACAGCACTGAAGCGGCCAATACCGCATTCGCCTGGATCGGCGGCGAGGCCGCCGTGCGCGGCTTGGTTGACCGCTTTTACGACCTGATGGATCTGGAACCCGGCTACGCCCAGTTGCGCAGCCTGCACCCCACGACGCTGGAAGGTTCGCGCGACAAGCTGCACTGGTTTTTTTTCTAGAGCAACTTCAGGTTCATAGTTCTCGCTAAAACCTACTTCACGACCCCTCGGAACCCGTTCTTCAAGCTCGCTGCTGCTTTGAAGAGCTGAGTTTTCCGGAGTCAATAGTTGCTGGTTTTCATAGCTGGCTTGCGGAATGCAAACGAATCCATCAGGCGGGCGAGATTGCTGTTGGATGCGGCTCGTCACGTGCAACTGGTGAAGATTCGGCAACCAGAGTCGATTTGAGTCTCTGGATTGCTGTCCGGCCCAGTTGGCCGTTGAGAGGCAAATTGTTCACAATGTCATGACATGGGCATGGCGTTTCAAATGACTCTAGTCGACATCAATATCCGCCTCACTGGGCGCCCCGGCGGCAAGGATCTTCTGGTTCCTGGCTTGGTGAGCGACTACGGCGTTGTCATGCCGTTGTTGCACTATTTCGAATACATCTATGACGACTTCGCACCTGGAACGCTGAAGCCGATCCGTCATGCTTTCAAGCTCTTTTTTCAGTTCACGGAAGCAACGGCCCCTGACGGGTTCGGCTCCAGGAAACTGCATGGAAGAACTCATGCAGAGCACTTCCTTAGCTTTCGCAGAGCCATGGTGCTCGGCACGATCAATGAAGAATCACTGGAGGACAGCTCAGGGTTGCGATGGCCACCGGGGCGAATCTCCAAGGCCAATAGAGTCGTCTTCTATTTGACCGAGTTCTTTACATGGGCAGATGGAAAAGGCGCGAACGATGCTCAGCGCTTCAACCCCGTTGTTCAGCCCAGCGGGTACCAAGATCTTATGGCTCGCGCAGCCTTTGAGCACCGACGCAGCCGCGCATTCCTGGGGCATACCTGGCATGGCTCAGGCGAGCACGTTGTTGAAGGCCGCTACACGGGGCGCGTCAGAGAGCCGGGGAAGGTGAAGGGGTCCACCAAACGCTTCCCTGATGCTCATTTTCTGGAGCTTCTCGCTTTAGGTTTTAGGACTCGCAGTCTCTCCAATCTGCGAGACGTCCTCGTCACAATTTTGATGAACAAGGGCGGGCTGCGGGTCAGCGAGCCCCTGCATATCTGGTTGACCGATATCGCCTACGACCCAAAGACCGAGATGGCGTACGTAGCGATCCCCCATCCTTCAAACGGCACCGCGCCAGGGCTCTGGGGAAGCAAGTACAAGACACGCGCGCAATGTCTTGAAGCCGAGTTCCGGCGCAGACCGAGAAGCAAGTTGGGTTCGGGTAATCCGGAGTACGCGGGGTGGAAATCAGGTGTCGGCCTCATTCAAGTTTTGTGGTGCGAGCCGATTTGGGGCAAGTACTTTTGGCGGCTCTGGCAGGTCTACCTGCGGCGCGTCCAAGAATTGGTTCCTGCAGCATCGCGACAGCACCCATATGCGTTCATGGTTTTCGCCGGTAAGACGCTCGGTCGTCCATTGACTACTGCCGCCTTCCGTGACGCGCATGAGAAGGCAGTCTTCAGGGCTAACTTGGTACCCAGGGAAGGGGTGCCGGACCTAAAGAACCTCGGTCTGACGGAGCATGGGCACAGACATGCGTATGGCAATCGCGCAAGGAATGAAGCGGAGTTGAGTCCCCACCTCGTGCAGGACATGATGAATCACTCGTCGATAGAGTCGCAAAAGAGTTATACCCTGAAGACTTGGAGCGAGAAGATGGACTTCTTGTCTAGCAAGATCACACGAATGCATGAGCGTGACGATCTTCTGCAGGAATTCCTTCAGGCGTTTGAATGACGCTTGTCACCGGCATGGAATGAGGCGGGCAAGCGCTCCACCGACACGATCCATCCTTGCATGCTTTTAGTCGATGCTATCGGGTCGATCAATGCGCTCCAGCTGAGGTCACGCTTGAGTTCGCGTCAGCGGCGGCGTCCATCACATGTACAAGGCTGGCGGCAAATCTTCCGCGGCGCACCGAGTTCAGCAATCGGTAGGCATTGCCAAGGGCGTGCATGAAGGTCCTGATGCCGTAGCTCGGCAAGCTTTCCAGGGCCAGCCATGCTTGCTCGCGGTTCACCGCCAGTCCAGCTATTGGCATCTCGGACATGTATTGGCACATATCGCGCGTGCTGGACGATGCACTGAATCGGTGCCCGACGCAGACGCTGATCGGTGGCACGTTGTGGCCGACAGCGCGAGCAGCCGCCCGAGCCAGTAAGCGATCGATCGGCCAGGGGCACGGTGGGGTTGCCTGATTTGACAGGCTCAAGGCAGGCCTGCGACCGTGAAGAGCTCGGTCTTTAGCCAAGAATCCAACGTCGAAATTCTCACAAAGTGGGTCGGCACAAGGTAAGGTGGGTGAACCATCCAGTAGTAGATGTCCCTGCTGACGTAGAGCTCGACATAGCGCTCTGGAACTTTGGCGGGCTTCGGCCATCCGAGGAGCTCCTGCATCCGGGTTCGGTGTTGCCCCAAGAAGGCACCTCTGCGGAGCACCTTTCCGATCTGACCCTTGTCGTCCTCCTTGCGCCCAAAGATCTTGTCGCGAATCCGGCGACCGTCCTTCATTGTGTAGGCCGGCTGGTTGTACTTGCACTCGACCGCGACCAAGAGATTGTGATCGGGCCAATACGCGAGGACGTCGAAGTCGCCAACATCTTCGAATCCTTCGGCTCGAAACTTTCGGTAGAAGTCGATGCCTCGCTCGACAAACTGGGTATGCCGGCGGAAGATCTCTTCACTGCGGAACTCCAGCCGCTTCTCGATGCTGGCCTTCACCTGCCGAATGGCGGGTTCGATGTTAGGCCAACCGAAATCGGCGGGCAGGTAGCCATCGCGCACCGACGACATCCAATTGAACATGCAGCGACTCGCCGCCTCCGCGCCCCAGCGGAGCTCATCACCGACTTGCACCAGTGGCCGGATGGCGTATCGGTGAACACGCTTGCTATGCTCCCAGTAGGGCACCTCCTCCTCTTGGACGTCCCGGCCGGCGAGCCGCAGAAGCCCGGTCTCTGAGAGGGTCAGAAAGGCAACGATGCGCTCTGCCTTCTCCTGTCCAAGGTCCGTTATCTCGGAGGCAAGCTTCTCTGCCAGATTGTCTGGGCTGGCGCCGTAGGAAAGCGACAGCTCCTTGGCAAAACCGTGGTGCTGAGCTTGGGCCAGCACGGATATGGACGTGAACAGGTCCGACAGGTTGAACCCAAGGTCGGTCTCAAAAGCGTTGTTGAAATCGACTGACTCCAACAGGGCCTCCGACTCTCCTTCGACCACGTCCTTGCGGTTTTCGCCCAGACCAAGTCGTGTCTTGGCGTACTCACGCGCGAACCGAATCTCCCGGTCGTTGGAACCGTCGGAGTAGAAGACCTCCGGGATGAACGAATCGTTGATGGCGACGCCTGCAACATCGACCCCGTTGTGGAGGACGTCGCTGGCTCCTGCAAGCGACATGAGCCAGTCAACTTTGCCGACCAGTTCGCGCATCACATCGGGAGTGACCTCGCCGGGTCCAGATGCCTGGCTGCTGACGGCCTTCTCCAGCAGGTATCGATAGTGACGAGCTAAAGTGCCGTACTGCTGGCGCGCCTCGTCAACAGCGTCAACTCGGTCGTAGTCCACCTCGTGAGACAGGCTCTGGCGGGCTCTTTCAATCCGCCCTCGCTCGGTGGTTAGAAGCGCATCATGCTGCTCGATGCAAGCTCGAATCAGCTGAAGCCGGTCAAGCTGAGCGAGCCGCCCTTCAATGCGAATTCTGAACTGGGCACTGGCCAGGTCAATCTTCTCTTTGGCCTCCGACAGCGCGTATCGGCCAGGTGCCAGGCCAAGGTCTCGGATCACCTCAGCGAGCTGTTTGCGGGCCAGCTTGTAGTCCGACATCCTTGGAATGACGCCCGATGGGTGGTCGGGAACGTCGACGCGCCGATTAGCAACCCGCAGCGTGTATCGGGCGAGCTCACCCGACGTTGAAAGAACCGATCCCTCCAGCCCCTCCGGCAGCGACGTGCCAAGGGCGTCGTGGCTCTTGCGAATCACCTCCGCAAGGCACTGCACCTCGAAACTCCCGTCGGTGGCGCCGGTCAAGCCTGCGAGCACCGCACGAACATCGACATCAAGGTGAATGACTGCATCTCTGCTGAAGCTTCCTTCGGCAGCAGTTATGACCGGGCCTGCATTCTTAGCCGTGCCAGAGTCCGCTTCGTCATCGCCAATGATGGTGCTGGACGCGCTGCGTTTGCAGACGAACAGAACATGGTCCAGTTGGAACAGTGGCGCGGCAGCCAGCAGCCCACGGCACCTGAAAGAGCTGTCGGCGAGGATTTGGATGAACAGGTCGACCATGCGCCCGTCTTCCAAGTCCAGGTCGTCCTTGATTTCCAGCAAGGCTTGAACGGTGCAATCGCCGACGAGAGTGGAGTAGGCGATGACCTTGCGGCCGCGCGAACTCATCTCGATGACGCCTTCGGTCCCTGGACGCAATTGCCAGCAACATGTGCGATCGGGAAAGACGCGAGGAGCCCTTGACCAGAACTCAGCGAGCGCCTTGAACCTCCATGATGTACCCCAACTCGGGTCGAGGCTGATCATCGAGGGCTCCACGGCGCCGTCAACCAGAACCTCGTCGGTGTCCTTGAATGAAGCGAACAGATCGGCAGGGCCGCGGGAGAAGGGAGTTAGGGCCGACCGCTGCCCATCGCAAAAAGCCCAATAGCGCTGCAGATCCTCCAGATTCTTCAGGCTGTCGAAGATGGTGATGAGATCCGCAAGCGGCAGGAGTCGCACGGGTTCGTCAGGAAGGTTGAGCAGCCCTGCAGAGGTGCCCGCTAAAGTAGGAGCGAGGATGATGTGCAGCTCATCGGCTGACAGGCCGTTGACTCCGTCTTTTGAGAGCAGGACCTCTGGGCCTCCAACGATCTTGAAGCGAATGTTCTTTGCCTGTCGGGCCTTGGCCAGAACGGCGGCGGCAACCGCCGACTGCTTGTCGATCAGTTCATGATCGCAAGCGCAAACAAGGTACACACCTGTCGGCGCGGAGGTCACGCTGCTGATGGGCAGCTCTTTGCATATCTCGCCGCCGAGAATCAACATCACCGGTCCTGGCAGCGTGCCGTCAAAGCGCTCGAAGACAAACTGGCCCAACCTCCGGTGCACCTGAGGGCTGACACCCGACGCGTTCTTTTTTGCCCAGTGGTCGACGACCGCCCCTGGAGCGCTCCGTACGGCCATCGGGTACCAGGTCCCAGCGACGTTGACGCCCAAGAAGGGAGCGGCATCGCCAGTGAATGCTGCGTTGCCGAACGAATCCCACGTCAGCGGCGCCTTGTAGCCGCCGACTACCCCGTCGAGAGAGGTTCCCGCGCTCTGGCGCCAGGCGGCGCTCTGTTGACCGATATTCTGCAGCACGTCCCTGCACGAGAGCCAGAAGTCTTCCGGGGGAAGCTCGACATGGCCACGTTCCGCATCGACAACCGGGGACTGATCGAGGTGTGGAATGGCTTCAATAATCAGTGCCTGCAGCGCGACGACCAATTCCATCTGGGCCAGGGCGTCGGGCACATCGGCGTAGGTGATTCGAAAGGCTTCCATGAAGTCCGGCACTCGCTCGATGCTACTGCCATAAAAGACCGGTACAAACCGGCCGCCGAGGCTCACCTTGGTCTGTCCCCAATCCGCCTCCGGAGAGAAGTCTTCAAGGGTAGGGAAGTGGGGCCAGGTTGCATAAAGTGCTTCGGCAAACTGTTGGAAGTCGGCATAGCTCTCGATTCTTCTGCTGCCGCGTCCTTCGAGCGGGGTGCCCAGGAACACGCACCATGCGAAGGCATGTTTGACGTGACTACCGGCATTCGCCGGCCAGAGCTCGGACACGCCGATCGCACGCGCTATGTCTGCGGCGTCGTACTGGCACAGGAGGGCGCGGGTCTCTCTCACTTGGGCGAGGAAGGTGTCCTTCATCTGTGTGCGTTCGCCAAAATGGTCGTGCAAGCTGATCATCTGGCGAAGTAGGAAATCAGGATTCTCTGCGCTCTTGGCAAGTCGACGCTCGCGCTTCTCTCTGGACTTTCGACCCACGAGGCCTCCTTGATGTTCTTGAAAGCTTACCTGCTGGCGAGTTCTGGCCCTGACGGCGCAGCGGAGGCAATACTAGCGACGCAGCGCTTATCCGCTGGAGACTGCACAACGCTTGCTTTGAGCGAACGCTGGCCGCCTGTACGCGACCGTAGGGAGCTGGCAGGAGGCCGAGCCTGGGCCAGCTACTTCGCTTTGCGCTTCTTGAGCTGGTAGCCGGGGTTTTGCTTCCAGCGTTCCGCCTATAGCAATCATTGCGAACTGAGCGAAACGCTGAAGAGCTGCTTCGCCGGGCACTGTTCGACGCGGTGGATTCACTGCATTGTGAGTTGAGGTGCCGTCGGACAGCGCCGAACGGCTGCATCCAGGTGAGTCAGTTGCGGCTTTGGACGCCCGCTCCGGGTCGATGGCGCCTGTTCGGCCTCGCGACGAGCAGTCATTGTGGCCAACGAAGCTTGAACTTCAGTCGCGCGATCCGCTTCCAGACCCCGGACCATCCAATTGCAATGAGAAATCGCCGGGTTCGTCGTAGCCAATTCGAGCGTCGGTGAAGTTTTTCGAGGACCGAAACCATTCGGTCCGGCGGCACAGCGGCCACAAGTTTCGTCATGAACTTGACGACCGAGCCTCTCTTGCCTTTGGTCTCGTTGACTCCTGGTACCTGCTCGAAGGCCTTGCCCCACTTCGCAACCAAGTGATCGGGAATCTCCATATAGCGGTGGCGAAACCTGATGGCATCCGCCACCTCACGTTGCCTTGTCGAGCAGTTCGAATCCACGGCTCGTCGCACATACCAGGCCAACATGTCGGCCGCTTGCAAGGGCGCAACCTCATCATCGCTCGCAAAACGCGGAGGTCCCCCGAGAACGCGAGTCAGACTTGGATCATTGTGTTTCACGGGTAGGTACCACAGTGCGGCACCCGTACCCACGTTGCCTTGCTCATCGAACGTCAGGTCAACTGGTCCACTAAGTCCTTCTTCGATGACGGCTCGTGCCGCGCCATACATGATCCCCACGAAGCAAGCAAAGTATGGGTGGCGCAAGTCGTACGGAGCACGGGAGCGCAGTTCTTTGGCATGCGCCGCGCGGCTTATAGCGCACTCGATAGAAAGGGGCCTGTATTTTCCAAGCACGGCGACGAGGGCATCGATCTTCGCTTCGCGAGCCTCTTCGGACCAGCCGCGGAAAGAGGTCGTCATATGGAGTGAGGTCAGCGTGGGGGGGTTAGCGAGTTCGGCCCTCCAGTCTTTGGAAAACCGCTCCCACGCCTGCGCATCTTGCATGTACCCAGCCAAGACAAGGCGCTTGTCCTGCCGTGAATCACTTGCTGAGTCGTCAATGTAGGCTTCAAGCATCGTGCGGCACTGGCTCGTACAAGTCTCTAACCGTACATCAATCTAGTGCCGCCCACCTCGTGTGACGTCAACCCATCGCTAACCCAACTCACTACGGCAGCAGGGGTGAGTGACCGGGAGCGGCCCAAGCGGCCGCCGCGATCATCACCGGAAATTCGATGGGCAGCGGCCTGTATTTCTGCTGCCCCCGAGACCAGGTACTCGCCGTGCAGCAGCTGCGGCCCGATCGAGCACGGGTGATGTCCCAGGAGGTGGTGTAAGTCTTTGAGATCGGCGGCCCGTAGAGGGTGGCCATCGTGAGTCCGGATAAGGTTGAGGTGCGACCCACCAACCTTGAATCAAGGAAACACGATGACCGCCTCAACTATCGCATTGGCTGAACTCGCCGAGAAGGGCGCCGACATTGATGTGCTGCGCCAGATGGTCCAGTTCATGGCCCAGCGCCTCATGGAGATTGACGTCGAGGGGCGCTGCGGCGCCGCCTACGACGAGAAGAGCGCCGAGCGCTTGAACAGCCGCAACGGCTTCCGCGAGCGAACCTGGGAGACCCGCGCCGGCAGCGTCGAGCTGAAGATCCCGAAGCTGCGCCAAGGCAGCTACTTCCCCGAATTCCTGGAGCCCCGGCGCACGGCCGAGAAGGCGCTCACCGCCGTGATCCAGGAGGCCTACATCAAGGGCATCTCCACGCGCTTGGTGGACGACTTGGTCAAGGCCATGGGCATGAGCGGCGTCTCCAAGAGCCAGGTCTCGCGGCTGTGCGCGGAACTCGATGAGCGGGTCAATGCGTTCCTGGGCCGGCAGATCGAAGGGGACTGGCCGTACTTGTGGATCGACGCCACCTACGTCAAGACGCGCGAGGCCGGACGCATCGTGAGCGTGGCTGTCATAGTGGCGGTGGGCGTGAACACCGAAGGCCAGCGCGAGGTGCTGGGCTTGAAGGTCGGGGCCAGCGAGGCAGAGCCGTTCTGGACCGAATTCCTGCGCAGCTTGAATCGGCGCGGCCTGCGCGGCGTGAAGCTCGTCATCAGCGACAGCCACGAAGGCATCAAGGCGGCGGCTGCCAAGACGCTCAAGGCTACCTGGCAGCGCTGCCGGGTGCACTTCATGCGCAATGCCCTGGCCTATGCCAACAAGACGCAGCGGCGCATGGTCAGCGCGGCCATCGGCACGGTGTTCGTGCAGGAGACAGCCGAGGCAGCGAAGACGCAGTGGCGCAGCGTGGCCGATCAGTTCCGCGAGAAGCTGCCCAAGCTCAGCGCCATGATGGACGCGGCCGAGCACGACGTGCTGGCCTTCATGGGCTTCCCTCGGGCGCACTGGCCGCAGATCTACAGCACCAATCCCCTGGAGCGGCTGAACGCCGAGATCAAGCGTCGAACCAACGTCGTGGGCATCTTCCCCAACGACGCCTCGATCACGCGGCTGGTCGGCGCCATGATGCTGGAGCAGAACGACGAGTGGAGTTTGAACCGGCGCTACATGCAGCTTGAGGGTCTCCAGGCTCTCAGTGATACTGTCCCGACTCGGCTGTCCGCAGTGGCACGCTGAGTAACCCCGCGCATCTCAGCCTCTCCGGGCTGTGGACTTACACCACGCGCCGGGACATCACCCGAGCACGACCGGTCAAGTGCGGAATGAACTGGCATTACGTGGTAAACATCTGGCCTCAAGGCGGCTGTGATGGTGTCGCGCTAGCGGCAGCGTAGCGAGCGCCGCGACCGGAGCCCGGCGTGCTCGTCCACGTCACGCAGTGCTGCGGCGCAATAGGACTACAGATGCGTCAGATGCGCTACAAATCCGTCTAAGAATTGGGAGGCGATTGCAGAATGGCTCGGAGATTCAACATTGCAGCCCTGAGGGCCATTGCTCAGGCTCCTGCCTCCGATGCGGCGAAGTGGCTGATCGGCGCGGAAGATTCAGTCGAATTCCTCAAGCAGAACGCTCGGAGCGAGGAAATCGTGATCTACGCCGGCGGTCCGGCCGTGCTCATTCACGCCGTGCTCGCACCTGTTCAGCAGGTCACACCAGCCGATCAACAGGACCTCATGAATCGGTTTGTCAGCTCCGATGAGGCTTGGGCGATCCAGAAGAGCTACGGCGGAGCAGAAGGTCACCGCGTTTATCTGGAGCCGCCACTGGGGTCGGGCAAATCGCTCGCCGGTGGCGAGAAGCTCGTCTACCTGCGCAGCTTTAATGGGGTGGACAAACGCGAGCGGGCAATGGAATTGAGCCAGAAGCTCGTGCATGCCCTGGACCTGCACTTCGTGGCAGAGCGGAACGCCTACTGCCGGCTGGACTCACGGGGCGACATCGAAGACGTCATCCGCATCATCCGTGCGGACCTTGCTCCCAGCAGCGAGAAGCTGGTGGCGGTCACCATTCTCACGGAAGACCTTGCCAGATACATGGCGTTGGCGGGCTTTGCCCTAGTCTTCTTCTTTGACTTCACCCGCTTCAGTCCCGGTTTCGGCGGCTGGGGCGACCATGAGCGCATCGATCGTAGGGCTCCGGACCTGTTCTATCACGGCGGTGGCATCCACAACGCCAGCTACGTGAACGGGCGCATGATCGTTCGCCCGACCATTACCGTGCAGGACTTGGTTGCCGAGTGGGAGGCGGAGTCCAATCCCAACAGAAAGAGGGAATACGCCACCTTCAAGATCTTCGATCGAAAGAACAACCGCGAGGTGGAAACCTCATGTGGACCGGAGTTCCTCTCCAACTACTTTCAGAAGTCGGATCTGCCCTGGGAAATATCACCGGTGTTCTTTCGTGCCGATGTCTTGCACCGGTTCAAGGCGGACCCTGAGAAGTACAGCCTCGACGACCGTTCGATCACCTGCCGCAATGCCTGGTACCTGAAGAGCTACGACATCAACGAGGCAGGTCAGGTGCATGCCTACATCGGTGACCTGGCACGTCTCCCGATCGAGGAGCAGCGCTATTGGCAGTCCTTCAACGAATGGCCGAACGGGGCGATCTCGAAGCGAGCCTATGAGAACGATATTCTTGGTGAGTTCAGCTCGGAATACGACCCTCTCAGCCTCCTAAAGTACAAGATCGGGAAGTTGAATGCCGCCCCTCCTGACTGGTGGCAGCCGCGGTCCGAAGGGCATATGGATGCCGCGCGGTATCCAGCTACGGATTCGGTCCTTGAGTGGGCCAACGAGATCATGGCCTTCGATCAGGTGCTCGTCGAAGGTTTCCAGATCAAGCCTCTGCGTAAGCTGCTCGAATCAAAAGGACGAAAGGCAGAGGCAAGCTGGGCCTCCCTGCGCGTGGTCGCTGAACTGGCTGTGGTCTCAGGAAAGACTGTGGACGAGGCCAGAGCTCTGCTCACACCGCTTAGTCGGCTGCATGCGCTGAGAAGCATCCTGAAAGCCCACAGCTCCGTCGAAGAGAAGAACAAGGAAGAGAGACAAGCGCGCGCGGCGCACGGGACGCTGCGTGCGCATTTCAAGGACCTCGCCGCTCAGTGCGACCGGAGCTTTGACGAGATCATGCGCATTCTTGGAATTATTGACTTGAATCCGTAGACCGCGGGGGTGATGTAGGTGTCGGCAATCTGCGCGGCGACCTCGAGACGGACGTCCGCCCGCAGATCGGCTCCTCCGCGGTGGCCGCGCTGTTCGGCAAAACGGGCGGCAATCAGCCACCACCGCGTGGGAAGATGTCGATGATGCTATCCGATTCGATCTGAGGCAACCGATGGGCCCCGAAGCCGAAGAAGTTCCAGAAGAAGCACAACCAGCGAAGCTCTTCGACCTGCCAGAGACAGAGGGGGTCAATGAATCCGAGCGCATCCTCACCGCCCTGTGCCGTCGGACATTCCTGCGCCTCTGGTCCCAGACGAACGTCTACACCGACGACGGTTTCAAGAACGGTAAGGGTGCGACGAAGGAGCTTTGCGACGCGCTCGTCGTCTTCGGGAAAGATGTCATCCTGTTTTCTGACAAGCACGTTCTCTTCAACGAGGCCAAGGGGCTCGAGGTCGCTTGGCGCCGCTGGTACAAGAAGGCGGTGTACGAGTCATGCAGGCAACTCCATGGAGCGAAGCTCTGGCTCGAACGCTTCCCGCAGCGCGCCTTTCTGGACGCCAAGTGCACAAGGCCGTTGCCGGTCCCCGTCCCTGCCGAGAATGTCATCTTCCACCTGGTGGCCGTGACCCGCGGCAGCCGTGACGCTGCGATTGCTCATAACAATGGGGTTGGTCGCGGATCGTTCGCGGTGAACAACGCGATAGAGGGCGACGCCCACAACGCGCTCCCTTTCGTCGTCGGCATCCCCCAGTCGGAGAAGCACTTTGTTCATGTCTTCGATGAGGTGTCCATTGAGCTCGTGCTCCGCGAGCTCGACACCGGCGTCGACTTTCTGGACTACCTCAAGAAGCGACAGGCGTTGCTTGGCACGTCCGGGATCATGGTCAGCGCCACCGGCGAGGAGGAACTGCTCGCGGCGTACTTGCGTACGACGGATGTCGATGGCCAGGAGCATTTGTTTTTCGACGTCAGCGATGGCGAAACGCCCCCTGATGCCATCGTCTTCGATGCTGGTTCCTATGACGCACTCACTGAGGACATCGGCTACAAGCGGAAGCAGCGAGTTGACCGATTCAGCTACGCCTGGGATCGGCTGATCGACGGGTTCATCGACTACGGTGACCCGAAGCTCCTCATGCCATATCTGGTGCAGACCAACGCCGAGACAGAGCACGGGTTGCGCCTCATGGCCGCGGAGTCACGCTACCGCCGCAGGCAGTTGGCAACGTCCCTCATCAACGCCCTCGACCGAGTCGAACCTGGCATGCGGCTCGGCCGGGTCGTGTACGGAGGAATTGCCGGCGAGACGGTCTTTGTCATCGTGATCGTGCCCAAGCGGTCGACCGAGACCTACGATGAGTACCGCACCTATCGCCGCGGCGTCCTCCACGCCTATGTGAGAACCGCCAAGTTGAAGGCACCCCTTGGCACGGTCTTTGTTGGCATTGCCCTCGACAACCCACACAAGGACTACGAGGGTGGCGCAGAGGACCTGATGGTCTACTCGCAGGAGTCTTGGAGCGCGGCCGACCTTGCCGAGCTCGAGCGAAAGCGCGAGGAGCTGGGATTGTGGAAAGGCAAAGGTGAGCAGTGGCGTTTTCGCCAGGACGAGTTCCCTGGCGACGATCAGAGGCTCGCGCTTCGCAGGGTGGTCGACGAACCGGCCGTGTCGGGTCAGAAGCGCGACGCTCAAAAGAAGCGGAAGGCCGAGAAGCGGCAGCACAAGGCCCAGGCCGCCTCGAAGCGGCGCAACCGCAAGAAGAAATAGGCTACCGACGTAGCCCTTCGGCTAGCGCATGCCCGCCAGCAAAACGCCTCAAGCAGTGCGATCCCGACCAGGGCTCCGGTTGGTGGGGTCCCTCTTGGTCTCCGCGATGGGCGCCTTCTGTGTGCTCAGTTGCTGTTCAGGACCGCCGACCGCTTCAGGACGGCAGATTGGCTTTTCCCGCCGGTGGCACCGGGTTGGGCGCGAGGAACAGTCGCTCGGACGGGCAATGAGCCGAGTTCCTGCGTGGCCTACCGCGGACGACGGCACCGGACTCCAAACCGGCCGTTGGCGCCGCCGCCGGCATCCCTCAGCAATGACCACGATGTGTCCGACACCGTGAGCCTGGCTGCTGGGACCGACAGTCCGCTCCCGCTGCAGAACCGCCAGCCCGTGGTCCTCGACACGGAACTCCCACATTCCTGCTGGCATGATTCGACGTAGCCATCGGCGGTTCTGTACGAGTAGCATCAAACCATGCCCAGGAAAACTGATCCGAAACACACGTCGAAGCCGCAGCACCAGGCTTCAAACGAAGAGAGAGATTGGCTAGACATGGCGCCGGTCGGTCGCGAGTTCGGCAGCCCCGACTATGAGCGATTAACAGCGTTGGATCAGGCCGCATTTGCTGCTTTCCAATCGTGGGAGCAGGTACGGGACTGGTTGGTGGCACCAAATCCTCAGCTTGAAGGCGTCTGCCCAGAGGACGCAGCGCGTAGCCCCGATGGACTGAGCAAAGTCATGGCTATCCTTATGACTGCTGGCGGCCGTGCTAGTTGCGATTTCATGCGCGAGGCTGAGAACATGCCTGTTCAGGAGCGAGACTCGCTAAACGGGCTGGGCGAAGTCAAGAACCTCAAAGGCATGTTTGGTCGGCCTTCTAGACAGGTCACCATCGAAGACATGAACCCCGCCATCGCGCGCCGTGGTGCCAGAAAGAAATAGCGCTCGGGCGGACTGAAAGTAACGCTTTTAGGCCGCTGGGGCTCGCAGATATGACGCTTCTAGGCTGTTATGCACAGTGCTCATTTATGTGCAGGTCTCCGACGCCGTCACGCTGCAGGCCCCGTGAATGCTAGCGTTGCCGGCGTCAAGGGCGAGGACGTGCTGCACATAACGTTTGATTTCCGACGAGGCGAGACCGAGGTCCAATAGTCTTGTCACGCGGTAGCCGCCGACGCGATTGCCATGGCACACCGCCCCAACCGAAATCGCCCGTTGTGATAGGTCCTCCCTCGACAGGGGGCAATCAAATCCCTGAGATTGGAACAGCTCGCCGCGCGCTGGAGATGAAGCTGCGGCGCGCACCCTCAGCAAGGATTCATCGCCATTGGCGCCTTTGAGCATGACGAGTCTATGGACAGTTTCGTAGCGCAGGCACGGCCCCCGCACGAGGGAGACGTCGCACGAGCACCTACTGGGCTACTCATAATCGAGCACTGTGCATAACAGCCTTTATGTAGAGCTGTACATAAAGGCTGGAAGCGGGTATTCGATACCGCGCGGCCGCTACCCGCTGGCGACCCATAGCGGGTGCCGACGAATGTCTGCAAACCGGCACGCCAGCACACACGAGATCGGGATCCTGGTCCCCGCCTGATTGCAAGTTTCGCGCGAAAGGCAGTTGTCGACCCATGCGTCGCTCGCTGGCAACGGACTGCGTCATCGACCGATTGTTGTGAAGCCGCCGCTTCGAGAGTCCATCGAAAGCATGTCAGTGGTAGTAAGGTCGTACAGTTCCATCGATTTTTGGATGAGCCGCAGAATCTCTTCTAGCTGCGAAAGCCCTGTGAGTGCCCATTGCAGGCTCTGCGTATCGCGGCAATCGGGGGACTTTCAGCACACCGTATGTCCCAGAAAGCGTTGGAGAACAAGGTCCCGAGTTGTTTCCTCAAGGACTCTGAAACAGGTCTAGCCAGAACAATGTGCTTGCTACGAGTCGGGCTGCTTCATAGGCGATTCCTCCCAGCAGCGCTCGCTCCCGACCCTTGATAGGCGAGCAGCCGCAGCGCGTTGATGACGACGATCAGGGTCGATCCCTCATGGAACAGCACGGCGGTGCCGATGTTCAAGCCAAGAATCGTGGCCGGGATCAGGACCGCCACCACCCCTAGGCTCACGAAGAGGTTCTGCTTGATGATCCTGCTCGTGCTCCGAGACAGACCGACGGCGAAGGGTAGCTGGGCAAGGTCGTCAGCCATCAAGGCGACATCGGCAGTCTCCAACGCCACATCAGAGCCCGCCGCACCCATGGCGATGCCGACAGTCGCATTGGCCATCGCTGGCGCGTCGTTGACGCCATCCCCCACCATGGCCACCTTGCCGTGTTTCTCGCGGAGTGCCTTGATCGCCTCGACCTTTTGCTCCGGCATCAGATCTCCGCGCGCTTCGGTCAATCCGACGGACTTGGCCACGGCATCGGCCACCTGCTGGTTGTCGCCGGAAATCATGATCAAGCGCTCGATTCCCAGCGCTCGCAGCTGTGCCATCACATCACTGGCCACCGGTCGCGGCGTGTCCATCACCGCGATCACCCCCAGGAAGCGCTGGCCTTTGCGGACCACCATCGTCGTGCGCCCGCTCGCGACCAGCTTGTCATTGGCCTCTTTGACTTCGACCGACAACGCCGCACCGGGCAGCTCCGAGAACAGCACCGGTTTGCCGATGTAGACATCCTCGCCATCGACCTTCGCCTGCACGCCACGCCCCGTGATGCTCTTGACCTCGCTGGCCACGGCAGGCTTCACGCGATCGCCAAGGCGCTCACGGGCGCCTGTCACGATGGCGGATGCGAGCGGGTGATCGCTGTGCTCTTCAACCGCCAATGCCACAGCGAGTAGCTCATCCTCAGTTGCGCCCGGTGCTGCCGACACCTCGGTCAACTTTGGCTTGCCCTCGGTGAGCGTGCCAGTCTTGTCGAAAGCGATCGACGTGAGCGTGCCCAAGTTCTCCAGCGGACCACCGCCCTTGACCAGGACACCGCCGCGCCCGGCTCTCGCGACACCGCTCAGCACGGCGCTGGGCACCGAGATGGCGAGGGCGCAGGGGCTCGCAGCGACCAATACGGCCATTGCCCGGTAGAAGCTCGCCGAGAACGGCTCGTCGATGACGAAGCAGGCGAACATCAACAAGCCGACCATGACCAAGACGGCGGGGACGAAGATTCGTTCCACTTTCTCGGTGAACTGCTGCGTCGGCGAGCGCTGCGCCTCGGCCTCGGTGACCATCTTGACCACCCGTGCCATGGTCGACTGCTCGGAGCGCCGTGCCACCATGACCTCGATGGCGCCCGAGCCGTTGATGGTGCCGGCGAACACTCGGTGTTCCGGTCCGACGCGGTCGAACGCCGCAAGAGCGGCCTTCCCATCCTCGATCGGTCGCTTGTCGACAGGCACGCTCTCGCCAGTCACGGGTGCCTGGTTGACGCTGGACGTGCCGACCACGACCACGCCGTCTGCAGGCAGGCGCTCGTTCGGGCGCACGATCACGACATCGCCAACCTGCAACTTCGACACGGCGACTTCTTCGGTGCCGCTCTCGCGCCGTACGGTCGCCGTCTCAGGCGCGAGCTTGGCCAGTGCTTCGATCGCCTTGCGCGCACGCCCCATTGCGTAGTGCTCCAGGGAGTGCCCCAGGCTGAAGAGGAACAAGAGGAGCGCACCTTCGGCCCATTCGCCCAGCGCGGCGGCGCCGATTGCAGCGGCCAGCATCAGCGTGTCGATCTCGAAGCGGCGAGCCATCAGGTTGTCGAAGGCCTCCTTCACTGTGTAGTAGCCGCCGAAGCCATAAGCGCCGACATAGAAGGCTGTCGGCAACCAGTTCGGCCCCACGCCGCCGCGCCCGAGCAGCCAGCCCGCGAGCAAGAGCGCACCGGCCATCAACGCAAAAATCAGTTCGGTTTTCTCACCAAACAGGCCGCCATGCTCATGGCTGTGCCCGGCATGGTCGCCGCCCTTGCCATGCTCCTCGTCCTCGCCCTTTTCGTGGTCGTGGTCGTGGTCGTGGTCGTTTGAGGTTGGCTCGTTCTCTGTGTGCTTGTCCTCTTTGTGTTCGTGCCCGTCTTCACCTTTTGCGTCAACGGCGTGGTCGTGTTTGTGGTCACGGTCATGGGCATTCGCATGGCCATGGCCCGATGGCGTCGGCGGCCGTCCTGTAGCGATGGCCTGGCCGGGAACACCCAGGTCCGCTGCCGCGGCCAGCAGCTTGTCTTCCGACACCTGGTCCCTGTCGTACTCGATGCGGATCACCCCCGAGGCGCCGACATCGGCTTCCATGACCCCGGGCACCCTGCGCAAGTCATCGGCCACGCGCCTGGCGGCTCGCGCATGCATCGGCTGGCTGGCCTTGATCAACAGATGCGAGTACCGCTCGCTCAGCATCCCGCCGACCGAACCGATCAGTTCCCGGAGCCGCGTCAGGGAGATCACGCCCGGGTCGTAGTGAACGCACAACTGCGGCGTCTTGGCCGCGTCGCGCACGATGTGTGCCTCTTGCACGCCGGGTCGTCCTTCGAGTGCCTGCGTCAAGCGCTCGACACAACGGTCTTCTACGTCGTCGATACCGGGCAGGATAAGCGGCAGGTCTAGGCGAAGTTTGGTCGTTTCGGTCATGGCATCGGCTCACAGTTGTACTTCGGCTTCATCGTTTCGTCGCACTCGCACAAACGAGTGTTTGTGCCTACGGGCTGGGTCTCATCGCGGGTAGACCGGGTGAACAAGTCTTGATCGTTCGCAAAGCGCCGGAATGCACGGAAGCGCACTGCCAGCCACGGCGCCCCTTACGGCAATCAGCATGCCCCGTCCCAACGCTGCGCAGTGCATCTGCCTGCGTGATTCGCAAACCCTGAGGGCTCGCATCGGGTACAACAGCGCGGCCATCCAACCACTGAAGGAGCCCCGTTTGGACCCAGCTCATGTACCCGCGGACGACGGCGACCTGACCGACATGCTGGGCGAGCTGCGGGTCTTGCTGCCCACCGCACAACTGCTGTCGGCGTTCTTGATCACCGTACCCTTCACCGCGGGCTTCTCCGCCATCGTCGCCGCGGAAAAACATGTGTTCCTGGCAACCTTCGTGCTGTCCGTCGCCAGCCTCATCTTGCTGAGCGCGCCGGCCGTTCAGCACCGTCTCATTCGTCCGCTGGTGAACCGGGCAAAGTTCAAGCGCCTGACCACGTTTCAGATCGTGCTGGGTTCCTTCACCCTGTCGCTCGCCCTGGTCTTTGCCACTCAGTTTGTGCTGTCCGAAGTGCTCGGGCACGCCATTGGCTCGGCAGTGGCCGGCGGCATGGCAGTGCTGATCCTCGTGCTTTGGTGGATGCTGCCGAAATTCTGGCGAGCACAAGGGCATTTGTAGCTTGAGGGTTGAGCCAGGAGCATGCGCATCGTCCTGCGCCGAGCGCGACAGGCGTTGGTCCGGCAGAACATTGCTCATCGTCTTCCCGTCGCTCCAAAGAAAAAGGCCGGTGACATCACAGGGAGTGATAACACCGGCCTTGAGGCTCTCCGTCAAATCCGATCAGTGCTCGGCCAACCCGAGTTCGGACGACCCTGTGGGTTTGCGCGTCCTCTCGCGCCGATGCGCCCATCGGTACAGCACCGGCAACACCAGCAACGTCAGCGCGGTCGATGACAAGATGCCGCCGATCACGACCGTCGCCAGCGGACGCTGCACTTCCGCGCCCGTGCCCGTGGCCAGCGCCATCGGCACGAAGCCCAGCGAGGCCACCAGCGCCGTCATCAGCACAGGTCGCAGGCGCGTCAACGCGCCTTCCCGAACCGCGCCTTCGAGCGGCATACCGTCCTCGCGCAGCGAACGGATGTACGCGATCATCACCAAGCCGTTCAGCACCGCTACGCCGGATAGCGCAATGAAGCCCACGCCAGCCGAGATCGACAAGGGAATGTCCCGCAGCCACAAGGCCACGATGCCACCGGTCAGCGCGAAGGGAACGCCCGTGAAGACCAGCAGGCCATCCTTGACATTGCCGAACATCGCGAACAACAGCATGAACACCAAGCCCAGCGCGACCGGCACCACAATCTGCAGGCGCTGGGTGGCGGATTGCAGTTGCTCAAAGGTGCCCCCCCAGGTGATCCAGTAGCCGGCCGGGATCTTCACCTTCTGCGCCAACTGGCCTTGCGCCTCCCGGACGAAGGAGCCGATGTCGCGACCACGCACATTGGCCGTGACCACGACGCGCCGCTTGCCGCTCTCGCGGCTGATCTGGTTCGGACCAGGCGCGATCTCGAAGCTCGCCACGTCTCCCAGGGTCAAGAACGATGCCACGCCGCCGCTCGTAGGCAGCTTGATCGGCAGGCGCTTGAGTGCCTCGATGTCGCTTCGCACCGAGTCTGGCATGCGAACCAGGATGTCGAAGCGCCGGTCCCCTTGGAACAGCGCCCCCGCCTCCTGGCCGCCAATGGCGGTGCCCGCCATCTCCTGGACGTCGGCCATGCTCAGGCCCAGGCGAGCGAGCTTGGCGCGGTCGATCTGCACGGTCAGCATAGGCAGGCCGGTCGTTTGCTCGACCTTCACGTCCGCAGCGCCCGGAATGGCCTCCAACACCCTTTGGATCTCGCCAGCGCTGCTCTCCATGACCGTCATGTCGTCGCCAAAGATCTTGACCGCCACATCGCTGCGCACACCCGAGATCAGTTCGTTGAAGCGCATCTGGATCGGCTGTGTGAACTCGTAGTTGTTGCCCGGCACCTTGCCCACGGCTTCCTGAACCGCCCCAACCAGCGATTCGATGCTCCGACTGGGATCCGGCCACTCAGACCTGGGCTTGAGCATCAGGAAGGTGTCGGCCACATTGGGGGGCATCGGGTCGGTTGCGACCTCCGCAGTGCCTAGCTTGGCGAACACTCGTTCCACCTCAGGAAACTGCTTGATCGACTTCTCCAGGGCGACCTGCATCTCGATGGCCTGGGTCAGGCTGGTGCCCGGGATTCGCATGGCGTGCAGCGCCACGTCGCCTTCGCTCAGGCTCGGGATGAACTCGCTGCCCATGCGGGTGACGAGCAGGCCGCTCAGAACGACCGATACGGCCGTGATGGCCAGCACCAGGGGCCTGTTCAGCAATGCCCAGTCCAGCATCGGCGCATAGCCGCGTTTCGCCCAACCCATCAGGCGGTTTTCCTTCTCGCCGACGTTCTTGCCGATCATCAGCGCGACCGCGGCCGGGATGAAGGTCATCGACAGGATCATGGCGCCTACGAGCGCCGCCACCACGGTGAAGGCCATGGGGTGGAACATCTTCCCTTCGACACCGGTCAGCGCAAAGATCGGCAGGTAGACCACCATGATGATCAGTTGCCCGAACAGCAGGGGCCGGCGTGATTCCCGCGCTGCGGCGAACACCTCATGGAAGCGTTCGTCGCGCGTCAGCGGCCGGCCCGCGGCAGCCTGCGCATGCGCCAGGCGCCGCACGCAGTTCTCCACGATGACCACCGCACCGTCGATGATGATGCCAAAGTCCAGGGCGCCCAGGCTCATCAAGTTGGCGCTGACTTTGTTGGTCACCATGCCGGTGAAGGTGAACAGCATGGCCAGCGGGATCACTGCTGCAGTGATCAGTGCAGCACGGATGTTGCCGAGGAACAGGAACAGGATCGCGATGACCAGCAGCGCCCCCTCCACCAGATTCTTCTTCACCGTGGCGATCGCCTTGTCGATGAGGATGGTGCGGTCGTAGACCGTCTGCGCAATCACGCCAGGCGGCAGGGTCTTGTTGATTTCCTGAAGGCGGACATCAACCGCCTGGGATACCGTGCGGCTGTTTTCGCCCAGCAGCATGAAGACGGTGCCGAGCACGGTCTCGCGGCCGTTCTCAGTCGCGGCGCCGGTGCGCAATTCCTTGCCCAGTCCCACGTCCGCCACGTCACGGATCCGCACCGGCACACCTTTCGCGGTCGCGACGACGATGTTGGCGATATCGTCCATGTTGGCCACCTGGCCCGGGGCGCGGATCAGATACTGTTCACCCCGCCGTTCGATATAGCCGGCGCCGACATTGCCGTTGTTGCGCTCCAGCGCCTCCACGATGTCCTTGAGGGTCAGACCATAGGCGACCAGCTTCTCGGGGAACGGTGCAACCTGGTACTCTTTGGCGTAGCCTCCGATCGTGTTGATTTCGGTAACACCGGGGACGTTGCGCAGCTGCGGCTTGATGATCCAGTCCTGGATCTCGCGTAGATCCATCGGTGTGTAGGGCGAGCCATCTGCCTTCAGCGCTCCGGGCTTGGCCTCCACCGTCCACATGTAGATCTCGCCCAGGCCTGTGGCGATCGGCCCCAGCGTCGGCGCCAGGCCCCCGGGCAACTTGCCCTTCGCTTCCTGGATCCGTTCATTGACCAGTTGGCGCGCGAAGTAGATGTCGGTGCCGTCCTTGAAGACGACGGTCACTTGTGACAGGCCATAGCGCGACAGCGACCGGGTCTGCTCCAGATTCGGCAGCCCGGCCATCGCCGTCTCGATCGGATAGGTGACGCGCTGCTCGGCCTCCAACGGCGAGTAGCCTTTGGCCTGGGTGTTGATCTGCACCTGGACGTTGGTGATGTCCGGCACGGCATCGATGGGCAGGCGTTGGTAGCTGAAGATGCCCAGGGCAGCCATGCCCAGGACACACAGCAGCACCAGCCATCGCTGCTCGATGGCAAAGCGGATGATTTTTTCAAACATGGGAGTTCCGTTTCATGCGGCTTGGGGCGGCATCAGCACGTGCGTGCATCAGACGGCGTCATTGCCGCGCTCGCCGCTGTGCAGGCGAACGATGTCGACGACCTCGGTGACGGCAACAATGCCGTCGCCGGACTGGCCCGTACGGGCGGCCTTCTCGATGGTCTGCATGAGTTCCGCGACATGTTCGTCCGAGCAGAACATCAGCAGCACCAGTCGGTCGTGATGGTCTGGATCCCACTCGTCGGCGACGTAGGCATGGCCGGCGGCGTGGCCGCGGGGATGCCCCTGGGCTTTGAACACCGTGAAACCGGGAAGATGCGGCAGCCGGTGCAGCGCCTCTTCGAGCTTTTCCAGCCGATGCGGCTGCAGGATGGCAGTGATCTGCTTCATGGCATGCTCCTTAGTGATCGTGGCTTGCGCCGGCTTTGCCCACTTCGGCCTTGACCAGGAAGCTGTTCTTGGCGGCGTAGCGTTCGCCGGCCTGCAGCCCCTTGACAACTTCGACAAAGCGACCGTCGCTGCGGCCCAGCGTCAGCGGTCGCGCCTCGAACTGCTTGCCGTAACGACCGAAGACCACGGTGGACTCACCGACCGACTGCACGGCGTCGGCCGCGACGGCGACGGGCACATCCACTTCGCCTGAGGTCAGGTCCACCGTCACCGGCAGGCCCGGTCGCCACATGCCCTTGGGATTGGCCAGCACCAGGCGGGCGGTTGCATTGCGGCTTTGCTCGCCCACCAGCGAGCCCACATAGGACAACTTGGCGGTGGACTGCGCCTCGAAGGCCGCCGCCTTGACACTGGCGGAGTCTCCCACCTTCAGGGCATTCACATCCTTGGCCGGTACCGTCAGCTCGACCCAGACGGTGCTGAGATCGGCCACCTGGAAGATAGGCGCGTCTTCCTTCAGCACTTCCCCGACGCTGATCTTCTTTTCGGTGACGACGCCGTCGATCGGCGAGCGAATTTCGTAGCGGGTCAGGCCCTGCGACGACTCGGTCGCGCCGGCACCCAGGCTGCTGAGCTTCTGGCGCGCGCTTTCGGCGGAAATCTCCGCCTCCTGGAAGGCGTGCTTGGCCGCGAGGTAGTCCTGCTCGGCCGAGATCTTTTCTTCCCACAGGCGCTTCTCGCGCTCGTAGGTGGTCTTGGCCAGGGCCATGCGCTTTTGCGTCGCAAGCAGCTCGCCTCGCTGGTCCGCCAGCGCCTGGCTGGAGATCACGGCAAGTACCTGCCCACGCTTGACCGCGTCACCCGCGCTTGCCCGCACGGACTCCACGATGCCTGCCAGGCGCGGTGTGACGAACACGGTGCGGTCCTGGTTGAGTTTCACCTCGCCCAGCAAGGCCAGGCTGCTGCGGATGCGCGCCGGACCGGCCGTGGCGATCTCGACGCCATTGCTCTTGAGTTGCTCGTCGCTGAGCTGAACACGGCCTTCGGTCTGCTCGAACTTGAATTCAAACTTCTGGCTGCCGACCTGAGCGTCTATGGTGCCTTCGAAGGAATGGGGTTCTTCGACGGTGGCAGACCCTTTCAGGTAGTCCTTCTCCGGGGTGAAGCTGTAGACCTCGGGCTTGCGACCCAGGCGATCCAGCGTGATGCCGACCTTGGCCTGGCTAGGTGCCACCGGCTTACCGTCGCGGTAGAGGAAGATTCGGAACTGAGGCTCTACGTTGCTCTCGAAGATGGTCAGCTCCAAGCCGAATCCGTCCTTGGTGAACAGCTTGCCGCCATGAGGACCCTTGGCGGGTTCCGCCGCTTCCTCGTGATGCTCCTTGTCGCCATGATCCTTGTCGTCGGCATGGCCGTCGGCCGCCTTCTTGCCATGGTGTTCGTCATCGGCGTGCGCTTTGGCTTCTTCATGACCATGGCCGTGCTCCTCGCCTGCGGGTGCCGACTTCTCGCTGCGCAGAATCGCAAAGCCCAATACCAGGCCGATCACGATCACCACGGCGATCGCCACGGCAGACTTCTTTTTCTTGGGTTCCATCAACATCTGTGACTCCTGAATCAGTTTGTGGAAGCGCCGGCCTGCGCTTCGTCGCGGCCCAGCAATCGATCAAGTTCAGCGGCGGCGCGGTAGGCATCTGCGGTGCTGCGCAGCACTTGCTGGCGCAACTGGAACAAGGTCCGTTGGGCATCCAGTACATCGATGAAGGCGAACTTGCCCAGCTCGTAGCCCTTGACGGCCGCGTCGTAGGTCGCCTGGGCGAGTGGCAAGACGTCCGAGCGCAGTAGTTGCACCTGCTCGCGCGTTAGGCGCAGGCGTTCGATGGCCTGGGACACTTCGGTCTGGACGCGCACCGATGTGGCATTGAGCACCTCGCGCGCCTGGTCTTCCCGGCGCAGCGCTTCCAGGAGATTGCCCTGGTTGGTGTTGAGCAGGGGCAGCGGCATCGAGAAGCCCACCACCGCCTGCGTGCGACCCAGTTCGGCGGCGCGCTTGGCGCCCAGGGTCACGGTCAGGTCGGGCACCCGTCGCGCCCGTTCGGTGTCGCTGAGCGCTTGACGCCGCGCGATGTCGAGCTGCGCGAGACGGATCGCCGGTGCATTCGCCATCAATTCGCCGACGCGCCGGTCGCTGAGCAGTTCGGGCAGGCTGGCATCGTGGCCATCTGCGCGCTCGAAGGCGATCGGCCCGGCGCCCCAGAAGGCGGCCAGGCGCTGGCGAGAGAGCAGCAGATCGCTCTGCGCCTGGGCCAGTTCGGCACGAACGCCTGCCTCGGCAACCTGGGCTCGGCTTTGCTCCAAGGGCGGCACCTTGCCAGCCTGTACGCGTTTGCCGGCAATGGTGGCTGCGTTGCGTGCCAGGTCCAGGGAAGCCTGGGTCAGTCGAACTTGCTCCTGGGCGCCGAGCACCTCGAAGAAGCCGCTGGTAACCGCGGCTCGCAGCTCTGCCTGCTTGGCCTGCAACGCAACGGCCGCCTGCTCGCGAGTCCGCGCTGCCGCAGCCAGTCGGGCGGAACGCTTGCCGCCGAGTTCGATCGCCTGGCTCCATTGCACGGTGGTCGTGCGAGTTGCGCTGCGCGTGTCTTCCACCAGCACACCGACTTCGGGGTTGGGCCGGGCACCCGCCTGGATCTCGGCGCCCTCCAAGGCCTGCAACTCCAGCCGCGCCGACGCCAGCTCAGGGTTTTGGGTCAAAGCCAGACGCACCGCCTGAGCCAGGTTCAGGGTCTGCGCCGATACAGCAGCGGGGGGGGATGTCGGCCTAGTGGTGGCATCTGCCGCCGGGGACTGTGCCTGGGCGAGCGCAAGAGGGGAACAAAGCACCGCTATGGTCAGCGGTACCAAATGAAAGGCGAAAGGGCTTCGCATCGAACTCTCCGGGGTTGTTTGGACAACGGGTGGACGGGTTCGGCGCGGCATCAACTCCGCAAGATCAACGCCGCAGTAGCGGGTGAGCGAGAAGCCGGACAGCGCGCCGATTCAGGCGCGGAGCCAGTCGGGGCGGTCCAGACTGTCAGGAATATGGGAACTGCGCAGCGGTTCGCCGCCGTGGTGGGCGCCCCGCTCGTTATTGATCTCGACGCGCAAGTCCGCGTCATGGCCGACCGCCACCTGCGCCAGATGGCAATGTCCATGGTCAAGGTCCGCAAGCCGTGTCTGATCTCCCGTTACCGACTTCTGGCCGGTCTGCACCTTCTCTGACTTGACCGATTTCGACGGCGTGTCCGCATGGGTGCCGGCGTGGTGACCGAAGTGGTTGGGCGCGGCGTCGCTGGCTTCATGGGCGCAATAGGCCGCCGCCGCCGCCCAGCCGAATTGGACTGAGAGAAGTACAGCGAGCAGGATGACGAACCAACGGCGCATAGCAGGTATGTGAGATGACGGTTATCTGCGCAGGTTTTGCACCGACTCCGTCACTGTAGAACGGCTCGCTTGACAGGATTCCGACTGAAAGATGACAAATTTGTAATCTTCGGAGCGACGAAAGTCTGTACGCCCAGTAAACCCGCCCGTCGCGGGCTATTCACTGTCATTTTCCGTGGTTCCGGCGCCCGTCGCGCCGGGTTACCCACTTCCCTTGGCCGGCCCCGCATGACTAAACTGATTAGCATGCGCCGCTACATCGTCCTTGTGCTGCTGATCGTGCTGCCGTTCCAGTTCTGCTGGGCGGCGGCGGCGACCTATTGCAGCCATGAGGGAACCGCAGCGGTCAGGCATTTTGGTCATCACAGTCATCAGCACCATGCAAGCGGTCAAGGTGAAGCCGGTACGGTCGTAAAGGCCAAGGTCGCACCGATGGTCTTGGACGACGACTGCAGTGTGTGCCACTCCTGCGCGGCGCCCAGCCTGCTCCCGAGCCTGTTGCTCCATGCTGAGCCCTTCGGCACAACGCTGGCGCCTGCCGCCGCGCTTCTGTTCGATTCCTACGTTCCCTCCGGCCTGGAACGACCTGATCGAAACATCGCTGCCTGACGCGGCGATGTCTTGAACCCCCCTGGCGCCCGCCGGGCGCCAAAGACTCGCCGAGTTCGTCCCCGTTGTTTTCACAGCCCGGAGAATTCGATGCGATTGAAGACGCTGCTATTGACAGCCGCCCTGGCGATGACGCCATGGTGCGCCACTGCCCAGCCTGTCCAGCCAGCGCACGCCGCGACCCCGCTGAGTCTGGAGGAAGCGCTGCGCCTGGCAGAACAGGCCAATCCCGCACTGCGCTCCCGCCAGGCACAACTTGCGGCTGCTCAGGGTGCGCGCACCGAGGCCAACGCACTGCTCTATAACAACCCCCAGCTCGCGCTGGAAGGGACGCGCCGCGAAGTGCCGCAAACCGCCTTGCCCGATGAACGCCGCAAGGAATGGAGCGCCGCCCTGTCGCAGACGCTGGAGATCGCCGGTCAGCCGGGCTACCGACGCAGCGCAACGGCTGCGTCGCTCAGTGCGCTGCAGGCCGAAATCGAAGCCATGCGCCGACAGGTGCGCGCCGAGGTTGCACAGCAGTTCTACCGAGTGCTTGCGCTGCAGCAGCGCCTCCAACTGGAAGCGCAGGCGGTGCAGCTCTTTGACAGCACGGCTGCCGCCGTGCAAAAGCGCCGTGCCGCCGGCGAGGACACCAAGCTCGATGCCAACGTGACGGCGGTCGAGGCCGAAAGAGCGCGGAACCAGCTGGCACAGGTCGACGAGCAGCTGATGGAAGCGCGCGGCGAGCTCGCCGAGAATATCCAGCTGCCGCCGGAGCGCGTTGCCGCTGTCGCCGGCGATCTCACGGCCATGGCGGACGCCTCGCCCTATGGTTTGGACATGCTGCTTGCGCGGGTGCTTGACCAGCCGCGTTTGATCGCCACTGCGGCCCGTGAAGACAGTGCCCGCGCACGGCTGAAGCTCGAACAATCCAGCCGCTACCCGGACGTCACGCTCGGCGTAAATGTCGGGCGCGAGGGTCCGTCGACAGGCCGCGAGCGCCTGACCACCGTGACCGTCTCGCTGCCGCTGCCCCTGTTCAAGCGCAATGCCGCCGCGATTGGGCAGGCGACGACGGAGCTGACCCAAGCCGAAGTCGAGCGCGCTGCAGCGATCCGCGACGTGCAAGCCCAGGTGCGCACCCTCTGGTCCAAGCTCGACAGCCTGAAGCGGCGGGTGGCACGCCTGCGCGATGTCGTGCTTCCGGCCTTGGCGGACAACCAGCAGCTCTCGCTCAAGTCCCAACGTGCCGGCGAAATTGGCCTGTTGGAACTGATCGTGTTCAACAGGCAGGCGCTGGACGCCCGTCGCGACCTCATCGAGGCGCTGACCGATCTCCAAACGACCCGCCTCGCGCTCGAAACGGCGGCCGGCTGGCAGTCCACGCAAGGAAACCAACCATGACAGCAATGCGCACACTGCCTCCTACTAAACGGCTTCTGCGTGCTTCCGCACTCGCTGTGCTGCTATGGACGCTCGCCGGCTGCAGCGGAGGCGAAAAGCCGGCCGCGCAAGCGCCGGCAGTTGCCAAGGCAGCCTCGGGCGCGGGAGGCCATGAGGAAGGCGGCGGGATCAAGTTGGCACCCGAGGAGGTTGCGAGGTCGGGCATCAAGCTGGAGCAGATCACGCCCCAGGCCATCGCCGACACCGTCACCGTGACAGCGACGATCCGGGCGAACCAGGACAGGATGGCGCGCATCGCCCCGCGCGTCGAGGGCCGCATCGCGACCTTGCATGCCAATCTGGGCGACAACGTCAAGGCCGGCCAGACCCTGGCGGTGTTGGACAGCTTGGCCGTGGGCGAGGCCTCCGCAACGCTCATCCAGGCGCAGTCCGCTGACCGTGTCGCCGAGGCCGACTTCAAGCGTGCGACGGCGCTCAATGCCGAGGAGATCATTCCGCAGAAGGAGTTCCTGCGTGCCAGGTCGGAGCACGAGAAGGCGCAAGCCTCGCTGCGGGCGGCCGAGGACCGCCTGCAACTGCTCGGCGTGTCGCCGAAGCAGGTGAACCAGCGCGTCGTCTCGACCTTTCCTATCGTCGCGCCATTTGCGGGAACGGTGATCGAGAAGAAGGTCACCGTGGGCAGTCTGGCCAGCCCCAGCGAGCCGATCCTGGTGGTGGCTGACCTCTCCAAGGTCTGGATCGAAGCCAATCTCGGCGAGACCATGCTGTCCAAGGTTCGCGTCGGCGCCAACGCCACCGTGACGCTGGATGCCTATCCCGGCGAAACCTTCGCCGGGCGCGTGACCTATGTGGCCAGCCTGCTGGACAAGGACTCGCGCACCGTCCAGGCACGCATCGAGGTCGAGAACAAGGATGGCCGGCTGAAGCCGGAAATGTTCGCCAGCGCCACGATCGCCAGTGCGCCGGGTGCGACAGGTAAGAGCGGGGCTGCAGGTCAGGCGCAGGAAGCGATGAGTGTGCCGGATGCGGCCATCGTCCTGCTGCAAGGCCAGCCAACGGTTTTTGTCTTTGAGCACGGCGGCTATGAGCCCCGCGCAATCTTGCCGGGCGACAAGCTTGCCGGCCGCACCATCGTGAAGTCCGGCCTGACAGCTGGCGAGCAAGTCGTGGCAGCGGGCAGCTATGCGCTCAAGGCCAGGATGCTGAAGTCGCAAATCGGCGACGAACATTGAGTCAAGGATCCCATCATGCTCAATGCCATCGTCGATGCGTCCTTACGCTACAAAGTTCTGGTGCTGGTCGCCTTCCTGGTCCTGATCGGTCTGGGTGTTCAGGCCTTCCGCCAGGTCCCCGTGGATGCCTTCCCGGATGTGACCCCAATCCAGGTCAACGTCTACACCGAATCGCCTGGCCTGGCCGCCGAGGACGTCGAGAAACTGTTGACCACGCCCATCGAGGGTGCGATGGCCGGGCTGCCCGGCGTGGAGGAAGTGCGCTCCGTCTCACTGTTTGGTCTGTCTTACGTCGGCATCTACTTCCGCGACGATGTCGACATCTACTTCGCACGTCGCCTCGTCGGCGAAAAGCTGCAGGAAGCCAAGGGCCGGCTGCCGCAGGGCTATGGCGACCCGGTGCTGGGGCCCAACAGCTCCGGCCTCGGTCAGGTGTTCTGGTACACGATCGAGTCGGCCGACCAGAAGCTCAACGCGATGGATCTGCGCACGCTGCATGACTGGACCGTGCGTCTGATTCTTCGTACCTCCGCCGGCGTGGACGACGTCATGTCTTGGGGTGGCGACGAGAAACAGTTCCAGGTGCAGATCGACCCGCGCAAGCTGATCAAGTACGGTCTGTCCTTCAAGACTGTGATGGACCGGCTGACGGCCAACAACAAGCAGGTGGGCGGCCAGTCGATCACCTTGGGTTCCGAGCAGTACCTGGTGCGCGGGCTCGGCTTGGTCAGCAACACTTCCGACATCGCCTCCATCGTCGTCGCCGAGCGCAACGGATCACCGATCTTCGTGCGGGACGTGGCCGAGGTGAAGGAAGCTGCAGCGCCCCGCTTCGGGGCGGTGACGCGCGATGGCAAGGAGGCCGTGCTCGGCATTGCGCTGTCCCGTGTGAACGAGAACGCCAAGAGCGTCGTCGATTCGGTCAAAGCCAAGATGGTCACGGCGCAGGCCGCCTTGCCCAAGGGCGTAACGCTCAACCCGATCTATGACCGCACCGAGCTGGTCGACAAGGCGCTCAAGACCGCAGAAAGCTCGCTGGTCGAAGGCGCAGTGCTGGTGGCCATCATCCTGTTCCTGTTTCTTGGCGAGTTCCGCTCCGCCATCGTCGTCATCGTCACGCTGCCGATGGCGATGCTGATCGCCTTCATCCTGATGCAGCAGTTCGGCGTCTCGGCCAATCTGATGTCGCTGGCAGGCCTGGCCATCGGCACGGGGATGATGGTGGACGGCGCGGTCGTGATGGTGGAGAACGCCTTTCGGCTTCTGGCGCATGCGCGCGAATCTGGCAAACCGATCCACAAGACGCACCTGATCCTTGAGGCCGCGCGCGAGGTGGTGAACCCGATCACCTTCGCGATCCTGATCATCATCGTGGTCTTCATGCCGCTGTTCTCGTTGACCGGCCTGGAGGGCAAGCTCTTCAAGCCGATGGCCTACACGATCACCTTCGCGATGATCGGCTCGCTGCTGCTGTCGATCACCTTGGTGCCGGTGCTCGCTGCCCTGATCCTGAAACCCAAGGAGGAGCGCGATACCTTCCTCGTGCGCTGGTGCAAGAAGGGCTATCTGCCCCTGCTGGACTGGGCGCTGGAGCGCAAGAAGCTGGTGATCAGTGCCGCGGTGCTGCTCCTGATCGGATCGCTCGCCCTGTTCCCCTTCCTCGGCAAGGAATTCATGCCCACCTTGCAGGAAGGCACGATCCAGTTCCGCGTCACCGGCATCCCTTCGACCTCGTTGGACGAATCGATTCGCGTCTCCAACGTGGTCAGCGACGAACTGCACAGGAAGTTTCCGCAGGTCCGTTCGGTGCTCGCGACCATCGGCCGCGCCGAAGGGGGTGAGACCACCGACGTGAACTACATGGAGATCAACCTCGACACCAAGCCGCAGTCGGAGTGGCCGGAAAAGATCAGCTACCCCAAGCTTGCCGCCGAGATGCAGGAAGCGATGGAGAAGGTCGTGCCTACCGCCGTCTTCGGTGCCACCCAGCCGATCCAGTCGCGAGTTGAGGAGCTGATTTCCGGCGTGCGCGCCACCCTGGCGCTCAAGCTCTACGGCGAGGACCTGGAGACACTGGATCGCCTGAGTTCACAAATCAAGGGTGTTCTGGACCAGGTCCCTGGCGCCGCCGACCTGTCTGCGGAGGCCAACAAGGGCAAGCCGCAATTGGTGATCAAGGTCAACCGCGAGGCTGCGTCCCGTTACGGCATCAACGCCGACGAGATCCTGGAGGTCGTGCAGGCCGGCATCGGCGGGCAGACGGTATCGACCTTGATCGACGGCACGCGGCGCTTCGACATTGCCGTGCGACTGGCCGATGGCTTCCGTGTTGATCCTGCGGCCATCGGCGCGATCCCGCTGCGCACAGGCGAAGGGGCTCTTGTGCCGTTTTCGCAGGTGGCTTCGATCTCGCTCGACGAGGGCTATTCCTTCGTGCGGCGCGAGGCGCTTCAGCGGTATTCGGTACTGCAACTGGATGTCAAGGGACGTGACGTCGACAGCTTCGTCAAGGAGGCCAACGACAAGATCCAGGCGCAGGTCAAGATACCGGCCGGCTATTGGATCGAGTGGGGCGGTGCGTTCGAGAACCAGCAGCGTGCCATGGCGCGTCTGGCGGTGATCGTGCCGCTGACCATCGGGCTGATCTTCATGCTGCTCTACACCGCGTTCAACTCGGTGCGGCATGCAGCACTGATCATCGCCAACGTCCCCTTCGCCATCATCGGCGGCATCATCGGCCTCTTCATCAGCGGGCAGTACCTCTCCGTGCCCTCCGCGATCGGCTTCATTGCCGTGTTCGGTGTGGCAATGCTCAACGGCATCGTGATGGTGAGCTTCCTGAACGATCTGCGTCGACGCGGCCTGGCTGTTCGAGACGCTGTGCGCCAGGGGGCCGCGCTGCGGCTGCGACCGGTGCTCATGACAGCGTCTGTTGCGATTCTGGGATTGATCCCAATGCTCTTGTCCACCGGTGTCGGCGCCGAGACCCAGCGCCCACTGGCGACAGTCGTGGTTGGCGGCCTGTTCACCTCCACCGCGCTGACGCTGCTGTTGCTGCCCCTGATTTACGAATGGTCGGAGCTGCGCGCCGAAAGAAAAGCGCGACTCGCTGTGCCAGAAGCGACCGTCACGCCCCCCACTGAAGGAGCCCCGTCATGAAGGAAATCAAGGCATACATACATCGCAACCGGATTTCCGACGTCATCAGCGCGCTCAAGAGCACGCAGGCATGGACCGGCGCCGACAGCGGCGATCACAACCTGACGGTCTACATGGTCAAGGGCTCCCTGGTGCCGCTGGATGACAACGAACGGCACTACTCGCTGGACCTCGGCGAGCCGGTTGTCAACGAATACAAACTGGAGCTGCACTGCCAGGACGAACAAGTCAATGACCTCGTCGACGCGATCCGCCGTGCCGGCCGTACAGGTCAGCCGAACTCAGGCTGGATCTACGTGGCGGACATCGCCAGCGCCGTCTCGATCCAGTGAGAGGCCTTCGATTCGCCCGGCACCAGCCCCTTTGACACGAGAAATGTAAAACGATGAGCGACAAGCACTCTCACGCCGTACCTGCGAACAAGAACGAGACCACCCTGTGGATTGCGCTCGCCTTGACTTCGACCTTTCTGGTCGCCGAAGTGATTGCCGGCGTGCTGCTCAACAGCCTGGCCTTGCTCGCTGACGCAGCGCACATGTTCACGGACGCCGCCGCGCTGGCTGTCTCGTTGGCGGCGGTGCGCTTTGGGCGCCGCGCCGCCGACAGCCGGCGCACCTATGGCTACTACCGCTTCGAGATCCTGGCTGCGGCGTTCAATGCGCTGCTGCTGTTCGCGGTCGCGCTCTACATCCTCTACGAGGCTTGGCAGCGATTCAACAGTCCGGCCGAGGTCCAGCCCACCGGCATGCTGGTCGTGGCCGTGTTGGGCTTGCTGATCAACTTGATCAGCATGTGGCTGCTCAGCGGCGGCAAGGACGAAAGCCTGAACCTCAAAGGCGCCTACCTGGAGGTTTGGAGCGACATGCTGGGATCTCTGGGCGTCATCGCTGCCGCCATTCTGATCCGCTACACCGGCTGGGCATGGGTCGACACGGTGGTTGCCGTCGGTATCGGCCTGTGGGTATTGCCGCGCACCTGGATCCTGTTGAAGGACACGCTGAACATCCTGCTCGAAGGCGTGCCAGAGGGCATTGAGCTGGCCAAGATCGAGCAGACCTTGCGGGCATGCGTCGGCGTCACCGATCTGCACGACCTGCACATCTGGTCCTTGACCAGCGGTAAGCACTCCCTGACCAGCCACATCGTCTATGACCGCACAACGGTCGACGCCGACAAGCTGCTGGTCTCGCTACGGGCGCTCCTGTCGCGGGATTTCGGGATCCATCACGTCACCTTGCAGCTCGAATCAACACCCTGCGACGAGGCGGATGCCTCACACACCTACCAGCCGGCGGTGCCGCTGGTCAGCTAGGAGGACGATATGTGGCAACGACGGAAATGGCTGCTTAAAGCAGGCGGCGGCTTGGGAGCGCTGGGCGTGCTGGGCCTGTCAGGCCTGCTGGCCGGATGCGCCAGCGCGCCGCCGCGCAGGCTCAATGCCAGCGGCCAGGCGTGCTTTGCACTACGCCGTCCGCGCCGCCTGATCTGCAGCGATGCGCTGGCACCCTCCACCGAGACCGAACAGAACATCCGGGAACTCGGCCCCATCGCCGACGCACTCACCGTGTACTTGGTGCGCAGAAGCATCGGTGATACGGGCGGCGCCGTGCCCATGACGATCGACGGGCGTCGCGGACTGACGGTCCCGCCGTTTTCGATGGCGAGATTGAGGCTCGCACCCGGCGCGCACCGGATCGTGATGACCTGGCGCGGCGAAGAGTCGGCACTGGACCTCCAGGGGCAGGCCGGCGACGTTCGCTTCGTTGAACTGCAGCGCAGCAGCGGCTTCTGGTCCTGGCACGCGCGCTATGGATGGCGAACTGTCGAACCCGAGCAACTCGCCCGCCGGGCGCTGGACAGCCGCGTGATCGCGGACCTCGATCTGAGACCCACGGTGTCCTCCTGAAGCTCCCCGGACCCCATGCCTCTTGACCTGACCCATTGGCGCGACAAGCATCCCAGCATGGTGACCTTCATGGTCACGGCTGCGGCGATCGGCTTGGTCGTGTGCATTGCCTTTCTGATCTACCTCCACTTTCGCGATCGCAAGATCCGGGAAATCCGCCGCGCGCAGAACCGCGAGCGCGACCGGACGCGAAGCAAGAAACCTCGCAAGCGAAGATCCTGAAGCGGCCAACGCTTGAAGATTCACGCACGCGCATCCGACGCGCCGGCGCCGCGATGACAAATTCGTCATGCCCGGGCGCCAGGCCAACCGTAACAATACCGGCATGAAGCTGTTAGTCATCGAAGACGAGATCAAGCTCGCTGAATACCTGCGCAAGGGCTTGAGCGAGGAAGGCTATGTCGTGGATCTCGCGCACAACGGGATCGATGGTCTCCATCTGGCATCCACGGGCGATTACGACCTGCTCATCCTGGACGGCATGCTGCCCGGCATCGACGGCTTGGCCGTGCTGACTGCACTGCGCCAAAGCAAGCAGACGCCGGTGCTCATGCTCACTGCCCGTGGCCAGGTGGAAGACAGGGTCAGAGGCCTGCAGACGGGGGCGGATGACTACCTCGTCAAGCCCTTTGCGTTTTCTGAACTGGTGGCGCGCATCCAGGTGCTGCTGCGTCGAAGCCATCCCTCGCGCAGTGATGCCGAGCCGACCCTGCTCCACCTCGCCGACCTTGACGTCGACCTGGTGCGGCGCAAGGCCACCCGCGCGGGTCAGCGCCTGGACCTCACCGTGAAGGAGTTCAACCTGCTCAGCTTGCTGCTGCGGCGTCACGGTGAAGTCCTGTCCCGGACCGAACTGGCTGAACAAGTGTGGGACATGCACTTCGACAGCGAAACCAATGTGGTGGAGGTCGCCGTGCGGCGGCTGCGCAACAAGCTGGACACGCCGTTCGATCGCACGCTGCTGCATACCGTGCGAGGCATGGGCTACGTCTTGGAAGCGCGGGAATGACGGTCCAACGGTCTGCGATCGCGCTGCGTCAGCGCCTGTCCCGCTGGTTGGCACTTCAGACCTTCATCGGCTTGGGCTTGGTCTGTGTGGCTGTCTATGTCGTCACGGCAGCCACGCTCAACAACCGGCAAGACGACACGCTCGATCAGAAGAGCGCGATGGTGAAGCATCTGTTGCAGGAAGGGCGCGTCCCTCTTGGCGATCCTGGCCTGCAGCATCAGCTCAACGACTTCCTCGCCGGTCATGAGGAACTCGCCTTGCGCTTGCTGGAACCCGACGGGCAGTCCCTCTACGCCTCGTCATCTGCGCAACCCATGCAGCCACCTTTCAAGAAGCGGACCTTCGAAGTGATTGCGCCGGTGGGCGCGCGCGGCGCTGCCCAGGCGGAATTGACGCTGGGCACGCGCGCAGACGAAGTATTGCTGCGACAGTTGGCCATGACGCTGATCGCGGCGGCCGTCATTGGCACGGCGGCCGTCTCGATCGGTTGCTTCTGGCTGGTTCGCATTGGCCTGGCGCCGCTGCGGCACCTGGTGGAGCAGACGCGTCACCTGACCGCCAGCCAGTTGGACAAGCGATTGGACGGTTCAGAGCAGCCCAGGGAGTTGCAACCGCTGATCGAGCAGTTCAATGCTTTGCTGGAGCGACTGGACCATGCGTATCACCGCATGGAAGGGTTCAACGCCGATGTGGCGCATGAACTCAATACGCCGCTGGCAACGCTGATCAGCAGCTGCGAGGTGGCCTTGCGCAAGTCACGCTCGGTGGAAGAGCTGCGCGAGGTGCTTGCATCCAATCTGGAGGACTTGCACCGGATTGCCGGCATCGTCAAGGACATGCTGTTCCTGTCCCATGCCGATCGCGGCTCCAGCGCCCGGCGCACCGCGGTGCCCAGCCTGGCTTCGCTTGCGAGCGACGTTGTTGAGTTTCACGAACCTGCGATGCAGGAGGCATCGCTGCGCGCAGAAGTGATCGGCGATGCCTCGGGCATGTTCGATGCGGGCCTGCTGCGTCGCGCCCTGTCGAACCTGCTTGGCAATGCCACGCGCTACGCCAAGCCCGGCAGCGCCGTCCTGATCCAGATCGATGAATCGCCTTCCGGCGCCGCTCGGCTCGCTGTCGTGAACCAGGGCCCCGAGATCGGCCGAGACCATTTGCCGCGCCTGTTCGACCGCTTCTATCGAGGTGATCCGGCACGCGCACATAGCGACATGAATCATGGCCTCGGCTTGTCGATCGTTGCGGCGATTGCACAGATGCATGGGGGTGAGCCCTTTGCAGAATCCAAGGACGGCGTCACTCGCATCGGCATCGAACTGTCTGCAAAGTGACGCCTCCCGGCTGACGGCAAAAGGAACGCGCCGATGGCAGATCAGCTGCCTTCACCTTCGTTGCGACTGACGTGGATCTTCAATGACTGCGTACTGAAGCCCGCGGGCGCAATAGCGGCCAAGTTGACGGACTGGTGTCCGATGACATCAAACTTCCAGGTGAAGGTTTTGTCGCCATCTCGGAAGCTGATCACATCGCCACAGTTGACGTTCAGCGACTTCGGCGCCTTGCTCAGATCGACAACCTTGCCGCTCGCAGTGGGCGTGGTCGGCACGCCGTAGACCGAGTTCCCGTTGCTCAACGTGGTGCCGTTGGCGGCGATGGCGGCATGCCCGGTGAGCACGAGTACGGCGGCGAGGATGACTGTCTTGACGTTGCGAGTGTTCATGGAATTCTCCTGTTGCGGGGCGCGTCCCGCGAGACTGCGCAGGCCCTTTGATCGCCCCAGGAGCACTGTATGAATCCGCCCTCGACACATCGCCAACAAGCAGATGACACTTTTGTCATCGTGCCCCGATCGGCCACCCGCGAGCTCGTGGTCAGATGCGCCTGTGCAGTCCTGACGCCATCGGCGCAAAACCAGAATCACTCACGCGGCATTTCGGTTTCGCTTGAGCGTTCCCCGCCGTCGGCGTCCGACGACTCGATGCTGTGAGCATGCCGGTCTGGCCGAACCGTCGGGTTGCAGTCCGGCCCGTCGTCCACGGGAGATGCGGTAGACGACACTGACTTGTCAAATGTTTTGCTTTCGCTCGCGTGCGACTTGCTACTCGGCTGCGGCTGGCGTTGCTTAGGATGGGCAGACGGGGTGTTCATGGTGACTCCTGAGTGCGGAAGAATGGACTCGCCGTGAGCAGCAATCGACGTTCCCGGGCATAGACGCCCCGCAGGAAGTTGCGGCGGCTCCTCCAAGCGCGTGGATGCGTTCACTCGAAAGTAAGCGCTCGGGCGCCAGGAGTAGCAGGAGGCCGACGAGACCGGTCGATTCAAGGGCGCGGCGACGCGTTCTACGGCCGCGTCGCCGAAGTGATGAAGGAACTGTTCAGGTTCACGTTGCTCACGCGCGACCTGAGTCCCTACCTGGCCGACCGATACAGCGAGCGCAAGGAAAGCGCCGAAGAACTGTCCGCCCGTGTGAACCAGCGCGCCATCTAAGGGCAGTGCGTCAAAGCTCGGTCCGGGAGCCGAACATGATGATGGTCATTCCAAGAAGGCATACGGCGACACCGACCCAGTCGGTAGTCGTCGGCGTAACCTTGTCGACCAACCAAAGCCAAAGCATGGCAGCGGCGATGTAAACGCCACCATAGGCAGCATAGACCCGCCCCGCCGCTGTTGGATGCAAGGAAAGCAACCAGGCGAACAGCGCAAGGCTGACGGCTGCCGGCAGTAAAAGCCAGACGGATCTGCCCTGCTTTAGCCAAAGGTACGGAAAGTAGCAGCCGACGATTTCGGCCAGCGCTGTCAATGCAAACAATCCGAACGTCTTTATGAAATCCATGGGCGAGATTGTGATCTGCCTCGTCTTGCCTGCGACGGTCCGCTTTCTGCATTGAATTTGGGGGCCACCACCGGCTGCAAATGGCCGGTCGGCAACACACAGCGTCCCGCACCGAATACCCGGTTTCGCTGCGGAGCCGACAGCCGGTTCAGGCTTTCAGTTGGCGCCTTGGCGCATCTCAACCTGGATGTCAGCGCTGAAAATGACTTCAATGGCCGCAAACAGCTAGCCACGCCGCGCGCAGTGCCAGCGCATCGGCAAGCGCATGGTGGCGCTCGAGTCCACGATATAAAGAAGACTCAAGCCAACTTGCCTCAGCGGCTAGCCCGCCTTCGATACGGCCGGTGATGTTGTCGATGTTTGTAGGCAGCAGTAGGGTTTGAACTCGATCCCAGACGCTTGCCGCCATCATTGCGTCTCGCAATAGAGCGAAGTCATCGTCATAGTCGTATGCCACGATGATCCGCTTGCCGGCATCTGCGGCTCGGGTCATCAGCCACGTTCCAGCTCGAATGCCCAAATCCCCAGCCTGGCACTTTGAATTTGGCATTCGATCGAATTGCGGAATTACGGTGGCGCGGACGAAGTCGCTGGAGACTTGAAGCCTTTGCTGGCCGATCGAGTCTCCAACTAGGTCGAGTTCTGCGTAGATCTCAGATCCACTAAGCGAGACCATCGAGAAGCTCAGCAATGCGGGAGATCTGAGGTCGGTGAATTCGGTGTCAAGGAAAACCATTGCAAGCAGATCTCACATCAAGCGCGTACAAGCTCCCGAGCATTCCTCTTTGTCTAAGTTCAGCCTTCATTCTCAAGCTTCACTCCGTGGTTGAGGCGAGGAATTTGGAATGCTTGATCTGCGGCTCTTGACCCTCCAGATAGTCGACAAAAAAGTCGGCGCCGTAGAGGTCCTGGAAGACAAAGACGTCTTTCCCATCCGCGCTCCCGCGCCACAACTCCTTCGCTGAGCGCGCTATCCAGCGTCGGGAACCCGTGCGCCAAGGCGGCAGCATGCAGATCAGGTCAGCCAGTACGCACGATGGCCGGGACCGAACGCATGCCGCTAGGTCCACAGCTCTTGAAAAGCACAGCGTGTCACGCCTGAAACCAGCTTTTGATTGGACGTCAAAGGTGGCTATGAACCAAGGTAGTTGAGCGGCTAGGTTGAACTCCCGCCAGGCTGCCTGTGGAGGCTTACCCTCGGCCGATCGAACTGACATGTAAGGCGTGGATTCTGTGAGGAACAACATCTGTGAAGTGTGGTGCGTAGCGCTTAGATCGGGAAACTAGCAAAGCGTTGATCTATGGGTGTCGGACCGCCCGACGCAAAATGCAGACGGCATATATGCCGTCTGCATTTTTCACCAGCATGCGCAAGACTGTCTCCACATTCTTCAGATGGGCCGCCAAATTGGGGGGCTTCACATGCATTGTTTGCATATCGGATTGCTTGCGCTACGGTGGAATAGAGGGTCCCACATGCTCAAGTCCATTCACAGTCGACAGAACAATCTGTTTCTGCAACTCCTCCGTGAACGCCGAAAGGGGAAGCGCCTCCGGCAGACTGATTTAGCTGACCGGCTTGGCCGCGGGCAGGCGGTCGTTAGCCGTGTCGAGCGTGGAGCGCGACGCTTAGATGTGGTCGAGTTGTGGGCGTGGCTGGCGGCGCTGGAGTGCGACTTCCTTGCATTCGCAACTGAGCTCGATCAGCGCCTCAAAACCTGCCCGGCGCCGAACGTGAGGATTGGCGCCATCCTGAAACGTTCGCCAAATGCGAATTCAACTGCTAGGGCTAACGTCGGCGAACCTTCTGACGGGCCCTCTTCGCCATCAACTGCTCAGCAGCTGCCATGACCTCTGCGCCGCTAACGCCAAACGCCTTGGATATCCGCAGCAGCAACCCGACCGAGGGTTGGCGCTCCCCGCGCTCAAGCTTTCCGTAGTAAGACCGATCAACGCCGGCGACAAGGGCAAACGCATCTTGCGCATGCCCGCGCTCCACGCGCATTGACTGGAACACTTCGCCGAACGCGAGCGCGACGTCAGGATCGAACGATGTCGAACGCCGTGTCGGAAGAGCCTTGTTCGTCGGGAGGTTTGCCACGGCGCGCAGATTGGCGCTAATGGCTGCAACTGACCACGGCATATATGCCGTAACGTGCGTACAATCAGTGGGTTGCGTGACAGGCGTAACCGCTTTGGCTGCTGCTAGGCAATTCGACTGGCCAAGATGGCGGTGCCCGAGTTTTGGGCAACTTTGAAATTCTGTGCGTAGTAGGTCTCGGATGTGGCGATAGAGCCCGCAGGGCCGCGCATCCCTACACCTATTGCCAGTCAGATAATGCCGACCGAATTGGTTTACGCGACGTCGGCGGTAGCGCTCTCCAGACTCAGCCTGGCAACCCTCCGCGCATTCGTTCGAGCAGCGTTTTTACTTTGGCGAGGCCTGAGGGTGTGAGCAGTGCCTGTGCTGGCGTAGCGCCGCCAAGGTTCGACGAAGGCTCCTCAAGCCAGACATCAAGCCAAGCACTGAGGTCAATATGATTGTCTGCGCGGCCGCTTTCCTGAAGCAGTCGACGCAGTTCGCCGAGCAGTTCTGACCTGGTTTCCGTCATGTTCATGCGTGGCACACACTTCGTTCGATTCACGATGACCCGCATGAACGGAATGCGTCGATCAACGCCAGTCGCCTGACGTTCCGGCAATCAGTCACCTGGGCTCCTGCATTGGCAGGCCTTGCGACCTTCGCACTGATCAGTCGGCCTACTTCGTGATTCCAAGCCGTAGCTCACCGAATCAACTCGCACTTGCCAACATCGCCGATGGGCTTTGGGCTCTATGCATCAAGGGCCTGCAGCAGTTTTCGCAGCCCCGACGCCCAGCCAGGGGCGAAGTACGCAACGCCGTCCTCATTGAGGAGTTCACCCTGGGGGCCGAGTGACAATTGCATCTTTGACAAGGCCATCGGCGAGATGGACATTGAAAGAGCACGCTTCTCCTGGACACTCAATAGCCCAGTAGGTGGCTTTGCTGTGTCAGCAGATTCCGGCAGTGCGCTACCGTCAATTCTGATCGTCACAGTCCCTTTCCATTTTTCCAACAAGGCGTTCTTCTTCCTAAGTTCAATCACCTCTCGCTCGAGGGCTGCTGCCGTCTGCCTAGCCCACAAATCATCGATATTGTCGAACCACTGTTTGTTGGTCGACATGGAACTACCAGGGGCTCGAGCGAGAGAGGCTTCAGCCTTCATACGCCACGCATCAATGAGTGCGCGGTAGTCGTTGGATTGCTTCTGTAGCAATGACTGGACAGTCAAAAGCCCATCGGTCTCTAATACCTTGCCGATGCTGGTGTATGTCCAGTGTTGTCCCTTTACGTCGAACCGCTTTCGGCATACATCTTGAAGTGCCTCAAGGTTCCTCCTTTTTCTCGGGTGCTTCGCTGTGGCCAGTAGCGTTGTGAACAATTGCTCAGGCTCGATGGTCGGCGTACTCCCCGTGTCAGGACTACTCATTTACCTCTTCCGAACGTTCAAGGAGCCTTGGGCCACTATCGCTGGACCGAGCGAGCACCAAACGTATCACTTTGGCACTCACAGCTGTTTTCGAATCCTTCAACAGCTTCGCCATTCCAACCTTGGTCAGGCCGAGTAGATGGCCAAGCTCGTCGCCGGACTCGATTGCCCTAATTCCCTGCAGGACCCCTTCGCCTGGTGCGTCCGGCTTGAGCGTGCGTCCGATGCGATGCAAAAACTCATTTCCGGCATTCACTTGATCCTCTTTGGAGAGGGAAAGGAAGATCGGCGGAAGGCCTTCTTTGGCCAGGCTCGCATCCAAGATCTGCGACCTGCGCCAGATCGCCTCTCCGGGGTCGAATTCCGGAAAGACGGCGTAGCTTGCCTCAGCTAAGTGGAGCTGAAGCAGTTCCGAATCGGTTTGCTTCAGAATGATCTCCAGTTCCGCAGTTCCTCCTGAGAGCACCAGGGCCTCGCTGCCTTCAGAGTGGTCGCGATTGCGTTGCACCTGCAAGACGCGGTCGATCTGTCGCTTGACGTTTAACAGCGTGGTTGCAAGGAGTGTGTATTCCGCGCCATGGCGCTCGGCCAATTTTTGTGCTTCTTCGATACGTGTCAGCATGCCTGCCTGCATGGCGTCATCCGTATGCCGCTTCCCAATTTCGTAGAGCTCACCCTGCAACTCGTGCAACAGCTTCTCCTGATCACGAGCCTTGTCCAGCGCCAGCTTCATTTGGAAGGCTGTCACGTTGAACTTGGCTTGAAGAGCCTCAATAAACGCAGGGGTTGTTATGAACCACCGGCAGTTCGAGCAGTTGTGATCACCGCCTTCGACGGGACCATGTTTCCCCTTGGAGTCGCGGCTAGAGCCTCCGTTGAAACACCCGGCGATCAAGGCGCTGTCAACGATGCGGAGAGTATTTCCACCGACCGGACAAAAACCTTCGGGCATGCGCATCCATCCCGCAAGGCGCCTGATCGACGGCGATAACTCGAAGCCGCCAAGTGCCTGAATGATGCTCTCGGCATCGTTGTATGCCGTGTCCTTCAGGATCTGGTCGATCGACGCGTTCCTGATGTGGTCCAACTCCCGCTGCGCCTTCTTCTCATCAATGCGTTGCTGTCCTTGGGAAATTGCGTCTTGCGCCGATCGCATCGTTCGCGCGTTGTAGTAAAGCAGCATCACCAATCGCGAGTGTCCAGTCAGGAGCATCACCACGTCAGGATCGATTTCACCCTCGACGATCCATGAGGTGACCAGACTCACGCGAATCGCATGTAGGTCATACACGCAAGTGTTGACGCCGCGCATGTCGTCAATCACAAGCCGTATGAATTCACCGTTCTGCGTTTTTCCCTCAGCGACAAACCGATCTTGCAATTCTTTGCAAATGGCCCACCATGCACCTTCGAGCACTCCTTGGCTCAAGGGCCAAGAAGGCTTGCGCTCGTTTGCAGTCCGCATCGATGGTTCACGGAAGAGAAAACATGCATCCAAGTAAGCTGCATACTGCTCGTCGGATTTTGCGACCAGCAGCCCGGACCCATCGAGTTCCTTCCACTTCAAACGACGCTCGATGCAGTTGTATTTTTCCTGCCAATCCCGCAGCTTGGCGAGCCAAAAGTGAATATTCCTCGACAAGCTCAGTAGCCAAAGGTACTCCGCCTTTTTATCGTCGAAGTGAGGTCTGGCAAGCTTGCCGTCCCGTCCGACAATGACCGGACAAGGTTCCATAGGTAGTGGGAGTTCGAAGCCCTTCGCCGCGCCTTCCTTGCCTCCGTCGGCTGACTTGTTGGTGTTCGCGTAAAGCATCGTGCCATCTGCCAACCCGCCACGCTGGTGCTCGACTACGCGCCGCAATACTCCGTTTCTCCACCCCTTAACATCGGCTTTTGTGTGACCTTTTCCTGGCGTAACTCGGGCGGCGCGGTGCAGATGATTTGCAAGTTGAGGGTTGCGCCGTTCAATGTCATTGAGAACCCATGGCGAGGAGTTGGCCGCCCATTTGTTGAGGCAGAAGCGCCATTCGTCGCTCTCGCCGCTATCTAACACTCGCACCTGGAAGTTCCGAAGCGCGGTAGTTAATTTTGCGAGGAGTGCTACCCATCGCACTGGTGACCAGATTTCGAAGAACGCGCGGTAGTTTCCGTCTCCCTTCTTGCCAGTGGTTCGCTTGCGCCACACGCAGTCCGGATCTTGTTTGTCGATAAGACTTTCTGGTACTTCGAACCAGTCGGCACCACCGCCATGTGAATGTTCTTGAGCCTGCTGTGCCCATTTCCAATGGCTGAAATCTTCACCTTGGGCAAGGATCATCCGAAGCCGTTCCACCCACAGATAGGGCATGGCTTCGCGCACTGTCCTGCGCGCAGTGCTCTTGCCGCACCAATCAAGCAAACTGAGTGGATTTTTGTACTCGGCTGAAACTACCGGATCGCCATCATCATCCTCAACGCTGAAGTGATGTAAAAGAACCCAGTCTAGAAAAGCCACCACTGCGTTAATCGCCGATTCTGACTTGCCAACTTCTTTGAACGTATCAGGTAGGCGGTTTGCCCGCATAAGGTACTTCGCGGGTACGCGGACGACATCCGGATCGAGGTCTTGCATCGGTGTGCCGGGCTGTCCTGCCTGACCGAGGTAGGTTTCGAAGAACATCCCGAGACCCGCCAAGTGGGCGGACAGACTCCTGGGAATCTGCCCAGCAAACTCAATTGCAAGATGGCGCCACTCAAGCAGCTGCGGGCACTTCTGCTCCATCCAGGAGAATGTTCTGTCACCACTCTTCTGAACTTTGACGATCTTCTTGCCGTCGGCGTCGACAACAGGGGTACCGAAGGAGCTCTTCACCCAAAACGGATTGCTGTAGGTCGTCGTCCCATCGGAGTCCCTGTTGAGACCATCAGCCACGAAACGCAAGAATTCGGCGATGTTTTTACTGAGCGTGGCGGCCTTTACGGACTGAAGTTGATCGCCAAATTTGCTTCGCTTCTTCTCGCGGAGTAGCGGTTGGCAGCAAACGCGCCAAAAGTCGTCGCGCAGCTCCACATTGGTGTCTAGGCTCTGACGCGGAGCGAGCAACGCTTTGGGGTCCTGTCGCCAAGCTGGGTCTTTCCACTTCTGCTTGGTTTTCTGGCCCAAGTAATGCAGGAAAAATTCCCTGAGAGATTCGACCGCAGAGCTTGTCCTGAGGCCTGCGCTTACCAGAGCCCGACCTCGTTTCGCCTTAACTGACTGACGGTAAGCCCGATCATAAAAAACGGACAACCAACGGTACCCCCAGGACTGCCACGCTGCCATATCTGGGTGTCCCTCCACCAGCCAGCGCAGTCGGGGGTCGAGGTCCCAGTTACACCATCTCTGCGCGTGCGGTACCCAAAGCAGCACGCCATCCGGGCCTATGTCGGTGCGCAAATCCTGTCTAGTTCTGGAGGCGCTCTCGGAACGTGAGAGGCATTCACTTCCAAGCAGGGTTGACGGGTCAAGTGCGGAGTGGACAGCGCGGAGGTCACCCCTTGGCGCATCCCGCGACCGTGAGCGAGAATTCACTGGCGCCCCGCTGGATTTGCTGGCGGCAGCGTTACTCGTTGGGGGCGATTTTTGTGTTGTTCGTTCGCTCATTGGCGCCTTGGACGATGCCGAACTGTTGTGCCGCCGGTAGTATTAAATCAATACAGCGGCCGTCGCTGCATGTGTTGTAAGTGCTTGATTCATAAGGTATTATCGCGATTTTTTACTTGCCCGCAAGGGGCTCTGCCGTACAGGGCGTGAACGCGCTGCTGGAACGGAATAAGTCTCCCGCCGAAGGCGATCCCCTCAGAGCTCACTGGGCTGCAAACGCAGATCGTGGGCGACCAATACTTGACTCACTGTGGATGTGTTTTGCGCCCGCACGCTACGGCGTAGCACCCATCTGAGTGGTCCTGACAGGCCGACAGCCTGGCACGAGGCGGCAAAATCTGCACGATTGCGTTGCCGCTGAAGTATGAGTGACATGTATGAGTTCTCATACATCGCGCGCCGGCCGCGCGCGCCCCCGTGCGTTGCGTGCATCTGGTCCTTCTATGATGACGGATGCTCCGGATTTGATCGTTGTGCGGCTGGCTGGGCGGGCCCGACTATTTCGTAGAGCGTTTCGGCCACCCGCGCCTGCGCGCGCGCCACATGCCGTTCAAAATCGGCCCGCTTGAGCGCGACCAGTGGATGAGCTGCATGCGCCAGGCGATGGCGGAATGCGCCCTCGACCCGGCCTTGCAGCAGCGCCTGGGCGAGTCCTTCCAGGGCACGGCGGACTGGATGGTCAATCAGCCCGGCGTTAGCAGGGTCGTTTAGCGCCCCGAGAAGCGCCCCGGCCGCAAGGGCTTCAAGTCCAGGCTGGTGCTGCGCCCAGCCACCAACTCCGCCACCAGCTTGGCCGTGGCCGCACTTTGGGTCAGGCCCAGATGGCCGTGGCCAAAGGCGTAGATCACGCGCTGATCTGCCGGGGCATAACCGATGGCCGGCAAAGAGTCGGGCAGCGAGGGCCGAAAGCCCATCCACTGCTTGCCGCCCTGCGCGTTCAAGCCTGGCATGAAGGCCTGGGCCTTGGCAAGCAAGGCATCCGCTCGCGCAAAATTGGGTGGCGCCCGCAAGCCGCCCAGTTCTACCGCGCCACCGACCCGAATGCCGCAGCTCAGCGGCGTCACCACAAAGCCGTGGCCGCCGAAGGTGAGTTGGCGGCGCAGCTCAAAGCCCGGCTCGGGCAGGGTGGTGTTGTAGCCGCGTTCAGTTTCCAGCGGAATCTTGTCGCCCAAGCTGGCTGCCAGCTGGTGGGACCAAGCGCCGCCGCACAGCACCAACTGCTGGGCTTGCACGCTGCCGCCGCCTTGAAGCTGCACCGATACGGCGCGCGGGCCGGCACGCAGACTCAGGGCTTGGGCCTGGCGCAAACGTCCGCCGGCCGCTTGCACGGCCTGGGCCAGGTGAAGACAGAGCTGCAGCGGGTCGGCAATGGTTTTCCAGCCCGGCACAAAGGTGCCGGCCACCAAGCGATCGCTCAAGCCCGGTTGCAAGCGCGCTAGCGCGGCCTGGCCATGCAGGTGTTCAAAAGCAATACCGTGCTCTTGCCGCAGCGCCCAGCCGGCGGCGCTGGCCTGCCACTCCGCTTCGCTTTCGTAGAGATGCAAGGCGCCGTCTTCACGCAGCAGGGCCGAGGCCCCTGCCGCGGCCAGCATGGCCGGCGTCTCCTGGGCCGATAAGCGCAGCAGCGCGGCCTGGGCCGTGGTGCTGGCCGCCACTTGGCTGGGTTGGCTGGCGCGCCAAAAGCGCCATAACCAGGGCGCAATGCGTGGCAGATAGCTGGGCCGCAGGGACAAAGGCCCGAGGGGATCCAGCAGCCATTTGGGCGCCTGCCGCAGGATGCCCGGCGAGGCGAGCGGCAGCACGTCCGAGAAGGCAAAGGCCCCGGCATTGCCACGGCTGGCCTCGGCGGCAACGCCGCTGCGGTCAATCACCGTGACTTGGTGCCCCTCTTGCAGCAAGCGCAGGGCGGTGGCCAGGCCGATGATGCCCGCACCAATCACCAGCACATGGGCCGTGTTTTCCTGCGCCGCCAGCGGTGGCAGGGCTGATTCGTTCAGTGCTGGCGAGGGCGGTGTCATCAGGCGCGTCAGCCAATCCCGGTCCCGGGCTTCAAGCCGAGACATAACTGGTCTTCACCGCGGTGTAGAACTCGGCCGCATAACGGCCTTGCTCGCGCGAACCGAAGCTGCTGCCCTTGCGGCCGCCGAAGGGCACGTGATAGTCCACGCCAGCCGTCGGCAGGTTGACCATCACCATGCCCGCCTGGGCATTGGCCTTGAAGTGGTTGGCCAGCTTGAGCGAATTGGTGCAGATGCCTGCCGCCAAGCCGAACTCGGTGTCATTGGCCATGGCCAGTGCAGCCTCGTAATCCTTGACGCGGCACACGCTGGCCACCGGGCCAAACACTTCCTCGCGGTTGATGCGCATCTCGGGGCTGGTGTCGGTGATCAAGGCCGGGCTCATGTAAAAGCCTTGGCTCGTGCGCTGCAAGCGCTCGCCGCCGCAAACCAGGCGTCCGCCTTGATCTTGGGCGATGGCCACATAGGCCAGGTCCAGTTCAAGCTGGGTCGCGTCGACCACCGGGCCGATCTGCGTGCCGGCTTCTAGCGCATGGCCGACCTTCAAGGCCGCCAGCGCCTCGCCGCAGGCGTTCACGAAACGGTCGTGAATGCCTTCGGTGACGATGAGGCGGCTGGACGCGGTGCAGCGCTGGCCGGTGGAGTAGAACGCGCCTTGCACCGCGGCATTGACGGCCAGGCCCAGGTCGGCATCGTCCAGCACCACGAGGGGGTTCTTGCCGCCCATCTCCAGCTGCAGCTTTTTCAGCTTGGCCCCGCAGGCCGCCGCCAGGCCGCGGCCGGTGGCGACCGAGCCGGTGAAGCTGATGGCATTGACCAGCGGGCTGTCAACCAGGCGCGGGCCCACGACCGAGCCGCGCGCGAACACGAGATTGAACACGCCGGCGGGCAGACCCGAGCGCGAGATGATCTCGGCCAAGGCCCAGCTGCTGCCCGGCACCAGATCGGCGGGCTTGAATACCACCGCATTGCCGTAGGCCAGGGCCGGGGCGATCTTCCAGGCGGGAATCGCGATGGGGAAGTTCCAGGGTGCGATCAGCCCCACCACGCCCACCGGCTCGCGCCGCACATCGATTTCAATGCCGGGCCGCACCGAGGCCAGCAACTCGCCGGCCTGGCGCAGCGCCTCACCGGCGAAGAACTTGAAGATGTGGCCGGCCCGGGTGACCTCGCCAATGCCTTCCGGCAAGGTCTTGCCTTCTTCCCGCGAGAGCAGGCGGCCCAACTCTTCGCGGCGCGCCAGGATCTCGCTGCCGATCTGGTCCAGCACATCAAAGCGCTGTTGCGGTGTGCTGCGCGCCCAGGCTGGCGCGGCGGCGGCTGCTGCGTTGATGGCTTGGTCCACCGCACCCACGCCCACATGATGGGCATGCCCGATCAGGTCGCTGGTGTCCGAGGGGTTGATATTGGGCTGGGCGAAAGTGGCTTGGGCTGTGGCCAGCCATTCGCCGCCGATGAAGCTATTGAAATCCATGCTGCGCTCGCGGGTCAGACTTTAGGCCAGGGTAGGCAGGGTGGGGCGCTTGGCCAAAGCCTGGCGCACCAGGGCTTCGACGCGGGCGCGCTGCTCACCGGCCAGCGGCATGCGCGGGGCGCGGACGCGGTCGTTGGAGTCGATCACCAGCGCTTCCACCAGCTTGAGGTTTTGCACCAGATAGCTGGACACGTCCAGATCCAGCAGCGGGCGGAACCAGCGGTAAATGGCCAGGGCTTCGTCGTAGCGCTTGGCTTGCATCAGCTTGTAGATGGCCACGGTTTCCTTGGGGAATGCCACCACCAGGCCGGCCACCCAGCCCACGGCGCCGACGGCCAGGGCTTCGAATGCCAGGTTGTCCACCCCGGTGAAGACGTCGTAGCGCGAGCCCAGGCGGTTGATGATTTCGGTGCTGCGGCGGATGTCGTCGCTGCTTTCCTTGACGGCGACGAAGCGCGGGTCATCGGCCAGCTCTTCCAGGATGTCGGTGGTGACATCCACGCGGTAGGCCACGCGGTTGCTGTAAATCATGATGGGCAGATCACCGGCGGCGGCGATGGCGCGCAGATTGGCCACGGTCTCGCGGTGGTCGGTGTGATAAATGGTGCTGGGCACCACCATCAGGCCATCGGCGCCGGCTTCGGCCGCTTTGCGCGCCAGGGCGCAGGCGTCCCGGGTGGAGGCTTCGGCCACGGTCAGGATGGCGGGCTTGCTGCCGCTGATTTGCTTGGCCGTTTTCAGCACGGCCACGCGCTCCTCGTGCGAGAGCATGGGGCCTTCGCCCAGCGAGCCGCAGGCGATCAGGCCGTCACAGCCCGCGTCCATCTGCAGCTGGAAGCAACGCTCCATTTCGGGGAAGTCGAGTGAACCGTCAGCGTGGAATTTGCTGGTTACTGCTGGGATGACGCCTTGCCACATGGGGAATCCTTGTTGGGAGTGGATGAAAGTGAGAGACAGAGAGAGGTCAGAGGAACTCAGGGGAAAAATTAGTACAAAGCTCGCGTGATCAGTGCGCAGGCTTGGCGTGCGCGTCGACAGCAGCCGCGCCTGCCGATGTCGCGCTGGGCTGAATCTGCTGCAGCCATTGGCTGAATTCGCCATCGAAGCGGCTGCCCCAGCCGCGCAGCAGGGCCTGGTAGCGCGGATAGTCGCCGCGGCGGGTGAAGCTCAGCATCTGCTCCAGCTCGCCCCGGTGTCGTTCCATCATGAAACGCACGGCCAGGTGGCCCCAGCTGTAGACGCGCGGTGCGCCGCCATTGCTGATGTAGCCGGTGTCGAATAGCTCGCTCAGCGCATAGCGCTTTTCATCGAGGATCAGGGCGACCGCCTTGGGGTTCTTGTCGCCGTGAGCGATGTATTCGGCGATGCCTTCGGTCCACCAGACCAGATAGGGCGTCAAGGGCGCCGGTTTGGGGCAGTTCTCGGGTGCGTCGTGGGAGTCGTGCAGATTGGCGCAGAAGTCGCCGTAGAGGTTGTAGCGCCCGTCCAGATAGTGCACAAACTCGTGGCCCAGATTGAGCACCGTGCCGTCCTTGTTCTGGTTCGCCACAAACTCGGCCTGATTGCCGGCGCGGCCCGGCAGGCCTTCCAGATACATGCCGCCGTTATTGGTGGGCATATTGAAGTGCGCGCCGGCATGGCGTTTGAAGGCATCGCTGGAGGCGTAGATATTGGCGCGCAGCGAGTCGTTCAAATCATGTGCCACCGGCTTGCCTGCCGTTTGAAACAGCTGGTGAAAGCGCTGCTCGATGGCGGCCAGGTCCTGGCAGATGGCGGCCTCTTGCGCGGGCAGCAAGGCTTGCGAGCGCAGGCTCAGGCTGGCGCTGCAACGGTGTTGGCGGCTCAGGACTTGCTCGACCGGGGCGATGCCGCTCTCGCTGGCTGCTGGGTTGCTTACTGGGTTCGTCCGGGGCGCGATGCCGGCGCAGCCCACCAGCCATGTGGCGCCCAGCAGGGCCAGAAATCGGTGGGTGAGTTGCATATTCAAAATCAGCGGCTCCTGGGGCAATAGCGGCCGGGCTCAGGTGTTGCGGGTATGGGTCAGCGCCACGATCAGGCGGTTGCGGATGCCGATGTACAAGCCCGGAATAGCGGCGCCTTCGCGCAGCACAAACTCGGTCATCAACTGCTGGCGCTGTTGCTGATCTTGCGGTGCAGGCATGGCCTGCAGCTGCGCATCCAGCGCCTGCCAGCGCGCATGCAGCTCGGCCTCGTAAGGGTCGCGGATCGCTTTGAGTAGCGGTAGCGCTTTTTGGTAGGCCAGTTGCATCAGGTTGTCGACGAAGTCGATGCACCAGCGGGCCGAGGTGTCGCTGTAGTGCTCCGGGTCGTACTCGCAAAAGCTGGCTGGCATGCTCAGGGTGCCGATGGGGCAGGGCAGCCAGGTGCTGACATGCGGGTTGTGCAGCGCCACCCAGTAAACCCCGGCCATGTCCTCAGGCAAACCGCTGCGCAGCTGGCAGATCACGGCGTAGAAACCGAAGTGCCGCGCCACCGTGCGCCGCGGTGTCAGCTTGAGCAAGCGCCGCAGCTCGGGCGTGGGGAAGGGTGTGGCCAGCGGGCTTTTCTCCAGCCCGCCTTGCTCATTCATCACATACCACTGCGGTTGTTCGCTGATGTCGTAGATGGTCTGCTCGAAGGTCGAGCGGTGGAAGGCCATGAGGTCCTGCAAGGACAGCGGCTTCTCTGGCCGCACCGACAGCGGGTAGATGGACAGCGGCTCAACGACCTGTGAGTAAGCGTCCAGGGTGCGATAGCGGTTCTCACCCAACTGGCGCTCGGGCCAGGCGCGCAGCGAGGGTGCGACCTGGCTGTAGAACAACCACAGCCGCGCCGTGGCCCATTCGCGTGGCAGGGGGATATAGGCCTCTTGCCAGTCGAAAGGCCGGCCGGCTTGTGGATCGAACCAACCGCGATCCACGGCAAAGCGCTCGACATGGGCGCAGGCCAAGGTGTCTTCGCTATCGCCCAGCTTGAGGTTGCGCAACACGCTCCAGTTGGCGGCCACCATCACATGGTCGTCTGGCATGCGGCGGGCGGCCCAGATGGCGCCGGGCTCGCTGCTGGCGCGGGTCCAGCCCTTGCCCACGCCCAGCACCTCCATCACCCAGATTTCCTCGGTGTCGCCGATGCACAGCAACTCGCTGCCTTCGCCGCAGGAGCACAAAAAGCCGTAGCGCTCCATCAGCTCGCCAATCAGCGCAATCGCTTCGCGCGGGTGGCGGCAGCGTTGCAGGGCGAACACCATCGCTTGCTCGATGGTCATGATCTGCTCGCCCTCGCCGCGCAGGCAGCGCAGCTCGGGCCGCTGCGAGGTGGTGCTCTCGACGATGGCCAGCTGATGCTCGTTGATGTGCGAGTAGGCGGAATGGAAATAGGCGTAGGTGTGGGGCACCTGCTCGATCTCGCCAATCACCTCGCCGTAATGCGCCAGGTCAGCGGAGAAGCTGTCTTGGATGCCGAAGTAGACGGGCGCCTTGGCGCCGGGCGCATGGTCGGCTGCCGGTACTTTGCGGATGCGGGAATCGCGCCCGGTGTCTGAATGGCTGAGCAAGGTGCTGCCATCCGCACTGGCGAGTCGTCCGACGGCGATGACGGTACACATCAATAAGCCTTGCGCTTTCTGGTGCTGCTGAGGCGAGCCGCGCCGGTCGCGGGCCGCTGTTGAAAATTTGTATACCGATAATATATTAATAAATTGGGCGCAGTCAAACGGATGCATGCGGCCTTGGCTGCGTTGCCGTCAAACCGTTGTTGAGTTTGGGGTCGAGGAGGGCGACAAGCGCTGTCAGATCCAGCCGAAGCGCAGGCGGCTCAAGCAGCTATCAGCCTGCGCCTCGCGTTTGTGATGGCTCGCAGCTGGCGCGGGCGACTCAGCCTTTGCTCTGGCTGCCGCCTTGCAGCAAGACCATCAGCGCGCCGCAGCCGCCGTCGCTGGCGCGGGCCTGCACAAAGGCCAGCACCTGTTCTTTTTGCACCAGCCAGCGCCTGACCTTGGTTTTGAGCACCGGCTCTCGGCCGGGCGAGCCATTGCCCTTGCCGTGCACCACGCGCACGCAGCGCAGGCCGCGGCGGGCGCTGTCTTGAACGAAAGTGCCCAGGGCTTCGCGCGCCTGGTCGCGGCGCAGGCCGTGCAGGTCCAGCTGGGCTTGCAGGCTCCAGTGGCCGCGCCGCAGCTTGTTGAGCACCTCGGGCGGGATCTCGGGGCGGCGGAAGGACAGGGTGTCGTCGGTCTCCAGCAACGAGTCCACATCAAAGTCGTCCGACAAGGCTTGCAGCAAGGCCTGGCGTTCGTCAGCCTCGCGCTGCAAGGGCAGGGCCTCGGGCTTGGCCAGACCATGCTCGGCGCGGCTGGCATGGTTCAGGGGCGTGACTTGGCCCACACTCAGCTCGAAGATGCGCCGCTCCTGCTCGGCCAAGCGGCGGGCGGCGGCCAGGCGTTCGCGCCGTTCTTCTTCGAGCTTGCGGGCCAGCGCCAATTCACGCTGCAACTGTTTGAGGTCTTGCAGGCTGTGCCAACTATTGGGGGCTTTATGGCTCATATCAGGCCCCGCTCGGCCAGGGAACTCACCTCGCCGCTGCCCACCACCAAGTGATCAAGCACCCGCATGTCCACCAGGGCCAGAGCATTCTTGAGTGCCTGGGTCAGCAACTCGTCGGCGCGCGAGGGCTCGGCCGCACCCGAGGGGTGGTTGTGTGCCAGGATGACCGCAGCGCAACCCAAATCCAGCCCGCGCTTGATCACCTCGCGTGGGTAAACCGAGGTTTGTGTAAGCGTGCCTCTGAACATTTCTTCCATGGCGATGAGGCGGTGCTGGGCATCCAGAAACAGCACGCAAAACACCTCGTGCGAGAGGCCGGCCAGCTTGAGCCGCAGGAATTGCTTGACCGCATCTGGCGCATCAAACACCGGGCGCTGCGCCAATTCCTGCAGCAGCGAGCGGCGGGCGATCTCCAGCACCGCGGCAATCTCGGCCCGTTTGGCCGGCCCTAAGCCCTTGACGCGGGCCAGATCGGCCACCTTGGCATGCAGCAAACCATGCCAGCCGCCGAACTGATCCAGCAGGCTTTGGGCCAGCTGCAGCACCGGCAAACCCTGGATGCCGGTGCGCAGCAGCAGGGCCAGCAACTCGGCATCGGCCAGGGCTTGGGGGCCACGGGCCAGGAGCTTTTCACGCGGTCGGGCGTCGGGAGGGAGGTCGCTAAGAGGCATGTTGCGGCAGTGCGCAGAAAGAGTGGGGCGAGCTGGCCCTAAAATCCGCTCAGTCTAGCCAATATTCTCCCAATGAATCCCACCGTTCAAGCCGCCTCCTTTCTGACCTTGCATTACCGCTTGGCCGGCCCCGATGGGGGCGATGTGATCAACACCTTTGCTGACAAGCCCGCCACGCTGACGCTGGGCACGGGCGAGTTGTCGCCAGCCATTGAGGCGCGCCTGCTCGGCCTGGCCGAAGGCACACGCACCCAGTTCGAGCTGGCGGCGGGCGAGGCCTTTGGCGACCGCAACCCTGAGCTGCTGCAGCGCGTCAAGCTGAGCCTGCTGCGTGAGCTGGGCGCTGCCGACGAGGACTACAAGGTCGGCGATGTGGTGCAGTTCCCCACGCCCGATGGCCAAGCCAGCTATGCCGGCGTGGTGCGCGAGGTCGGCGCGGAAGCCTTGCTGTTTGACTTCAATCACCCGCTAGCTGGCCAGCCGGTGAGCTTTGAAGTCCATGTCATCGGGGTGCTGTGAGATGAGCCAAGAGATGAATCAAGCCTTGCAGCCTCAAGAAGTCATCCTGGCCGAACCGCGCGGCTTTTGCGCCGGTGTGGACCGCGCGATCGAGATCGTTGAGCGCGCCTTGCTCAAGTTCGGCCGGCCGATCTATGTGCGTCACGAGATCGTGCACAACACCTATGTCGTCAATGATTTGAAGGCGCGCGGCGCCATCTTCATCGAAGACTTGGCCGAGGTGCCGCCCGGCGCCACTCTGGTGTTCAGCGCTCACGGCGTCAGCCAGGCGGTGCGGCAGGAAGCGGCGCAGCGCGGCTTCCAGGTGTTTGACGCCACCTGCCCGCTGGTCACCAAGGTGCATGTGGAAGTGGCCAAGCTGCACCGCGAGGGCTATGAGTTCATCATGATCGGCCACAAGGGCCACCCCGAGGTGGAAGGCACCATGGGCCAGCTCAGGGAAGGCATCTACCTTGTCGAAGAGGTGGGTGACGTGGCCCATGTGCGCGTCAACAATCCCGCCAAGCTGGCCGTGGTGACGCAAACCACCTTGAGCGTGGACGACGCGGCCGAAATTCTGGCGGCCGTGAAGCAGCATTTCCCGCTGGTGCGTGAGCCCAAAAAGCAAGACATCTGCTACGCCACACAGAACCGCCAAGACGCCGTCAAGGTGATGGCGCCGCAAGTGGACGTGGTGATTGTCGTGGGCAGCCCCACCAGCTCCAACAGCAACCGCCTGCGCGAATTGGCGCAGCGCCTGGGCACACCCGGCTATATGGTCGACAGCGCGGAAGAAGTGCAGGCCGAGTGGCTGGAAGGCCGCGCCAAAGTGGGCCTGACGGCTGGCGCCTCGGCGCCCGATGTGCTGGTGCAGGCCGTCATCAAGCGCCTGCGTGAGCTGGGCGCCACAACGGTGCGCAGCCTGCCTGGCGTGGAAGAGCATGTGCGCTTCCCCCTGCCCATGGGCCTGGGCGACAAGTCGATGGCCGAGGTGAGTGCCTCCCGTTCCTGAATAGGGCGCTGCATTCATCAGCGGCGCCAAAGCTTAGGCGCCGTTTTGCATTCATAGAATCGATCAAGTTTCAAGGAACCCTCATGTTAGACATCTCCCTGCTGCGCAAAGACCTGGACGGCGTCGTTGCGCGCCTGAATGCCCGCAAGAGCCCGCAAACCTTTCTGGACGTCACGCGCTACAGCGCGCTCGAGACCGAACGCAAGGGCTTGCAGGTGCGCACCGAAGAACTGCAGAGCAAGCGCAACAGCTTGTCCAAGCAGATCGGCCAATTGAAGGGCAAGGGCGAAGACGCCTCGGCCCAGATGGCCGAAGTGGGCGGCATTGCCGACGAACTGAAGGCCAGCGCCGAGCGCCTGGACGTGATCCAGCAAGAGCTCACCACGCTCTTGATGAGCGTGCCCAATCTGCCGCACGAGAGTGTGCCGGTGGGTAGCGACGAGACCGGCAATGTGGAAGTGCGCCGCTGGGGCACGCCGCGCCAGTTCGAGTTCGAGCCGCGTGACCATGTCGACCTCGGCGCACCGCTGGGCCTGGATTTTGAAACCGGTGCCAAGCTGAGCGGTTCGCGCTTCACCTTCATGCGCGGCCAAGTCGCCAAGCTGCACCGCGCGCTGGCGCAGTTCATGCTGGACGTGCAGACCGAAGAGCATGGCTACACCGAGTGCTACACGCCCTACATCGTCAATCGCGAAGTGCTGGAAGGCACCGGCCAATTGCCCAAGTTCAAGGAAGACATGTTCTGGGTCTTGCGCGGCGGCGATGATGAAGCGGCCGAGCAATACCTGATTTCCACCTCGGAAATCTCGCTGACCAACTCGGTGCGCGAGCAGGTGCTCGATCTGGCTAACTTGCCGATCAAGCTGACCGCCCACAGCCCTTGCTTCCGCTCAGAAGCCGGCAGCGCCGGCCGCGACACCCGCGGCCTGATCCGCCAGCACCAGTTCGACAAGGTCGAGATGGTGCAGATCGTGCATCCGGAGAAGAGCTACGAAGCGCTGGAAGAAATGGTCGGCCATGCCGAAGCCATCCTGCAAAAGCTCGAGCTGCCTTACCGCGTGTTGACCCTGTGCACGGGTGATATGGGCTTTGGTTCCACCAAGACCTATGACCTGGAAGTGTGGGTGCCGGCGCAAGGCGTGTACCGCGAGATCAGCTCCTGCTCCAACTGCGAGGGCTTCCAGGCCCGCCGCATGCAAGCGCGGTTCAAGAACGCCTCCGGCAAGAACGAGCTGGTGCACACGCTCAACGGCTCCGGCCTGGCCGTGGGCCGTACCTTGGTGGCTGTGCTCGAGAACTACCAGAACGCCGACGGCAGCATCACCGTGCCGGCCGCACTTCGCCCCTATCTGAAGGGCGCCGAGGTGCTGCGCGGCTGAGTCTTCAGCCGCTGAAGCAAAAAAAGCCCGCTTGGCATAGGCGGGCTTTTTTGTTGGTGCTGGTGCCAAGCGGGGCTGGGCTTGTTTGCTTTCGGGTGATCTTGAGCGCCGCTTTGGCTATTGCCAGACGCACAGACTTTTAAGTGTGGCTTGAGCGAACTCCTGCCTTGCTCGGCGCACGCTTGGATGAAGAAAACAAAATGAAATCGGGATTCTTGCAAATTCCTAAAAATTTGCGCTAGAATCTATGGCTTCACTCGATGACAAGTTGAAACGCTTTTCACGAGGTGCCGAATACCGGAGAGGTGGCAGAGTGGTTGAATGTACCTGACTCGAAATCAGGCGGACCGAAAGGTCTCGGGGGTTCGAATCCCCCCCTCTCCTCCAGTTAGAAAGCCCCAAGCGACTGTGTTGCTTGGGGCTTTTCTTATTGCTGCGCCACATTGTTGGGATGGCATCTGCGTTGCCATCGACCTTGTCGGTTTGGGCTGATTGAGCGGACGAGTCGTGGACTCGCCGGCTCCTTAGGGCGCAACTTCTCGGCCCACATGCAGTCCGGCTGTGCTCCTCCGCCTCAATAGGCCGGGCCTAGGGTCAGGTAGAAGCTGCCAGGCCCGTCCACTGCGCGGCCGTAGCCGAAGTAGACCGGGCCGATCGGAGTGTCCATGCCGACGAAAGCGGCATAAGACTTGCGCCAGCCTTCAGACATATTGGGGATCAGGGGCTGACGCATGCGGCCGAGTTCTAGGCTGAAGCCCGCGTACTTGCCGGCCAGCAAAAGGCCGGGGGCGACGCGCCAGTAGTACATCAGGCGGCCGAAGTCGAGTTGCTGGCCCAGCAGTTGATTGTTGGCATAGCCGGATTGTTTGAGGAAGCCGCCCCACTGGGTGTATTCATAGCTGGGCAGCGCGTTGTTGCCCAGCCGGCCGGTGGATTGCAGGGTTAGGTTGACGGTGCTGTCCCCCAGGGAATAGACCGCGCTGGTGTTGGCATCCCATTTGCCGTAGCTGGCGTCGGCGCCCAGGCCCGTTCGCGAGCTGTAGACCTCGCCCTTGAAGGTCCAGCCTGAGCGTGGGAAGTAGGCATTGTCCAAGCGGTCAAGCAAGAGACTGGCGCGCACACCGCCGAGGCGAGCTTTGCCGGGATTGGGTTGCACATGTTCCAGACCAGTGTTGACGATTTGCTTGATGTGGCCGGATTGCAGGCCTAAGCGAAACTCGCCGTACTGGTAGAAATATCGGCCCAGGTCCAGGCCCACCAGCGAACTGTCTTGCTGAAAAATCGCGAGTCTTTGAGTTTCTGAATAGACGGAAACCGCTCGCCGGCCCAGATTGAAGTAGGGCGCCGCGAACCAGTCGCCCTGGCTGTTGAAGGGCTGATAGAACTCACTGTGCAGGCTGATGTCTGAGCCCAGTCGCAGGTCACTGCGCCATTCAGCACCCAGGGCATTCAACCAAGTGCGGCGGTAGGTGGCGTGTAGCCCGGCCGTGACGCCGTTGCCAAAGTCAGAGGCGATGTTCAGGCCGACGCGCAAGTAGTCGGGGCCCCAAGATTTCTCTGCTGCTTCCACCACCAGCACGCGTTCCTCGGCGCTGTCGTCGACGCGGTAGCCCACATGTTCGAAGTCGCCGGTGCCGTAGAGGCGGCGCATATCGGCGTCGAGTGCGGCCTGGTCGATGGGCTTGCCCGGTTCGGTGGTCATGACCGCTTGTGCGGCGGCGGGGTTGACCCGTGCCATCGGCGCGAAAGTGATCTTGTCGATGATGCGCGGGTCGGCCGCCAGCGGTGCTTGCTGGCGCAGGCGTAAGGCCTGGTATTCGTCTTCGGGCAGCGACAGCTGGCTCAGCCGATCAGCCACGGCGCGGGCGGCGGCTTCGCCCAGCGGCGAGATCTTGGCCAGGCTGTTGAAGTCGCTCGTGGCGAAGTTGCCCAGCGCGGGAGAGATCAAGATGTCGCTCGGTTTGAGTGAGGCCAGCGAGGCTTGCACATTTTGTTCCGTCAGGATGCTGAGCATCTGCCCGGCCACGCCGACGATGCTGTTGAGTTCCTCGCGCTTGAGCAAGGGCGTGCCCACATTGACGGCGATGACGATGTCGGCACCCATGGCCCGCGCAGCGTCCACCGGCAGGTTATTGGTCAGCATGCCGTCCACCAGCAGCAGCCCATTGATTTCGGCCGGCGCCACCGCTCCCGGCACCGACATGCTGGCCCGCATCACATTGGCCATATCGCCGGCATTGAAGACCACGGCCTTGCCGGTCACCAAGTCGGTGGCCACGGCGCGAAAGGGGATGGGTAAGTTGTCAAAGCGGCGGTAGCCATGCACTTTGGAGAGCTGGCGCAGCACCGTCTCCAACTGCACGCCGGTGGCCAGGCCTTTGCCCAAGACGGTGGCCTCAGCGCCGAGGCCGATCTCGGGGCCGATCAGGTTGAGGTAGTCGTCGGCCTTGCGGCGCATGGTCAGCTCTTGGCGCGGTGGGCTTTCCTTGAAAAGCTTTTCCACCGTGATGTCGGCGTTGATGGCTTCCATCTCGGCCACGCTCATGCCGGTGGCGTAGGCGCCGCCCACCAGCGCGCCCATGCTGGTGCCTGCAATGCAGTCGATGGGCACGCGCAGCTCTTCCAGTACTTTGAGCACACCGGTGTGGGCCGCACCACGTGCGCCGCCGCCGGACAGGGCTAGGCAGATCTTGGGACGGCTCGGGCGCGGCTTGGCTTCGGCAGCTTGCGCGGGCGCGGGCGGGGGCTCTGCCAGCGTGGTCGCAGCCGCGCTGTCTGCGGCCGTGACTGAGCCTTCCGCAAAAGCCGGCGCGGCGCCCAAAGCCAAATTGACGGCCATGGCCAGCAGGCTCAGGGCTGAGGCGGCGGGCCAGGGGCGAGGCAGGACTGCGGGCATCACTGAAGGCATGGCTAAGGGCAAGAGTGAACGGGCCAGTGGGGCCGGCAGCCCTTGGGCTGGGTTGCCGGCCAACAGGCCGCAAGCTTACCGTCAACTCATGCCCTGCCGGATGTCAGAACGCCTCTTCTTGAGTCCCCCCTTGCGTCTGGTCGAGCAGTCGCTCGGTCGGCTTGCGGCCGATCAGCCAGAACAGCGCGGGAGTCAAGAAAGTGTCCAGCAAAGTGGCACTGATCAAGCCCGAGAAGATCACCACCGCTACCGGATGCAAGATCTCGGTGCCCGGCCGTTCGGCCTCGAAGAGCAGGGGCGCCAGTGCAAACGCCGTCACCAAGGCCGTCATCAAGACGGGGCTGAGGCGCTCGATCGAGCCGCGCACAATCATGGCGTGATCAAAGCGTTCGCCCTCAAAACGCATCAGATTGATGTAGTGGCTGAGCTTGAGAATGCCGTTGCGCACCGCAATGCCGGCCAGGGTGATGAAGCCCACCAGCGCGGCAATTGAGAGCGGCTGCCCCGACAACCACAGTCCCAGCACCGCACCGACCAGGGCCAGCGGGATGTTGAGCATGATCAGCGCGGCCAAGCGGTAGCTGCGGTAGCGGCTGTACAGCAGCACAAACATCAGCATCGCCGAGACGATGGACAGCAGACCCACCCAGCGCGCGGCTTCTTCCTGCGCCTGGAACTGCCCGCCCAGGGTGATGAAGCTGCCGTCGGGTAACTTCGTATCGGCCAGCACCGCGCGGATGTCGGTGACCACGTCCGAGAGGGCGCGGCCCTGCACATTGGCGGCCAGCACGATGCGGCGCTTGCCATCGTCACGGCTGATCTGATTCGGGCCGTCGGCATCCTCGATCTGGGCCAATTGGGACAGTGGCACCGCACCCATTGGCGTCTCGACCAGCATGCGCGCCAGGCCCTCTGTGCCGCGCGCGTTGTCGGGCAGGCGCAGCAGCAGCGGGAAGCGGCGGCCTTGTTCCACGATCTGGCTCAGCGGCTCACCCACCAGCAGGCTTTGCAAGCTGGCCACCAGCTGCGGCACCGGCACACCGTAGCGGGCGGCCGCGGCGTAGTCGATGCGGATCTTCAGCTGCGGCGCCAGCACCTGCTTTTCGACTTCCAAATCGGCGATGCCGGGAATGGTGGCCAGGCGCGCGCGCAGGCTTTCGGCCTGGCCGCGCAAGGCGTCCAGGTCTTCGCCGAAGATGCGGATGGCGATTTGCGAGCGCACGCCCGAGAGCATGTGGTCGATGCGGTGCGAGATCGGCTGACCGATGCTGATGGCCGCCGGCAGAAGGCTCAGCCGGCTGCGGATATCGGCCTTGACCTCATCCAGCGTGCGCTTCATCTGCGCCGGTGGCAGCAGGCCGAGGTCCAGCTCGCTGACGTGCACGCCTTCGGCATGTTCGTCCAACTCGGCGCGGCCGCTGCGTCGGCCCACATGGGTCACTTCCGGCACCTGGGACACCAGTTGTTCGGCCTGCGCCGCCACAGCTGAGCTCTGGGCCAGGGTGACGCCAGGGTTCAGGCGCAAGCCCACCAGCAAGGTGCCTTCATTGAAGGGCGGCAAAAAGCTGCTGGCGAAGAAGGGCAGGGCGGCCAAAGCCATCAAGACCGCGACGGTGCCAGCCGCCAAAGCCGCACGCGGCCGCGCCAGCGTGGCCTGCAGGGCCGGGCGGTAGAGGCGCTTGAGCCAGGCCAGCAAGCGGGTATCGCCGTGGTCCAGCGAACGCATGCGCGGCAGCAGGTAGAGGCTCAGCACCGGGGTCAGCGTGACCGAGACCAACAAGCTGGCCAGGGTGGAAACGATGAAGGCAATGCCCAGGGGCACGAACAAACGCCCCTCCATGCCCGGCAGCGCGAACAGCGGCAGGAACACCAGCACCAAGATGGCGGTGGCGTACAAGATGCCCGAACGCACCTCCATGCTGGCCTTGGCCACCAGGGCCATGGGGGCCATGCGCTGATCGGCCGGTTTGGCGCGGTCCAGCTTGAGGCGGCGCAAGATGTTCTCGATGTCCACCACCGCGTCATCCACAAGGCCGCCGATGGCAATCGCCAGGCCGCCCAAGGTCATGGTGTTGATGGACATGCCGAAGTAACGGAATACCAGCGCGGTCACGCAGATCGACACCGGAATCGCCACCAGCGCAATCAAGGTGATACGCAGATTGCCCAGGAACAGCATCAGGATCACCGCCACGCACAGCGAGGCCGCCACGAGCTTGCCTTGCAAAGTGTTGATCGAGGCCTCGATGAAGCTGGCTTGGCGGAAGGTGACGCGTGGCTCGGCCATGCCCTGGGGCAGTGCGGGGCGCAGTTCCTGCAGCGCCGCTTCGATGCCGCGGGTCAGCGCCAGGGTGTCGGCACCGGCTTGTTTTTGCACGCCCAGAATCACCGCCGGCTGGCCTTCGAAGCCCGCGTCGCCGCGTTTGACGGCGGGTGCGAAGGTGATCTCGGCCACCTGGCGCAGCAGCAAGGGCTGACCCTTGTTGGCGCCGAGGGCCAGGTTTTGCAGATCGGTCAGGCTGTCGGCGGCATTGGCGCCGCTGCGGCCGATCTGGCGGATCAGGAGCTCGCGGCCATTGAGCTCCAGAAAGCCGCCTGACCCATTGGCCGAGAAGCCGCGCAAGGCGCCCACCAGCTGAGCCTGGGTGACGCCCAACTCGGCCATGCGGGCCAAGTCCGGCTGAACCTGGAACTGCCGCACTTCGCCGCCGATGGGAATCACCTGGGCCACGCCTGGAATCGCCAGCAGGCGCGGGCGTAAGACCCAGTCGGCGTACTCGCGCACGACCATGGCGCCATTCACTCCGGTGGTCTTGTCGTTCTGCGCCGTGATGGGGATGGCGATCTGCATGATCTCGCCCATGATGGAGCTGATCGGCCCCATATGCGGCGTGATGCCGGGCGGCAGGCTGTCGCCCACGGTGGAGAGGCGCTCGGCCACCATTTGGCGGGCGCGGTAGATTTCCACCTGCCAGTCAAAAGTGATGGTGATGAAGGACAGGCCGGCGCTGGAATTGGAGCGCACCGACTCCACGCCGGGCAGGCCGTTCATCAGCGTTTCCACCGGGAAGGTGATCAGCTGCTCCACCTCCTCGGCGGCCATGCCGCCGGCTTCGGTCATCAAGATGACGGTGGGTTTGTTGAGGTCGGGGAAAACATCGACCGGGGTGCGTGAGAGGGTGAACACGCCATACGCCATCACCAGCAAGGCGGCGATGATGACGGGCAGGCGATTCGCTAGGCTGGTATTGAGAAGCCACTTGAACATGATGTGAGGCCTCGGCTGTTTAGCGAATCTGGTTGAGCAAGGCAGCTGCCTGGCTCACCACCCGCTCACCCGGCTGCAGGCCGGCGGTAACGGCGATCGAGCTCGCGTCCAGCGCTTGCCAACTCACCACGCGCGGCTCGAACTGTTCGGCCCCGGTTTTGACCCAGACCTGGCTTTGATTAGCGGCGTTCTTCACCAAGGCAGATGCCGGCACGGCCATGCCGCTGATCTTGCTGCGGGTCTGCACCACCACCTTGACGCTTTGCCCCAGCGCCAACTGGTTCATCAGCCCAGTGCCCTGAGCCTGGAAGTGCAGGGGCAGGGCTTGCTCGCGCAGGCTGCGGGCAGCGCCCAGAAAGCGCAGCTCAATCTGACCCTGGCCCACGGCCACAAAGGCCGAGGTCACATCCTGGGCCACGGCTGGGTCGTAGGCAAAGGCCTCGATTTGCAGGCGGCCGGGGGCGACGATCTCGAACACCCGCTCGCGTGCTTCCAGCACCTGGCCGGCCACCGCATAGCTGGCGGCGATCACGCCGCTGACCGGCGCGCGCAAGGGTTCGCGCTCGGTCAAACCAGCGCGCAAGGCTTGGTCGCGGCCGCTCAGGCTGGCCAGCTCACTCTCGGCCGCCTCAATGTCTTTGCGCGGCACGGTGTCGGCCAATTCGCGCAAGCGTGCGAGGCGCTTTTGGGCCAGTGACTGTGCTGCGTGTAGCTCGGCGATTTGCGCCTGCTTGTCGGCCCGGTCCAGGCTGGCGCTGGCGGGCAGCAAATAGCCCAGCAGCTCGCCTTGCTTCACTTGTTGGCCCAGCGTCGGCAGACCGCGCGGGCCAGGCTGCAAGCGCCCAGCTTGCAAGGCTTGCACCAGACCACCGGCATTGGGATCCATGCTGACGCGCCCGTTCAAACTCAGGCTGCGCGGCAGTTCCGCCTGGGTCACCGCCAGGGTGCGCAGATCCAGTTGACGCTGGGCCGGCTTGGGCAAAAAGATGCTGCCGTCGGCCTGACGCTTTGGCGTGCCGGCGGTGTTGGCTGGCTGGCTGAGGCCAGGCTTTGCGGCGGGCTTGTCATCATCACCCTCATGGGCCAGGCTCAAGCTTGGCCACATCAGAGCCAGCACTTGGGCCAGCACCAGGGTTTTGAAGGGTGTGCGGAGGCGGGTTGGCGTGGTGATGTTTTTCATGCGCTGGCTCCCAGGCGAGCGGCGGCCATGCGGCGGCGCCGGGTGAAGATGAAGGCGATCAGAGCGCTGAGGCCCAGTGCTGTGGCAAATGCGGCCAGGGTTGACTTCCAGCGCGGGCCGTCGGCTGCATGGGCATCGCCTTGCGCGTCAAGCACCGGCGGACTGAGTTCGACTTGCAGGGTTTCGCTGCTACCGCCGCTGTTCACTAAAACGCTGAGCGCCAGCGGACCTGTGCCGGGCTCTGCTTCAAGTTCCGCATGGAACTCGCCCTCGCCATGGGGCTGCACCTTGATCGGGTGCCCGTTCAAGGTGGCGGTTAGCGTGGCGGGATGCACCGGGCGGTTGTCGGCCAGGTGGTCGACGTAGAGCGTCAGCTCATGCCCTTGTAGCACGCTCACCAGCTCAAACAGCTTGGCGCTGCTGCTGGCGCGTACCTGGGGTTCGCTGCTGACCGGGTGAGTCGGCGCTGATGCTTCTTCATCATGGTCGTGGCCAGGGCCGGCTGCGGCCGGCAGGGCGAGCAGGCTGAGCGCCAGCGCGGCGATGTTGGATTTCATTTTCATAGTCGAGAAATAGTTGGTGTGGGTCGCAGAGCTGCGTGGCGCGAGGCTCATCAGGGCAGCAAGCCCTGGGCCTGGCGCAGGGCTGAGACGGCTTGCGCCGCTTGCAGCCGGGCGCGGGCGCTGAGGCGCTGTGCCTCAAAGGCTTCTTGCTCGACCCGCAACCGGGTCGGCAGATCGCTCTGCCCCAGGGCGAAGGACTTGGCGTAGAAGCCGCGCGTGGCCGCCAGCAGTTCGGCGCGGCGCTGGGCCGCTTCCGCTGCCAGGCCGCTGGCTGTTAGCTGGGCCTCGGCGCTGCGCAGCTCGGCTTGCAGGGCCAGGCTTTGCTGGGTCAGCTGGGCTTGCGCTTCCAGTTGCTCGGCCAGGGCCGTGGCTTGCTTGCTCTGCGAGGCTGCCGATTTGCCCAGCGGCAGGCGCAGGCCCACGGTGATGCTCTGGGCATAAGGCTCGGCAAAGCTGGCGCGCTCACGCGTGCTGCTCAGGCGCAACTCCGGGTTGGCGCGCGACTGGGTGGCGGCCAGCTCGGCATTGCGCTGCGCTAGGGCGGCGCGGTCGCGCAGGGCCAGCAAGGCCGGATGCTCGGGCGCGAGTTCGGCCATTGCCGCGGGGCGAGCCTCGGTCAGAGCCTCCGCCTCAAGTTCAGCGGGGTCATTTGCCAAGACGTCGCTCAGCCCCAGGGCCGCCAGCGCTTGCTCGGCTTGCAAGCGCTGGACCGCGGCCTGAGCCAATTCGGCCTGCGCGGCGGCCTCAGCGGCCTGCGCTTGATGCTGATCGGCGCGGGTGAGGTCACCCGCTTGCAGGCGCTTGGCGACATCTTGCGCCAGCTGGGCGGCGGCAGTGTGGCGCGCTTGGGCGATGCGCTGATCCTGCTTGCTCAGCTGCCAAGCCCACCAGGCTTGTCGCAAGCTGCCGGCCAGGCGCAAACGCTCAGCTGCCAGTTGGCTTTCCAGCGCAGTGAGTTCAGCGCCGGCCAAGGCCTGGCTGCGCGCGCGCTCACGCGGCAGCCACAGCGGCAGGCTCAGGCCGGCCTCGTAGTCGCGGCTGCCACCGTTGCGGTTGAGCCTGTCGGTCTTGGCGGCCAGGTCCAGCGCGGGGGCGTCGGCAAGCCACTTTTGCGCGGCTTGTTGGCGGCCTTGCGCGGCATTGCGCCATTGCGGCGCGGCCTGAGCCGCGGCCTGTTGGGCCCAGGCTTGCTCAAATGCCTGGGCTAGCGTGGCGGTAGGCGGGTTGGTGTTGCTATTTGGAGTGTTGGGGATGTTGGGCGGGTCGGCCATGACGGGCCCAGCCAGACCCAGGCTCAAGCCCATGGCCAAGCTCAGTCGCGCCCAGGCATTGGCCTGTCGCGACGGCAATTTCTTGCTCATAAATTTCCTCGTCGCAGCGCCCGTGCTTGGGCGGCTGCGTGCAGCGTGAAGGCGGCTCCGCAGGGGAGCCGGGCGTCAGGCGAGGAAGTGGCGTGGGGGGCGGATCAGGCGCTCGGGCTGACCCTGGGTGACGCTGCGCAGATAGGGCGTGTCGACCCGGCTGTTGGGCAGCTGCAGGCTGGTCGCGGCTGCGGTTTGAACCAGCACACCGCAGCTGACATGGCAGGTGGCGCAGTCAGCGTGCTGACCGGGCTGTTGCTTGGCTTTGGCGTTTTGGCCTTCATCACTGCCGGCCTGCTGCGCATGCTCATGCGCATGGTGGCCCAGATGGGTCGCGGCGCGCGTGTCCACCTCATGCAGGCACAAGCCAGCCACAGCCGCCCAGCTGGACTGGAGGCCCAGGGTCAGCATGAGCAGGATGAGCAGGATGCGGCGGATGGCGATCATGGTTGGCGCGCAGTGTAGCGGGATTTGTGGCCCGCCCGGGCCAGCCCGCGCTTTGGGGGCGAGGCTTGGGCGGGCGGAGTTGGCAGTTGGTGCGCCTAGATGTTTGCTTGTTTACTTTTCCGGCATGGCCGAAGAGTGGTGGCTGGTAATCAGCCATTGCGTGCCGTCCCACCGGTAGGTGTAGGTGTAACGGGCTTTGACCGTGGCACCGGTCTTGCCGAAGGCAAAGGTGTAGAGCCCGGCATCCACGGCCGTGTTGCAGCCCAGCTCAATCGTGCGCGAGTCGATCATGCCCCGGGGCTTGTTCTCTAGGAAATGTTCGAAGTAGTCCTGTTTTTGCGCTGCGTCCAGCCTGGGGGTGTTGGATACCGTGGCCAGCAGCACCGATTTGGGCGCGTAGTTCGCCACCACCTGCTTGGCGTCGCCGGTTTGCAGCGACTGGTTCCAGCGATCAAACAAGCCGGCAATCTCTGCCTCGCTACTGGCCTTGCACACTTCGGTGCGAGTGGCGACAGTTTCAGGCGGGCTGGAGGCACAGCCGGCCAGAACAAGCAAGCAAATCGGGGCACAAACACGAAACGTCTTCACAGCTGACATGGTGGCTCCTGATCAGGTTGGTAGAGCGCTGACTATAGGGTTTGGCCCGTTTTTGCGGCAGTGTTTTCGGGGCGGGGCGGCAGACCATGCCCTCAGGTCAAAGTGCGCGTGGCGAGGTCCAAGGCTGTTCTGTTCACCATGATGGATGCGCCTGGGAGCCCGGCGCCGCCAGGTTTTGAAACCCGCGGGCAGCAAGGCTGACTTCGCAAATCCCTCTTTCGGGTGCCCTCCAATGGGTGGGATGCTTGTGCGCCCGCGAACGCCGATAGTGGGTACCGCAGGCGGCCGCTGTTGGGTCGCCAGGGAGTGATCATGCAGTTCGACGAAGTGGATGCTGGGGATTTTCGGATCTATGCGGGGGCCTTGGATCGCCCCAATCGCTACGGCTATGTGGCGGCCGTGGTGGTGATGCGGGTGCGCGGCGATGGGCAGCGGCAGGAGGCTTTTCGGGATGAAAACCTGGCCGGCGGCTTCGCCTGGGCCACGGCGGCCGAGGCCTTGCGTTTTGCCATCAATGCCGGGCGCGAGGTGGTGATGTGCCGGGTTGGGGTGCTGGCCTGACGCGCAGGCCTGTATTCAGGCTTGGGCCCAGGCCTGAGCGTTTGCCGGATCGTTCGCCCGACCTAGATCGCGGCGAGTTGGCAGCCTCCGCTGTTGTTTGAAGGCCTGATGAGCGGGCTGTGGCCGGCCATTTGACGCCGCCAAACCGTTGTTCGTCGCTTAGCCCCCCGCCAATGCTCCTGTGAGGCTGGTGCTGCCGTTACGCTTGCGGCATGTCTATCAATTCTTCACTGTCGGCGCCCGCCTTGCCTAGCCATGCGCAGGCCTGGCGGCAGTTCATTGCCTATCTGACCCTGCCGCGGGTGGGGCTGGCGCTGGTCTTGTCGGCCTTGGCCGCCATGGCCTTGGAGGGCATCTTCATCACGCCCTTCTCGGTCCTGCTGGGTCGCACCTTGGTGGTCGGTCTGCTGGGGCTGTTGGCCTTCTCGGCCGCGGGGCAATGGCCGCGCCGGCTGCCGAGTTGGATCGCGCGTTGGCTGCTGCAGGTGGTGGCGGTGGTGTTGACCGTGCCGCTGGCCACCTTGCTGGTTTATGTGGTGGCGGTGGGCGGGGATCTGGAGTCCCTGCTCAATAGCCAGGGCAAGGTGATGGGCATGATCTTCATCTCCGGCTCAGGCTTGGTGGTGGCGCCTTTGCTGGCCATGGCCTCGCTCTATCGTCAGCGTGATGCCGAGGCGCGCAGCCAGGCCTTGCGCTTCGATCTGGAGCGCAGCGAGTTGGAGCGCCAAACCCTGGACGCCCAACTCCGCCTGCTGCAAGCCCAGGTGGAGCCGCATTTCCTCTTCAATACCTTGGCCAATGTACGCGCCTTGGTGGAAACGGGTTCGCCGCAGGCCGCACCGGTCTTGCGCAGCCTGATCGCTTATCTGCGTGCCGCCATGCCGCGCTTGCAAAACGAAGCTGCCAGCCTGGGCGATGAGCTGAGCCTGGTGCGGGCTTATTTGGAATTGATGCATCTGCGCATGCCCGATCGCCTGAGTTTCGACATCACGGTGCCCGTTGATTTGCATGCCCTGCGCTTCCCACCCATGGCCTTGCTGACCTTGGTGGAGAACGCCATCCGGCATGGCATCGACCCCGGCGAGGAGGGCGGCTGCATTGTGGTGTCGGCCGCGCAAGACGCAGGCAAGGTCCGCATCTGGGTCAGCGACAGCGGCGTGGGCCTGACTCAGAGCAGCGGCTCAGGCACCGGCCTGCGCAATCTGCGCGAACGCCTGAAGATCTTCTTCGGCCCCGGGTCACGCCTGGACCTGAGTGAAAATTTGCCCCATGGCCTGCGCGCCGAGATTGAGTTTCCCCTGCCATGACAAGCCCTTTGCCTAGCTCTTTTCCGAAGCCGCCCACGGCCCTGATCGCCGATGACGAACCGCTGCTGCGCGACAGCCTGGCGCGCGCATTGAAGGCCGCCTGGCCCGAGTTGGACGTGCTGGGTCAGGCCCGCAACGGGCGCGAGGCGCTGGAGCTGTTTGAGGAACTGCAGCCCGACATCGTCTTTTTGGATGTGCATATGCCGGGCTTGAATGGCATTGAGGCGGCGCGGCAGTTGGCGCGGCGCGCCCAGATTGTTTTCGTTACCGCCTTCGACCAGTACGCGGTGCAGGCCTTTGAGCAAGGCGCTTTGGACTATCTCGTCAAACCGCTGGAAGACAAGCGCCTGGCCGACACGGTGCAGCGCTTGCAGGAACGCTTAAGGGAGCGCGAGGCTTCGGCCGCAACACCGGCCACGTCCAATGCCGCTCAAGCGACGACCCAAGCCTTGGAAGACCGCATCGAGCGCTTGCTGGCGCAACTGGCCCGCAACGGTGACGCGCTGCCCGCAGCAGGCAGCGGCAGCGCCCAGCCCAAGCCTTATCTGCAATGGATTCGCGCCTCGGTCGGCTCCACGCTGAAGCTGATCCCGGTGGACGACATCATCTATCTGCGCTCCGACGAGAAATACACCTTGGTGGTGTGGAGCGAGGGCGAGGCGCTGATCCGCACGCCTATCCGTGAACTGATGGAGCAACTCGACCCGCAGAAGTTCGTGCAGGTGCATCGCTCGGTGGTGGTCAATCTGCACGCCATCAGCCATGTCACCCGCGGTGCGAATGAGACCGCCGATGTGCATCTGCGCGGCCGCAGCGAGGTGCTGCCGGTGAGTCGCAGCTATCTGCATCTGTTCCGGCAGATGTGAGGGCGCGGTGCACCCGCGCGCACGCCGCTCCCAACTAAGCCAAGAGTCTGCGCGGCAGAGCGAGTTCTGCCTCGAAGGCTCCTAAACAGCGCGCCAATCGGCTTGGCCGGCGTGATCGCAGACGGCGCCACCAACGCCTACCTCTGCGTTGTGTTCGTGCTGCTCGCGTATCAATGCCTCGGCAATGCAAGCTGGTGGTGGCGGTAATGGCCCACCCTGATCTGCACAGCCTGCTGCGTTCTTGATCGTCACCGGCACCGCGCCGCAGCTCTACGCGCAGCGCGAATTCACACTGGCAACGCAGCCGCAGGCATTGACAAAATGACTGGACCCGAGACCGTACAGGCGCCGCCCTGAATGACGCCAATCTAAGCTGCGGCCAACAGCATCAGAACCAGACAATCTCCCCCTCGTTCAGTACCTGCACTTGGATCGCTGACTTCAGTTGGCGGTGCATGCTCAACAGCCGCAGCAAAGCTGAGTGTGAGGATTTATCACCCATCAGCCAACTGTGATTGCCATAGCCCCAAGGGATCATGCGTTCGCAGCCCAGTTCTTGCGCGACTTTCAGGGCATCTTCGGGGGCTAGATGCGCATTGCGATAGTTGTCGCCATGGTAAGAACCAATCGGCAGCAAGCATGTTGACATCGCGCCGTACTTTTTCCTGATGTCTTGAAAGATAGGTGAGTACCCAGTGTCGCCGGCGAAGAATAGCTTGTGCTCACCCGACTCAATGATCCAGCCGCCCCACAGGCTTTTATCGCCATCAATCTCGTACATATTGCGGCCGGTGAAATGGTGCGCCGGCACGAAGTGCAAACTCAGCTTGTCCACTCGGTGCTGGCTGTACCAGGCCATTTCATGCACTTGATAGCCTTGTTGCGGCAGATATTCGGCCATGCCCATGGGCACAAAGAGTCTTGTCTGCGGAGGCAGTTTCTTCAGGTCGGCCCGGTTGTAGTGGTCGTAATGGGCGTGTGAGTAGAAGACTGCGGACGGGACCTCGTCCTGCGCCAGCCGGCGATGCGACGGGGCGCTACGACGGCTTCCCACGATTGCGCCAAGCCAGTTGATAGGCCAGTCAAACCCATTTGACACCGGGTCGAGCAACAAGAGATCGCCGTCGGCAGTGAGCAGCCTGAAGCTGGCATGGCCGACCCATTGCAACTGCCAGCCGAATTTCGCCGGCAAGGCCGACCATTGCACCTGGCAATTCTCGGCATGCCGCTCGCATTTCACCCGTGGGTCTGGTGCATAGCAGTCCTCCGAGCAGGTGATTGGAAACTGCTTCGGGCTTGCATACACATTGCGAAAACGCTCACCGGCCACAAGAATCTGCTGCGCGTTCACCGGCTGACCTTGATATTGGGTCACGGTGTTGACGGGCGAACTGTAAGCTCCGGCCCATGCGGCTGAGCACAGCGCAGCCACGAAGGTGAATTGCAACGACTGCTTCATGAGACCGATCTCAGAATGTGGCCAGAAGGATGAGGCCAATGCTCCGCCTGTTGTGGCGGGGCGCTGAGCAGAGGGCCGCCGACCCCCGGCTCTCGGAGCCTGGGAGCTAGGGGTGGCCCCGTACACTCTTGTTCAGCTTGTTTCAGGGCGTGTCCAGGCCAATCGTTTTGGCCACCTTGCCTTTTTCATCCAGCATCTGAATGCTCGGCTTGCCATCAGCGCTGACCGTGAGCAGCATGCGGGTGCGACCCTGGGCATCGGCCAGAGACAAGGCCGATGCCTTGTCTCGCGTGGTGCCAAGGCGCACACGATTGGCGGGCATCACGCCTTTTTCGCTCATCTCCTGCATGGCTTGACGGCGCTCGAGTGGCTTGAGCTTGTCGATTTCGTCAAAACGCGCCATGCGGTCTTTGACGTCCATCAGCTCATGCGAAGGTTCGTCATTGATCAGCAGGTGAGTCATCGCTTGCCCACCTTGCTCTGCGTGCAAGAGCTGCAACACTTGGTCTTGGCGGAAACGGTCGAATGTCAGGCTCAGGCCGGCATCCGCCTTGCCACTGACGCCAACACTGCCGCGCTGGATCAAGCCGCCGTTTTCCGTGCCTTCATCATTGATGAAGAGCATGCCAGCAAAGCTGCGCCGATCGGGGCGCGCAATCTCCTGTCCTTTCCAAGGAGCGCCGGGAAACTGCGCGCGGTTGGAAATCACCATCCGCAGCGTGCCATCTGGCTCGCGCACATTGATTCGCCCCACGTCAATTTCTTCGAACTTGGTCGGCGGAGCCTTTGCGCCGGTCAGCAGCGCAATGGCAATAAAGGCAGTGGCGGTCGCGGTGCAGCCGCTCAAAAAGGCAGTTAGCTTGGACATTGACGGCGTCTTCCTCGTCGTGCTGTTATTTTTTCGCAGCCTAATGGCCGACCTCGACGGAGATCGTACCGTCAGCAGCACCGACTATGCGCGGCCAAACACCAATTCCCTCCACAGCAGGAGGACTATCGGGCGCACTCGAAAACAAGCCCTTTCGCGGCTTCACGCCAGCGGCGTAGCCGCAGGCCTTCATGGGGCGGTTGAACCAGCGTCACTACCGCCGCCGGGCGGCGAAACCGCGTGTCCTAGGGCATAGCATCGAGGTCATCGCATCGACCGTGCTGTAGTCGGCACCTAGCGGCCAAGGCCAGTGGCGGCTCGGCTCGCGCTTGAGCTTTTCGTGGCGCTGGAGCGCGAAGGCTAGCAACAAGTGACGACTGACAGGGAGAAACCTGACAAGGACGAACCTGACAAGGACAAACGGCCGCTCACGGCGGCGATGGCGGGCAAGCAGAAAAGTGCCGAGGGCCATGCCAAATACCGCAGGCTCAATGCCATCGTCGAACCACCCAATGCGTGGATCAAACAATCGCTGGGCTTTCGGCCATCCAGCTTACGGGGCACCGACAAGGCTCGCCCCGAGTTCAAGCTTGTCTGCGCGGCACTGAATCTGCGCCGCATGGCTGGCTTGAGGGCATGAGGGGCGCGAACAGCAGCCCCACCAGCCCAAAAGCAAAGGGAATTCAACCACCGACCTGCTCAGTCGAGCGATCGGCTCAACCCAAGGCCAGCGGCCGTCACTCTCGCAAAAAGCGTTGATCGGCCGCATGGGGGTAGCCTGAAATCGCTCTGCCGCGCAGACTGCGAGGGGCCGACTTGGCCAGCTGCCAGCCCCGCCGCAGAGGAGAGGGGCTAGCGTGAAGTGGCCTGCTCAGCGCGGCTTCAGATCGCCTCGGTACGCGCCATCAACCAATCCAGCGCCGCGCCGCTCACCAGCGGCTGCAGGCGCGCACGCACCTCGGCGTGATAGCTGTTCAGCCAAGCGCAGTCTTCGGCCGACATCAGGCTCATATCGATGCAGCGGGTGTCGATCGGGCACAGCGTCAGGGTCTCGAACGCCAGCATCTGGCCGAAGGCACCGTTCTCGCTGGTGGGCTTGGCGATATTGAGCACCAAGTTCTCGATCCGCACGCCCCACAGGCCCGGCCGGTAGTGGCCCGGCTCGATCGAGGTGATCATGCCTGGCTCCATCGCCATATTGGCGTCAGGAATGGCCTTGGAGATGCTTTGCGGGCCCTCGTGCACATTCATGAAATAGCCCACGCCGTGGCCGGTGCCGTGGCCATAGTCCAGGCCATGGGCCCACAGCGGCGCGCGCGCCAGCGCGTCCAGCATGGGGCTCAGCGTGCCTTGCGGGAAAACCGCGCGCGACAGGTTCAGCGTTCCCTTGAGCACCAAGGTGTAGTCGCGCTTTTGCGCGGCGCTGACCTGGCCGATGGGCCAGACCCGCGTGATGTCGGTGGTGCCGCCCAGATATTGCGCACCGGAGTCAATCAGCAGCAGGCCGTTGCCTTCGATCACCGCATGCGACTCGGCCGTGGCGCGGTAATGCGGCATGGCGCCGTTGGCATTGAAGCCGGCGATGGTGGGGAAGGACAGGCCGACAAAGCCGGGGCGCTTGGCGCGCGCGGCCGAGAGCTGCTCGTCGATGGTGATTTCGGTGATGCGCTCCTTGCCTTGGGCTTGTTCAAACCAGGCATAGAACTCGCACATCGCGGCGCCGTCCTGCGCCATGGCTTCGCGCACAAAGGCAGCGTCGGCTGCGCTCTTGCGGCTCTTGGCCAGGGTGCTGGGGTTGATGGCTTCACGCACCGTGGCGTGGGCCGGCACGGCTTCACGCAAGCCCAGGGTGACGCGCTTGGGGTCCATCAGCACGCGGGCGCCGGCGGGCAGGGCGGCCAGTGCCGGGGCAGCGTCGGCGTAAGCGGCCAGGCGCACGCCATCGGCGGCCAGGCGGGCTTGCAGCGCGGCGTCAATCTTGCCGGCACCCACAAACAGGGTCAGGTCTTGCTCGCTGAGCAGAGCGTGGGCCATGAAGACCGGGTTGTAGTCCACATCCGCGCCGCGCAGATTGAGCAGCCAAGCCACATCGTCCACGCTGGAAATGAAGTGATGGCTTTGGCCCAGCGCCGCCATGGCCGCGCGCACCTGCGCCAGCTTGTCGGCACGGCTGCTGGTGGCGTGTGGGGCCAGGTGTTCGTAGATGGGGGCCAGAGGCAGGCTGGCGCGCTCGGTCCAGACGGCGTCGATCAGGTCGACATCGGTGCGCAGTTGCAGGCCAGCCTTGGCCATGGCCGCGCGCAAGGTGTGGGCCAGGGCCAGGCTCAGCACCTGGCCGTCCACGGCCAGGGTTTGGCCGGGCTTGAGTTGGGCAATGATCCAGTCGATGAACTGGGGCGACATGGCGCTGGAGATTTTTTCCAGCGTGATGCTGGTGCCGGCCAGCTCAGCCTCGGCCTGGGTCCAGTAGCGGGTGTCGGCAAAGATGGCGGCGCGGTCCAGTGTCACCACCAGGGTGCCCATCGAGCCGGTGAAGCCCGACAGCCATTGCCGGCTCTGCCAGCGCTCGGGCAGGTACTCAGACAGATGCGGGTCGCTGGAAGGCACCAGCACGGCGTGCACGCCTTGCGATTTCATGGCATCGCGCAGCTTCTCGATGCGCAGCGTGATGGTGGATGTGCGGGAATCCATGGCAGCAAATCTCCAGCGATTTTGTGACGCCCACCGGCTGCCAACTGGGTTCAGTCAGCGAGGATGAGGCGGGGCTCGGGTCTGAGCCGTGAAAAAGATCGGCGGATTGTAGGCCGCCGTACAAAAGGCTTCTTGTGCATCGCCAGTGCCTCATCCGCGTGCCGCCCGTGCCGTGAAGGAGCGACTGGGCAGGCGTTCAGCAGGGCGGCAAGCGCAGCTCGAACAAAGCACCACCTTCGCGGTGATTGTGGGCGGTGATGCTGCCGCCATGTGCGTTCATGATCTTGCGGCAGATTGCCAGCCCTAAGCCAGTGCCGCCGCTGCCGCCGCTGCTGCCGGATGCATCCTTGCTCAGCGAGCCTTGGACGAAGGGCGCAAAAATGCTTTCCATCTCGGCCTCCGGGATGCCCGGGCCTTGATCACGCACGCTGATGCGCAGGCCCTGGGCGTCGCTGGAGGCTTTGAGTTCGATGCGGCTGTCCGCCGGGGAGAAGCGCAAGGCGTTGTCCAGCATATTGCGCAGCACTTGCTGCAGGCGGGCTGCGTCCACCGAGGCCATCAGGGGCTGCTCGGGCAACTGGGCCTGTAAATTGATCTTGCGTTCGGCAGCCAGCGACAGGTACTCGTTCAGCAGCTGGTCGATCAGGGGGCGGCAGTCTTGCTTGAGCAAGCTGAGATGTCCGACCGGGCTTTCCAGCCGAGACAGGTCGAGCAGATTGTTGACCAGCTCCAGCATGCGGTGCCCGGCGCTGAAAATGCGCTGGAACATGCCTTGTAGACGCGGGGACTCGTGGCTGCGTTCCTGCCCGAGCTCTGAGAAGCCGATGATGCTTTGCAGCGGCGCGCGCAGCTCATGGCTCATATTGGCGACGAATTCGGTCTTGATCCGGTTGGCCTGCTCGGCGGCGTCGCGGGCCTCGCGGATTTGCTCCTCCGCTTCGATGAAGCGGCTGATGTCTACCGCGCTGCCCACCACGCCGGCGACCTTGCCATGGCCGTCAGTGAACACGGTCTTGTGGGTCAGCAAGGTGCGTTGGGCATCATGGATCTCTTTGTGCTCGCTGCCGCCGTTGTTCAGCAGCCAGTTGTCGCGTTCCTCCACGGCGGTGGCAATGGACGGTGGCTTGAGTTCGCTGAAGCGACGCCCCATGGCAATGTTCTTGGCGATGCCGGTGATTTCGCTCCAGGCCTGATTGACCATCACATAGCGCAAGGAGGCATCTTTGGCATAGAGCGGGACGGGGCAGACATCGATCATGCGCGCGGTGAACTCGAGCTGGGCCTGCAGGCGGGTTCGGGCTTCTTCACGCTCGGTCACATCAATGGCGAAGCCAACATAGCCGGCCAGCTGGCCTTCGGTGTCTCGAAACGGGGTCACGCTGACTTCCAGTACCCGCTGGCGCCCGTTCTGCGCCAGCATGCGCAGGGCGATGGGCAGCTTGAGGAAGCCGCTGGCACTGCGGAACAGGTTGCGGACCTTGGCGAGGTCGCGCTCGTCGACCAGGGTTTCGAACGCTGCCCCCAGCACGGGCGCGCCATCCTTGCCGGCCAGGAAATTCGCGTGGTTGATGAATTGCAAAACGCCCTGGGTATCGGTGCGGAACATCAGCTCCTGCACGTTCTCGATCAGCAGGCTTTGCTCGCGCTCCCGGGCCGCCAGGCTGTGGTGCATTTGCGCCAACTCGATATGGGCTTGGTCATAAGCCGACAGGGCGCGCCAAGCGAAGATACCCAAGACCAGCATCAGGGCTAGGCTGCCGAGATAGGCCAGCAGCACGGCTTGCACCTCCGCTTGGACATGCGACCAGACCAGGCTTCGCGGCACCTCCACCATGACCACCCAGGGGTAGTTATGCGTCAGGCGGTAGCTGCCCAAACTGCTTTGGCCGAGCAGGCCCCGGTCTTTGTAATTGCCTTCTTCCTGGGTCGGCAGCTTTTGCTTGAACACCAGATGCTCGTTCACCAGGGTGCCGGTGTTGAGCTTCAGATCCTCGCTGCCGGCGATCAACTGGCCATTCAGGCCGACCAAGGCGGCGACATGGCCGCTACGGCCGAGCTGGCTATCGAACACATTCGCAAAGTAGTCGGGGTTGAGGGTGGCAACCATATAGCCGCGGGCGGCTTGCACACCCAGCTGCAGGCTCAGCGGCACGTAAAACGGCCCATGACTGCGGGCCGCGCTTGAACTAGCGCGCTGTTCGCCTTCCGCAAGTCGTGCCGGGTCAATCCGCTCACCCAGATCGCGCCCGGTCAGCAAGCGGCCCAAGCCGTCGGGGCGGCTGTGGATGGGCTGGGCAGAGCCTCGCAGCTGCGCCAGGGGCAGGCTGGCACCAATATTGGCCGGATTGCTGCTGGCCAGCACCATGCCTTGCGCATTGAGCAGCGAGAAGCTGCGCACAAAGGGTCGTGTGGCCAAGGCTTGATACAGCAATTGATTGCGCAGCTCCAAGCTGCGCGCGGCGCTCAAGGCCGGCGCTTTGGCTGGTGGGGCGGGCTTGTCATCGCCTTCATTGCCGTCCAGTTCGCGGGTCAGGCTGCGCAGGGTCAGCTCGGTAGCCGCCAAGGTCTGGTTGGTATGCCATTCCAGGCTTTTGGCGAAGAGTTCGGCCTGTTCCTGCTCGGCCAGCCGCTCTTGCGCGTAGCTCAGCCACAGCATGCCCATGGCCAGCACGCTCAGCAGAAGCGCCACCGCGGCCGTACCCCAAAGTGCCAGCGTGGCGTTCAGCCAACTGGGCAGGGGGCGCTTGAGTTTGGCTTGCAGAGTACCTTGGGCCGCAAAAGGCCTGGCGGTCCGGGCAGCAGGGCTTGGCTGCGCCGTTTGGCTTGGGTCAGGCGTGCCGGGGCTCAATGGCGCACCATGATTTCTGTGAGGCCGTTCTTGCCCGCAGCGGCGGCGAGGCGGCCATCGCGCTTGATGGCGCTGACGAACTGATTCAGGCGCTGCAGCCAGGCCTCGTCGCCCGGCTTTACCGCATAGGCGTAAGGCATGGCGGCCAGTGGCTTGGGCGGGCTCAGGCGCCGAATCCAGTCGGTATTGGCCAGCAGGTATTGGCTGAAGGGAAAGTCCACCATGAAGACATCGACCCGGCCCGACTCCAGTTCCAGCTCGTAGTTCTGTTCCATCTGCAGCGGCACCGACTGCGCCTGGCGTAGCCAGCCGGCCATGAGGGGCGCGATAAAGCTGGTGGCGGGCACGGCCACGCGCACGCCGGGCTGATCGATATCGGCCCAGGTCTTGACGACGCGGCTGCTGCGTGACACCAGGGCGTAGATGCCGCTTTGCAAATAAGCGGCGGAGAAATTCAGCTTGGCTTGCCGCTCGGGCGTGACGCCGATGCCGAACATGGCCACATCGCAGCGGTCTTGCCGAAGGTCATCGATCAGCCGGGTATAGGTCGTTTCGACAAATTCCAGCGTGACGCCCAGGTCTTGCGCAAAGGCTTTGGCCAGGTCGATATCGATGCCGCTGAGTTGCTGCGTTCGGGGGCTGCGGTAGCTGATGCTGTAGTAACCCGGCCAGATGCAGGCGCGCAGCTTGTGGGATTGCAGCACCCGCTGCATCACTTCGCCGGCTTGTACGGTGCCAGGCGTGAGCGCGCAGGCAAGGAGCAGGCCGCAACTCAAGCCGAGTTGGCTGACAAACTTGCGCCACGGGTCGCGTCGAACCATGTCCACAAACTCCTTGAGCCGAGATCGCTCGGCTCAAGGGTTTATAGCAGAAGGCAGGGCCTGCGCGTTGGGGTTTAGCTACCGAAAGCCGGCCAGGCAGGCGCTCTAGCGCTTGCTTAAAGCTCGGTGCGCAAGGCCCACAGCTCGGGGAAGAGCACCACATCCAGCATCTTGCGCAGATAGCCCACGCCCGAGGTGCCCCCGGTGCCGCGCTTGAAGCCGATGACACGCTCCACCGTGGTGACGTGGCGGAAGCGCCAAAGCCGGAAGGCGTCTTCCAGATCGACCAGCTCTTCACCCATCTGGTAGAGATCCCAATGCGCCTGAGGTTGGCGGTAGACCTCCAGCCAGGCCGCCTTGACGCCTTCGCTGGCGGCATAGGGCTGGGTCCAGTCGCGGTTCAAGGCTTCGGCCGGGACCTGAATGCCGCGCCGTGCCATCAGGCGCAGGGTCTCGTCATACAGCGAAGGCGCACGCCAGGCGGCTTCCACCCCGGCCAGCAAGTCGGGCCGGTGGGCGTGGGGCTTGAGCATGGCGGCATTCTTGTTGCCCAGCATGAACTCGATGCGGCGGTACTGCGCGCTTTGGAAGCCGCTGCTGTTGGAGAGATAGGGGCGGATGGCCGAGTACTCCGGCGGCGTCATCGTGGCCAGCACGTCCCAGGCATGCACCAGCTGCTCCATGATGCGCGAGACCCGGGCCAGCATCTTGAAGGATTCCGGCAGCTGGTCCGCCGCCAGCTTGGCCACGGCCGCCTCCATCTCGTGCAGCATCAGCTTCATCCACAGCTCCGAGGTCTGGTGCTGGACGATGAAGAGCATCTCGTTGTGCTCGGGCGAAAGCGGCTTCTGGGCGCCCAGAATCTGGTCCAGATGCAGATAGTCGCCGTAGCTCATATCTTTCGAGAAATCGAGCTGCGCGCCTTCTTGCTGGACGATTTGCTCGGTGTGGCCAGTCGTGCTTTGGGCGGGCTGGCTTTGGCTGTCTTGCGGGTCTTGCGGATGGTAGGGGCAGCTCATGTGACCTTGCCTTTCTGGGCGAAGCGGGGTTCTTGCCATTGCTGGGTGCTGAGCACCTCGCGCAGATGTTCGATCGCGTCAAACACATCGGTGAAGCCGATGTAGGCCGGCGTGAAGCCAAATCGCAAGATGTGCGGCACGGCGTCCAGGCGCTGCGGGTCGCCGGCGCGGAAGTCGCCGATCACGCCGCGCGCGATCAAGGCCTGCACCACGGCGTAGCCGGCATGCTCCAGTGGCGCGGCCAGGCTCAGGCACACCTGGCTGCCGCGCAGCTGGGCTTCGCGCGGCGAGGCCAGGCGCACGCCCAGCTCGCCGCAGCGCGCTTCGGCCAGTTCGATGAACAACTCGGTAAGTGCCACGGACTTGCTGCGCAGCGCCGCCATGCCGCCGAACTGCTCGGCAGCCAGCAAGGTGTCCACGCCGCATTCCAGTGCTGACATGGACAAGAGCGCGGGCGTACCGCAGACAAAGCGCTTGATGCCGGCAGCAGGCTGGTAGTCGGTGCTGAACTGGAAGGGCGCGGCATGTCCCAGCCAGCCGACCAAGGGCTGCTGCGCCTGATCGGCCCAGCGTGGGTTGACCCAGGCAAACGAGGGCGCGCCTGGGCCGCCGTTGAGGTATTTGTAGCCGCAGCCAATGGCGAAGTCGGCGTCCGCCGCGTTCAGGTCCACCGGCACCGCGCCGGCCGAATGCGCCAGATCCCACACTGCCAGGCCGCCCGCCGCATGGGTAGCGGCAGTCAGCGCGGCCATATCATGCTGGTAGCCGGTGCGGTAGTTCACATGCGTGAGCATCAGCACGGCCAGTTCCTGGTTCAACAGGGCGGGAATCTCCGCCACATCGTCGACCAGGTGCAGGCGGGCGCCGTGCTGCTGGGCCAGGCTTTGGGCGATGTAGAGGTCGGTAGGGAAGTTGCTGCGCTCGGACACGATCACCGTGCGCGCCGGGTCGGCCTGGCGCTGCAGGGTCAGCGCGGCGGACAGCACCTTGTATAGATTCAGCGAGGTGGAGTCGGCCACGATGGTCTCGCCGGGCTTGGCGCCGATCAGGCGGCCGATCTTGTTGCCGATGCGCTCGGGCAAGTCGATCCAGCCGGCATCATTCCAGCTCTTGATCAAGCCCTGACCCCATTCCTGGCTGATCACCTGCTGCACCCGGCCCAGCGTGGCGCGCGGCAGCACGCCCAGAGAGTTGCCGTCCAGGTAGATCACGCCGGCGGGCAGGTCAAACTGGTCTTTCAGCTCGCGCAAGGCGTCGGCTTGGTCCAGCGCCAGGCAGTCTTGCCGGCTGATGTTGGTCGCGTTCATGGGTCTTCCTTGTGGTCAAAGTTCGCGCAAGACGGCGCGCACCGGCGAGGCGCAGGCCCCGGCCAGTTTGAGGGGGAGGGCAATCAATTCGTAGTCGCCTTCGGCGACCTCGTCCAGCACCAGGTTCTCCAGCACCCGCAGATTCAGGGCCAGTAGTTGTTGGTGGCTGTCCAGGCTCTTGCTGCTGGCAGGGTCCACCGATGGCGTGTCCAGGCCAATCAGTTGCACACCTTGCGCGGCCAGCCAGGCCACGGTCTCGGGGGCAAAGGCGCTGAACTCGGGGTTCCATTGCGTATCGGCGCGCTCGCAGCAGCGCACCAGCACGCGTGCGGGCAGGTCTGCGGCTGCATGCTGCAAATGCTCGATGCGAATCAAAGGGCCGCAATCAATGGCGTGAATAACCCTGCATGGGCCCAGATAGGCCGCCAGATCCACCTCGGCCGCGCTGGCCGCGCCGTTTGCATAGTGCAGCGGTGCATCCGCATGCGCGCCCACATGGGGTGACATGGTGAGGGCGCTGAGATTGACCGGGCACTCGGGCGAGAGCCGGGCGGTCCAGCGCAGTGAGTAGGCTTCGTCGCCCGGGAAGATGGGTGATTGTGTCGACACCAGGGGCGAAATATCCCAGAGGCGTTGTGGCCTTGTTGGCGCTGCTGGTGTGGTCATCATTTCTCCCGTGGCTTGAACGGTCGGCACCTTAACAAGGCGTGGCGCGGCGTGGTGTCGGTTAATCCCAACAAGCAAGCAACAAGTGTGCGATGCATTTTCGCTGCGGGAAAGTCCCATGCACAAGCGCGATTAATTGATTGACACCTCAACTATCCATGCCTAAAGTGCGATCAACCCGAGGAGATTTGATATGCGCATTTGCTGCATTGGTGGAGGCCCGGCTGGCCTGTATTTCGCCCTGCTGATGAAGCAGCAAAACCCTAACCATCACATCACCGTGCTGGAGCGCAACAAGCCCGGCGACACCTTCGGCTGGGGCGTGGTGTTCTCTGACCAAACACTCGGCGCCATGCGGGCGGCCGACGCCAAAACGGCCGATGCGATTCTGCAGGCCTTCAACCATTGGGACGATATCGAGGTGCATGTTCAGGGGCGCACGATGCGCTCCGGCGGCCACGGCTTTTGCGGCATCGGCCGCATGCAATTGCTGCAGATCTTGCAGGCGCGCTGCGTGGAGCTGGGTGTGGATCTGCGCTTCGAGTCCGATGTGCCGGACGACGGCGAGATTGAGGCTGATCTCATCATCGCCGCCGACGGTCTGAACAGCCGCCTGCGCCAGAAATACGCCGCCACCTATCAGCCTGATATCGACCTGCGCCAATGCCGTTTTGTCTGGCTGGGCACCAGTCGCTTGTTCGAGGCTTTTACCTTCGATTTTCAGCAGACCGAATGGGGCTGGTTCCAGGCCCATGCTTACCGCTTTGACGAGCACACCTCGACCTTCATCGTCGAGGCGCCGGAATCAGTCTGGCAAGCTGCCGGCATCGAGGCCATGAGCAAGGAAGAGGGCATTGCCTTTTGCGAGCGCTTGTTTGCCAAGGTGCTGGACGGCCACTCGCTGCGCTCCAATGCCGCCCATCTGCGCGGCTCGGCCCAGTGGATACGCTTCCCGCGCGTGGTGTGCAAGCAGTGGGTGCATGTCAACGCCCAGGGCACGCCGGTGGTGTTGATGGGCGATGCGGCGCACACGGCGCATTTCTCCATTGGATCGGGTACCAAGCTAGCGCTGGAAGATGCGATTGCGCTGGCGCAAGACATCGCCGCTCATGAGTCTGATTTGCCCACCGCCTTGGCGCAGTATCAAGCCAGCCGCAGCATCGAGGTGTTGCGCATTCAAAATGCGGCGCGCAACTCCACCGAGTGGTTTGAGAACGTGGCCCGTCACGCGCACCTGGCCCCTGAGCAATTTGCCTATTCCTTGCTGACCCGCTCGCAACGCATCTCGCACGAGAACCTGCGCCAGCGTGATCCCGCCTATGTGCGTGGCTTTGAGCAATGGCTGGGTGAGCGGGCTGGCCTGGCGCCCGAACATGCGGCCGTGCCGCCCATGTTCACTCCCTTCACCTTGCGCGGCCTGACGCTGAAAAACCGCGTGGTGGTGTCGCCGATGGCGCAATACAGCTGCGTGGACGGCCTGCCCGGCGACTACCACCTGGCGCATTTGGGCGCACGCGCCCTGGGCGGCGCCGGCCTGGTGTTTGCCGAAATGACTTGCACATCCGCCGATGCCCGCATCACCCCCGGCTGCCCCGGCCTCTATACCGATGCGCAGGGCGAGGCCTGGGCGCGCATCGTCACATTCGTGCATCAGCACAGCAGCGCCAAGATTGCGATGCAGCTGGGCCATGCCGGACCCAAGGGCTCGACTCGTGTCGGTTGGGAGGGGACTGACCAGCCTCTCCTAGAGGGCAATTGGCCGCTGGTGTCGGCCTCCAGCCAGCAGTATCTGGCGGGCGTGAGCCAGACCGCGCGCGCCATCAGCCTGGCCGAGATGGCGCAGGTCAAGGCCGACTTCTGCGCCGCCACCCGCCGCGCTGCTGCGGCTGGTTTCGACTGGCTGGAGCTGCATTGCGCCCACGGCTATTTGCTCTCCAGCTTCATCTCGCCGCTGACGAATCAGCGCGAGGATGATTACGGCGGCAGCCTGGCCAATCGCCTGCGCTTCCCGCTCGAAGTGTTTGCGGCCATGCGGGCCTTGTGGCCGGCGGATCGGCCCATGTCGGTTCGCATCTCCGCGAATGACTGGGTGGCCGGTGGCACCACGCCCGAAGATGCGGTGGCAATCGCCGCAGCCTTCAAGGCCGCTGGGGCGGACCTGATCGATGTGTCCTCCGGCCAGGTCAGCAAGCAGGAAAGGCCGGTCTACGGCCGCATGTGGCAAACCCCTTTCGCCGAGAGCATTCGCAACCGCGTCGGCATCCCGACCATGGCGGTGGGCGGCATTTCCGAGGCCGATCATGTCAACAGCATCATCGCGGCCGGCCGGGCGGACCTTTGCGCCGTTGCCCGCCCGCATCTGGCCAACCCGGCCTGGACGCTGACAGAAGCCGCGCGCATCGGTTACACCGGCCCGGTTGGATTGGCCTGGCCGCAGCCCTACTTGGCGGGCAAGCAACAGCTGGAGCGCGAGTTTGAGCGCCAGCGCACCCAGGGCGCCGCCGCACAGGCGCAGGATTTGAAGGCGCTGGGCGTATGAGCAAGGAAGGAATTAGCGAGCTTGTTCTGCACGGCAAGCACGCCGTCGTCACCGGCGGCGGCAGCGGCATCGGGGCGGCCATCGCCCAGGCCTTGCTGGCTGCCGGCGCCAATGTCACCTTGATGGGCCGCAACCTGGAACGCTTGCAGGCGCAATTCGCTGCTTTGCAAGCTCCCGGCCGCTTGGCGCTGCAAACCGTGGATGTGAGCGAGGAGGCCAGCGTGCAGCAGGCCTTCGCTGCGCTGAGCCAAGGGGCCTTCGGGCCGGCGGCCATTTTGGTCAATAACGCCGGCCAGGTTCAAACCGCGCCTCTGCAACGCAGCAGCCTGGACTTGTGGCAGACCATGCTGGGTGTCAACCTGACCGGTACTTTTTTGTGCAGCCGCGAAGTCTTGCCGGCGATGCTGGAGCAGGGCTTCGGCCGCATCATCAATGTCGCCAGCACCGCGGCTTTGACGGGCTACCCCTATGTGGCGGCCTACTGTGCCGCCAAGCATGGCGTGCTGGGCTTAACCCGCGCCCTGGCCCTGGAAGTGGCCCAGCGCGGCATCACCGTCAATGCGGTGTGCCCGGGCTATACCGAAACCGACATCATCAGCCGGGCCGTCGACACCCTGGTGCAAAAGACCGGCCGCACGGCCGAGCAAGCCCTGGCCGGCTTCGCGGCCAGCAATCCGCAGGGGCGATTGGTGCAGCCGGCCGAAGTGGCCGATGCCGTGCTGTGGCTGGCCCGCCCGGCCGCTGGCGCCATGAATGGTCAGTCGATTGCCGTGTGCGGTGGGGAGCTGATGTGAGCACCGTGGCAGCCACCGAGACGCCCGATCTGGAGTCGCGCCTGCAGGGGCAGGATCATCAAACCCATCAAGCCCTCAGGCTTTGGTTGCGCATGCTCAGTTGCACTACCCGAGTCGAGGCGGTGATCCGCAAGCGCTTGGCGCAAGACTTTGCGACCACCTTGCCGCGCTTTGACTTGCTGGCGCAACTGGAGCGTCACCCGCAGGGCCTGAGCATGCGCGAGCTGTCGCAGCGCCTGATGGTGACCGGCGGCAATATCACCGGCATCACCGATCAGTTGGAGGCCGAAGGCCTGGTGTTGCGCGCCCCGCACCCCAGCGACCGGCGCAGCTTTTCCGTCAAACTCACGCCGCAGGGCCGGCGCCAGTTCAAGCGCATGGCCAGCACCCATGAGCAATGGGTGCTGGAATTGTTGGGCGGCTGGAATGCCGAGCAGCAAGCGCAAGTACACGGCTTGCTGGCCGAATTGAAAACACATTTGGGCGCGTTAGACGCTGCGGGGCAAGACCTGACCCCGCCAAAACCACGCGCCAAGGACAGGACGAGCAAGCGATGAGCGACACACCAATGAAGAAGCCGATGGACAGCCACCTCCTGGCCGGCAACCAGCGCAGCCTGCAAGGCTTCGCGGCCCAACATTTCGCCTGGGAGCAGCGCGGCATGGTGGGTGTGATCACCCTGAACCGGCCCGAGCGCAAGAATCCGCTCACCTTCGAGAGCTATGCCGAGCTGCGCGATCTGTTTCGCACGCTGAGCTATGTGGACGAGGTGCGTGCCATCGTCGTGCAGGGCGCCGGCGAGAACTTTTGCTCCGGCGGCGATGTGCATGAAATCATCGGTCCGCTGACCCAGATGAGCATGCCCGATTTGCTAGCCTTCACCCGCATGACGGGTGATTTGGTCAAGGCCATGCGGGCTTGCCCGCAGCCTGTCATCTCGGCCATTGATGGCGTTTGCGCAGGCGCCGGCGCCATCATCGCCATGGCCTCAGATCTGCGCGTGGGCACCGCCCGCAGTAAGACCGCGTTTTTGTTCAGCCGCGTCGGCCTGGCCGGTTGCGATATGGGCGCGTGCAGCCTCTTGCCGCGCATCATCGGCCAGGGCCGCGCTTCTGATTTGCTCTACAGCGGCCGCAATTTGGGCGGCGACGAGGCCTTGACGTGGGGCTTTCTGAACCGCCTGGTCGAACCCGCAGAGGTCTTGAGTAACGCCGTGGCCTGGGCCGAACAAATTGCCGGCGGCCCCAGCTTTGGCCATGCCATGACGAAGAAGATGCTGCATCAGGAATGGGCCATGGGCGTGGACGAGGCCATCGAGTCCGAAGCGCAGGCACAGGCCATCTGCATGATGACCCAGGACTTTCAGCGCGCCTATCACGCCTTCGTCGCCAAGCAGCGGCCGGCATTCAAGGGAGATTGAGCCATGCCCCATCTCAAACATCTGGAATGGCCATTCTTCGACGCGCGTCACCGTGAATTGGCGGCCGAGTTGGATGCGTGGTGTGGCGCCCATCTGCACGCCGGCCACGCGGCGGATGTGGATGCTGAGTGCCAGTCATTGGTCAAACAGCTGGGCGCCGCCGGTTGGCTGCGTCACGCGATTGCCGGCCAGGCCTTGGGTGGCGCAGCCGAGGTGATCGACACCCGCGCCATCTGCTTGCTGCGCGAGACCCTGGCCCGCCACAACGGCCTGGCCGACTTTGCCTTTGCCATGCAAGGCCTGGGTTCAGGTGCAATTTCGCTGGCCGGCAGCGCCGCGCAGCGGGAGCGTTATCTGCCTCGGGTGGCCCGCGGTGAAGTGTTGGCGGCCTTTGCCTTGTCGGAGCCCGAGGCGGGCTCTGACGTGGCGGCGATGCAATGCAGTGCGGTGGAAGACGGCGACTGCTATGTGCTGAACGGCGAGAAAACCTGGATCTCCAACGGCGGCATCGCGGGTTTTTACACCGTGTTCGCACGCACGGGTGAAGCTCCCGGCTCGCGCGGCATCAGTGCTTTCATCGTCGATGCCGACACGCCTGGCTTTGAGATTGCCGAGCGTATTCAGGTGATCGCACCGCACCCGCTGGCGCGCCTGCGCTTTGTGAATTGCCGGGTGCCCAAGAGCCAGCTGATTGGCGCGGCGGGCGAGGGCTTCAAGATCGCGATGCGCACGCTCGATGTGTTCCGCACCTCGGTGGCCGCCGCCGCCCTGGGCTTTGCGCGCCGGGCCTTGCAAGAGGGTTTGGCGCAAGCCAAGAACCGGGCTATGTTTGGTGCGCGCTTGGCAGATTTGCCGCTGACACAGGCCAAGCTGGCCACCATGGCTTGCACAGTGGATAGCTCGGCACTGCTGGTTTACCGTGCCGCCTGGCAGCGTGACCAGGGCCAGAACGTGACGCGCGAAGCGGCCATGGCCAAGCTGATGGCTACTGAGGGCGCACAGCAGGTGATTGACGCCGCCGTGCAGATTTTTGGCGGCCGGGGCGTGCGCAGCGGCGAGATGGTGGAGCAGCTCTACCGCGAGATTCGCGCTTTGCGGATCTACGAAGGGGCCAGCGAGGTGCAGCAGCTCATCATCGGGCGGGATTTGTTGCGATGAGGTGCGGCCGGTTTTCGTGCGAACGGCTTGTGGGGCGGCCCAGCGGGGAGTTCGCCCCCGCGAGCGACCTACTTTCTTGGACGCCCAAGAAAGTAGGCAAAGAAGCCGCCCCTGCTGCATGGCCCCTGCGGGGTTCGCTGTGGTGCTCAGGTTTTCTGGGCTCGCGCAGAACTCGCTTTGTTCGCTACGCTCACTACGCTCAAACAGCTGCGCGAAGTCAGTCCTTGAAGTCGCTTCGCGACGCCCAGAAAACCTTCCGCTCCTCGCCCATGCAGAAGGGGGGATGCAGGCCACGGCTCGCTACGCGTCGCCTCGGTCAGCAGCCGACATGGCGTTCAGCGCGAAGCGCTGATGCCCATCGAGGCGATGTGAAGCGAGCCGTGGCGGCCGCCGGGACGCAATCCCGGCTGGGCCTCACCAACTTAGCAAAGCTCGCCCAAGTCAACGCCACCCACTGTTCTGAGGGGCCTCAGCCATGACCTACACCGCCCACCTCGACACCTTCGCCCGCGAGCACTTGCCGCCCCCCGAGCAATGGCCCGAACTGATCTTCGAGCTGCCCGAGCTGAAGTTCCCCGAACGCCTGAACTGCGCCAGCGAATTGCTGGACCGCTGGGTGAGCGAAGGCCAGGGCGAGCGACTGTGCTTGCAAGGGGATCGTGGTGAGCGCTGGACTTACGCCGATCTGCAGGCCAAGGCCAACCGCATCGCCCATGTGCTGGTGCAAGACATGGGGCTGGTGCCTGGCAACCGGGTGCTGCTGCGCGGCGCCAATACGCCGCAGCTGGCGGCCTGCTGGTTTGCGGTGCAAAAGGCCGGCGGCATTGCGGTGGCAACCATGCCCATGTTGCGTGGCGGTGAGCTCAGCCAAGTGATTCAAAAAGCCGAGGTCAGCCATGCCCTGTGCGACGCACGCCTGATCGATGACTTGCGCGCGGCGCAAGCGCAATGCCCGACGCTGCGCGAGATCCGGCTGTTCAACTGCAGCAGCGCCGATGGGGCGGACAACTTGGAAGCTATCGCCGCCACCAAGCCCGCCGAATTCAGCAATGTGGACACCGCCGCCGATGATTGCTGCCTGATCGCCTTCACCTCCGGCACTACCGGCAAGCCCAAGGGTTGCATGCACTTCCATCGCGATGTGATGGCGATCTGCCGCTGCTGGCCGCCGCATGTACTGAAACCCCAGGCGGACGATATCTTCATCGGTAGCCCGCCCTTGGCCTTCACCTTTGGCCTGGGTGGCTTGCTACTCTTCCCGATGACGGTGGGGGCCTCTGCCGTGCTGCTGGAAAAGGCCACGCCGGACGCCTTGTTGCCCGCCATTGCCAAGTACCGCGCCACCGTGTGCTTCACCGCGCCCACCTCTTACCGGGTGATGGCGCCGCAACTGCCTCAGCACGACGTCAGCAGCTTGCGCAAATGTGTCAGCGCCGGTGAGGCGCTGCCGGCGGCCACCCGGGCCTTGTGGAAGGACGCCAGCGGCATCGAGCTGATCGACGGCATCGGCGCCACCGAGCTGCTGCACATCTTCATCTCGCACGACGAGTCCACGGCCAAGCCCGGTGCTACCGGCAAGCCGGTGCCGGGCTACCGGGCTTGCGTGTTGGATGATGAGGGTCAGGTCTTGCCTGCGGGCCAAATCGGCCGCTTGGCGATCAAGGGGCCGACGGGCTGTCGCTACCTGGCCGACCCGCGCCAAGCTAACTATGTGCTCAAGGGTTGGAACCTGACGGGGGACGCGTATTTGGTGGACGATGAGGGTTACTTCGTCTACCAGTCGCGCACCGATGACATGATCATCTCCGGGGGCTACAACATCGCCGGGCCGGAGGTGGAAGCAGCCCTCTTATTGCACCCGGCCGTGGCGGAATGCGGAGTGGTGGGGCAGGCAGATGAAGCGCGGGGGCAGATCGTCAAAGCCTTTGTGGTCTTGCGGCCAGGTCAGTCGGCCAGCGCCGAGATGGTCAAGACCTTGCAGGACTTTGTGAAGGCGCAACTGGCGCCTTACAAATACCCGCGCGCCATTGAGTTCACCAGCCAACTGCCACGCACCGAAACGGGCAAATTGCAGCGCTTTCGCTTGCGCAGCGATGCGGCGGTGAAGTCGTCCTGAACCAGATCCTCGGCCGGTAGGCCCGCGTGATCCCTATTCCATTCAAGGAGAGCTCGATGATGAAGTTGGCAGCAAAGAACAATCAGCGTTTGAACCTCAGCCTGTTGGCGCTCTGCATGGCGCTGGGCGCCAATCAGGCCCAGGCGGCTGACAAGGTCAAGGTCGGCTTGCTCAGCACCTTGTCGGGCCCGGGCGCCGGCTTGGGCGTGGACATTCGCGATGGCTTTGCGCTGGCGCTCAAGCACAGCGGCGGCAAGTTCGGCGGCCTGCCTGTTGAGCTGATCACGGCCGATGACCAGCAGAACCCCGAAGTCGCCAAGCAGACCTCGGACCGCCTGATCAAGCGCGACAAGGTCGACTTCATGACCGGCATCGTGTTCTCCAACTTGATGCTGGCTGTAGGCCCCAGCGTCTTCGCCAGCAAGACGCCTTACATCAGCGCCAATGCCGGCCCCTCGCAATACGCGGGGGAGCAGTGCAACCCATTCTTCTTCAATGTGGCCTGGCAGAACGACAACGTCCACGAAGCCATTGGCAAGACCATGACGGACAAAGGCTTCAAAAAGGTGGTGATCCTGGCGCCTAACTACCCGGCGGGCAAGGACGCAGCGGCTGGCTTCAAGCGCTTCTACAAGGGCGAGGTGGTGGAAGAGATCTTCACCAAGCTCGGCCAGCTGGACTACGCCGCCGAACTGGCGCAAGCCCGTGCGGCCAAGCCCGACAGCATGTACATCTTCCTGCCTGGCGGCATGGGCATCAATTTCATCAAGCAATTTGTGGGTGCGGGCTTGTCCAAGGACATCACCTTGTTCGGCCCCGGCACTTCGGCTGACGAGGATGTGATCAAGGCCGTGGGCGAGCCCATGCTGGGCATGTTCAACAGCTCTCAATGGGCGCATGACATGGATAACGCCGGCAACAAAAAGTTTGTGGCCGACTTCCAGAAAGACTACGGCCGTCTGCCATCGATGTTCGCCGCCCAAGGCTACGATGCCGCCTTGCTGATGGACGCCGCGGTGCGTGATGTCAAAGGCAAGATCGAAGACAAGCCGGCGCTCCTGAAGGCCTTGAAGGCCGCCAAGTTCAACTCCATCCGCGGCGGCTTCAAGTTCAATAACAACCAGTTCCCGATTCAGGACTACTACCTGCGCGTGATCACCAAGGACGCGCAAGGCCGGGTCACCAACAAGACTCTGGGCAAGATCTTCAGCAATCATGCGGACGCGTACGCGGCATCTTGCAAGATGCAGTGAGAGTAAGGGCTTGGCGCGCCAGCCCGCTGGCCAAGGGGAGCAGGCGGGCTCTGGCGCGAAGTCAAGGCGGAGGCCGCGGCCGCAGGCCGTGGCCGGGGGACATGAGCGGCAGCGCCCGCCTGTTCCCCTGAGTTCGAGTCAGAGATGGTGCGGAGTGGCGTGCCTGCTTGATTGTTTGCCTACTTCGCGCCGCTCATGTCCCCCGGCTCAGGCCTGCGGCCTTCGCCTCCTCCTTGACTTCGCTATGCGAAGCAGCCAAACAAGCGGCATCGCTGTGCATGCTGCGAAAGCAGCAAGCGATCTTCAATTGAATAGGACGCAATGGACTGGATCTTGATCACCGAGCAGGCCCTCAATGGCCTGCAGTTTGGCCTGATGTTGTTCCTGCTGGCTGCCGGCCTGACGCTGGTGTTCGGCATCATGGACATGATCAATCTGGCCCATGGCTCGCTCTACATGGTGGGCGCCTATTTGGCTGCGGCCACGGCGCAGGCCACTGGCTCTTTTGCGCTCGCGGTGCTGGCGGCGCTGGTGGGCACGGCGTTGTTTGGCATGTTGCTGGAGTTGACGCTTTTGCGCCGGCTCTATCAGCGCGATCACCTATCCCAGGTCTTGGCCACTTTCGCCTTGATCCTGATCTGCAATGAAGGCGTGCGCATGATCTGGGGCGAACAGCCCATGATGCTCAACACGCCGGCGGCCTTGTCTGGCCCGGTGGAGTTGCTGCCTGGCTTGCTGTACCCGGCCTATCGCCTGCTCATCATCGGCGTTGGCTTGGCGGTGGCTTTGCTGCTGTTTGTGTTGGTGACGCGTACCCGCATTGGCATGTGGGTGAGGGCGGGTGCATCGAACCGGCCCATGGCCATGGCCATGGGTGTCAATACCGGCCGCTTGTTCACCCTGGTTTTTGGCTTTGGCGCGGCGCTGTGTGCCTTGGCGGGCTCGCTGCTGGGGCCTTTGCTGGCGGTGCAGGTGGGCATGGGTGAGAGCATTCTGATCCTGGCCTTTGTGGTGATCGTCATCGGCGGCATCGGTTCCATCCGCGGTGCGCTGGTGGGGGCTTTGGCTGTTGGCCTGGTGGATACCTGCAGCCGTGCCTTGTTGCCGGCCTTGCTGCGCCAGGTGGCGTCGCCCGAGGTTGCCAGCAATTTGGGCCCGGCACTGGCGTCCATCCTGATCTATGTGCTGATGGCCGCGGTCTTGTTCTGGAAACCGGCGGGCTTGTTCCCGGCGCGGGGATGAGCGCCATGAGTCAATCGCTTCATCATCGCGGCCTGGGTGTCTGGGCGTATGGCCTTCTGCTCTTGCTCGCCGCTTTGCCGCCCTTGCTCACCGCCTTGGGCATGGAGTTCTACCTGGGCGTGATGAGCCGGGTGCTGATTTTCGCCATCGCTGCTTCCAGCTTGAACCTGATCTTGGGATTCGGCGGCATGGTCAGCTTTGGCCATGCGGCTTTTGTGGGCCTGGGCGCTTACACGGTAGGCATCTTGGCCGAGGCTGGCGTGGTGCAAGCCTGGGTCGCCTGGCCGCTGGCCATGGCGGTCAGCGCGCTGGCGGCGGCTTTGATCGGCGCCATCAGTCTGCGCACCCGGGGCGTGTACTTCATCATGATTACCCTGGCATTCGCCCAGATGTTTTATTACCTCATGGTCTCGCTGAAGGCTTATGGCGGCGAAGACGGCATGCCGCTGCCGCAGCGCTCCCTGGCCCCAGGCTTGGATCTGCAAAACGATGCGCAGTTTTACTGGCTGATCCTGGCCTTGGGCGCACTGGTGATGGCCGCCCTGCAGCGCTGGGTCAATTCGCCCTTCGGCCAACTCTTGCAAGGCATCAAGGAGAACGAACAGCGCATGGCCGCCGTTGGCAGCCCGGTGTTTGCCGTGCAGTGGCAGGCCTTTGTGTTGGCGGGGGCCTTGGCGGGCTTGGCGGGAGCGTTGCTGGCCAATCTGAACGGCCTGGTCACGCCGCATATGCTGCATTGGTCGCAGTCGGGGCAGTTGCTCATCATGCTGATCCTCGGCGGCGCCGGGGCTTTGTGGGGCGGGGTTTTGGGCGCGGCGGTCTTGTTGCTGCTGGAAGAAGTGCTTTCTGGCTACACCTTGCACTGGCAGATGGTGCTGGGGCTCTTGCTCCTGCTGGTGGTTTTGTTTGCGCCCAAGGGCCTGGCCGGCAGCTTCGCTCGGCTGCGGAGGGAAAAGAAATGACTGACGCGCAGCCGCTGCTGAAGGTGGAAGGCTTGATCAAGCGCTTCGGTGCTTTGGCAGCCACCGACCACGCCAGCTTCGAGGTCAAGGCCGGCGAGGTGCATGCCTTGATCGGCCCCAATGGTGCGGGAAAAACCACCTTGATTCATCAAATCTCGGGGGCGCTCAAGCCCGATGCTGGGCGCATTCTTTTTGCAGGGCAAGACTTGACCCTCATGCCCATGGCCGCGCGGGTGCGGGCCGGGCTGGTGCGCTCTTATCAGATCACCAGCATCTTCAAAAGCTTCAGCGTGCTGGACAACCTCTGCTTAGCCGTTCAGGCGCGCCGGCCCGGCTGGCCCAGTTTGTGGCGCAAGGCTGCAGCTGACGCGGCCCTGCGCGCCGAGGCCCAGGACTTGCTGGTGCGCATCGGCCTGGCCGCGCAGGCGCAGCGCCAAGCCGGCGCCCTTGGACACGGCGAGCAGCGGCAGCTGGAATTGGGCCTGGCCCTGGCGGCACGGCCGCGCTTGCTTTTGCTGGACGAGCCCATGGCCGGCATGGGGCCCGACGAATCGGAGCGCATGGTCGTGCTGCTGCAATCGTTGCGGCAAGAGGTGACCCTGCTGCTGGTGGAGCACGATATGGACGCGGTGTTCCGTCTGGCGGATCGCATCTCTACCCTGGTGTTCGGGCGGGTCATTGCCAGCGGCACACCGGATGAGATTCGCGCTCATCCCGAGGTCAAAAAAGCCTATCTGGGCGATGAAGAGATGGAGGCGGCGCTGTGAGCAGCTTGCTGGAAGTCAGCGGCCTGGAGGCCGCCTACGGTAGCAGCCAGGTTTTGTTCGGCCTGGATTTGTCCGTGCAGGCCGGCGAGGTGGTGACGCTGCTGGGTCGCAACGGCATGGGCAAAAGCACCACGCTGCGTTGCCTGACCGGCTGGATGAAGCCTCAGGCCGGGCAGATCCGCTTTTGCGGTGAAGTCATCAATGGCTGGTCGGCCGACCGCATCGCGCGCTTAGGCCTGGCCATCGTGCCAGAAGGCCGGCAGGTGTTTCCCAATCTTTCGGTGCGTGAGCATTTGCAGGCTTTTGCGGCCAATCGCAGTGGCGCAGCTGAACCTTGGGGGGTGGAGCGGGTGTTCGAGTTGTTCCCGCGCCTGCGCGAGCGCGCTTCGAATATGGGCAATCAGCTCTCGGGCGGTGAGCAGCAAATGCTGGCCATCGGCCGGGCCTTGGTGACCAATCCGCGCCTGATGATTCTCGATGAGGCCACCGAAGGCCTGGCGCCGCTGATCCGCGAAGAAATCTGGCGCTGCTTGCAGGTTTTGCGTGAAGCCGGGCAGACAATTCTGGTGGTGGATAAATACGTCAAGCGCCTGATTCGCCTGGCGGACCGCCATCACATTCTGGAGCGTGGGCAAATGGTGTGGCAGGGGGACTCGGCCGCACTGGATGCCGACCACGCCCTGTGGCACCGATACCTTGGAGTTTGACGCTGGTGACTAACTTTGTTTTTGAGCGGCGTGAGTTGGTGCGCTTCGGTCATTGCGACCCGGCCGGCATCGTCTTCTACCCGCGCTACTTTGAAATGCTCAATGCCTTGGTGGAAGACTGGTTCACCCAAGGCTTGCAGGTGGACTATGCGCAACTGTTGGGCCCGCGCCGAGTCGGCATGCCCAGCGTGCATTTGAGCGCGGACTTTCAGCGCGTCAGCCGCATGGGCGACTGGCTGACGCAGCGCATTCAAATCGTCAAATTGGGCCGCACCTCGCTGAGCCTGGCGATTGAATTCGCGGGCACCGATGGCCTGCGGGTACGCTTCGCGCAGGTGCTGGTCTGCACCTCCTTGCTGACCCACAAACCCACCCCCTTTCCCGATGATTTGCGCGAGGCATTGAGCCGCGCGCTAGGAGCAGTAAACACATGACAACAAACACGCACAAACAAGTCTTGCAACCGGCAGGTTGGGCTGCGCCGCGTGGCTATGCCAATGGCGTGGTGGCCAGCGGGCGGCAAATTTTCGTGGCCGGCCAAATCGGCTGGAATGCCGCTTGCCAGTTCGAGAGCGATGACTTCATTGCGCAGGTGCGCCAGGCCTTGCTGAACATCCGTGCCGTGCTGGCCGAGGCCGGCGCCTTGCCCGCGCACATCACCCGCATGACCTGGTATGTGATCGACAAGCGCGAGTACCTGGCGCGCGGCCGCGAGCTGGGCCAGGTCTACCGCGAGGTTTTGGGCAGCGACTACCAAATCGCCATGAGCGCGGTGCAGGTGGTGGCGCTGATGGAGGATCGCGCCAAAGTGGAAATCGAGGTCACGGCGGTGGCGCCGGCGCTAGCCGCGGCCTGAATTACGATGCAGATTCTTGGAGACAAAAAATGAGCAAAGCTTCTTTTCACTGGGACGACCCGCTGCTCTTGAATGAGCAGCTGAGCGATGACGAACGCATGATCCGCGATGCCGCGGCTGCTTATTGCCAGGAACGCCTGGCGCCGCGCGTGCTGGAGGCCTTCCGCCATGAGCGCACCGATCTGGCCATCTTCCGCGAGATGGGCGAGATCGGCCTGCTGGGCCCCACCATCGCGCCCGAATACGGCGGCCCCGGCCTCAACTATGTGGCCTACGGTCTGATCGCCCGTGAGGTGGAGCGGGTGGATTCCGGCTACCGCTCCATGATGAGCGTGCAAAGCTCGCTGGTGATGGTGCCGATCAACGACTTCGGCAACGAAGCGACCAAGCAGAAGTATTTGCCCAAGCTGGCCACGGGTGAATGGATTGGGTGCTTCGGTCTGACCGAACCCAATCATGGCTCCGACCCCGGCTCCATGGTCACGCGGGCCAAGAAGGTGGCGGGCGGCTACAGCCTCACTGGCAGCAAGATGTGGATCACCAACAGCCCGGTGGCCGATGTGTTTGTGGTCTGGGCCAAGGACGATGAAGGCGCCATCCGCGGCTTCGTGCTGGAAAAGGGCTGGAAGGGCCTGAGCGCCCCGGCCATCCACGGTAAGGTGGGCTTGCGTGCCTCCATCACCGGCGAAATCGTCATGGACGAGGTGTTCTGCCCCGAGGAAAACGCCTTCCCCGAGGTGCGCGGCTTGAAAGGCCCGTTCACCTGCCTGAATAGCGCCCGCTACGGCATCGCTTGGGGCGCGCTGGGTGCGGCGGAAGACTGCTGGCACAAGGCTCGCCAGTACACCCTGGACCGCAAGCAATTCGGCAAGCCCCTGGCTGCGAACCAGTTGGTGCAGAAGAAGCTGGCCGATATGCAGACCGAGATCACCCTGGGCCTGCAGGGCTGCTTGCGCCTGGGTCGCATGAAGGACGAAGGCACGGCCGCGGTGGAGATCACCTCCATCATGAAGCGCAATAGCTGCGGCAAGAGCCTGGACATCGCCCGCACCGCTCGGGACATGCTGGGTGGCAATGGCATCAGCGACGAGTTCGGCATTGCCCGCCATCTGGTCAACCTGGAAGTGGTCAATACCTACGAAGGCACCCACGACATCCATGCCTTGATTCTGGGCCGTGCCATGACGGGGATCGCCGCGTTTTGAGCGACTAAGGCCCCCTTTGGCCTGCCGAATTGCAGGTCAGGGAGGCCCTTGCATGGACTGACGTGCTTTTTGTGTGTGCAAAAAGTATCGAATTTTGTTTTTGCGCTCTGCCGATGCGGTGAAATACCCTTGGCAGCGCGGAAGATCAGAGCTTCGACCTCTGGAAGGGCTCTCAAGACTCACTTGAGGCCTGGCCGCACCGCAAATTTGTGAATTCAGCTCATGTGGCAGCGTCGTAGTTTTTGTGGAGTTCTTGGCGCCTCGGCTTTGTCTGGGGTGGCGTCCGCATGGGCCGGGGACAAAAAACGTCTGCGTGTGCTGGCATGGCCTGGCTATGTCGATCCTGAGGCCATGCGAAGCTTTGAGCGCCGCAGCGGCGTGCAGGTTGCGCTGACGGTGATCGATTCCGATGTCGACTTGTGGCAAAAGATGAATGCCAACAAGGGGCGGGACTACGATGTGTTTGCCGTCAATACGGCGGAACTCAGACGTTATCGGCGCCAAAGCTTGGTGCAGCCCATCAGCCCTGACCTGATCCCGAATCTTGCGCGGCAACTCCCCCGATTTCGGCAGGCCAATGCCCTGCCTAGCCTAGGCGCCAACGGCGCGTTTTTCGGCGTGCCCTTCGCTTATGCGGAAATGGGTCTCATCTATGACCGTAGCCAGGTTCAGCGCGCGCCAGATTCCATCGCTGACCTGTGGGATGCGCGTTACCGCGGCCGCGTCATTGCCTATAACGGCGGCACCCATAACTTCAGCTTGGCCGCGCTGCGCTTAGGGCTGGGCAATCCCTTTACCTTGAGTACGGCGAATTGGGCGCCGGCGGTTGAGCAATTGATCGCCTTGCGCCGCAATGCGGGCGGCTTCTATACCCAGCCGGATGAGTCGGTGGCGCTGTTCAAGCGTCGCCAAGCCGCCCTGATGTTCGCCAACTTCGGTCGCCAGCAGTTGCTGGAGTTGCAAGAGGCCGGCGTGGATGCGGCCTATGTGATTCCGAAGGAGGGCGCCCTGGCTTGGCTGGACTGTTGGGTCGTTGGCGCGGGGGCCTCAGACAGCAAGCTTGCGCATGCCTGGATCAACCATATGCTGGAAGACGAAACCAGCCGCATGCTGGGCAGCAGCCAAGGCTTGGGCAGCGCCATGATGGCGTCCAAGGACTATCGGGCGGATGACAAGCTCTTGTGGCTGGAGCCGGTGGAAAGCGAAGAGCGGCGCAACCAGCTGTGGGCGCGCATCATTTCGGGTGATCGCTTGGCCAAGGTGTTGGAGCCATGAAAGTCTGGGCTCAAGGCATCGCCGTCAAACTGGGCCTGCTGCTGGCCGCCGTGGGCGTGTTAGCCGCGGGCCTGACCGGCTTTTATGCCTATGAGGCCAGCCGCGATATGTTGGTCAACACGGCCAAGCAGGAGCTGCTGACATCAACCCGGGTGCTATCACGCCGCATCGCGGTGAGCCGGGAGGAAATCAGCCGCCACCTTTTGGTGATGAGCAGCCACCCGGCCGCCGTGCAGGCCTTGCTCAAGCCGGGTGACTTGGCGGCGGCAGATCAAGTGGCCACTTTGTTCGCGCAGTTCATGGGCGCCAACCCGGCTTACTTTCAACTGCGCCTGATCTCGGCCCATGACTACGGCCTGGAGCGGGTGCGGGTGGACCGGCGAGACGGCAGCTTGCAGCGTGTGCAGGGCCCTGATTTGCAGGAAAAGGGCCACTACGACTATGTGGCCGACACCTTGAAGCTCGCCGCTGGCGAGACCTATTTGTCACGCATCAGCATCAATCACGAGCGCGGAGCCAATGCCGGTCAGGATAAGCCCACTTTGCAGCTGGCCATGCCAGTGCGGGTGGCTGGCAATGCCGACAACAACGCAGCCGCTGCCTTAGGCCTGGTGGTGGTGAATCTAGACCTGAACGGCATGTTCTCCATGCTCAAAGCCGACTTGCCTCCCAGCTACCAAGTCTTTTTGGCCAACGGCGAGGGTGACATCTTGATTCACCCGGACGCGCAAAAAACCTTTGGTTTTGATCGCGGCCAGCGTCAATTGATTCAAGATGAAATGCCCAGGCTGACCGAGTTAATCTCAGATGCCAGCACCCAGGCGGTGTTCGAGGCCAGTGAGGGCGCGCATGCGCTGGAGCCCATCGTTGCGGCCTTCATCGTCCAGGATATTCGGGTCCGTTCCAGTGATGGGCGAATGGTTCTGGGCCTGGCCCAGCCGCTGGATGATGTGCTGGGCCGGACCCGGGAGCTGGCGCTGACCACACTCCAGATCGTGGCGGTGCTGTGCCTGCTCTGCCTGCTGCTGGCGATCGGCCTGGCGCGTGCCTTCACCCGCCCGATCAATGCGGTCAGCGCCGCCGCGCAGCGCTTTGCCTTAGGACTGCCGGCGGGTGCTTTGCCCTTGACCCGCAAAGATGAGATCGGCAGCCTGGCGCGCAACTTTGCGCAGATGCAAGAGCAGATCAAGGAGCAACTGGCCGATTTGATGCGCAAGCAAGAGGCCTTGGAGCACCTGGCTCAGCATGACATGCTGACCGGCCTGCCCAATCGGCGTTTGCTGGAAGACCGGCTCGACACCGCCTGCGCACATGCCCGGCGGCATGGTGGGCGGGTCTGCGTGCTCTTCATCGACCTGGATCGTTTCAAGCAGCTGAACGATCGCTTCGGCCATGATGCCGGCGACGCGGTCTTGAAGATCGTGGCCGGGCGCTTGCTCGGAATGATGCGCGAGGCTGACACCGTGGCGCGCCTGGGCGGTGATGAGTTTGTGGTGCTGCTGGACTCGCAGACCCAGATGGAGCATGTGGCAGCCATCGCGGAAAAGCTGCTGGCTTGCCTGACCGCGCCCATCGCCTACGAAGGGCATCAGCTGCAATTGGGTGCCAGCATCGGCATCGGCCGCTTCCCGGAGGACGGCCAGACCCGTGCGGAGATCATGGCCAAGGCCGACAAGGCCATGTACGAGGCCAAGGCCGTGGGGCAGGGCGGGGTGAGGTTCTATTCCCCCAGCCAAGTCTGAGTGGCTAGACCGGGCCTGGGCCTGTATTCATTGCCTGCAAGGGCATGATCCCCAACTGCCCAACTGCCCAACTGCCCAACTGCCCAACTGCCGGTCTGAATCAGTCGTCCAGCGCGTCGTCCGCTTCGCCGCCGTTGCGCGGGATCAGGGTAGGAGCTTGGCGCGGGCGGCGCTGGGCCGGCTTGGCCGTCAACGCGATATAGAAGGACGTGGCGCCGGTTTTGACAACGTCGTCAATGGCGGGGTTGATCTCGGCCGGATGGGTCACCTGGGCTGTGGCTTCGTCGGCGCCGATGTGGCAGTCAAAGTCCCAGATGTCAAAGCCTTTGGGCAGGGCCTTGCCTTGTTCGCGCTTGATGTATTTGCGGATCTCGAACTTGATTGCTTCGAGGAGGCGGTCGGGGTTTTTGCCTTCGATGCGCAGCTGATAAGTCTTTTTCAAGGCGAGCTTTCCAATAAGAGAGTAATGCGGGTAAGGGGCTGATTGTCCCCGCATTCCGGGTTTTGTGGCGAGGCGACTGCTTCGGCCGGGCTTCTCGTGGAGAATGCGCCCTCGATCTGTCACCCTTTCCATGCGCTTTGGCGCTTGTTGACCCGCGGCGTGCCGCCTGCCATGCCCCACCGAACGCCTCATCGGCCGACCCATCCCGCCCCGCGCCTTTTCCCCCTGGCTTGGCCCTTGTTCATGGAGCTTTGGCTGGGCATCGCCGTGGGCATGGTGTGTACGGCCTTGGCCGGGCGGGTGTCGGACGCAGCGGGCGGCGCCTTTGCGCTGGCCAATCAGCTCTCGGCCACTTTGTTCATTCTGTTTCGCATCATTGGCGCGGGCGTCAGCGTGGTGATCACGCAAAGCCTAGGCGCTGGGCAGCGCGCCGAAGCTGACCGGGTGGCACGGGCCGTGCTCGGTGCCGGTACTTGGATGGGTGTGCCCGTGTCCCTGGCTGCCTTGCTGTTTGCCGAGCCACTGCTGCGTTTGCTGCAGGCACCGGCGGAAGTATTGCCCTTGGCCACTGTCTTTTTGCAGTGTTTGGCACCCGCTATGTTGCTGGACGCTTGGCTGGCCTCGATGAGCAGTGTTTTGCGCGCGCATCTGCACAGCCGCGCGGCCCTGGCGGTGATCGTGCTGATGCAGTCCAGCCATCTGGCCCTGGCTGTGCCCTTGATGTCGGGCTGGGGGCCTGTGCCGGCGCTGGGCCTGCCTGGCTTTGCCCTGGCTTTGCTGATCAGCCGATTGCTGGGCCTGGGTTTGCTGCTGTGGCTGTGGCGGGCGCATCTGGGGCTGCGGCCGCAGTTGTCGGATTGGTGGCGCTTGCCGCGTGCACCGCTGGCGGCTGTGCTGCACATCGGCCTGCCGGCTGCGGCCGAGAACATCGCCTACCGCCTGAGCTTTTTGGTGACCGTGGGCGTGGCGGCGACGATGGGCGCAGCCGCCTTGGCCACCCAAGCCTATACCTTGCAGCTGATGTATGGCGTGCTGATGTTTGGCTTGGCCACGGGTTTTGCGGCCGAGATCGTGGTGGGCCACATGATCGGCGCAGGTAAATTGCACGAAGCGCATCGTCTGGTGCGCAAGGCCTTGGCGCGTGGCCTGGTGGTCAGCACATTGGTGGCGCTGGCGGCGGCCTTGAGCGGGCGCTGGTTGCTGGGTTTCTTCACTCAAGACGCGGCCATCATCGATCTGGGCGCGAGCTTGTTGTGGATCACCGTGCTGCTGGAGCCGGGCCGCACCTTCAACTTGGTGGTGATCAATGCCTTGCGGGCCACGGGCGATGCGCGCTACCCGGTGATGGCCGGGGCGGCCTCCATGGTGCTGGTCTTGGCCGGGGGCAGCTGGCTGCTGGGTTCTTACTTCGGCCTGGGTTTGCCGGGCTTGTGGATTGCTTACGCGGCGGATGAGTGGGTGCGAGGGCTGCTGATGTGGCGGCGCTGGGCCACCCTGGCGTGGGTGCCGCATGCCAGGGCGGTGCATAGCCGGCTGCGGGCCGCGCGGGGGTGAACCCCGTTCAGCCCGCTGCCAAAGCTGCTTTACAGGCTAGGCCAAGCCCCGGGTTGAATGTCCATGCGCGCATACCAGTCCGAGGGCAGGGTGCCGGCCCAGGTGTGGTTGTGGTGCGGCAGCAGGCGCTTCTTGGCGAAGGTCATGCGCGTATCGGCCAGCGAGAGCAGGCCGCGTGCGGTCCAGTTATTGCCAGCGGGGCTGGCGGCAACACCGAGTGAAATGGTCAGCGGCGTGGGGCTATCCAGTCCGGCCAATTCGGCTTGCACGGCCAGGCGCAAGGTTTCGGCGCATGCCAGGGCGGCGGCGATATCGCGGCCCGGCAACACCAGCACAAAGGCGTCGGCCCCCAGATGGGCCAAGGTGGCGCCGCTGGGCAACTGGGTTTGCAGGAATTTGGCCAGGTTCAGTAGCGTGGCTTCGGCCTGGGGCAGGCCTTTGGCGTCTTGGTAATCCTTGAAATGATCCACATCGATGGTCAGCACGGCCAGGGCTTGGGCATCGGCAATGGCTTTGCTCGCCGCCTGCTCCAGCGTACTCTGCAGGGCGGCGCGGTCCAACAGACCGCTCAGTTCAATCTTCTCGGCAACAAGCTTGGGCATCGAGGTCTCCGCTGAGAGTGTTTGTGTCCGTAGTATGCAGCTTGGCTGGCGGGAAATGGCGGCCTTGGCCTACTCCTTTTCCCGGCCTCTTTGGTCTTTGCGTCAAATCAAACGGGCGGATCATTGCGCCTGGCATTCGGCCAGAAAACTCGCGATCAGTCGGGCGTTGCGCCGGTCTTTCAGGCAGTACAGATATTCCGGCAGCACCGGCGTTGGCTCGACGAAGGGCCGGCTGCACAGCAGCGGGTGCGTGCTGACCTCGCTGCGGGCGAAGATGCTGACGCCCATCTGCCGCAGCACGGCTTCCCGCAAGGCTTCGCGGCTGGCGATTTCCATGCTGGCGCGGGGCTGCACGCCGGCCTCGCTGAGCATTTGCTCGCTCATCTGCCGGGTGGTTGAGCCGCGTTCACGTGTCAGCAGCATGCAGTCGGCCAGGGCCGCCAGCGGCACCGCGTCCATCTGGGTCAGCGGGTGCTGGACGTGTAGCAGCAACACCAGCGGGTCGGCACCCAATTCCATGCGGAACAGGCGTGGGTCGGTTTCTAGCTGGGAGGAGGTGGCCAGATCGACCTGGTACTCCAGCAAGGTGGCGATCATCTGCCGCGAGTTGCCGGCGGCCACGCTGATTTCCACCTGCGGGAAGCGCTGGTGATAGCGCTGCACGATGTCCAGCAAGTAGTAGGGCGCGGTGGCGCCCAGGCGCAGGCTGCCGTGCTGCGGCTCGCCGGCATTGCGCAGGGCGAATTCCACATCGATTTCTTGCTGCAGCAACTGGTCCACCAGGGGTAGCAGGCGCACGCCGGCATCGCTGATCACCAGGCGGCCGCTGCTGCGGTGAAACAGCTCGATGCCGTAATGCTCTTCCAGGGCGCGGATCTGCGTCGTCACCGTGGGTTGGCTCAGACCGAGCTGCTTGGCGGCCAGAGTGACGCTGCCCAGGCGGGCGACGATGAAAAAGGACTTGAGCTGAGTCACCAGCATGGCAAGACCCGCCGCCACAAGTTTGCCAATACCGGCTTTGTCATATTTGCGCCCGTTGACGCGGTGCTTTCATGTGCCATCTCTACAGTTTCGCCTATTCGTCCCCCTCACTACCGGAGTCAAGATGCGCAAACTGTTGATCAAGCCCCTGATGTTGACCGTGCTGAGCCTGCTGAGCTTGGCTGGCGGCACTGCCCAGGCCCAGGGCAAAACCGAGCTGCTGGTGTACTCGGCTCTGGAAGCTGACCAGATCAAGGCCTACAAGACCGCCTTCGAGCACGACAACCCCAGCATCGAGCTGAAGTTTGTGCGCGACAGCACCGGCATCATCACCGCCCGTCTGCTGGCCGAGAAGGCCAATCCACAAGCCGACGCGGTGTGGGGCCTGGCCGCCACTTCGCTGATGCTGCTGGACAAAGAGGGTCTGCTGCAGCCTTACGCCCCCAAGGGCCTGGCCCAGGTGCGCGCCAATATGCGTGACCCGCAAGCTCAGCCGACCTGGGTGGGCATGGACCTGTGGTCCTCGGCCGTCTGCTTCAACACCGTTGAAGCCGACAAGCGCAAGCTGCCCAAACCTGTTAGCTGGCAAGACCTGACCCTGCCGGCCTATAAGGGCACGATCACCATGCCCCATCCCGCCTCCAGCGGCACCGGGTTTTTGATGGTGTCGGCCTGGTTGCAAAGCATGGGCGAGGCCAAGGGCTGGGCCTTCATGGACGCGTTGCACCAAAACGTGGGTGTCTACACCCACAGCGGCTCCAAGCCTTGCCGCCAAGCCGGTGCGGGCGAATTCCCGGTCGGCCTGTCCTTCGACTACCGCGCCAACAAGACCAAGAAAGATGGCGCCCCCATCGACATCATCTTCCCCAAGGAAGGCCTGGGCTGGGATGTGGAAGCCACCGCCATCTTCAAGAGCAGCAAAAAGCAAGACGCCGCCAAGGCCTTGGCCGATTGGGCCGTGACCCGCAAGGCCAATGAGCTCTACGCCGCCAACTTCGCCGTGCTGGCCCTGCCGCAAGTGCAAGAGCGCCTGGAGTATGTGCCGGCCGACATCGAGAAGCTGCTGGTGAAGAACGACTTCGTCTGGGCCGCCAATAACCGCGAACGCATCCTGACCGAGTGGGCGCGCCGGTACGAAGCCAAGGCCGAACCGAAAAGGTAATGACCTGGGGTTGGACCTCGCTGTATTCAGCGAGCTCCGACCCCACTGACTGAGGATTTGGGGTTGGACCTGCTGTACCCAGCGAGCGCAGCCCCACTGACTGAAGACTTGGGGCTTGAACCTCGCAGTACCCACTGAGCTCAGCCCCCACCGACTGAATGAAGAGCTGGGCTTGGGCCTCGCTATACCCCGGCAATCTCGGACCCCTCTGACCCACATGCTCTCAATCAAACACATCAGCAAGCGCTACGGCGCGCAGCCCGTGCTGCGCGGCATTGCGTTGGACGTGGCCGCCGGCGAATTCATCAGCTTGCTGGGGCCTTCGGGCTGCGGCAAGACCACGCTCTTGCGCATCTTGTGCGGCATCGAGACGCCGGATACCGGCAGCATCAGCCTGGGCGGCCAAGACATCACCCAACAAGCCGCTTCGCAACGCCGCTTTGGCGTGGTGTTTCAGAGTTATGCCCTGTTCCCCAATTTGAGCGTGGCGCAGAACGTGGCCTACGGTTTGCAGGATTTGGCGCGGCGTGACCGTCAGGCCCGCGCGCTTGAGATGTTGGACCTGGTCGGCCTGGCCGAGCAGGCCAATAAATTCCCGGCCCAGCTGTCGGGCGGGCAGCAGCAGCGCGTCGCCTTGGCGCGGGCGCTGGCGCCAAAGCCAGCACTCTTGCTGCTGGACGAGCCGCTGTCGGCCCTGGATGCCCAGGTGCGCGTCGGCTTGCGCAGCGAGATCCGGCGCCTGCAAAAGCAGCTGGGCATCACCACCTTGATGGTGACGCATGACCAGGATGAGGCCTTGTCCATGTCTGACCGGGTGGTGCTGATGCATCAGGGCCAGGTCGAGCAGCAGGGCAGCCCGCAAGCGCTGTACGCGCGACCGGTCAGCCCGTTTGCGGCCGGTTTCGTTGGCCGCATGAATCTGTTGCAAGCCCTGGTGGTGGCGGCGGGCCGAGCGAGGGTGGGCACGCAGGAACTGCATTGCGACACCCATGAATTCAAGACCGGCAGCCCGGTGCTGCTGGGTTTGCGGCCTGAGGCGATTGCGCTGCGGCCTGCTGAGCTGCATGGTTCCGTGGGCATCGCCAGTGATGCCGTGAACACCTTACGTGGCAAGGTGCTGGAAACCGTTTTCCTCGGCCCTTGCACCCTGGTGCGTCTGCAGTGTGAGGCTTGCGGAGCGGACGGCGTGATCGAGGCCGAGTTGGCCACGCCGCGCGACGCCACGCTGCCCGCTTGGCTGCAGGGTCACGTCTTGCTGGACATTCCGGCGGCGGCGATTCATGCCCTGGCGCAACCCTTGTCGATGCGGCGGGCGGCATGAGTGGCGATGCGGTGGCAAAACTGAGTTTTGGGGCCGTGGCTGCAGCGCGAACGCCAGCGCGGACGGGCGGCTCGTTTGAGCGCCTGCTGCTGCGCGTGCTGCTGGCCGCCAGTTTGCTCAGCTTGCTGGTGGCCGTGGGCTTGCCGGTTGCCGCCCTGGGCGGCATGAGTTTCTTTGATGACAAAGGCCAGTTCAGCGGCCTGGCCAATCATCTGGCCTACCTCAGCAGCCCGAATGTGGGCCGCTCCTTGTTCAATAGCTTGTGGCTGTCTGTGCTGAGTGCGCTGATTTGCGTGAGCTTGGCCTATGGCTATGCCTTTGCCTTGACGCAGACCTGCATGCCAGGGCGGCGTTTCTTTCGCGCCGTGGCCTTGGTGCCGGTGCTGGCGCCCTCGCTGCTGATGGCCATCAGCCTGATTTATCTGTTCGGCAACCAGGGCTTGCTCAAAGGCTGGCTGCCGGGCTTGAGTGCTTACGGCCCTTTTGGCATCGTCACCGGCTCGGTGCTGTGGACATTCCCGCATGCTTTGCTGGTCTTGCTGACGGCACTGGCCAGCAGCGACGGTCGCTTGTACGAGGCCGCTGCTAGCCTGGGTGCCAGCCCCTGGCGGGTGTTCCGCACGGTGACGCTGCCGGCCAGCCGCTATGGCCTGGTGATGGCCTTCATGCTGGTGTTTGTGCTGGTGATCACCGACTTTGGCGTGCCCAAGGTGATTGGCGGCAATACGCAGGTGCTGGCCACCGACATCTACAAGCAGGTGATCGGTCAGCAAAAGCTGCAAATGGGCGCGGTGGTGGCCTTGGTGTTGCTGCTGCCAGCCCTGCTGGCCTTCTGGGTGGAGCAGCGCCTGCGCGCCTCGCAAAGCGCCAGCCTGGGCCTGCGCTCTGTGCCGTATTCGCCTAAGCCCGCGCCCTTGCTGGACCGCGCAATGCTGCTGTATTGCAGCTTGGTGGCCGGTGCACTGCTCTTGGTGATGGGCGTGGCGGTGTTTGCCTCACTGGCCACCTATTGGCCCTATCAGCTGCAGCCTTCGCTGCGTAACTACCAGTTTGATCTGATGGACGGCGGCGGTTGGGCCAGCTACTTCAATTCGCTCAAGCTGGCCTTGGGAACCGCGCTGCTGGGCACGGGCTTAAGTTTTTTGAGCGCCTATCTGGTGGAAAAGCCGCGCCAGTTTGCCGCCGCGCGCGGCTTGCTGGCCGGGCTGGCCGGCTTGCCAATGGCGGTACCGGGCTTGGCGCTTGGCCTGGGCTATATCTTGTTTTTCAACGCGGCCTGGAACCCCTTGCACTTCCTCTACGGTTCGCTGGGCCTGCTGGTGATCTGCACCACGGCGCACTTCTTTTCGGTGGCGCATCTGACCCAGCTAACGGCGCTGCGCTCGCTGGACCGCGAGTACGAACTGGTGGCTGAAAGCATGGGTGTGCCTTTCTGGAAGACCTTGTTGCGGGTGCATTTGCCGGTCAGCCTGCCGACGCTGGTGCAGGTGGCGGGCTACTTCTTCGTCAATGCGCTGACCACGGTCTCGGCGGTGGTGTTTTTGTATTCGCCCGAGACCACGCTGGCCTCGGTGGCCGTGCTGGCCATGGATGACGCGGGCGATATCGGACCGGCGGCCGCAATGGCGGTGCTGATCTTCGCAACTGCGGCCCTGGGCCGCCTGGTGTTGGCGGGCCTGGAGCGGCTGCTGATCAACAAGACGCAGCGCTGGCGGGCGCGCTGAATCGGCTGAACGAGCGGAGTGGGCAGGTCGGCATTTGCAGCTCGCCTGTCCCCCGAGGCTGCGCGCTTGACTTGCCGCCGCAGCCCAAACTTTTCTTTTGGAGTTGAGAACTGGAATGAGCAAGACATATGACTTACTGGTGGTCGGTGCCGGCATCGTTGGCCTGGCCCATGCCTATGCCGCCGCCAAGCGCGGGCTCAAGGTGGTGGTGCTGGAGCGGGATGCGGCCTGCATCGGCGCCTCGATCCGCAACTTCGGCTTTGTCACGGTGACCGGGCAAAAGGCCGGCGCCAGCTGGGCGCGTGCCATGCGCTCGCGCCAGGTTTGGGCGGATGTGGCACCACTGGCGGGCATTGAGGTGCAGCACCGCGGCCTGTATCTGGCCGCGCAAAGGCCCGAGGCGCAAGCCGTGCTGGAAGCCTTTATGCGCACCGAGATGGCACAGCAATGCGAGCTTCTGAGCGAAGCGGACGCCAGCGCGCGCGCGCCGGCGCTGCGCTTGGGAAATGGGTCGGGGCAGGTGCTCTACAGCCCGCATGAGTTGCGGGTCGAGTCGCGCGAGGCGATTCCGCTTTTGGCCCGCTGGTTGGCCAGCACTTACGGCGTTGAGTTCCGCTTTGGCGAAAGCGTGCTGGCGCTGCAGACGCCGCATGTGCAGAGCTCGCGGGGCCAGTACCGCGCCGAGCGGGTGGTGGTGTGCACGGGCGCCGAACTCCATGGCTTGTTTGCCGAGCGCTGGGTTCCGCATCAGCTGCGCCTCTGTCAGTTGCAAATGCTGCGGGTGCGGCCTGAAGCCGGCTTCAAGCTACCGGCCTCGGTGATGGGTGAGCTGAGCCTGGTGCGTTATGAGGGCTATTCCGAGCTGCCCGAGGCGCAAGCCCTGCGGGCGCGCTTGCAGGCGGAGGAGGGCGAGAGCCTGGCCCATGGCATCCACCTGATCGTGGTGCAAAGCGCTGACGGCAGCTTGGTGGTGGGGGACTCACATCACTACGGCCCGGTGCTGCCGCCTTTCGCTAACGAAGCGGTGGACGATTTGATCCTGCGCCATCTGCGTGAGGCCTTGCATCTGCGCGAAGCCCAGGTGATCGAGCGCTGGGTGGGCACCTATCCCTCCTCGGCCACCGAGCCTTGCCTGGTGGAGTCGCCTGATGCGCTGACCCGCGCCGTCACTATCAGCAGCGGCACCGGTGCCAGCACGGCATTTGGTTTGGCCGAAGAGGTTTTTGCGGCCTGGTAATTTTTGGAGCAAATGAGATGAGCAACAAACTACAAGCGGTGGTGTTCGACTGGGCCGGCACCATGCTGGACTACGGCAGCCAAGCGCCCATGGGCGCTTTTGTGCAGCTGTTTGCGCGCTATGGCGTGAACATCAGCATTGATGAAGCCCGCGTGCCCATGGGGTTGGCCAAGTGGGACCACATCCATGCCCTGGGTAATGCCCCGCGCATTGCCGCCGAATGGGCGCGCGTGCACGGCCGAGCTTTCAGCGATGCCGATTGCGACGAGCTCTACGAGGTCTTCACGCCCATGAATATGGCCAGCGTCAGCCAGCATGCCACGCTGATTCCGGGCGCGCTGGAGGTGGTGCAAGCCTTGCGCGAGCAGGGGCTCAAGATCGGCTCAACCACGGGCTACAACCGGCCCATCATGGAGGTGCTGGCGCCATTGGCGGCGGCCCAGGGCTATGAGCCCGACAACCTGGTCTGCGCGGGCGATATGCCCTCGGCAAGACCTGGCCCTCTGATGATGGTCAAGACCCTGGCCGATCTGGGCGTGTGGCCGCCGGCCAGCGTGGTGAAGGTGGATGACACGGTGCCCGGCTTGCAAGAGGGTCGTGCCATCGGCTGCTGGGTGGTGGGCCTGGCGGTGACCGGCAATACCTTGGGCTTGAGCGAAGCGCAGTGGCAGGCATTGACGGAGCATGAGCAAGCCGAATTGCGTGCCCGTGCCAGTGCTGAGCTGTACGCCGGCGGCGCCCATTTCGTCATCGACGGGGTGAGCCAATTGCCCGGCGTGCTGGCGCAGATTGCCGGCCTGGCGGCCGGTGGCGTCAAGCCAGCTTGATCCGCTTGATCAGCTGAATCAGGCGAATGGCCTGATCAGCGACTGTGCGAGGTCAGCTTGGCCAGCGGTGAGGCCAGGGTGACGCCCGGCGCGGTGCGCTGGGCGCGTGGGCTCTGGCCGGCGGGTCGTGCCGAGTCTTTCTCGTCCAGCGCATCCTGTGCCAGGCGCGAGAGCATTTCCACGCCCTCGGGGTTGCGGCGCATGGCCACACCGACGGCCAGGATGTCGATCACCAGCAGGTGCAAGATGCGGCTGATCATGGGCAGATGGGTGGCCACGTCTTCGACATGGTCCACGATCAAGGCCGCATCTGCCTTGCGTGCCAGCGGGGATTGGCTAGCCGTGATTGCCACCACATAGGCACCGCGCTCATGCGCTTTGTCGGCCACCTCCAGCAACTCCTGCAGGCGCCCGCCGTTGCTGATGATGACCACCACATCGCGCGGCTTGAGCACATTGACGGCCAGGGCTTGCAAGCGGGTGTCGGTGTAGGCCGCGCTGGACATGCCAAAGCGCAGGAACTTGAACTGCGCGTCCTGCGCCACCACGCCGTAATGGCCGACGGCGTAGAACTCGATATGGCCGGCGCCCAGCAGCAGGTCGATGGCGCGGTCGATCATCTCGCGGTTGAGCTGGCTGCGCACTTGCAAAATCGCCGAGGCGGTATTGCCCAGCACCTTGGCGCCCAGCTCCACCATCGAGTCATCCAGATTGACCTGGGTGTGGGTGACGGGCACGGTGCCGGTCAGGCCCGAGGCCAGGCGCAGCTTGAAGTCCGACAGGCCCTCGCAACCGAGCGAGCGGCAAAAGCGGATCACTGTGGGCTGGCTCACTTCTGCCGCGCGGGCGATCTCCACAATGGGTGCGCCCAGCACATCGCGCGGATGGGCCAGCACATGCTCGGCCACCCGCAATTCGGCCGGTGACAACTCGGCGCAGGCGCGCCGGATCTGGCCCAGAATCGCCGAGCCGGGCGTGGCCTCCAGGGTCTTCAACTGCGCTTGCAGAATCGCCGAGGCTCCCTTGAAGGTGGCGTGCTCGGCGGTGATCACAAAGGTGGGGATGGCGGCCACATAGTCGTGGAAGCGGCCCTTGTCTTCGAAGCGGGCGCGGAACAAGGACTTGTCGAAATACTCGCCCAAGCGCGGCACGATGCCGCCACCGATATAGACGCCGCCCATCGCGCCCAAGGTCACCGCCAGATTGGATGCGGCCGTGCCCAGCAGGGCGCAAAACACATCCAGGGTTTCAGCGCACAGCGGATCCTGGTGGTCCAGGGCGCGTTGGGTGATTTCGGGGGCTTGCAAATCTTCTGCCGCCACGCCGCCATGCTCGGCCAGGGCGCGGTAAATCAACTCGATGCCGGGGCCCGACAACAAGCGCTCGAAAGAGACATGCTCGAACTGCCGCCAAGCGTGGCGCAGGATGGCGATTTCACGCTCGTCACGTGGGGCGAAATTGGTGTGGCCGCCTTCGGTGCCCAGGGCGATCCAGCCTTCCGCCGCCGGGATCAGGCCTGACACGCCCAGGCCCGAGCCTGAGCCCAGCAGGCCGATCACGCTGGGCATGCGGGCCTCGCCGCCGCCGATCTGGCGCACATCGGCCGGGCCCAGCTTGGGCAGGGCCATGGCCAGGGCGGTGAAGTCATTCACCACCACCAGGGTTTCCAGACCCAGGCGCTGGCGCATTTCCTCGATGGAAAACTGCCAGTGGTAATTGGTCATGCGCACCTGGTCGCCTTCGACCGGATAGGCGATGGCGATGGCCGCATGCAAGATGCCGTGCTGGCTTTGGCTTCCACTCGTAGCACTCTGGCCATTCGAGCTATTCGAGTTATTTGGGCCATTTGCGCCAATCGGCGCCAGGTCACTCAGATAGGCGCTGATCGCCGCGTGGAAGTCGGCAAAGTCGGCGCAACGCAAGGAGGCAATCTGGCTGAAATGGCCGGGTGCTTGCTCCACCGCGAAGCGCGCATAGGTGCCGCCGATATCGGCAATCAAGCGTGGGCTGTCAAAGTTTGACTTGAGCGACATGTCTGTGTCTGGCGATGGGCACGAGGTGGAAAAAGAGAGCAAGCCCGGGCAGGCTTGATCGCGTGGCGCTGCATTATGCGGCGCGCTTGTGGCGGCCCTTCCGCCTAGTTAAGCCTGCGGCCAAGCTTGCCACGGCCTTGGCATGGCCCGCAAGTGCTATCCGGCACCTGGGTGATGTAGCTTGACTACAGTTGTGCTTGGCGACTTTGGTCGCGTCGCTGGTCGCCCGCGAACCATTTTTGCTCCGATCCCTGCGCTGCGCCATCTGGGTTCTTGCGTTCTGCCATAAAAATTTCCCGCCGCTGGCTAGCTCAGGCCTGAAATCGGCTGACTAAGCTGGCGCAAGACCTTGGGAACTATCTATTGCGTTGATCGTGTAGTTTTGCTACCTTCTGGCCCTGCTGTGGCCTTAGGCGACTGCGGAAGGTGTGGCGAGAGAGCTGGGTTTGCTGACTGGCTACTCGCTGTCGCTTGATTTGAGGCTGATCTTGGTGGCTGGCCTGCCATCCGGTCTCGCGCCTAGCGACCGAGCCCTGGGAACTTTGGAAAAGATAAGAAAAGAACGTGCAAGCCCTACAACGACGATTGTTTGAATTACTGCTTCAGCTGCCGCGGGGTGGTGGTGGGTGCGTGCGTGGCGGGAGTTTGGCTTGGTGAACGGCGCCCTCTACCCCTGCTTGGTGGCCGATATTGGCGGCACCAATGCGCGCTTCGGCTGGCTCGCGGCGCGGCATGCGCCGGTCAGCCATGTCACGGTCTTGCCGGTACGCGAGCATAGTGGCCCGGTGGCAGCGGCCAATGCCTATCTGGATGGTCTGCGACAGCAGCTTGGCGATGCCTCACTGCGCCCGAGTTCAGCGGCTTTCGCTGTGGCCACGGCCGTCGCTGGCGATCAGGTGGAGCTGACCAATAGCCATTGGAGCTTTTCGCGGCGCCAGGTGCAGCAGGATTTGGGCGTGTCGCCCCTGCTGGTCTTGAACGACTTTGAGGCTCTGGCCTTGTCCTTGCCGCGCCTGGGTGATGGGCAGTTGCGCGCTTGGGTGGCGGGTGATGCGATTCAGCCTTATTTGCCGGCCTCGGCCGCGGCGACCATGGCGGTGATCGGCCCGGGTACCGGCCTGGGCGTGGCGGGGGTGACGCCGACGCCGCAGGGCTGGATTGCCTTGCCTTGCGAAGGCGGGCATGCCAGTTTGTCGGCTGCGGATGACTTTGAAAGTGCCTTGCTGGCGCATGTGCGCACGCAGTATGCGCATGTGTCGGCCGAACGCTTGTTGTCGGGCATCGGCTTGCCAGTACTTCATGCGGCAGTCGTGGCGGTGATGGGCCATCAGGGTGCGCAAGGCAAGCAAGGTGAACGGGGCGAACAGGCCCACGTGCCGCTGGCCTTGAGTTCGGAGCAGATTGTGGCGCGCGGCTTGTCTGGCGAGGATCCCCTGTGCGCGCAAGCGCTGGACAGCTTTTGTGCCTTGCTCGGCAGCTTTGCCGGCAATGTGGCGTTGATCTTGGGTGCGCGTGGCGGCGTCTATATCGGCGGCGGCATTGTGCCGCGCCTGGGCGAGCGCTTTTTCGCCTCGCGCTTTCGCGAGCGCTTTGAGGCCAAGGGGCGTTTCCAGGGCTATCTGGCAGCGATTCCGACGGCCTTGATCACCGACACCCTGGCGGCGCTGACCGGTGTGGCGGCGGCAATTGAGCAGCTGGATGACTGAGCAAAAGCGTGAATGACCACGCGGCACCGTTGGGTCTGCGCCCTGCGCGACTTGTCTTGCTTGGCCTATCTAAGCTGCCATAACAGCTAGCGCATCGGTTTAATCCGTCAAAGCCGTCGAACTCCCCAGGGTTCGGCGGCTTTGTCTTTTCCTGGGTTGCTTTGCCCCAGATGGGTTTGTACTTTGCCTTGAAATGGCGTGTAGTTGAAGTACATGTCTTTTGGTGAAAATTGGTCTTAAAGTGGTTTTGTTGCCTTAAATATAGGCAAAACTTAAGCGTAAACCCTGACTATCCGGGTGAACTTAGACGAAATTTGGTCGTAGTAATGCAACGTCTAGGGTTTACGTTTGCACGAAGAATATCTAGTTTTGGTACAAATGCGCCTGAGACATTGAGTTCTCAACCCCCTAGCGACCGGTAGTGGCTGCTTGTGTGGGCCACCTTGTTGTTCCAGAGAGAGCTTGAGGAGACATTGAATATGAATACTTCCGCAGAGAAGCGTATGCAGGCCAAGGCCGTGCAGCGCGAAACCTTCCAAGTCAAGCAAGTCGCCATTGGCTGCGCCGTCTTGATGATGGCAGCGGGCGCATTTGCCCAGCAAGCCGCCAGCTCCGAAAAGCTGGAAACCGTCACCGTCACCGGCATCCGCAAGGGTATCGAAGCGGCCATTTCGGTGAAGAAGAACTCCGACTCCATCGTCGAAGCCGTTTCCGCCGAAGACATCGGCAAGCTGCCCGACAACAGCATTGCTGAGTCCATCGCTCGTTTGCCTGGCCTGTCGGCCCAGCGCGCGGCCGGTCGCGCCCAAGTGATCAGCGTGCGCGGCTTGTCGCCCGACTTCGCCACCAGCTTGCTGAACGGCCGCGAGATGGTCAGCACCGGTGACAACCGCAGCGTCGAGTTCGACCAGTTCCCCTCCGAGTTGCTGAGCGGCGTGACCGTTTACAAGACGCCCGATGCAGGCTTGATCGGCCAAGGCTTGTCCGGCACGTTGGACATGCAAACCGTTCGCCCGCTGAACTTCGGCAGCCGCGTGGTTTCCATTGGTGCTCGCGTGTCGCAGAACTCCCTGGGCAAGGCAGCAAACGCCTCGGACCGAGGCAATCGTTTGAGCGCCAGCTATATCGATCAGTTTGCCAACCGCACCATCGGCGTCGTGCTGGGCTATGCCCACCTCGAGACCCCGGTGCAAGAAGAGCAAGTGGGTCTGTACGAGCCCTGGCAGCAGATCAAGACCGGCTGGCGCCCTGGCGTGGCCGATGGCACCTACTACTCGGACGGTATCAAGGCCCTGCGCCGCACCGGCGTGACCAAGCGTGATGGCTTGATGGCCACGATCGAGTTCCGCCCCTCGGCCGACTGGAGCAGTGTGATCGATCTGTATCACACCCAGGCCAAGCAAGAAGACACGGCCAATCAGTTCGAAGTCAACTTGAGCGGCTATAACGGCGGCTTCAACCCCGGCTTGAATGTGACCTCGCCGATCATCAATGCCAACGGCACTTTTGGCGGCGGCACGATCAGCGGCCTCTACCCGCTGGTGCGCGGCATGTATAACAAGCGCGAGGACAAGATCAACGCGCTGGGCTGGAACAATAAGTTCAAGGCTGCGGGCGTGAACTGGCTGGCCGATGCGAGCTATTCCAAGGCCACGCGTGAAGAGCTGAATCTCGAAAACAATTTGCAGCTGCCGCCGAGCAATGCGACGACGGCACCGCTGGACACGCTCAAGCTCAATGTGGTGAGCGGTGGCTTCTCCACCCTGAACCCCAGCCTGAGCTATTCGGACCCGAGCAAGCTGCTGCTGCGCGGCACGATTTACGGCTCCGGCTACGGCAAGACGCCTAGCGTGGAAGACGAGCTCAAGAGCCTGAAGTTCGGTGGCAGCCTGCCCGCACCGGCCTTCGCCAGCTCCCTTTTGTCTGAGGTGCAATTCGGCCTGAACTACGCCGACCGTTCCAAGAAAAAGCGCCAGCCTGAAGGCAATATCAATCTCGGCGCGCAAGGCGAAACCGCCGTCGGCTCTGAGTTCCAGTACGGTCAGGTTGACCTCGGCTTTGCCGGCGTTGGCAACATCCCCGCTTGGAATGTGCCTGGCGCGGTTGATAAATACATGACGTTCAAGCCAAGCGCCACCGCCTTCCCCTATCTGGTGGCCAAGGCCTGGGACGTCAACGAGAAGATCACCACCGGCTACCTGAAGGGTGACATCGACACCAACTGGGGCGGCATCTCGGTGCGCGGCAATGTGGGCGTGCAAGTTCAGCACACCGACCAATCCTCCACCGCCATTCGCCTGACGGATGGCGCGAACCCCAAGCCGGTGACTGACGGCAAGACCTACACCGATGCGCTGCCCAGCATGAACCTGGTGTTTGGCCTGAGCAATGATCAGACCGTGCGCATGGCCCTGGCCAAGCAAGTGGCGCGTCCGCGTGTTGACCAGCTGCGCTCGGCCCTGGAGTTCGGCGTGGGCGACAACCCCGATGTCAACGGTGTGCGCAAGCCCGGTGCCAGCGGTGGTAACTCGCGCCTGGACCCTTGGCGTGCGGTGGCTTTTGACATGTCTTACGAGAAGTACTTTGGCACCAAGGCTTATGTGGCTGCCGCGTACTTCTACAAAGACCTGCAGAGCTATATCTACACCCAGACCAACCCGAACTACGACTTCTCGGCCTATATCGCCGATGCCAAGCCGATTCCCGGCACCACCATCGCCAGCAAGGGTGACTACACGGCGCCTTACAACGGCAATGGTGGCCGTCTGCAAGGTATCGAGCTGTCAGCCTCGCTGCCCCTGCAAATGGTCAGCCCTGTGTTGAAGGGCTTCGGTATCGTGGCCAGCGCCAGCTTCACCGATAGCAATATCGCGATCAAGGATCCAGATAGCGCCAGCAGCGTGGGCTCGGGCAACATCACCCTGCCGGGTCTGTCCAAGCAGGTCTACAACCTGACGGCCTACTACGAGGCCGACGGCTTCGAGTTCCGCATCAGCCAGCGCAAGCGTTCCGACTTCATCGGTGAAATCGGTAACTTCAACGGCAACCGCACCCTGCGTTATGTGGTGGGTGAAAGCATCGTCGACGCGCAAATCGGCTACAGCTTCAATACCGGCGCGATGAAGGGCTTGGGCTTGCAATTGCAAGTGAATAATCTGGGCGACACGGCTTACCAGACCTACGCCGGCACCAAGGATCGTCCGTTGGAATACCTGAAGTGGGGCCGCTCGGTGATGCTGGGCGCCAGCTACAAGTTCTAAGTTCTGCACGTTCGAAACCCCTGCCGGCTGCTCCAGCCCGCAGGGGTTTTTTCTTTGTGCCTTCCTTCTTCCTTCCCATTTGTCGAGCCTCTCAGGCGAATCTCACATGACTCTCTCGCTCACAACTTTGAAGCGTCGCACGCTCTTGGCCGCCTCGCTCGCTGCCGCATGGCCCTGGGCTCAGGCGCAAACGTCGCCTGAAGCCATTGCTTCGCCCCTCAGACAGACGGCCGATAAATTCTTCCGCGCGGCGCAGATGGATGCAGCCAGCCTTTCGCCCGACGGCCGGCGCTTGGCCATGCGCAGCATGGGGGCGGCTGGCCGCATGATGCTGACGGTGCTGACGCTGGAGGGCATGACGCCCAAGGTGGTGTACAGCTCAGACGCTGCCGATGTGGGCAATTTCGTCTGGGTCAATAACGAGCGCCTGGCGTTTGACTTGAACGACCGCGAAACGCCGCAGGGCAAGATCGATGCGGCGCCTGGCTTGTTTGCGGTGCAGCACGATGGCTCGGAGTTCAAGCAGTTGGTCGAGCGCCAGCGCGTGTGGGTGCGCAATGGCAGTGACTCGCTGTCGCTACAGCCTTGGAACACCTTTTTGCTCAATGGCTCCGCCCAGCGTGTGGGTGATGAGGTCTTGGTGGTCCGGCCCGAGAGCTACGACAGCAAGAGCGTGGGCTATATCAAGCTGCTGCGCTTGAATACCCGCACGGGGCGCAGCGTTGAAGTGGACGGGCCGCTGCATTCGGTCGGTTGGTGGGCTGACCCACAGGGCGAGTTGCGCGTCGCTCAGACGCAGGAAGCCGAGAAGGGCGCCTTGCGCTGGCGCAACCCAGCGACGGGGCAGTGGCAGGTCTTGGCGGAGTTCAATGCCTTCACCGAAGGGGGAGAGCTGGCCGTGCGCCAAATCGGCGCCGACGGCAAGCTGTTCGTCACCGCCCAGCGTGGCCGTGACAAGCAAGCCTGCTGGCTGCTTGACCCTGCCACCGGCGAATGGTCGGCCGAACCCTTGGCCCAATCACCCCAGTTCGATGTGGATGCCGAGGTGATCGCACGCCGTGACAAGGTGCTGGGTCTGCGCTTCACCATCGATGCCGAGGTCACCCAGTGGCTGGACGCTGAGATGCAGACCCTGCAGAAGCAGATCGACAAGGTGCTGCCACGCACCGTCAACCGCATCAGCGTGCCCTGGACGGGCGATGCACCTTGGGTCTTGATCGAAGCCTTTGCCGACATTCAGCCAACGCAGTACTTCTTGTTCAACCGCGAGACCCGCAAATTCAGCCGCCTGGGCGGCGAGCGGCCGGACATCAATGCCAAGGCCATGGCTGAGATGGAGATGGTGCGCATCAAGGCGCGCGACGGTCTGGAACTGCCGGCTTGGCTGACCTTGCCGCCCGGCGCTGCCGGCATGAAGAATCTGCCCATGGTCGTCTTGGTGCATGGCGGGCCTTTTGTGCGCGGCCCGGCCTGGCGCTGGGATGCGGAAGTGCAGTTCCTGGCGGCGCGGGGCTTTGCGGTCTTGCAGCCCCAGTTCAGGGGCAGCAAAGGCTTCGGTGCGGCGCATCACCAAGCCGGTTGGCGCCAGTGGGGCAAGGCCATGCAGACCGACTTGGCGGATGCTGCGGCCTGGGCAATCGCACAAGGCATTGCCGATCCCAAGCGCATTGCCATCGCCGGCGGCAGCTATGGCGGCTATGCGGCTTTGATGGGCTTGGTGCGCGACCCGGCGCTATTCCGCTGCGCTGTGGCCTGGGTGGGTGTGACCGACCTGGACATGTTGCATTCGGTCAGCTGGGATGATGTGTCTGATGCCTACAAAAAGCACGGCATGCCCAAGCTGCTGGGCGACCGGGTCAAGGACGCCGCCGAGCTCAAAGCCAATTCACCCTTGACCCATGCTGCCAGCATCAAGCAGCCGGTGCTGCTGGCCTACGGCAGCGCGGATCAGCGCGTGCCCCTGGTGCACGGTGAGGCCTTCAGCAAGGCCCTCAAAGCCAGCAGCGAGCTCGAGTATGTGGTTTATGCCGACGAGGGCCATGGTTGGCGTGTACCGGCGAATCAGATCGATTTCTGGAATCGTGTCGCGGGTTTTTTGGATAGGCAGCTGGCGCCTTAAGTTTTTCCTGGGGGTGATGTCTGCTTGGCAATTGGGCTTGCTTTGCACCGGTACACGGAAAAGCGAGTCGCTTCAAGCAGTCGCCCTGGAACACTTTGTTCGCCCATTGCAAGCTCGCGTACGAAATGCGCACAATGTGACTACTCAAGCCGAACGGATCTTAAAAAGTTGCGTCACTAAAATTCGCGCTCACTTTCAAGAGCCAGCTTTTTTGCCGAAATGAATTGGCAGCTAGGCCGGTACCAAATGACTAGGGGATAAACATGGTTTCGCGTTCCACAAGCAGCTTCGCGTCTTTGAAAAATATCGTTGCACGCCCACTGCCTTTGCTGGCTGGGCTTGGTGCTGCGCTCGTTTTGAGCGCCTGCGGCGGTGGCGGCGGTGGTGGCGACACCACACCGCCCCCCCCACCGCCGCCGGTGGATACGCCTGAGTTGATGGTCACCATGGGCTTGCCCGGGCCGGACGTGCCTTCGGGCTATGCGCAGACCGTGGCCACCGTCAAGGTGTCTAACGTGGGCAAGGCGGCTGCGGCTTCGACTGATGTGAGCATCAGCGCGGACGCGCTGCTGGAGCGCTTCCAAGTCTCGGCCTGCAGCTCTGATAGCCTCGCGACCGCTTGCCCGAGCCTGGGTTCGCGCATGACCATCAGTAATCTGGCCCCCGGCGCGAGCTTGACCTTTGATGTCTCTGGGACGGTCAAGCTCGGCACCAGCGGCTCGGTCAACGTGGCCGCCGAAGCCAGCACCAATACTGGCACCAATTTGTCGAGCAGCAAGCAGTCGGTGGGTTTCAAGGCCTATACCAATGATGTGAGCATCAAGCTCGACGGGCCGACTGCCTCCGTGCCGGCTGGCGGCAGTTTCCAATATGTGGTGACCGTGGCCAATAGCGGCCCTGACGCCGCTAAGAGAGTGACCCTGACCTTGAACCAGATCTCCTCCAAGACGCCGGTGCTGGGGGCGATGACTTGCGTGGCCGCAGGCGGCGCCGAGTGCCCGAGCTCGCTCAATGACAAATCCATGGGCGTGCTCCTGCTGCCCAAGGATGGCTCCTTGGTGTTCACCTTGCCTTACACCTTCAATCCGGGTGAAACGGCTGGCCTTATCTTTGCAGGCAAGGTGGAAGCCCGAGGCGACGCCGATACCCGCAATGACTCGGCGTCTTTGATCACGCCTTGATCTCGCCTTGTTGTGGATTTGACTCTAGCTACCGGGCCTTGCGCATCTGATGCCAGGCCCGGGACGCTCAGCCAAGAAGGCGCGCGAGTTTCGCGCGCCTTCTTACATTTGCGGCTCAATCAGTCGCCGCGCCATTGGCTTTTGAATCGGCCGTCACTAGCCCTTCACCCCACCGGCCGTCAGGCCTGAGACGATCCAGCGCTGCGCGGCCAAGAACACCAGCGTGATCGGCAGGCCCGAGAGCACGGCGGCGGCGGCGAAGTCGCCCCACAAAAAGCGCTGGGTGTTGAGGTAGTACTTGACGCCCACGGCCAGGGTCAGATTGGCCTCTTCACGCAGCAGCACCGAGGCCACCGGGTACTCGATGATGGTGCCGATGAAGGCCAGCACGAAGACCACCATCAAAATGGGCACAGCCATGGGCAGCAGCACATACCGGAAAGCCTGCCAATGGGTGGCGCCGTCCACCTTGGCGCATTCCTCGATCTCCACGGGGATGGTCTCGAAGTAGCCGCGTATGGTCCAGATATGCATGGCCACGCCGCCCATATAGCTCAGCACCAGGCCGGCATGGGTTTCAATGCCCAGGCCCGGCAGGTACTGGCCGATGGTTTCGAAGATGGCGTAAATCGCCACCAGGGCCAGTACAGCTGGGAACATCTGCAGCAGCAGCATGCTGTTGAGAATGGGCGTTTTGAAGCGGAACTTCAGGCGCGCAAATGCATAGGCGGCGGTGGTGGAGATGGCCACGATCAGTAGTGCCGAGATGGTGGCAATCTTGATTGAATTCCAGAGCCAGCGCAGCACAGGGAAGGGCGGCTGAATCAAGCTGCCATCGGCGCTTTGGTAGGGGATGCCGAGTGCGAGCTTCCAATGCTCCAGGCTGATCTCCGACGGGATCAAGCTGCCGGTGGAGAAGTTCCCCGGCCGCAGCGAGATCGAAATCACCGCCAGCAGCGGGAAGATGGTGATGCCGATCAGCGCCCACAGCAGGGCGTGGGCGCCGAGGACGCGCCACTTTTGGGTTTTACTGGTGACGATGGCCATGCTTGCTTTCTACTGGTTTGCTGACAGGTCGACCCGTTCGATGCGTTCACTCGGGCGGTCTGTCACGCAATACCTAATCAGTTGGTGACAGAGCTACTCACTCGCTTTGCTCGTTCGGGCGGTCTGTCACACAAGTCAAAAAATTGGTTGGTGACAGAGCTACTCGTTCGCTTCGCTCACTCGGGCGGTCTGTCACGCAATACCTTTACCTTGAGTTCGCGCGCATCAAGCGCAGATTGATCAGCGACATCGCTGCCACCATCAGGAAGATCACGGTCGACACGGCCGCTGCCAGCCCGAAGTCCTGACCGGAATCCTGGAAGGCGATGCGGTAGGTGTAGCTGACCAGAATGTCGGTCTGCCCGGCAGGGACCTTGGTGTTGAGGTAGTCCGGCCGGCCATCGGTCAGCAAGGCGATCAGCACGAAATTGTTGAAGTTGAAGGCGAAGATGCCAATCAACAAAGGTGTGAGCGGCTTGGCGATCAAAGGCGCGGTGATCTTGAAGAAGTTGGTCAGCGGCCCGGCACCTGCAATCGCCGAGGCTTCGTACAGGTCCGCGGGGATGGCCTTCAGCAAGCCGGTGCACAGCACCATGATGTAGGGGTAGCCCAGCCAGGTGTTGACGATCAGCAGCATGCTGCGGGCCAGCGCGGGGTCGGCAAACCAGGCGGGCTTGATGCCGAATAAGCTGTCCAGAATGGCGTTGATCTCGCCGAAGTTCTGGTTGAACAAGCCCTTGAACACCAGAATAGAAATGAAGCCCGGCACCGCATAGGGCAGGAACAAGAGCGTGCGGTAGGTGGTGCGAAAACGCAGCGCTTCCCAGTTCAGCAGCACCGCCAGGGCCATGCCGATCAGCAGGGTGAAGAGCACGGTCAGCGCCGAGAAGCTCACCGTCCACAAGAAGATTGAAAAGAAGGGGCCGCGGAAGTCCGGGTCCATCACCATGCGCTGGTAATGCTTGAGGCCGGCAAACACCTTGAAGCCGGGCTGCAGGCGCTCGCCCGTGGCGGCGTTTTCGAAAAAGCCGGTCTCGCCATTGGGGTGGTAGACGGCGCCATCGGATGCCTGCGTGAGCGAGCCGTCCGGGTTGGCCTGCCAGAGCCGGTTCAGCGGGCCGAATTCGCTCACGCCCAGGTAATGCAGGTCGGTGCCATGAGACGCCGCGCCCTCGGGCAGGCTCAGCACCAAGCTCATCAGCACATCGCGGTGCTTGAGCACCTCTTTCAGCGGCAGGGCAGGTGCCAAATGGGTAGAGGCGGTGGGGGCAGCCATGCTCACCCGCACAGGCGCCTGGGTGTTCATCAAGGCCAGCGGGCCGGACACAAAAGCCACCTCGCCCAGCTCACCCATGGGGCTGAGCGGACGCAGCGCCAGCAGGTATTGCGGCCCGTCGGCGTGCAGGGAGTAACTCATCAAGTGAGCGTCATCCGGCGCCGTTTGCTCCAGCAGATAGCTGCGCACCCGCTCCTGGCTGAGCAGATTGCTGGAGGAGTAGTTGGTGAAGCCGATCTGCACCGTGTACAGCAGCGGGAAGGCCACAAAAATCGCCATGCCCGCCAGACCCGGGTAGAGGTAGCGGTAGGCGAAAGAGATCTTGGCCAGATAGACAAAGAAGGCGCTGCCCAAGAGCACAAGCAGCCCCAGCGCCCACCAGAGTTGGCCGGCGGCGTAGATATTGAAAACCAGGTAGAGCCCGGCCAAAGCCAGGGTCGCCACCAGCGGCCATTTCAGCAGGCTGCTGCTGGTGCTGCTGCCGGCGGCCTGGCTCGAATTGAGATTGCTTGTCCGCGTCATATCACTTGCCCACCGTCATGCGTGCGGCCGCGCCGTCCAGGGCGTCCTTGGGAGATTGCAGGCCGTTGCTGATGGCTTCCATCGCTGCGTCCATGGCGGTCCAGAAGCGGCCGACTTCGGGGATGTTGGGGATGGCCTGGCCCAGGCGGGCGTTCTCCATCGAGGCGCGAATAGCCGGGTCGGCTGCCAGTTCGGCATAGAAGGCCTTGTTGGCCGGCACGCCCAGGGGTACATCGGCATTGATGGTCTTCAGGCTGTCCACCCGCATCAAGTGGTTTTCGATGAATTCGCGCGCCACGTCCTTGACCTTGCTGGGCGCGGCAATCATGCAGCCCAGCACGCCCACAAAAGGCCGGCTGGGTTGGCCGGGGATGACGGCGGGAATGGGGGCCACGCCGAAATCAATCTTGGCGCGGCGCGCGTTGTCCCAGGCGAAGGGGCCGGAGATCATCATGGCCACATCGCCACGGGCAAAGCCGCCTTCCATCTCGGCATAGCGGGCGCCCTTGGGCATCACGCCACTGCGGATCAGTTGATCCAGCATTTGGCCTGCGCGCACCGCACCGGCGTTGTTGACGCCAACTTTGGCTGTGTCGTACTCACCTTGCGCATCTTTGGGGAAGATCTGCCCGCCCGCGCCGGCGAACAAGGGCCAGCTGAAAAAGCTCTTGTTGTAGTCCCACAAAATCGCCTTCTTGCCTTGCTTGACCAAGCGCTGGTCCAGGGCGATCACTTCGTTAAAAGTACTGGGCGGCGTCTTCACCAGGGCTTTGTTGTAGATCAGGCCGATGGCCTCGATGGCGATGGGGTAGCCCCAGGTCTTGCCGCGATAGGCGAAGGCTTGCCAGGCCGAGGCTTCCACTTCGCTGCTGATGCGCTGGTTCGGGCGCACCGGTGAGATCAGGCCGCTCTTGGCCCATTCACCCACACGGTCATGCGGCCAGCAAAAAATGTCTGGTCCCTTGCCGGCCCCTGCGGCTTGGCTGAATTTGTCGGGCGCATCGACGGGATGCTCCACCGTGACCTTGACGCCGGACTTCTCGGCAAAAGCGTCGCCCACTTTTTGCAGCCCGTTATAGCCCTTGTCGCTATTGATCCAGACCACCAACTTCAGGTCGGACTGCGCGCCGGCCGAGGCCGCCTGGGCTGGCAGGCCCAAGGCCAGGGTCAGTGCCGATGTCAGTGCTGGAACGAAACAAGCGGTTCGCGCTCTCGCGTGCATCGCCCTCTTCATGCGGCCACCTCGGCGGACCAGCCCTGGCGGCGCAAGGCCTGACCCTGGGCATTGAAGACATAGCAGGCCTCGGCCGGCAGGCTCAGGCTCAGTGTGTCGCCGGTGCGGATCTTGGTGCGGCCATCGAATTCGCAGGTCAGCGCGTCTTCCACACCGGGGAAGGCGCAATAGGCGTGGGTGGCGCTGCCCAGGGACTCCACAAAGGTGACGGTGGCCTGAATCACGTTCTCAGTGGCGCCCACCACAAAGTGCTCGGGGCGGATGCCTAAGCTGACCTTGTCTCCAGGCTTGGCGCTGCTGCCGTCCACCAGGGCGCGGATGGATGCCCCACCGGCTAGGCGAAGCAGCACCTCGTCAGCCCGGCCCTGCACGACTTCCGCCTCGATGAAATTCATCTTGGGCGAGCCAATGAAGCCGGCCACAAAAAGGTTGTCGGGGTGCTCGTACAGCTCCAGCGGCGTGCCGACTTGCTCGATGCGCCCGGCCGACAGCACCACGATGCGATCCGCCAGCGTCATCGCTTCCACCTGATCGTGGGTGACGTAGACCATGGTGGTCTTCAGGTCTTCATGCAGCTTGGCGAACTCGTAACGCATGCGCACACGCAGGGCGGCGTCGAGGTTGGAGAGCGGTTCGTCAAACAAAAACACATCGGGCTTTTGCACGATGGCGCGGCCAATGGCCACGCGCTGGCGCTGGCCGCCCGACAAGTCCTTGGGCTTGCGATCCAGCAAATGCTCGATGTGCAAGATCTTGGCGGCATTGCGCACAGCGCTTTCGATCTCTGGCTTGGGCACTTTGGCCAGCTTGAGTCCGAAGGCCATGTTGTCAAACAAGTTCATATGCGGGTAGAGCGCATAGGACTGGAACACCATGGCGATGCCGCGTTCGGCCGGCGGCACATCGTTGACGACGCGCCCGCCGATGCGCAACTCACCGCCGGTAATTTCTTCCAGCCCCGCGATGGAGCGCAGCAAAGTGGACTTGCCGCAGCCCGAGGGGCCGACGAAAACCATGAACTCGCCGTCCCGGATATGCAGGTCGATGCCCTGAAAAATCGTCACATCGCCGAAAGCTTTGGCCACGCCTTGAAGCTGAACATCTGCCACGCTGCTGTCTCCAGTCATTGTTCTCTTTGGCTCGAATATAACGTTTGCTTTGTAGTTGAACAACAGCAATTACCCGGCAGATTTGAACTGTGCATAAATAAGATCAAGGGCCTGTTGCTGGGATTTGTTGTTTTGCATGTAGTGAAACTACACAAATCTTCTGCCGTCAGCGATACTGGCTACAAAGCTTCCAGCCGGAGGCTGTGAGGCCTTGCCTCGCCAGGCGGCGAGGGCCGGGATTAAGCATGATTCTCAAGACCAGGGTTTTGACCACGATGGATGCCATGACTTCAGCAACACCAGCCCAACAGACCCAAGCCCAAGCGCGCGCCGCGCTTCGCGCCGCCTTTGCCAGTGCTTTTGAGCGCGAGATGAGCCTGTCCGGTGGCACAGCCAGCGCACAGACCGCCTTGCGCGCCGCCGCCACCGCCACCCGCGATGTGCTGGCCTTGCGCTGGGCGCAGACCCAATTGGCCGACGCCAAGCGCGGCGCCGAGGCGCCGGTGCGCCGGGTGCATTACCTGTCGATGGAATTCTTGATGGGCCGTGCGCTTTCCAACGCCTTGGCTGCGCTGGGTCTGGATGGCGATCTGCGCGAGTTGCTGGCCGCTCAAGGCCTGCAATACAGCGATGTGCTGGAGCGTGAGCCCGATATGGCGCTGGGCAATGGTGGCCTCGGCCGCCTGGCGGCTTGCTTCTTGGATTCTTTCGCCGAGCTGGGCTTGCCCTCATTCGGTTACGGCCTGCGCTACCAGTACGGCATGTTCGCCCAGGGCATTCAAGACGGCCGCCAGATTGAAATGCCGGACGACTGGATGCGCTTGGGTCAGCCCTGGGAGGTGCCGCGCCCTGAGCTGCGCTACCACGTGGGCTTCGGCGGCCGGGTGGTGGTGGAGGACGGCGGCGCGCGCCGCTGGCAGCCGGCCGAGGTGCTGGAGGCGCAAGCCTATGACTTCATCGTGCCGGCCCACCACAGCGAGCGGGTCTCGACCCTGCGCCAGTGGCATGCAAGTGCCGCCGCACCGATCAACTTTGCCACCTTCTGCGAAGGTGACTTCATGGGCGCCGCCCGCCACCGCGTGGCCGCCGACGCGCTGAACTGGGTGCTCTACCCGGACGACAGCACCGAGGCCGGGCGCGAGTTGCGCCTCAAGCAAGAGGCCTTCTTGACCAGCGCCTCCTTGCAAGACCTGATCGCCCGCCATCTGCGCGAGGGCGCCCCTTTGCAGGAGTTGGGTCTGCGCAATGCCGTCCATTTGAACGACACCCATCCGGCCCTGGCCCCGGCCGAGTTGATGCGCTTGCTGGTGGATGAGCATGCCTTGGGCTGGGATCAGGCCTGGGCCATCACCCGCCAAGCCGTGTCCTACACCAACCACACCCTGATGCCGGAGGCGCTGGAGACCTGGCCGGTGCAGATGTTCGAGCAGCTGCTGCCGCGCCATCTGGAAATCATTTACGAGATCAATCAACGCTTTCTGACCGAGGTGGCGCAGCGCTTCCCTGGTGACACCGGCTTGCTGCAGCGGGTCTCGCTGATCGATGAAGGCCATGGCGCCGGTTCGGGCGGCCAGCGCCGCGTGCGCATGGCGGCTCTGTCCATCGTGGCCTCGCACCGCGTCAATGGCGTGGCGGCCCTGCATTCGGAGCTGATGGTGCAAACCATCTTTGCCGACTTCCATCGCCTCTTCCCCGACCGTTTCCATAACGTCACCAATGGTGTGACGCCGCGTCGCTGGCTGCAGCAATGCAATCCCAGTTTGTCGGCCCTGATTGATGGCCGCATCGGCAGCACTTGGCGCCAAGACCTGATGGCACTGCAGCAGCTCAAGCCCCTGGCCGCCGATGTGGGCTTTGGCGCGCAGTTCCTGGCCGTCAAGCGCGCCAACAAGCAGCGCCTGGCCGATCTGGTGCGCAGCCAGCTGGGCGTGGCGCTGAACCCCGACAGCCTGTTCGACGTGCAGATCAAACGCATCCACGAGTACAAGCGCCAGCTGCTCAATATCTTGCATGTGATCGCGCGTTACCAGGCGATTGTTGCCAACCCGCAGGCCGACTGGACTCCGCGTACCGTGGTCATCGCCGGCAAGGCGGCCTCGGCCTATCACATGGCCAAATCCATCATCCAGCTGGCGCACGATGTGGGTCGCGTCATCAATAGCGACCCGCGCGTGGGCGACAAGCTCAAGCTGGTGTTCCTGCCGAATTACGGCGTTAGCTTGGCCGAGATCATCATCCCGGCCGCCGATTTGTCAGAGCAGATTTCCACCGCCGGCACCGAAGCCTCGGGCACCGGCAATATGAAGTTCGCCCTCAACGGCGCGCTGACCATCGGCACCTGGGACGGCGCCAATATCGAAATGGCCCAGGCCATGGGCGTGGAGAATATGTTTGTCTTCGGCCTGCGCACCGAGGCGGTGGCCCAGCTCAAGCAGCAGGGCTATGAGCCGCGCAAGTATGTGGAGAGCAATGCGCAACTGAAGGCCGTCATCGAGGCCATCGCCAACGGCGCCTTCTCCTTCGGTGACCGCGACCGCTACCGCGTGCTGGTCGACAAGCTGCTGGGCCAGGATGTCTATATGCTGATGGCCGACTTTGCCGACTACCTGGCCAAGCAAGCCGAGGTGGACGCCTTGTTCAAACAGCCTGCCGCCTGGAGCCAGCGCGCCATCCTCAATGTGGCCGGCATGGGCGCCTTCTCGTCGGACCGCACGATTGAGGAGTATGTGGCGCGGGTGTGGTCACGTGAGAGTCTGGCTTGATGATGGGCGGATTTTGGGCCTGATTTTTGGCCAGCTTGCGCTTGCTCGGCTGACCGCCTTGCGGTGAAGATGACGGCGCCGCAATAGGCGCGACAAGAGCGACAAGAGCGACAAGAGCGACAAGAAGCAAAAGAGAAGGGACAGACCGCGCGATGCTTGCCTCCACCGATCTCCAGGCCTTGCTGAACGGCCAGCATGCCGACCCTTTCAGCGTGCTGGGTCTGCATGCCGATGCGCAGGGGCGGCTGTGGCTGCGCGCCTTGCTGCCCGGCGCGCAGGCGGTGACGGTGCTGGACGCGAAGACCGGCCGCCGCATCGCGAGCTTGGCCCAGCGCGATGCGGCCGGTTTCTTCGAAGGCCAGGCCTTGCGCCGCAAGCAGCGCTTTGACTACCGGCTGCAAGTGCAGTGGGCAGACGGGCATAGCGAGGTCTACGCCGATGCTTATAGCTTCGGCCCCCAGCTCAGCGATGAGGATCTGACCTTGCTGGCGCGCGGCGAGCATCCGCGCCCCTACACCGTGCTGGGCGCGCATGTATTGAGTCTGGGTTCGGTCAGCGGCGTGCGCTTTGCCGTCTGGGCGCCCAATGCGCGGCGGGTCAGCGTGGTGGGTTCGTTCAATAACTGGGACGGCCGCCGCCACGCCATGCGCTTGCGCCACGTCGCTGGCGTGTGGGAGATCTTTGTTCCCCATGCGGCTCCCGGGGACTTCTACAAATTCGAGTTGCTGGATGCCCAGGGCGGCTTGCTGCCGCTTAAGGCCGACCCGTTTGCTTTTGCGGCCCAGCTGCGGCCGGACAATGCCAGCGTGGTCGGCACGCTGCCGGCCCCCACCGCTTTGCCAGCAGGCCGTGCCGCTGCCAACGCGCGCCAGGCCCCCATCAGCATTTACGAGGTGCATGCCGCCTCCTGGCGCCAGGGCAGGGCGGCCGAGGGTGGCCCGCGCTTCCCCAGCTGGGATGAGCTGGCCGAGCAGTTGCCAAGTTATGCCGCCGAGCTGGGCTTCACCCATGTGCAGCTGATGCCCATCAGCGAGCATCCCTTCGATGGCTCCTGGGGCTATCAAACCTTGGGGCTTTATGCCCCAACGGCCCGCTTCGGCCCGCCCGAGGGCTTCGCGCGCTTTGTGGCGGCTTGCCATGCGCGCGGCCTGGGGCTGCTGCTGGACTGGGTGCCGGCGCATTTCCCGATCGATGCGCATGGCCTGGCCCAGTTCGACGGCACGCATTTGTACGAATACGCCGATCCCAAAGAAGGCTTTCACCAAGACTGGAACACCCTGATCTACAACTTCGGCTGTGCCGAGGTGCGCCAGTTCCTGGTCGGCAATGCCCTCTACTGGATCGAGCGTTGGGGCGTGGATGGTTTGCGGGTGGATGCGGTGGCCTCCATGCTCTACCGCGACTATTCGCGCCGACCTGGTGAGTGGATTCCCAATGCCCTGGGCGGGCGCGAGAACCTGGAGGCGATCGCGCTGCTGAAGAAAATGAACGAGGTGCTCGGCAGCGAGACCCCGGGCGCCATCACCGTGGCCGAGGAAAGCACCAGCTTCCCCGGCGTGTCGGCGCCCACCTATGCCGGCGGCCTGGGTTTTCACTACAAGTGGAATATGGGCTGGATGAACGACACCTTGCGCTATATGCAGGAAGACCCGATTCATCGGCGCTGGCATCACGAGAAGATGAGCTTCGGCCTGGTCTACGCCTTCAGTGAGAACTTTGTTCTGCCCATCTCGCACGACGAAGTGGTGCATGGCAAGGGCAGCATGCAGGGCAAGATGCCTGGCGACGCCAGCGACCCGAGTGCCTGGCAGAAGTTCGCCAATCTGCGCGCTTACTACGGCTTTATGTGGGGCCACCCGGGCAAGAAGCTGCTCTTCATGGGCCAGGAATTTGCCCAGAGCAGCGAGTGGAACGAGGCCAAGTCCTTGCCCTGGGAATTGTTGGAAGACCCGCGCCACGCGGGCGTGCAGCGCCTGATCCGCGACTTGAATCAGCTCTACCGCAATACCCCCGCGCTGCACCGCCTGGACTGCGAGGCAGCGGGCTTTGAGTGGCTGCAGGCCGAGGACCGCGAGCAGTCGGTGCTGGCCTGGGCAAGGCATGAGGAGGGCGCATCGGAAATTGGTGGTGGAGTCGGCGCCACGGTCCTGGTGGTCTGCAATTTCACGCCGCTGCCACGCCCAAGCTACCGTCTGCCATTACCCAAGGGCTTTGATTCATCACAGGCTTGGCGGGAGCTTCTCAATACCGATTCCGCGCATTACGGCGGCAGCAATCTAGGCAATCTTGATGCACAGCTGCTCGCGCGTGACGGCTATCTTGAGCTGACTCTGCCGCCGCTGGCGACCTTGTTTTTAGCGGCGTTGCCCAAGGGGCCGTCTGCCCTTGAAGGACTTGCATCCCAATGATTACTCGACGCGATTGCTGCGTGCTTGCCGCCTCGGCGCTGGCGGGTGGCATGGCACTGGGCGCCGCTAGCGTGGCGCCCACGGCGCCCGGCGCCAGCGAGCAGCAGGTGCAATCGGGCCGGCTGGAACGCTGGTCGGCGTTCCCTTCTCAGTTCGTGCCGGCGCGCCCGGTCGAAGTCTGGCTGCCGCCGAGCTATGACGGCCGCCGCCCACATGCCGTGCTCTATATGCATGACGGCCAGATGCTGTTCGATCCGCGCAGCACTTGGAACGGCCAAGCGTGGTGTGTGGACAAGATCGCCGCGCCCATGATCGCAGCGGGCCAGTTGCGCGACTTCATCGTTGTGGGCATATGGAACCGCCCTGAGCAGCGCCATGCGGAGTTCTTCCCCAAGGCCTATGCCGACGCTTTGCCGGACTCGACCGTCATGCAGCGCTACCGGGCCGAGCGGTTGAAATCGGAAGTCCTGTCTGATGCCTATCTGCGCTTCATCGTGGAAGAACTCAAGCCTGCTGTTGATGCGCGTTATGCCACCGAGCGCGGGCGCGAATCCACCTTTTTGATGGGTTCCAGCATGGGCGGCATGATCAGTGTTTATGGCTTGTGCGAGTATCCGCAGGTCTTTGGTGCCGCCGCCGCGCTCAGCACCCACTGGATTGGCGGACATGAGCGCAATATTGAGATTCCAGCTGCTGCTCTGGCCTATCTGCGGCGCAAGCTGCCGCCGCCCGGCCAATGCCGGCTGTACATGGACCGCGGCACGGTGGAACTCGATGCACTCTACGATCAGGCGCAGGCCCAGGTTGACGCGTTGATGGTGGAACTGGGGCACAAACCGCCTCGGGTTCTGAGCCAGGTTTTCGAGGGCCAGGGCCACAACGAGCGCGCCTGGTCCAGCCGTTTGGCGCAACCCCTGCGTTTTTTGTTGGAGCCTCGCGCATGAGTCGCCATTTGCCCGAATGTTTGCAAGCCGGCCGTCATGAGCCGCTGGGCGCTACGCCTCGCGACGGCGGGGTCAATTTCGCCGTCTTCTCCGAATCGGCCACGGCCATTGAGCTGTGCATCTTTGATGGCGCCGGCCAGCGCGAGTTGCGCCGCTATGCCTTGCTGGGGCCTGATGACGGGGTGTTCTACGGCTTTTTGCCGGGCTTGGGCGCGGGGCTGGTTTACGGCCTGCGGGTGCATGGGCCATATTGCCCCGAGCAGGGTCATCGCTTCAATGCCCATAAGCTCTTGCTCGACCCCTATGCCCGCGAGATCGTCGGCCACTTCGCCTGGGCGCCAGAGCAGCACGGTTATGAGCTGGGCCATCCGGACGGCCCGCGCTCATTCGACACCCGCGACAACGCCTTGCAAGCGCTGAAGGCGAGGGTGGCGCAAGCCTTGCCGGCTGAGAGCAGCCCGCGCCTGAACGCGCCGCGCCATGCCACCGCTGACTTGGTGCTTTACGAAGTGCATGTGAAGGGCTTCTCGCAGCAGCTGCAAGCCGTGCCCGAGGCCCTGCGTGGCAGCTATGCCGGCCTGGCGCACCCCGCCTCGGTGGCGCATCTGAAAGCCCTGGGTGTCACCACCTTGTCCTTGCTGCCCGTGCACTTTCATATCGATGAGCCGCATCTCGCCGATTTGGGTAAACCGAATTACTGGGGCTACAACACCCTCGGATTTTTCAGCCCTGACCCGCGCCTGGCGCAGCGCGCCCATCGCGATGACCCGGCCGCCGTGCGCGAGGAGTTCCGCGCCATGGTGCGCGAGCTGCATGCGCAAGGCCTGGAGGTGGTGCTGGATGTGGTCTACAACCACACGCCCGAGGGCAATGAGTTCGGCCCGACCTTGAGTTTCAGAGGGCTGGACAACCGCAGCTACTACCGCTTGGTGTCAGACGACAAAAGCCGTTATGAAAACGTCAGCGCCTGCGGCAACACCCTGAACTGCGCTCACCCACGCGTGGCACAGCTGGTGCTGGACTCGCTGCGCTACTGGGTGACGGAGATGGGCGTGGACGGCTTCCGCTTCGATCTGGCGCCGGTGCTGGGGCGCACGCATCATGGCTTTGACCCGCAGGCCGCCTTCTTCACCGCCTTGCGTCAGGACCCGGTGCTGGCCCAGGTGCATTTGATCTCCGAGCCCTGGGATGCCGGGCATGAGGGCTACCAGGTCGGCCGCTTCCCTGGGCGTTTTTTGGATTGGAACGACAAGTTCCGCGACGCGGTGCGCGGCTATTGGCTGCGCTCGCAGCAGCCCAGCGTCAGTCGCGGCGAGTTGGCGCGGCGTTTCATGGCCTCCAGCGATTTGTTCCACCATGGCGCGCGCCGGCCGACGGCTTCGGTGAACTTTGTGTCTGTGCATGACGGCTATGTGCTGGCCGATGTGGTGAGCTATTCGCACAAGCACAACCACGCCAATGGCGAAAACAACCGCGATGGTCGCGACGGCGAACTCTGCGCCAACTTCGGCCATGAGGGGCCGAGCGAGGACGCCGCCATTCGCGCCACACGTTTGCGGGTGCGCCGCGCCATGTTGGCCACTTTGCTGCTGGCCCAGGGCACGCCCATGCTGTGTGCGGGTGACGAAATCGGCAACAGCCAGGGCGGTAATAACAATGCCTACTGCCAAGACAATGCCATCACTTGGCTGGACTGGGCGCAGGCTGAGAGCGACACGCAAGCCTTTGTCGCCGCGCTGCTGGCGCTGCGCCGTGCCGAGCCCTTGCTGCGGCATGAGCAGTGGTTCGCCGCGGCTTCATCTGATGCAACTCAGGCCTCGGCCCCCAGCTTGCGCTGGTTCTCGCCACGCGGTGCGGAGATGCAGCAGCACGATTGGTTCGATGCTTCGCAGTCCGCTTTTGCAGCCGTGTTTTTTGAGGCGCGCCAACCCGCAGAGTCTGCGGCCACGCCGCGACTGATGGTTTTGTTCAACCCCGAGCCCGAGTCGCAGGCTTTTGCCTTTGGCCTGGGGGCGTGGCGCTTGGTTTTGGACAGCAGTGGCGAGTTGCCGCAGGATGCGGCGCCCATGCCAATATCGGCTGTTCAGACCAGCCCTCAGCCTACAGCTCAGCCCATAGCTCAGCCCACCGCTCAGTCCATTGCCCACCTGAATGTTCCCGCGCGCAGCCTCCTGGTGCTGCGCCATGTTTGAGAAGAAAGCCCTGAGACCATGAACCTCAATCAACGCTCCGCCGGTGTGCTGCTGCACATCACCTCGCTGCCCGGCCCGCATGGCATGGGTGACTTTGGCCCGGCGGCTTTTCATTTCGTCGACTGGCTGGCTTCGGCCGGTCAAACAATTTGGCAACTGCTGCCCACCACGCCCATCGGCCCGGGCGACAGCCCTTACCAAGGCGTCTCGGCCTTCGCTGGCAGCCAGTGGATGGTGGCCTTGGAGCCCTTGGTCGCCAAGGGCTGGTTGGCCCAGCCTAGCCTGCCTGCGGCCGGCTTTGACCCCCTGCATGTGCATTACGGCGATGTGCTGCCCTGGCGTGAGCAGCAGCTGCGTGCGGCGGCAGCCGGTTTTGCGGCCCGCGCCAGTGCGGCCGACCGACAAGCCTTCACGCAGTGGTGTGCCGAGCAGCAAAGCTGGCTGGACGACTATGCGCTCTTCATGGCCATCCGTGCGCCGCTGGGAGGCCAGCCTTGGTGGGAATGGCAGCCTGAGCTGGCGCGGCGCGAGCCCGCGGCCATTGCCCAGGTGCGCAAGGACTATGCGGCCGAGCTGGAATTCTGGTGCTTTGTGCAGTGGCAGTTCGATCTGCAGAGCGCTGAATTGAAGCGTTATGCCAATAGCAAGGGCGTGTCCATCATGGGTGATTTGCCCATCTTTGTGGCGCATGACAGCGCGGACTGCTGGTCGCGGCCCGATCTCTATTGGCTGGATGAAAATTTCCAGACCACCGTTGTGGCCGGCGTGCCGCCCGATGATCTGGGCCCGCAGGGGCAGCGCTGGGGCAACCCGCTGTACCGCTGGGACCGCATGGCGGCCGAGGACTACGCTTGGTGGACGGCGCGGGTGCGCCGGGCCTTGAGCCAGGCCGATGTGTTCCGCATCGATCACTTCCGTGGCTTTGCCGGCTATTACGAGATCCCAGCTAGCAGCCCAGATGCCAAGCAGGGCCGCTGGTTGCCAGGGCCGGGCCGGGCGCTGTTTGAAGCCATCGAGAAGGCCTTGGGTAGCTTGCCCATCGTGGCCGAAGACCTGGGCTTCATCACCGAGGATGTGCACGCCCTGCGCCTGGGCTGTGGCTTCCCCGGCATGAAGATTTTGCAGTTCGGCTTCGGTGGCGACGGCCAACACGAGTTCTTGCCGCAGATGTGGCCGCGTGAATGCGTGGCCTATACCGGCACGCATGACAACGACACGGTGCGCGGCTGGTGGGACAAGGCCAGCCCGCGTGAGCGTGCTTTCGCAGGCGCCTACCTGGCTTGCGGCGCCCATGATGTGCACTGGGCGATGATCCGCGCTTGCTGCAATTCGGTGGCCAATATGGCGGTGTTCCCGATGCAGGATGTGTTGGGCCTGGACAGCGCGCACCGCATGAATGTGCCCGGCGTGCTGGGCGGCAACTGGGGCTGGCGCTTCACCTGGGAGATGGTCAGCAGCGAGTCGGCTCGCGTGCTGGGCTTGATCAGCGCGGCCAGCGGGCGTGCGCCGCTGGCTTTGCTGAATTTGCCGGGCTGATCCTTGCAGGGTTGAGTTCAGCCGGGCCGGGCCTGTTTTCAGGCCCGGCCTTTTTGTTTAGTTGTCCACCTCCAGCAGCAGGCCGCTGCGCGCGGGCACTTGCAAGGTCTGACCCAGGGCATGGCGCGCGCCGCTGAGCACATCGGTGCCGCTCGATTGGGGCGTCAGCATCTCGGCAAAGCGGCGGGTGTCCAGGCTGATGGGCGCTGTGTTCTTGTTGAACACCAGCATCAGCTTGCGGCTCTGCCCGGGCAGATGGCGGAACAGCACATAGCTGCCGTCCTTGGGGGTGTAGTGCATCAACTCACCGCGCTGTGCCAGGGTGGACTGCTTGCGCCAGTTCATCAAACGGCGCACCAGGTCCTGCGCCTCGCGCTGGGCGGGGCTGAGGCCTTGGCCGGTGAAGGCATTGACGGCATCGCCCGCCCAGCCACCGGGGAAGTCGGCCCGCACGGCGCCGTCATCGCGTTGGGCCGGGCTGGTCTGCAGCAACTCGTCCCCGGCAAAGAACTGCGGAATGCGCTGCACCGTGGCCAGGTAGAGCATCGCCATCTTGAATAGCGCCGGGTCGGACTTGAGTGCGGTGAACAGGCGCGGCGTGTCGTGATTGCCGGTGAACAGCATCAGCTGGGCCGGGTCGGGGTAGAGGAAGTCGTGAGCCAGGGCGTCGTAGAGCTTGTTGAGGCCGCCTTCCCAGGATTCGTCTTGCGTCAGCCCGGCCAGCAAGGCGCCGTGCAGGGGGAAGTCCATCATGCTGGGCATGGCGGTCTGATAACCATCGTGGTTGCGTTTGCCGCGCTGCCAGTAGGCCACGATGGCGGGCGAGGGGCTCCATTCCTCACCGACCAGATTGAAATTCGGATACTCCTGCATCAGCCGGGCCGACCAGCGCGCCAGGAATTGCTTGTCCGAGTAGGAGAAAGTGTCGACGCGCAGCCCGGACAGCCCCGCCTGCTCCACCCACCAAACGCTCATCTGCGTCAGGTAGTTGGCCAGCAGGGGATGGCGCTGGTTGAGGTCGGGCATCTCGGGTACGAACCAGCCGTTGGTGAACAAGCGGCGATCACTCGGCGCGGCATGGCCGTCCAGCAAGGTGCTGCGGGCATGCTGGGTCTGGGTGTACTCAGGCCATTGATTGAGCCAGTCGGGCGCGGGCAGATCGGCCATCCACCAGTGATTGCTGCCGATGTGATTGAGCACGATGTCTTGGATCACGCCCAGGCCACGCTCGCGTGCCTCACTCACCAGGGCCTGATAGTCGGCTTGGCTGCCAAAGCGCGGGTCGATGCGGTAGAAGTCCGTCGCGCCATAGCCGTGATAGCTGGCCTTGGTCGAATTGTTTTCGATCAGCGGAGTGGGCCAGATCTGCGTGAAGCCCAGGCCCGCGATGTAGTCCAGATGCTGGCGCAGGCCCGCCAGATTGCCGCCGTGGCGCCCGTTCGGATCGCTGCGCTGCTCGGCCTCGCGCATGCCGGCCGGGGCGCTGTTGGCGCCTGCTTTGGCAAAGCGGTCCGGCACCAGCAGGTAGACGGCGTCCTTGGGGCCAAAGCCCTGGCGCTGGGCCGAGCCTGGGGCGCGGGGGCGCAGTGAATAGTTGATTCGCAATGGCGCTTGGCTGCCTTGCGCAGCCTGCAGCAAGAGCGGCAGTTCACCCGGCTTAGCTTGTGGCGAGATATCCAGATCCACAAACAGATAGTTCGGGCTGGCCACTGTTTGCACACCTGCGATGCGCACGCCGGGGTAGTTCAGCGCCGGGCGCAGGGCGCCGACACCAGGGCCGTGGATCAACACCTGCAGGCGAGGCTCGGCCATGCCCACCCACCAAGATGGCGGCTCGATGCGATCGGCGCGCGGTGCGGTGGCGGCAGGGCCCTGCGCAACAGCGCTGAGGGTAGCGCTGGCGCCCAGGCTCAGCAGCAGCGCCGGCAGCACAGCGCTGCGCAAGCGGCGTAGGAACAAAGCAAATAGACGAGGCATGGCGTATCAGTGCTTGGGGGTTTGAAGGCGATAGACCTGCAGCGACAAAGGCGCCAGCGTCAAGGGCTTGGCGCTCAGCCGCGCAGCGCCTGCCGGGTAAAGTGGCGCCAGCCGGGTGCCTGGCTTCAGGTCGCGCAGCCTAAGTGTGGCTTCTTGCTCGCCATAGTTGATGACCACCAGCACGCGCTCGGCGCCGTGCTTTCGCTCAAAGCGCAAGACCTGACCCTGGACCTGAGGGTGGACATAGCTGCCCTGTGTCAGCGCGGGGTGCTGATTGCGCAGCTGCAGCATGGCCTTGTAGAAGTTGAGGATGGAGTCGGGGTCTTGCGCCTGGGTTTGGGCATTGTGGCTGAGGCGGTTGGGGGCCAGTGGGCGGAAGGGCTGGCTGCTACTGCCGGCCGGGCTGAAGCCACCCTTGGCATCCGCCGTCCAGCTCATGGGCGCACGCAAGGGCTCGTCACCCTCCAGGCCCGGCACACCGGCCATGCCGATCTCTTCGCCGTAGTAAATGAAAGGAATGCCGGGTTGCAGCAGATAGGTGGCCGCCGCCAGTTTGTAGCGCTTGACCGGCTGAGTTTGCCCCTGCATTTGGTCCCACAGGCGCTGCCCGGCAAAGATGTCGTGGTTGCTGAGCATGGTGGCCATGCTGAGCGGTGCGGTCTTGAAATAGTCGGCCACGGCCTGAATCGCCTTGGGTTCACCCTTGGCGGCCTTGATCACCTCGTATTGCAGGCCAAAGGCGAAGGCGCTGCCGCAGACCTTGGTGTCGGCATAGGCTTGCGGGTTGGCGGTGGCTTCGCACACGCTGTAGCGTTGCGGGGCGGACTTGATCAACTGCTGGAATTCCAGCGTGAGTTGGCGGCTCTCGGGCTGGTCGTTCCAGCGCACGGCGTCGTTCTCGATCATGTGCGGCACGGCGTCGAGGCGGAAGCCGTCCAGGCCCTTGTCCAGCCAGAAGCGCATGCTGGCGCGGTGATAGTCCACCACGGCCGGATTGCGCAGATTGAAGTCCGGCATCGGCGCGCCAAAGGTCGCGAAGTAGTGGCCGCCAGCCGCATTGGCATACCAGGGGTTCTTGCCCCAGATGTCCCAGCCGGTGGGTGCCGGATCTTGCCACACAAACCAGTCGCGGTAGGGGCTGTTGCGGTCGGCCGCGGCCTCTTGGAAAAAGGGGTGCTCGGCGGCGCTGTGGTTGATGACGTAGTCGACGATCACGCCGATGCCGCGCCGGTGGGCCTGGTGCAGCAACTCTTCAAAGTCGGCCATGCTGCCGTACTGGGCTTCGATGCCGCGATAGTCGGTGGTGGCGTAGCCGTGGTCGCGGTCGGCGCTGGGGGTGATGGGCATTAACCAGATGCCGCTGATGCCCAGGTCTTGCAAATAGTCCAGGCGCTGGGTCAGGCCGCGCAGGTCGCCGATGCCGTCGCCGTCGCTGTCCTGGTAGCCGCGCACGAAGATTTCCATGAAGCTGCCTTGGCGCCAGTCGCGCTTGGCTTGGATGCGGCCAGCGAACGAGGCTGGCGCTGCGACGGCCTTGCTGTGCGCAGTTGCAGATGCCTTGCTCGTTTCTGCTTGCGCCAGTGAAGCTAGGCTGCTTAGGCTCAGCAGGCTGGCGGCCAAGGCGGCAGCTGGCCAACGCGGCATTTGGCTGGGGGCTGTGGGCGGGCAGCGAACTGGCATGACATTCCTTCTTGGATAAGTAGGTAAATTACTTGCAAATGGATTTTGCCTATGAGGCGGTTTGCCATGCAAAATCCAATCTTTCTAGAGTGTATGTAGTTTTGCTACTTTTATGGTGCTTGCAATGATGGCCTCTGGTTTGCCCCCACATCTGTCCCGATCTTTGTCGCTCATCGGCTCGGGCCTGGGCTTGGCCCTCATGCTGCAGGCAGGTCTGGCCCAGGCCCAAGACAAAGCGGAGGCGGTGTGCGATGGCCCGCTGACGCAGCTGCTGCAGCCGCAGGTGCAAACTCGGTCGGGCCTTGCAGAGCCCATCCCCGCCCGTGCCTATTGGCTGGATCGCAGCCAGCTGCAATGGCCGGGGCAGGGCGAGCCTGCCGGCAGCCGCTTCAAACTCTATCGCTCGGCCGTGGGCGCCTTGCAAGTGCGCGTGGGCGAGCCGGTGCAGGGGGCCGATGAGGTCGTAGCCCTGCAGCGCAGCGAAGCACCTTTGGCCCAGGACTTGGCCGAACGCTTCAAGTTCATTGCTGCCGGCCCGCGCCTGAGCGTGGCAGTAGATAGGCTTGACGCCCAATCGACCTCAGCCAAGCTGGCCGCCTTGCTGCAAGCGCAAGTCTTGCTGGTGCAAGAAGACGCGGCGGGCCGCGTGCTGGCTTATACCGCCCTGCAGACCCCGGGCGCGCTGGATGACCTCTATGCCAGCGCTGCCGATCTGCCTGATTTGGGTGTTAGCGTGGGCGCGGCACAGACCCTGTTCAAACTCTGGGCGCCCACGGCGCAGGCGGTCAGCTTGTGCCGCTATGCCAGCGGCAGCACCAAGGCTATGGCGGTGCAGGCCATGCGCTGGGAGGGTGGCACGGGGACTTGGTCGCTGAGCCTGCCCGCCGATTTGAGCGGACAGTACTACCGCTACGCCGTGCAGGTTTGGGTGCCTGGCCTTGGCCTGGTGCGTAATTTGGTGACCGACCCCTATTCGCTGAGCCTCAGCCAAGATTCCGCGCGCAGCCTGGTGGTTGATTTGCAGTCGCCCCGGCTCAAGCCCGCAGGCTGGGACGCGCAAGCGCACGCCAGCGCCCGAGTCAAAAACGCCACCGATATGGTGGTGTATGAGCTGCATGTGCGCGACTTCTCCATTGGCGACCGCACGGTGCCGCGGCCTAAGCGGGGCAAGTATTTGGCCTTCACCGAGGGTGAATCGAATGGCATGCGCCATTTGCGAGCCTTGGCCGACGCGGGCTTGACGGATGTGCATCTGTTGCCGGTCTTCGACATTGCCACCATCCCCGAAGCCGGCTGCAAGACGCCCCAGGTGCCCAAGGCCGCCGCCGATAGCCCGGCCCAGCAAGCGGCGGTGATGGCCGTGGCCGGCCAGGACTGCTTCAACTGGGGCTATGACCCCTGGCATTACAGCGCGCCCGAGGGCAGCTATGCCAGCAGTGCGATGCAGGGCGAGCGCCGCATCATCGAGTTCCGGCAGATGGTGCAGGCCCTGCACAAAATGGGCCTGCGGGTGGGCATGGATGTGGTCTACAACCACACCGCTGCGTCCGGCCAAAATGCGCGTTCGGTGCTGGACCGCATCGTGCCCGGCTACTACCAGCGCCTGAACGCCAGCGGCGAGGTGGAGCAGTCCACCTGCTGTGCCAATACCGCCACCGAGCACCGCATGATGGCCAAGCTGATGCTGGACTCGGTCGCGCTGTGGGCGCGTGAGTACCGCATCGATTCCTTCCGCTTTGACCTGATGGCCCACCAGCCGCGTGCGGTGATGGAGGCGCTGCAGGCGCGGGTCAACTCAGCGGCTGGCCGCCCAGTGCAACTGATGGGCGAGGGCTGGAATTTTGGTGAGGTGGCGAACGGCGCGCGCTTTGTGCAGGCTTCGCAGCTCTCGCTCAACGGCAGCGGCATTGCCACCTTCAGCGACCGGGCGCGGGATGCGGCCCGCGGCGGCAGCGCGGGTGATGGGGGCGTGGCGCTGCTTCATAACCAAGGTTGGCTCAACGGCCTGGTCACGGCGCCGAATGCGCAAGCGATGAAAGCGTCAGCCCGCCCGACCAGTGATTTGCTCAAGGCGGCCGATCTGCTGCGCGTTGGGCTGGTCGGCTCGCTGCGCGACTATCGCCTGCAGACATGGCAGGACCAAACCCTGCGCCTGGCCGAGATCGACTATGCCGGCCAGCCTGCCGGTTATGTGTCTCAGCCCGGCGAGGTGGTGAACTATGTGGAGAACCACGACAACCAGACCCTCTTTGATATCCATGTGCTCAAGCTGCCGCAAGCCACCAGCAGCGCCGAGCGTGCCCGCGTGCAAGTGCTGGGCGCGGCGCTGACGGCCTTCAGCCAAGGCATCGCCTACTTTCATGCCGGCATCGATGTCTTGCGCTCTAAATCGCTGGACCGCAATAGTTATGACTCCGGCGATTGGTTCAACCGCCTGGACTGGACCTATCGCGACAACGGCTTCGGCGCGGGCTTGCCGCCCCAGGCCGATAACGGCACCATGTTCGAGTGGATGAAGCCCTTGCTGGCCGACCCCGCCATCAAGCCGCGCCCGCAAGACATTGCCTGGACCCGCGATGCCTTTCGCGATTTGCTGAAGATCCGCGCCAGCTCCAGCCTGTTCCGCCTGCCCACGGCCGCGGCGGTGCAGCAGCGCCTGGTGTTCCACAACACCGGCTCGGCACAGAACCCCTTGGTGCTGGCTGCCAGCCTCGACGGCCAGGGCTGGCCGGGCGCGGGCTTCAAAGGCCTGTTGTACTTCATCAACGCGGCCGAACAGGCTCAGACCTTGAGCCTGCCGACATTGGCCGGCCGCGCCTATCGCCTGCATCCCGTGCATTTGGCGCCCGCTGCGGCCGATTCGCGCCCGGCCGCACAAGCCCGCTATGAGCGCGCTAGCGGTCAGTTCACGCTGCCGGCCAGGACGGCGATGGTGTTTGTGGAGGCGCTTGACTAGGCGCATGGCCCGGCCCATGACGAGGGCCTAACTTCCGGCAGCAAGGCGGGGCTTGCACTAATATTGAAGCAGGCTTGTCCCGGTTTGCGAGGTCCATCATGACGCCGAGGTCTGTGCTGTTTACCGTCTGGCAGTGTCTGTGCCAGTGCTTGTTCTTTGTGGTGAGCTTGAGCTTGCTAGGATGCGCCAGCGCGCCGCCCGCGCGGGTGCAGCCGCAGCTCTTTCACGACGCGCTGTTCAAGCCGCTGGCCGAGCCCATACAGCCTGGGCAAGTATTCGCGCTCAGCCCGGCCATGCGGCGCTATCTGGATGAGGACATTGCCGCGCAATTGCGCAGCAAGGGCAGCCGCCAGGGCTTGCTGGATGCCCTCTACCTCAAGTCAGAGCTGATGCTGGAATATGACTCCAGCTACACCCGCAATGCGGCGGAAGCCTTTGAGGCCAAACGTGGCAACTGCTTGTCCCTGGTGATCATGACGGCGGCGCTGGCCAAGCAGCTGGATCTGCCCTTGAGCTACCACAGTGTTTTCGTGGATGAGTTCTGGACCCGCAGCGAGGGCATTTTTGTGCTCAGCGGCCACGTCAATCTGAGCCTGGGCAAGCGCTTGGGTGAGCAGCACCGCACCCATGGCGATGCGGACTTGCTGACGGTTGACTTTCTGCCGGCCGAGCAGCGCCGCTTTCAGCGCACCCGGGTGATCGACGAGAACACCATCGTCGCCATGTATATGAATAACCGCGCGGCCGAGGCGCTGATCGCCAATCAGATGGACGAGGCTTACTGGTGGGCGCGCGAAGCCATGGTGCAAGACCCCAAGCTGATGGCGGCCTACAACACCTTATCGGTGATTTACCGGCGCGCCGGTCAATCGGCGCAAGCCGAGGCGCCGCTGCGTTATGTGCTGGCCCAGGAGCCGGGTAATGCACAAGCCATGTCCAATCTGGTGCTGGTCCTGAATGATCTTGGCAAGGTGCAGGAAAGCGAAGCCTTGGCCCTGCAGCTCAAGGCTTTGCAGCCCTATCCGCCTTATCGCTATTTCGACCTGGGTGTGCTGGCCATGCACGGGGCTGACTTCAAGGCCGCCAGAGATTATTTCGACAAGGAGATTGCGCGCTCCGCCTTTGTGGCCGAGTTTCATTTCTGGGCCGCCTTGGCCAGCTATGGCTTGGGCGATCTGGCCTTGGCTCGCCAGCAACTGGGCCAGGCCGTGGCCAATAGCAATACGCCCAAGGACAAGGCCAGCTATACCGCCAAGCTGGAGTGGCTCAATACGCAGCGCCAGAGCGCGGAGCAGCGCACGCGCATCTTGCGTTGAGTGAGTTGTTGGGAAGAAGGGCAGGGCGGCCCGCCTCAGCTTAGCGGCGACAAGCCGTGGCGGGTGCGCGCCCTGGCGCAGGCCTCATCGCCGCGGCCCATGGGCGCGCACAGGCCGAACTCGCGGCAAGGCGCAGGGCGCCATTCGTAAATGCCGCAGCTGGCCTTGACGCCCACCGTGCCCACCAGCGCCGCGCAGCGCGGGCGCACATGGTCGGTGCCGCGCATGCGCGCGAGGCTGTCGTTGACGGTGACGGTCAGCCCGTCGGGCACACAGCCGCCTTCGCTTTGCAGTTCTTGCTGGGCAAAGTCCACGGTGAAGCTGGCGCAGCAGGCGCCGCAGCTGATGCAGGGGTTGTCGGTACTCATGCCGCCAGCTTAGCGTGCTTGGCCCGCTGATCTTGCTTAGCGCCCAGCTGGTGCTGCCTCACGCACCACGGTGACGCTGCAGTCCGATTGCGTCACCACCTGGGCCGAAACGCTGCCCAGATAACGCCTCAAGGCCGAGGCGCCGCGGGCGCCCATGACGATGTGGTCGGCACCATTCTTGGCCGCAAAGTCGATGATGGCGGTGGCCGCGTCGGGCGCTTCCAGCACATGAAAGGTCAGGCGCCCGTCTTCCAGATTGAGCGCCTTGCTGATCGGCCGGGCCCAATGCTTGAGGGCGATCAGCTGCTTGACGTGCACGCTTTTGCCTTCCTTATCGGTCAGCTCATCCATGCCGATGCGGGCCACCTTCATCACGCTGACGCAGGCCAGGCGCGCGCCGGGTTCGGTCTGCACGATGCGGCGCACCGTTTCGCGCAACTGCTCCAGCAGGGCCGAGGTGGCGTTTTCAATATCCACCGCGGCCATGATGATGGGGCTGCGGGAGACTTGCACGCTGGTGCTGATCTGGACACTGGGCTCGGCGCCCAGCGCAAAGAACCAGCGCTTGAGTGTTTTGATGCTGCTGCTGGTGTTCACCCGCTCGGCGCGCTTGGTCAGCACAATGCCTTCCGGGTGCTGCAGGTCCAGCGCCAGTTGCGCGGCACTTTGGTAGCGCCGCTCGGCTTTGACCTCCAGGCAGTGCAGCACCAATTCCTGAAACCACGCCGGTAAATCGGGGTTGATGGCGCGCGGCGGCACCGGCTCTACGTAAAGCCGGCGGCGCAGGCCGCGCACCGAGTTGGGCTGGCCGAAGGGCCGCTCGCCGGTGGCCAGGTGATAGAGCATCACGCCCAGGGCAAACAGGTCGCTGCGCGGGTCGTTGCGCACAAACTGCACTTGCTCGGGCGACATATAGGGCCCGGTGCCCATAGGCAGTGCGAACTCTTCTTCGAGCAAATCGGGCAGATGCTCGTGACGCGAGAGGCCGAAGTCCACTAGCACTGCATCGCCATTGGCCTTGATGAGGATATTGCTGGGCTTGATGTCCAGATGCACCACATGCTGGCGATGCAAGTCTTGCAAAGCGGTGGCCACCTGAATGCCGATGGTGATGACTTCTTCCAGCGGCAGCGGCGCCTCGTCCAGGCGTGGCCGCAGGGATTCGCCCTCGATGCGCTCCATCACGATATAGGCTTGGCGGGTCCAGTCGCCACGCGCCACAAAGCGCGGCACATGGCGGCCTTTGAGGGCGGGCATCAACATCTGCTCGACCTCGAAGCCGACGATGGTGGCCGGGTCTTCGCCGCCCTTGATGCGTGGCACCTTCATCATCAGCGGGAAGTCTTCGCCGGCAACCGGGCTGAGTCGGGTCACGCTCCAGAGATTGGCCATGCCGCCTTGGTGCAGGCGCTCTTCGAGCCGGAAACCGTCCAGCACCAGGCCGGGTTCCAAAGGCCCGATGGGAGGGAGTTGGCTGACTGGTCCGCTGGGGCTGTTTGGCATGGCTGGTTTGGCAGGCTGATGGCGGAGTTACTGGCCCTGGCTCAGGCGATGAGCCAGGCGCTCGGGCAGGCCGGCTTTGAGGATGCGTTGGGCTGCCGTTTCAAAGTCGTAAGGCACGCGTTGGAAGTTCAACTCGCCGCTGGCGCTGTCGAAGATGGCGTAGCAAGCCGCCGGGTTGCCGTCGCGCGGTTGGCCGCAGGACCCGGGGATGACCAGCCACTGGCGATTGGGCAGCAGGGGAATGGCGGTGCCCGGCGCCGGTGTGAATTCGCCCGCCTTGCCGGTGCCCGAGAGGTGGTAGAGCATGGGCTCATGCATATGGCCGCAAAAGGTGTAGCGGCAGCTGGTGGCTTGCAAGCTCTGCATGGCTTCCATGCGGCCCTGGATATAGGCCCAGCCGCCGGGGGCATAGGCGTTGGCGTGCACATAGAGCCGGTCTTGCTGCGTCACGCTGAGCGGCAGCTGGGCCAGAAACGCCAGCTGCTCATCGTTCAGTTGATCGTGGGTCCAGGCCACGGCGGCGCGGGCCTCTTCGTTCATCGTGGGGGCCACGCCTTGCACGGCACCTTGATCGTGATTGCCCAGCACCGCCACGGCGCCCTTGTCGACCAGCTCGCGGACGCGATCCACGACCCAGGCGGGGTCGCCGCCATAGCCCACAAAATCGCCCAGCAGGGCATAGTCGCTCACGCCCTGAGCTTGGGCATGATCCAGCACGGCGCTGAAAGCTTCACGGTTGGCATGGATGTCGGAGATCAGCGCAATTTTCATGGGCAGAGCTTGCCATGAAACGCTGACACCCGCCTGATGGATCACCCGAGTCGGGGGCGGCTAATTTTGCCTTTTGCAGGGGCCGCCCCTGGGGCGAGGCTGGGCGGCTGAGCCGCCCGGACCTGGGTCGATACGTCAGCCGATACGTCAGCCGATGCGACCGAGCAAAAGGTACTCCATCAGCGCCTTTTGCACATGCATGCGGTTCTCAGCCTCATCCCACACGACGGATTGGGGGCCGTCGATGACTTCTGCAGTGACTTCCTCACCACGGTGGGCCGGCAGGCAGTGCATGAAAAGGGCATCCGGCTTTGCCACGCCCATCATCTCGGCATCCACACACCAGTCGGCGAAGGCGGCGCGGCGGGCGTCGTTCTCGGCCTCGTAGCCCATGCTGGTCCACACATCGGTGGTGACCAGATCGGCGCCGCGGCAGGCGTCCAGCGGGTTCTTGAAGACCTTGTAGCAGTCGCTGTTCTGGATGCCGGCCACCTTGGCGTCGACCTCATAGCCGCTGGGCGTGCTGACATGGACGGTGAAGCCCAGAATCTCCGCCGCCTGCAGCCAGGTGTTGGCCATGTTGTTGCCGTCGCCCACCCAGGCCACCACGCGGCCCTTGAGGCAGTCCACATCCACGATGCCGCGGCGGTTCATGCCGTGCGCTTCGATGAAGGTGAACAAGTCGGCCAGGATCTGGCAGGGGTGGAACTCATTGGTCAGGCCGTTGATGACCGGCACGCGCGAGTGCGCCGCGAAGCGCTCGATCTTGGTCTGCTCGAAGGTGCGGATCATGACGATGTCCACCATGCGGCTGATCACCCGCGCGCTGTCTTCGATCGGCTCGGCGCGGCCCAGCTGGCTGTCGCCGGTGGTCAGGTGCACCACCGAGCCACCCATCTGGTACATGCCCGCTTCGAAGCTGACCCGGGTGCGGGTGCTGGCCTTTTCGAAGATCATCGCCAGCGTGCGGTCAGCCAGGGGCTGATAGCGCTCGTAGTTCTTGAAGCGGCGCTTGATGATGGCGACGCGCTCGAACAGATGCGCGTACTCCTCGGCGCGCAAATCCTTGAACTGCAGATAGTGGCGAATCAATGTGGATCCGGGCTTCATGCTTGCGGCTCCGCGAGGAAGGTTTTGATCAGGGGCACCAGAATGGCGGCGATCTGCGCGGCTTCATCGCTGCTCAGAATCAGGGCTGGCACCAGGCGCACGACGCGGTCGGCGGTGACGCTGATCATCAGCCCGGCTTCGGCTGCGCGGGCGAGCAGGGCGCCGCAGGGGCGAGCCAACTCAATGCCCAGCATCAGGCCTTGGCCGCGCACTTCCACCACGCCGTCTACGCCTGCCAAGCCTTGGCTCAGGGCGGCCTTCAGCTCGGCGCCGACCTTGGCGGCATTAGCCAGCAAGTCGTCTTCGACCATGATCTTCAGCGTCTCGACCCCGGCGCGCATTGCCAGCGGGTTGCCGCCAAAGGTGGTGCCGTGATTGCCCGGTTGCATCACCTTGGCCGCGCGCGGTCCGCAGACCACGGCGCCCACCGGCACGCCCGAGCCCAGGCCCTTGGCCAGCGGCATCACGTCCGGCTTGATGCCGGCCCATTGATGGGCAAACCACTTGCCGGTGCGGCCGATGCCGCATTGCACTTCGTCCAGCATCAGCAAGATGTCATGGGCGTCGCAAACGCGGCGCAGGTCTTGCAAGAACTCGATGCGCGCTGGGTTCACGCCGCCTTCGCCCTGAATGGTTTCCAGGAAGATGCCGGTGATGTTCGGGTGCGCCTTCAGGGCTGCTTCCACTGCCGCAATATCGTTCAAGGGCACGCGCACAAAGCCTTCCACCAGCGGGCCGAAGCCGGCGTGGATCTTGGGGTTGGCGGTGGCCGACAAGGTGGCAATGGAGCGGCCGTGGAATGCGCCGTCAAACACCAGCAGTTCGGGCTGGTGATTGCCGCGGTCATGGCCGAATTTGCGCGCGATCTTCAACGCAGCTTCATTCGCTTCCAGGCCGCTATTGCAGAAAAAGGCCACGTCCAGGCCGGAGTATTCGCACAGCTTGGCAGCCAATTGCTCTTGCAGCGGCACATGGTAGTAGTTGCTGCAGTGCATCATCTTGGCGATTTGCTCTTGCAGCGCCGGCACCAAGCGGGGGTGGCCGTGGCCCAGGGTGTTGACGGCGATGCCACCCAGACCGTCCAGGTATCGTCGGCCGTTCACGTCCCAGACCCAGCAGCCTTGACCATGCGACAGGGCAAGGGCTAAGCGGCCATAGGTTTGCATGACATGAGGCTCAGACGGTACAGACGGTGCGGCGACAGGCGCGTTCATCAACTCTCCAAATGGAAAAACAAAAGGTTGGATCAATGACCTGGGGTCAGGTCTTGTGGCCATGGCTTTGGGCTGAAGTCAATTCGAGCTTGCCAGGCCAGACTGATTCTAAGGTGCAGTGCTGAATGCGCTGCGGCGGGGCCGATTCATGTGCCCCTTTCATGCGGCTTACTGGGCCCGCTTTTGATGCCTCGGTGTGACTTTGTCGGGTCACTTTGGGCGCGGTGCGTGCTGCAACGCAGCACATCCAAGGCACAATACGGGCCGTCATCCAACCGTTGTATCCGCGCCGGCCAGCTCCTACCGAAGCTGGCAGCCCCGCCGCCAAATCCATGAGCCAGCCCCTGAAGCCGATTGAAAAGCCGAGAGAAGTCTTCATCCAAGGCCTGACCGCGGATGGCAAGACCTTTCGCCCTAGCGATTGGGCCGAGCGTCTGGCGGGTGCCATGTCCTGCTTTCGCCCCGGCGGTGTGCGTGGTGGCATTGGGGATTACATCGGCTACTCGCCGCTGTGCGTGCCGCGCGTCATCAATGGCGTGAAGTGCGTGATCGTGAATGAAGAGCTCCGCGGCCTGGAGCCCATGGCCTGGGATTTCGTCATGAACTTTGCCCGCGACAACAATCTGCAAGTCGCCGAGGCTTGCCTCTTGCCTGATAACGCGCTGAGCCGACCGACCTCGCGCTGACTGCGTCTGATGCGTCTACTGCGCTAATTGCGCAGCGCTTGTGGCAGCACCGCCTTCCTGCGCAATACTCAATCTGCCTGCCCGGTTCTGCCTCTTCGTTTGAGGTGTCCTAGCGCGACGAACTCCATCGCGCCCGCAGCAGCGCCAAGGTTTCCACCAGGCCACTGAGCATTTCACGCGTCAAGGCCCAGAGCTGCGAACGCTTGTGGGGGCGATTGAACGGTGTTTGATGCATGGCGTGGCTGTCTCGGTGGTTCCGTCGATGTCTGGCAGGCTAGGCGCCATCGATGACGGTTTCGTGTCACAGCGTTGGGAATGTGCGCTAGGGCGCTGGCCTCTGGCGCGCTATGCTGCTAGCCGCCTTGCCGCCGGCATGGCTCGTCACCTCCATTCATGCCCTTGCCCGGCATTCCCGTGTGAGCCCAGTCGTCGCCGCCTTGCCAGAACTGCAACTCTTGGAGCGCTTGTGTGAGCAGGGTGCTGAGCATGTGCAGCGCCAACACCTGGGTGATGTGCAGGTGGGCGGGCGGACGTTTCCTTTGCTGGCGCTGTGCCTGGGCAACCCCAGCCCGCAGGTCCCTGCCATTGGTTTTTTCGGTGGTGTTCACGGCCTGGAGCGCATCGGCGCGGAATTGGTGATGGCCTTTCTGGCGAGCTTGGTGTCGCGCCTGCGCTGGGACAGCAGCCTGCATCAGTTGCTGGAGTCGGTGCGCATTGTCTTCATGCCGCTCGTCAATCCGGGTGGCTTGTGGCGCGGCACGCGGGCCAATCCGGCGGGCGTGGATTTGATGCGCAATGCGCCGCTTGAATCGACGGCCCAGGTGCCCTTGTTTGTTGGCGGCCAGCGCCTGAGCGCCAAACTGCCCTGGTATCGCGGCCCAGCCGGGGCGGCGATGGAGCAGGAAAGCCAAGCTTTGTGCGACTGTGTGCGGCGCGAGTTGCTTACGCATGAACACGTGTTGACGGTGGATTGCCATTCCGGCTTTGGCTTGGCGGACCGGATCTGGTTTCCCTTCGCGCACACGGCCCAGCCAATCGCGCACTTGGCCGAGATGCATGCCTTGTGTGAAATCCTTGATCAGACCCACGCTCAACATGCTTACGTCTTCGAGCCGCAGAGTCGGCAATACCTGACCCATGGCGACCTCTGGGACTATCTCTACACCGAGGCCAGTGCGCGCGCCGAGCAGGTTTTTTTGCCGCTCACGCTGGAGATGGGCTCCTGGCTGTGGGTCAAGAAAAATCCGCGCCAACTATTCACCAAGCACGGCATGTTCAATCCGCAGATTGGGCATCGGCACCGCCGGGTTTTGCGGCGCCACTTGGCTTGGTTAGACTTTCTTTTGCGCGCCGCTGCTGGCATGCCGCGCTGGTTGCCGCAGCCGGAGCAGCGCGCCGAGCAGGAGCGGCGCGCCCTATTGCGCTGGTATCAACGCGGAGATCAACCTGGAGTGAAGGTCTGATGAGCATGAATGCAGACGAATCCGCGCCGGTCTGGGTCTTGCTGCGCGGCTTGGCGCGCGAGAGCGGGCATTGGGGTGCGTTTCCGAATGTGCTGGAGCCGGCGCTGCAATCGCAGCAGCCGGGTGCTCGCCTGCTGATGTTGGATCTGCCCGGCAACGGGGTGCTGAACCAAGTGGCCAGCCCCTTGCGGGTGTCGGACATGGTGGAGTTCTGCCGCCAGGAGTTGCGCGGGCGCGGGGTGATAGGTCCTGTGCATGTGCTGGCGATGTCGCTCGGCGCGATGGTGGCCAGCGAATGGGCGCGGCGCTACCCGGAAGAGATCCGCGCAGGCGTGCTGATCAATACCAGCTTCAGGCCCTTCAGCCCGTTTTACCGGCGCCTGCGGCCGCTGAACTATCTGAGCTTTTTTCTGCTCAGCTTGAGTCGCTTGAGCAATCGCCAGCGTGAGGCCAAGGTACTGGGCATGACCACGCGACTGCAGCGTGAGCCCGAGGCGGTGCTGGATCAGTGGGTGGCTTTGCGCAATCAGCGCCCGGTGGGCTTGCGCAATACGGCGCGCCAGCTCTGGGCGGCGATGCAATTCGAAGCAAGTGGCTTGCAGCCCGTGCCTCCCATGTTGCTGTTGTGCAGCAAGGCCGATGGCCTGGTGGACTGGCGCTGCTCACAAGCCATCAGCCGGGCTTGGGGTGCGCCTTTGCGTCTGCATGCCCAGGCGGGCCATGATTTACCCCTGGACGATGGTCCGTGGGTGGCGCAGGCGGTGCAGGATTGGCTGGAGTGGCGGCGCCTGAACGGCGTGGCCGACGGCAGCTGGCATTAGCCGGATGGCATTGGCCTGAGGGCCTTAGCCTGATGGCAGTCGCCAGAGCGGGGCCGCGGGCTTGCCGAAGCAGGGTGCAGGTCTGGGCAATGCATGAAAAAAGCCCGCTGGATTCGCATCCAGCGAGCCTTTACTTCTTTGCACCAGAACTGGTTCTTAGGCGGCCAAAGCCTTGATCTTCGCCGACAGACGGCTCTTATGGCGAGCAGCCTTGTTCTTGTGGAAGATGCCCTTGTCAGCGACGGAGTCGATCACGCTTTGAGCGATCACGAACAGCTCAGCTGCCTTGGCCTTGTCGCCAGTGACGACGGCTTTTTGCACGTTCTTGATGACCGTGCGGAATTTGGAACGCAGGGCCGTGTTGGCTGCGTTGAGCTTGATGTCCTGGCGGGCGCGCTTGAGGCCCGATGCCGAACGGACAGTCTTCTTAACTTTGGAGCTAGTTGCCATGCTGTGATTCTACCCAGTTGGTGCAAAGACCGCGAGTGTAGCACTGAATTCAATGCTTATCAAGAATTGCCGCGCTGAATTGACGCGCGGCCTCCAGACTCGAGGTGCAAGCCGCCATGATAATGCGTCGCTTGCTGGCCCGTAAATCAATCATTTAGCGCCTATTCAGTCGCAGCCAATCCGCTGCGCCAAGTTTTGATCTGGTCACGTCTATTTTCTTTTGAGCTGGCTGCCCCGGGGCCAAGGCAACAATATTTCATCCATGAATCTGCTGCGCACCGCTTCCTTGATTTCCTTGTTGACGCTGGCTTCGCGCATAACTGGTTTGGTCCGTGAGCAGATGACGGCGGCCTTGTTTGGTGCCTCGGTCTATTCGGACGCCTTTTTGGTGGCGTTTCGCATCCCCAATATGTTGCGGCGCTTGTTTGCCGAAGGCGCTTTCTCGCAAGCCTTCGTGCCGCTCTTGGCGGCCACGCGGGCCAAGGACGGCGACGGCGTCACCCATGCCCTGATTGATGCGGTGGCGACCGTGCTCTTGTGGGCGCTGCTGGCGACTTGTGTGCTGGGCGTCGTGGGCGCGCCGGTGCTGGTGTGGCTCTTGGGTTCGGGCATGCCGGCCGATGGCGAAGCGGCGGCGGTGGTGATGACGCGCTGGATGTTTCCCTATATCGGCTGCATGTCCCTGGTGGCCTTGTCGGCTGGCATTCTCAATACCTGGGGGCGCTATCTGGTGCCGGCGGCCACGCCTGTGCTGCTCAATTTATCGATGATTGGCATGGGTTATTGGCTGGCGCCGGTGATGCGTGAGCATGGTTTCCCGGCCATTTATTCGATGGCGCTGGGCGTGGTGCTGGGCGGTGTCTTGCAAATGGCGGTGCAGTTGCCGGCGCTCAAGCGCATTGGCGTGGTGCCGCGCTTTGGTATGTCCTTGTGCAAGCTGCGTGATGCGGCGGCGCATCCGGGTGTTGGCGCGGTGCTGCGCAAGATGGGGCCGGCCTTGTTGGGTGTGGGCGTGGCCCAGCTTTCCTTGGTGATCAATACGCAGATTTCCAGCCATATCGGCGTGGGCGCCACGTCCTGGTTGAACTATGCCGATCGGCTGATGGAGTTCCCGATGGCCTTGCTCGGCGTGGCTCTGGGTGCCTTGCTGACGCCGCAGCTGTCGGCGGCGCAGGCGGTGGGCGATCATGCCAAGTACTCCGGCATGATGGATTGGGGCCTGCGCCTGGTGCTGGTGTTCGGTCTGCCTTGCGCCGTGGCTTTGCTGGTGTTTGCCGATCCGCTGGTGGCGGTGCTTTATCACCGCAAGGCTTTTTTGGCGGCTGACGTGGCGCAAACCGCGCGTGCCGTGATGGGTTGGGGCGTGGGCCTGATGGGTTTGTTGGCTGTCAAGGTGCTGGCGCCCGGCTTCTATGCCCGCCAGGACATGCGCACGCCGGTGCGCATTGCCGTGGGCGTCTTGATATTGACGCAGTTGTTCAACCTGGTGCTGGTGCCCTGGGTGGGCGTGGCGGGCCTGGCTTTGTCGATTGGCCTGGGTGCCATCGTCAATGCGCTGTGGCTGATGCATGGTTTGCGCAAGCTGGGCTGCTATGCGCCCGAGGCGGGTTGGCTGGCTTTGACGGCCAAGGTGCTGTTGGCATGCGCTGCCATGGGTGGCTTGCAGTACTACCTGGCCTGGCGCCTGGATTGGATCGCTTTGGGGCAAACGGAAGGCTTGCGTGCGCTGTGGATGGCAGCCAGCCTGGGTGCTTCGGCCGTGGTCTATTTTGCGGTGCTGACTTTGTTTGGCCTGCGTCTGCGTCAATTCATGCGGCGGGCTTGAGCCTAGACTAAGCAAACCATGCCACATCGATTGCGCCTGGACGCACCTTCTCCCCTGGACTATTTCCGCAGCCTCGTTGCCGAGGATGCGGGGCTGAACCTGCTCGAAGCGGCGGCCTCCATTGCACAAGATGATGAGCCTGGCTTGGATGTGCAAGCGGTATTGGCCGAAGTGGATGAGCTGGCCAGACGCTTGCGCGAACGCCTGCCGCCTGATGCTTCGGCGCGGCACAAGCTGCAGTTACTTTGCCTGTATTTCCATCAGGAGCTGGGCTTCGCCGGCAACGTCAACAACTACTACGAATGCGGCAATAGCTATATCCACCAGGTGTTGGCGAGCCGGCGTGGCATTCCGATCAGCCTGGCGGTGATCTTCATTGAAGTCGCTGTACAGCTTGGCTTGCGGGCGCAGGGCTTGGCGTTCCCCGGGCATTTCCTGGTCAAAGTGTTGCTAGGTAATGGTGAGGTGGTGTTGGATCCCTTCACTGGCAACACCTTGTCGCGCAACAAGCTCGATGAGTTTTTGCAAACCTTTCGCCAGGCCGCCGGCATGGAGGGCGAGGTGGACTTGCCGGTCGAGCTCTTCATGCAAGCGGCGACGCCGCGCGAAATCTTGGCGCGCATGTTGCGTAATTTGAAAGAAATCCACCGCGCCGCCGAAGATTGGCCGCGCATGCTTGCCGTGCAACAGCGCTTGGTGGTGCTTTTGCCTGATGTGGCCGCGGAGCGGCGCGACCGCGGCTTGGCGCTCGAGGCCTTGGGCCATTGGCAGGCGGCGGCGCTAGATCTGCAGGATTATCTGCAGCAAGAACCGCAGGCCCAGGACAGGGTGGCCATGGCGCGGCGTTTGCAGAATTTGCAGCGCTTGCAGGCGGGCGGGGCGCGTGGAGCGCCGCCCTTGCACTGAAGACCGGGCATTCGCCCACTAGAATCGCCGCCGCTGCACCACCACATGTGGGCTTTGTGGCGCGGCCCTTGAGGATTTTTTTGATTGAAGCAGATACCGCTAGCCATCGGCCCTGAGCCGGTCTTCACCTTTGATAACTTCTTGCCCGGCGCCAATGCGGTGGCTTTGGCGCAGTTGGAGGCACTTCGGCCCGGCATGGTGGTGGGGGCGGGCGTGCCGCCCGTGTTCGTCTGGGGCCAGCCGGGTTGTGGCAAAACCCATCTGCTCAAGGCCTTGGCCGAGAGCTGGCAGGCCGCCGGCCTGCAGGTCGGCTGGTACGACGCCGATACGCCCTTGCCCTGGGAGTTGCCCAGCCAGCCCAGCCTGCTGCTGCTGGATGATTGCGAGCGTTTTGACGCCGGCCAGCAGCATGCGGCTTTTGCGCTGTTTGTTGAGGCTGCCAGTTATGGCCTGACCCTGGTGGCCACCGGCAGCGCGCCGCCGGTTGATCTGGATCTGCGTGAAGACCTGCGCACCCGCTTGGGCTGGGGTCCAACCTACGAGTTGCTGCCGCTGTCCGAAGAGGAAATGCGCGCCGCCCTGCATCTGGAGGCCGGGCGCCGCGGCATTCAGGTCTCTGACGATGTGATTGATTATTTGCTGACCCGCTTTGCGCGCGACCTCAAGCAGCTGATGCGCCTGCTGACGCGCTTGGACGAATTCGCCATGTCGACCAAGCGGGCGGTCACCGTGCCTCTGCTGCGCCAGATGCTGGCCGACGAAGGCATGAACGGTTAAGGATGAATACGCTTGTGAATGCGAAGAATTTGACCCTGTTTGATCTCGACGGCACGCTGATCCCGACCGATTCCGACCATGCATTTGGCGGCTTTATGGTCGATATCGGCTGGGCCAATGGCGAGGAATGGCGTCGCCGCAATGATGAGTTCTACGCTCAATATCAAGCCGGGCAGTTGGACCTGCCTGCCTATATCGACTTCGCCACCTCGGTCTGGCGCAGCCGGCCCTTGGCTGAGGCCCATGCCGCGCGTGAGCGCTTCATGGCCGAAGTGATGCTGCCGGAAATCCAGCCGCAGGCCTTGGAGTTGGTGCGGCAGCATCAGCAGGCCGGTGATCTGGTGGCCATCGTCACGGCCACCAATGAATTCGTCACGACGCCGATTGCCGCCGCATTCGGCGTCGAACACCTGATCGCGGTGCAGTTGCAGCGCGACGAGCAGGGTCGCTACACCGGCGCCATCCAGGGCGTGCCATCCTTCCAAGCCGGCAAGATCAGCCGCGTTCGCGACTGGTTGGCCGGCTTGGGGCGACAATGGTCGGATTTCGAGCGCGTGACGTTTTACAGTGACTCGATGAATGATCTGCCCTTGCTGGACTTGGTCAGCCATCCGGTGGCCACCAATCCCACGCCAGCCTTGGCCGAGCTTGCCTCGGCCCGCGCATGGACTACCTTGAAATTGTTCGCATGATCAAAAAATTCTTAGACAAGCTGTTGGGCAAGCCCTCGGCTGCAAAAAGCGCCAAACCCGCTGCGGCCGCCGGCCATGCCGTGAAAGCGGATAAAGCGGCCAAGGCCGGCAAGCCCGGCGCTGGTGCCGGCGGCAATTTGGGCAAGCGGGTCGAAGTGCCCGTCAGCGAGCATCGCATCGACCCCAGCTTGCTGGACGAGCGCGCGGTGCGCGTGGTGCAGACCCTCAGTGATGCCGGCTTTGAGGCCTATATCGTTGGCGGCGCGGTGCGCGACCTGCTGCTGGGCATGCGCCCCAAAGACTTTGACGTGGCGACGAATGCCACGCCCGAACAGGTCAAGGGCTTGTTCCGCCGCGCCTTCATCATCGGCCGGCGCTTTCGCATCGTTCACGTCGTGTATGGCCGTGGCCGCGAGCATGAGGTGATTGAGGTCTCCACATTCCGTGCCTTGCTGGTCAATGACGATGCCGATCAGGTGGCCGGTAACGAGAAAACCTCCAAGGCCGAGCTGGCTGGCAAAAGCCATGTGGTGGATGCCGAGGGTCGGGTCTTGCGCGACAACGTCTGGGGCCCGCAGATCGAAGATGCGGCACGCCGCGACTTCACCGTCAACGCCTTGTATTACGACCCGCAGCGCGAGCTGGTGGTGGACTACCACGGCGGCTTGGCCGACGCCAAGAAGCGTGTGCTGCGCATGATTGGCGACCCCGAGACCCGCTACAAAGAAGACCCGGTGCGCATCGTGCGCGCGGTGCGCTTCGCCGCCAAGCTCGGGTTTGAGCTGGAAGCCAAGACGCGTGCGCCGGTCAAGGCTTGTGCGCAGCTGCTGGCCAATGTGCCGAGCTCGCGTTTGTTTGACGAGATGATCAAGCTGCTGCAGACCGGCCACTCCCTGGCCAGCCTGGAAGAGTTGCGCAAGCAGGGCCTGGGCCGCGGCGTGTTCCCCATCCTGGACGCCATGCTCAACGAGCAAGGCGAGCTGGCAGATGGCGTGCGCGGCAAGTTCATCCGCATGGCGTTCGAAGATACCGATCTGCGTGTCTCCGAAGGCCGTGGCGTCTCGCCCAGCTTCATGCTGGCCTGCATGCTGTGGTTTGAAGTGCTGGAGCGCTGGAATCGCATCCGCGAGAGCGGCGAGGGCGCTGTGCCGGCTCTGGCTCAAGCGGTGGACGCGGTGTTCGATGCCCGCATTGGTGACATCTCGGGCCGCGGCAAGCTGGCTACCGATATGCGCGAGATCTGGATGATGCAGCCGCGCTTTGAGCGCCGCAGCGGCAGCGGTGTCTACACCTTGGTGGAGCAGCCGCGTTACCGCGCGGGCTTCGATTTCCTGCGCCTGCGTGCTGATGCGGGTGAGATTGAACCGGCCCTGGCCGACTGGTGGGAAGACTTCGCACTGGGCAGCGACGATGAGCGCGCCGCCTTGATCGAAGAAGTGCGTGAAGCCGAGAAGAGCACGCGCCGCAGCGGCAAAGTGCATCAGCTGCCCCGCAAGCCAGCCGCCGAGGGTGCGGATCAAGCTGCTGCCCCGGACACTTTCCAGGAAGAGGCTGCGCCCGCCAAGAAGCGCCGCCGCCGCCGCAAGCCGGGCGCTAAGTCTGCTGGCGGCAATGCGGCCGCGCAGGGCACTGGCGCGCCAGAGTCGGCCAATCGTGAACCCAGGGATGACTCAGCGTCCTGATTCGGGTGCGAGTCAGCCGCTGAGCCCTGCACCGGCGGCTGAGTTGAATCCTCCTGTGATCGCCTATATCGGCCTAGGCGCCAATCTGGGTGATTTGCCCCGCACCTTGCGCGAGGCACTGGCGGCCATGGCCGCCTTGCCTGGCATGCGCCTGCTGGCGGTGTCGGGGGCGTATCGCAGTGCGCCGGTGGAGGCGGGCGGGCCGGACTTCCTCAATGCAGTGGCTCAGCTTGAAACCAGCTTGCCGCCCTTGGGTCTACTGGATGCCTTGCAAGCGATTGAGTTGGCTCATGGGCGCGAGCGCCCCTATCTGAATGCGCCGCGTACGCTGGATCTGGACGTGCTGGCCTATGGCGAAATGCGCCTTGAATCGCCGCGCCTGATCCTGCCGCATCCGCGCTTGCACCAGCGGGCTTTCACCTTGCTGCCCTTGCTGGAGTTGCAGCCAAACTTGCAATTGCCGGGCCTTGCGGACTTGCGCGACTACCTGCCTGGCGTGGCTACACAGGCCATTCAGCGCCTGGATTTGTCGCTGCATTCGGCCTGATTCCGCGCTAGTCCAGGGCGGCCGCCTCATGGCTCACCGCATCGGCTTCGCTGCCCCGGAATTGCACTTGCCGCCCCATCGGCACATGAGCTTCTTGGCCCCCAAAAGCCTGCAAATACGCATGGATAGGCGCTGTATTCACGTGAATTTGGGTGCTGCGGCTTACGAAATGGGCCTGCTCCAACTACACTGCGCGCCTGCCATGTGTGACATGGTGATGAATTTCTTATGAGTTTTGTGCCAATTTCTATCCTTTTTGGTAGTTTGGCGAGATCGGAGTTGGCGTGTCTTTCTTTTCAAAATTACTGCCCCGTGAGGGCAATTTTTTCGAGCTTTTCAACGAGCATGCGGCTCAAATCACTGAAGGCGCGCGCGCCTTCATGCTGATGATTCAGAACTACAACGATCCGGTACTGCGCGAGAAATACGCCGAAGAGGTCAACAAGGCCGAGCACCATGCCGACCGGGTGACGGCCGAAGTCAACCGCATGTTGCATCGCACCTTCATCACGCCGATCGATCGCGAGCAGATCCATGGCTTGATCAATGCGATGGACGACATCCTGGACCTGCTGCAAGACGTCACCGAGACCCTGTCGCTCTACGACGTGCGCAGCATCCCCGAGGAAGTCTTGCGTTTGGGCGAGCTGAGCGCACGCTGCTGCGAGCGGGTGCAGCATGCGGTGTCGCTGCTGCCTAAGCTGCGCGAGCCCGAGGCGGGCGAGGCTGCCATCAAGGTCTGCGAAGAAATCGACCGTTTGGAGTCGGATGCCGACCGTGTGATGCGCACCGCCATGTCGCGCCTGTTCCGCGAGCAAGAAGATGTGCGTGAACTGATCAAGCTCAAGACCATTTACGAGCAGCTGGAGTCCGTCTCCGACCGCTGCGAGGATGTGGCGAACTTGATCGAGGGCATCGTCCTCGAAAACGCCTGAGTCCGTCGCATGGATGCAGTGCAAGTTTCTTTTTGGGTAGTGGTCTTGCTGGTCGTGTTGGCGGTGGCGTTCGATTTCATGAACGGTTTCCACGATGCGGCTAACTCGATTGCCACGGTGGTGTCGACCGGGGTTTTGAAGCCCCAGCAGGCGGTTTTGTTCGCCGCATTCTTCAATGTGCTGGCGATCTCCATTTTTCACTTGCAGGTGGCCAAGACCATCGGCAAGGGCATTGTTGACCCCGGTGTGGTCGACCACCACGTCATTTTCGGCGCCTTAATCGGCGCGATCGCCTGGAATGTGATCACCTGGTGGTACGGCATTCCGTCGAGCTCCTCGCATGCCTTGATCGGCGGCATTTGCGGCGCGGTGTTGGCCAAGGCCGGCTTCGGTGCTTTGCAGATGGGTGGCATTCTGAAGACGGTGGCTTTCATCTTCGTCTCGCCTTTGCTGGGCTTCTTGCTAGGCTCGGCCATGATGGTGGTGGTGGCCTGGTTATTCAGGTGCAGCTCACCGATCCGGGTCGATGGCTGGTTCAGGCGTATGCAACTGGTGTCTGCCGGCCTGTACAGCCTGGGTCACGGCGGCAATGATGCGCAAAAAACCATCGGCCTGATCTGGATGTTGCTGGTGGCTTCGGGCTTTATGTCGGCCCAGGCCAGCGCGCCGCCTGACTGGGTGATCGTGGTCTGCTACCTGGCCATCGGCATGGGCACCATGTTTGGTGGCTGGCGCATTGTTCGCACCATGGGCCAGAAGATCACCAAGCTCAAGCCGGTGGGCGGCTTTTGCGCCGAAACGGGCGGCGCCATCACTTTGTTCTTGGCCACGGGCCTCGGTATTCCGGTGTCGACCACACACACCATCACTGGCGCCATCGTCGGCGTGGGCTCGGTGCAGCGCGCTTCGGGCGTGCGCTGGGGCGTGGCAGGCAATATCGTCTGGGCCTGGATCTTCACCATCCCCGCCTCGGCCTTGGTGGCAGGCTTGTTCTACTGGGTCAGCCTGGGCTTGTTCTGAGTCTGTTGGCTGTAATGAAAAAGGCGACCCACGGGTCGCCTTTTTTTGTGCCTGGCGGGCCTTACTGGCTGATGGCTTGCGCCGCCTCCACCTGGGTTTCGAAATAGCGCTGGGCGCTGAAGGCGATGGTGCTCATCAGGCAAGTGCCGCCGATCAGCAAGCACAGCACCACGCCGATGACCGCGCCCCAGCCGCTGGCGGGGGAGGCCTTGCCGGCGTTGTGCTCGCTGTCCCATTTCTCGTCAGGGGTGAGGCCGTAGACGATGCCGCTGATCATGGCAATCACCAGCATCACGCCCAGCACGGGCATCAAAAACCAGGACAGGCGATCGTCCTGCCCCAACTCGCCCATGCGGCGCACGCCGTAGAGGCCGATCAGCGTGGGCAGCGGGAAGGCCCAGGCCAGCTTGTCGCCAAGGCCGTAGAGGTAGATGCGGTGCAGGCCCAGGCTGCCCAGCAGCAGAGAGAGCCAGGTGGCGACGGTCTTGGACTTGGCGCCGTTCATGCGCGAGCCTCGGGCTCGCTTTGATCGCCCGGGCCCAATTGGCGCTGCATCATCACCACATCCAGCCAGCGGCCGAACTTCCAGCCCGCACTTTCCAGCACACCCTTGGGGCTGAAGCCCAGCGCTTTGTGCAGGCCCACCGACCCGGCATTGGCCGAATCACCGATGACGGCCAGCATCTGCCTCGCCCCAGCTTGTTCGCAGCGCGCGATCAACTCGGCCAGCAAGAGTCGGCCCAGGCCTTTGCCTTGGGCGGAAGGCGCCAGATAGATTGAGTCCTCCACGCAAAAGCGGTAGGCCAGGCGAGGGCGGAAGTAGTTCGCGTAGGCATAGCCTTGCACCTCGCCGCCCACTTCGGCCACCAGCCAGGGCAGCTGGCGCGACAGGACTTCGGCGCGGCGGCGCTGCATTTCCGCCTGATCGGGGACTTCGGTCTCAAAAGTGCCGGTGCCGTGGAGCACGGCAGTGGCGTAAATGGCCTGGATGGCGTCGAGATCGGCCTCGGTGCTGGGTCGAATCGTGATGTTGCTGAGGATAATTGGGTTTTCTGTGCTCATATTCTTTGTCTGTCGCTCAGTCGAGTTTATAATGCTGGGTTTTGGCGCTGGTCGGATTGACTTCGAGTTTTTCGAGTTTGTTCGGCGTATCTACAGGGCCAACAACGGTGTTTCGGAAGGAAAAGCTTGCCGCCAGATGCGGCCGCTGAGTGAGAGGTTCAACCTTGGTTGAGCGCCACCCAGAGGCATTGTCAGGCACAAGACTCGTTCGAAGCGCTACCCCGATCTGCTCGCCCTGAGTGTCTCCTGGTGCGGTGGACAACAAAATTCATCATTAAGGAAACATCATGGTTGTTATTCGTCTGGCTCGTGGCGGTTCTAAAAAGCGTCCTTTCTACAACATCGTCGTTGCTAACAGCCAGCAGCGTCGTGACGGCCGCTTCATCGAGAAGGTCGGCTTCTACAACCCCGTGGCTTCCGGCGCTGCCGAGCCGCTGCGCGTTGCCGTTGACCGCGTGAACTACTGGGTTGGCGTTGGCGCCCAGCTGTCGCCTACCGTCGAGCGTCTGGTGATCCAGGCCAAGAAGGCTGTTGTCGCTGCCTGATTGACCAAGAAATGACAAGAGCACCCACCGATTCCCGTCAACCTTCGCCCGCTGCCGACGAGGCGGCTTGGCCAGAGGATGCGATTGAGGTTGGGTGCATTCTTGACGCCTGGGGCGTCAAGGGCTGGTTCAAGGTGCAAGCCTATTCCAGCGATGCCCAGGCACTTTTTTCCTCGCGCCGCTGGTTTCTCAAGCGGCCCGAGGTCGCTGGCCAAGCTGGCCCGGTTGTAGCAGGTGCGAAAGCGCTGCCGCGACTGCTGAAAATTCTCTCGATCCGCGAGCATGGCGAGGGCCTGGTGGCCAACGCCCAAGATTGCGCGGATCGCAACGCGGCTGAGAGCTTGCGCGGCGCGCGCATCTTCATCTCGCGTTCGGCTTTTCCGGTCTCGGATCCGGATGAGTATTACTGGGTTGATCTGATCGGTTTGACTGTGGTCAACCGTCAGGGCGAAACCTTGGGTCAGGTCGAAGGCCTGATCGATGCCGGTCCGCACAGCGTGCTGCGCATCATTCCGCCGGGACTGGTGGCGCCGGTCAAGCCGGACCAAGAGCGCCTGGTGCCTTTTGTGGCTAAGTTTGTCGACGATGTCGACCTTGAGCAGCGCGTGATCACCGTGGATTGGGGTCTGGACTTCTAAGTTCAGGGCCGGCGCTAAGCCATGCGCTTCGACATCATTACTTTGTTCCCCGAGTTGTTCGGGCCGCATCTCAGCCAGGGCGTGACACGCCGTGCCTTCGAGAGCGGTCAGGTCGATGCACGCCTGTGGCAGTTGCGCGATTTCGCTGATGACAACTACCGCCGTGTCGATGATCGCCCCTACGGTGGCGGCCCGGGCATGGTGATGTTGGTGGAGCCGCTGGAGCGTGCCATCGCCGCCGCTAAGGCTCAGCGCCTAGGGGCGGGCGCCGATGCGGGCCAGCCGCCCGCGGTGATTCATTTCAGCCCCACCGGCCGGCGCATCGATCAGGCTCTGGTGCAGGAGCTGGCGCAAGGGCAGGGCGGCGTGCTGCTGTGCGGTCGCTACGAAGGCATGGATCAGCGCTTTCTGGATCGTCATGTGACGCTGGAACTGAGTCTGGGCGACTTCGTGCTCTCGGGCGGTGAGTTGCCGGCCTTGGCCTTGCTTGATGCCATTGCCCGCCTGCAGGATGGTGTGCTCAATGATGCGCAAAGCCACCAGCAAGACAGCTTCTCTGATGGCCTGCTGGATTGCCCGCACTACAGTCGGCCGGAAGTCTTGGCCGGTCTGCCGGGGCAAGACGAGGCCTTGCCTGTGCCGGCGGTTTTGATGTCGGGTCATCACGCCAACATCGCCCGTTGGCGGCGCGAGCGCTCGCTGGAAATCACCTGGCGCCGGCGCCCCGATTTGATTCTGGCGGCCCGTGCGGCCGGGCGCCTGAGCAAACTCGACGAGCGATTTCTCGCCCAACTTGCCCATACCCCTTAAGTCGCGCTATACTAGCGGGCTGTTCGATCCTCTGGTGGGCCGAATCGGTTGAGGTTCTAAGCGGGGTTGTTTACCCAGCCGCGCGGGCCACAGCCAAATTTTTTAGTCACTTTGGCCGTCTTTTGACGAGTTCGAAGGTCGGTGCCGCCATGATCACTAGGAGAACTCCATGGACTTGATCCAAACCCTTGAGCAAGAAGAAATTGCTCGTCTGAACAAGACCTTCCCGGTCTACTGCCCTGGCGACACGGTCATCGTGAGTGTCAACGTCGTTGAAGGCACACGCAAGCGCGTGCAGGCTTTTGAAGGCGTGGTCATTGCCAAGCGCAATCGCGGTCTGAATTCGAGCTTCATCGTTCGCAAGATCTCGAACGGCGAAGGCGTTGAGCGTACGTTCCAGCTGTACAGCCCTTTGATCGCTTCGATCGAAGTCAAGCGCCGCGGTGATGTCCGTCGCGCCAAGCTGTACTACCTGCGCGATCGTTCGGGCAAGTCGGCTCGTATCAAGGAAAAATTGGGCTGAATCGCGGATCTTTGATCCCGAGTCAAACCAGGGGAAAACCGCCCGAAGCTTGCTTCCGGCGGTTTTTTCTTTGCCTGAGGTTTTTGCATGTCCCGACCCCCTTTGCTGAATCCGCAAGCCGTGCCCGCGCTGGGCTTTGACAGCCATTTGCCGGCCGTTGAAGCGGCTCGCCTGCGCCCCGATGCCCTGCGTGCACGTCTGGCCGCGCCGCCGCTCTGGCAGCCTGAATTCAAGGGGGATGGTGGTAGCTTGGATGCCCGCCCGCCCGCCAATGCTGCGGTCTTGATTCCCTTGGTGATGCGCGAGGAGGGCGTGCAAGTGTTGCTGACGCGCCGCACCGAACATCTGCGTTCGCATGCCGGCCAGATCAGCTTTCCGGGTGGGCGCATGGAGCCAACGGATGCCTCGCCTGAAGCCGCAGCCTTGCGCGAAACCAAGGAAGAGATCGGCTTGGGCGCCGACTACATCGAGGTCATCGGCCAGCTGCCTATCTATGCGACGGTGACCTCTTTCCGGGTTCACCCCGTTGTGGCCCTGGTGCGGCCTGGCTTCGAGCTGCAATTGGATGCGTTTGAAGTTGCCGAGGCCTTTGAAGTGCCCTTGAGCTTTTTGATGACGCCGGCCCGGCATCAGCGCCACCGCTTCGTGTTTGATGGCGGCGAGCGCCATTTTTACTCGATGCCGTGGACGCCTGCGGGCAGTCAAACCGAGCCGTCCCCATACTTTATTTGGGGTGCCACCGCGGCGATCTTGCGCAACTTCTACCGCTTGCTTTCGGCATGAGGCGAAGCGCCCGCTATCATCTCCGGCCATGAACTTCTTCGCGGTCCTTTTGGCTTTGCTGTGTGAACAGCTCAAACCCCTTCGCCATGGCAATGGCATCCACCGCGCCGTGATCGGCTGGGTCCGCTGGACCGGGCGAAACTTCGATGCCGGGCGCGAACATCACTCCACCATCGTTTGGGCGATCACGGTGTTAGGCCCCGCTTTGGCCGTGGCCATCATGTACCTGTCGGTGCGCCATTTCAGCTTGCTGCTGGCTCTGGCCCTGGATGTGGCGGTCTTGTATCTGACTTTGGGCTTTCGGCAGTTCAGCCACTACTTCACCGATATCCGCGATGCGCTGGAACGCGCTGACGACAACGAGGCGCGCCGCTTGTTGTCGGAGTGGCGCCACCTCGATGCCAGCGAATTGCCCCGCACCGAACTCGTCCGCCATGCCATCGAGCATTCGCTGCTGGCGGCGCACCGCCATGTATTTGGTGTGTTCTTCTGCTTCATCTTGTTCTCGACCCTGGGCCTGGGTCCGGCCGGGGCGGTGCTCTACCGCATGGCCGAGTTTGCCGGGCGCTATTGGGCGTTTAAGAGCCGTACCCTGGATGCACCGACCAATGAGCGCCTGATGCAGCTTTCGCGCCGTTTGTTCGGTTTGATCGACTATATGCCGGCCCGTTTTACCGCTGCGGGCTTCACCATCGTGGGTAATTTCGAGGAAGCGGTGAACGGCTGGCGACGCGATGCCCGGCTGTGGCTTCACCCCAATGAAGGCATCATCTTGGCCTCGGCTGCCGGTGCGCTGGGTTTGCAGCTTGGCGGTGTGGCCGCCCCGGGCGTGACGCCGGACCGCAGCAAGACCTTCAGCTCCGGGGTGGATGCTGATGCGACCGGGGCTGACGGCTCCACCCCTGGCCAGATTCCGCAGCTGGGGCATTTGCAGAGCGTGGTCGGCTTGATCTGGCGTTCGGTTGTGCTTTGGATGCTCTTGCTGGCCTTGCTGACGCTGGCGAATTTGTTGGGTTGAGGTCAGCTGTCAAGGCCCAAAACAGCCTCGATGTTTGGGATTGACCGGCAAGCGAGGCACAATGGCGGTGTCGGCTGACTCAGTGCGACTAAAGTTTTCTGTGGTCCGGCCGAAAACTGAGCGAGAACCATCTTTTTTCGATCGCTTCTCTTGTCTAGAGCGCTCAATTCTGGGTGGCTTCGTCAAGTCTTCCTCGCGGAGGTTTGCCATGATTGCATCAATATCGAATTCATCCGATTCCGTCGGATTGGCCCAGCGGCCAGCACTTGAAGAACTCAGCAAACGGCGAGAGCCGCAGGCGAGCCCGCCTGCGCCCGCCCCATCTGTCGCTAGCGCATCAGATACCGGCTCGGCCGTGGTGGAGATTTCCCGCGAAGGCGCCCGTCGCGCCGCCCAGGCCGATGCCCAGCCAGAAGCTAAGCCTAGAAAGCCGCCCCCGGAGCCCGCCTTCAGCGAGACCCCCGTGTCAACGGCGGTGGCCAATGCCATCAACGCAGCACCCGCCCCTGCACCCAGCGCTGCCGACAGCACCAGCACCACTAGCTCGGTGAAGCGTTTCAAGGATGCCGACTCCAACCAGGACGGCCGGGTCAGCAACTTGGAGGCTAGGGCCTACGACTTCAAGCATCCCAGCATTCCAGCCCCGCAACTCGATGGCGATGTGGCTGTGAATCGTTCGGCCAGCGCTGACGTCAAGGCCTACGAGGCGGTAGCGCGTTCCGGAAAGAACGGCGCCTGAGCATCATTTGCTGACGCTCCAGCGGCCCGGCCGGCCGCAGTCAATAAAAAAGCCCGCGCTAGCGGGCTTTTTGCTGTCCGTGTGAACGGTGGCAGATCAGGCGCGGGCTTGAATCCCGGCGATTGCCCATTCGCGGCTTTCGTCCAAGGGGCGAACCAAGTGCCAGACCTCGTCGAAGTTCTCGGCAGCGGCTTCGCTTTGTTCGCGGATCAGGCCCCAGAAACGCACGCTGACAATTTGCTGGCCATTCTCTTGGGCGCGCTCGATCACCTGGGCGTCGAGTTGCAGCACGTCCGTGCGTTGCGCGGCGCCCTTGCGGTCCAGCAATTCCTGCTGCACGACGCCGAACATCTCGGGCGTGGTGAAGCGGCGCAGATCGGTTTGATCGCCGCTGTCGTTGGCGGCCTGCAGGCGGATGAAGACGCGTTTGGCCAGCTGCTCGAAACCAGCGGTGTCAAAGCCATCGTTCAAGGCAGGGGCCGTTGCTGCCACTGCCGCTGCCGTCGCTGCTGCTGGGGCAGCGGAGCTGCCAGTAAAAGCGGTTTGGCTGGGCTGCTCCGGGGCGGCTTGCAAAGGCGTCGGCTGCGAGGCTGCTGGCTGCACAGGCGCTGGCTGGAACGGAGCGCCAGCACCGGCAAACTGCATGCCTTGACCTTGCGGCTTGGGCGTCGCGAATTTGCGCATCAAGAAGCGGATCAGGAAGAAGGCCGCGCCGGCCAGCAGCAACATGGTCATCATATTGGCGAGCGCGCCGCCCATGCCGAAGTGGCTGGCCAAGGCGGCGATACCCAGACCGGCGGCCAGGCCGGCGAGCGGGCCCATCCAGCTGCTCTTGGGCTTGGCGGCAGCAGCCGCAGCGGGCACGGCCGGGGCTGCTTGTTGCGGCGCCGGTGTGGCTTGCTGGGCCGGGGCGCCTTTGCTGGCGTCGTGAGGCTGGGTCGGGGCAGCGCGTTTCATGCCCGAGGAGCCGCCGCCGCCCAAGCGCTTGGCATGGGCGTCAAACGAGGCCACGCCCAGGGCGCAAACCGCAATCAGTGCAGACAGAACAACACGTTTCACAAAATCTCCTCAAAGCCGTCTTGGGCTGAATATGGGCTGAAATGGGCTGGATGCCGGCCGGCGTTGGCCTTGCTGGCTCAGGTCAGAAAAGCCCGCTGACACAAGGTGGGGCCTAGGGTAGCCTTCTTCAAGTCAGCTTTGTTCGGTGCGCGCCCATTACGTAAAAAAGTGCAAAGCAGCGCACAAGAGTTTATGCCTCGCGCACATCCGCCAGCACCTGGCTGCCGAAATCCTCACGTTGCAGCATGGTCAAAACCTTTGCCGCAGCTTGCTCGGGGCTCATCAACAGCCCGCTGGCCTTGAAGTTGGCAAACACCGCCACATCGGGGAACTTGGCTGGGTCGCCGCTGCGCAGCGCCACTTGCATATCGGTGTCGATGATGCCGGGTGCCAAGGAGACGATGCGCGCGCCAGCCGGCTTAGCGGCTTCGTCCAGTGCCATGGCGCGCGACAAATTGTCCATGCCCGCCTTGGCGGCGCAGTAAGAGGCCGAGCCGGCCATGGCGCGGCGCCCCAGGCCCGAGGAGATATTCAGAATGCGCCGCGCCGCGCCCAGATGGGCGGTGGCGCGCAGGAAAGCGCTACTCAGCAGCAAGCAGGCTTCAAGGCCTACGCGCAAGGCATTCGAGAGCTCTTCCAGGCTGGCCTCGTCCACCGGCCCGGGCGTAGCCACCACGCCCGCGTTATTGATCAGGGTGGCTTCAGAAAAGCGTGCCGGGTCTTGCGCTTGCAGCCAGGCTTGCAAATGCTGGGCCGCTGCCAGGGGCTGATTCAAATCGAGCTCCCACTGTTCCAGTGCCAGGCCCTGCGCGAGGGCGAGTTCCTGCAGAGCCGCACTGCGCTTGCGGGCGATGCCAATCACCAGATGGCCGGGTGCCAGCAATTGGCGCGCAATCGCTTCGCCCATGCCGCGCGAACTGCCGGTAACGATGTAGAGCGCGGTTTGAGTCTGGCTTGTCATGCTTGTGCTTTCTTCGGGTGGCTGGGCTGGCGGCTGAACACCAGCAGCAGATTATTGGCCGGCATGGCCTGGATGTCGCGCAATTCAAGCCCGGCTGCGAGGGCTTCGGCCTTGACAGCATCCAACTCGCGCAAGCCCCAGCGGGCATCACGCGCCCGCAGATCGGCGTCAAAAGCCAGATTGCTGGGGGCGGTGTCTTGATCGCTGAGGATGAAGGGGCCGTAGACCACCAGCAGGCCGCCCGCCTTCAAGTGGCGGCCTGCTCCTTTCATCAAGCCCTGGCAGCTGGCCCAGGGAGAGATGTGCAGCATATTGGCGCAGAACACTAGGTCCAGGCTTTGGTGGCTGGCGGGTAGCGCCCAGTCGGGCTGGCAGACATCGAGCTGCAGCGGCGGCAAGCCATTGGGATTCCAGGCGGTGATGGAGGCCAAGGCTTGCGCGTCCGGATCGGAGGCCTGCCAGTGCCAGCCCGGTAGCAGGGCGCTGAAATGCGCCGCATGCTGACCGCTGCCGCTGGCGATTTCCAGCGCCAGGCCGGTGGGCGGCAGCAGGCGCAGCAGGGCCTCGCCGATGGGGAATTGATTGCGCTCGGCGGCAGGAGAGTGGCGGGCAGGGGGGTGCGCAGGAATGGGCACAGTCATGATTTAGAACTCCGGTGGGCAGTCAAAGTGCAGGCCCAGTTCGGGCAGGCTGAGTGAGCAGGCATGCAAACACATGGCGCCGCCGGTGGCTTGGCCGTAGAGCGCGTCGCCAACGATGGGGTGCCCTAGGGCCAGCATGTGCACGCGCAATTGATGGGTGCGGCCGGTGACAGGCTCTAACTCAACGCGGCTTTGCGCCTCGTCGGTGCTCAGCACCCGGTAGCGGGTCAGCGAGGGCTTGCCGGCTTCGAAATCGATTTTCTGGCGGGGGCGATTGGGCCAGTCCGTCAGCAGGGGGAGATTGACTTCCTGCCAGTCAGGCTTAGCGGCAAGCCGGCCCGTCACCAGGGCGATGTAGCGCTTGTGCACCTTGCGGGCGGCGAAGTCCATGCTCAGGCGGCGCTGCATTTCGGCGCCGCGCGCCATCAGCAAAAGGCCCGAGGTGGCCATGTCCAGTCGGTGCACGATCAAGGCATCGGCGAACTGCGCCTGCGCGCGGTGGATAGCGCAGTCTTGCTTGTCCTCACCCCGGCCGGGCACCGACAGCAGGCCGCTGGGTTTGTTGACCAGCAGCAGTTGCTCGTTAACGAAAAGAATCTGCAATTTAGAACCGGTCGATCCAGCCGGACTGCAGCGCCGATTGCGGGTTGGAGCCGGCGGCCCGAACGGCGGCCAGCGCCTGTTCAGCGCTCAGGCCCAAATGCTTGAGGACGCAAGCGGCCACCGTGCCGGTGCGGCCAATGCCAGCCGCGCAATGCAGCAGCACTTGCTCGCCCAGGCGCAGGCTATGGGCGATTTGCTCAACACCTTGCGTGAATGCGGCCGGGTCGGCGCCCAGGCCGAAATCGCGCATCGGCAGGTGCTGCCATCGAAAGGGCAAGCGCCCTTCGGCGATGGCTTTGTGATAACTGGGCGAGAGCTGCGCCACCTCTTCCAGAGGGTTCAGGCACACCACCAGATTGAGTTGGCGCAGCCTGGCCTCATCCAGAAAGGCACCCCAGGACTCCAGCCGGCCGGGCATGGACTGCAACCAGAGTTGTCCGCTCACGGTCAGGGCGGGGGCAAGGGTGACGCTGCGAAATGGCATGGCAATAAGAGAGGAGGTGGGGCGGGTCGGGAGGCGAAATGAACACCAAGCGCCGCATTGTGCCTGTCCGCCGCCAGCTTCTTTGGCATGCCTCTTGAGCCTGACTTGCATGGGGTTAATCAACAAAAAGTTGATTAACTATCCGGGCCTGCGAAGATGGCGGCATGACGTCAACGCAATCGCCGCCACACACCGGCCAGTCGGCCGCCACTTTGCCTGCTCAGATCCCGGCACCTTCATCCGCCAGTTCACCCGATGCAACAAGCAATGCGCCTGCCGCACCCAGTGCAGCCGCCGCGATGGCGCCGCTGAAACACCCCATGTGGGTCTTGCTGGCGATCTGCGCCTTGGGGCTGATGAGCACGATTGGCGTGTCCATGCCTTATCCGATCCTGGCGCCCATATTTGTCGGCGGGCCGGTCGATGACTTCACCCATTTCGCCGGTCTGGACCCGAAGCTGCTGATGGGGCTTGCCTTGGCCGCCAATCCGCTGGGCATCTTGCTGGGCAGCTTGTTCATCGGCCCCTTGTCCGATCGCTACGGCCGGCGTGCTGTGTTGGCCGTGACGCTGAGCGCCACCTTGGTGAGCTATTTGCTGAGTGCCTTGGCGCTGGCGCAACGCGACTATCTGCTCTTTGTGCTGGCCCGCTTCGTCACCGGCCTGACCGAAAGCAATGTGGCTGTGGCGCGGGCCTTGCTGGCGGATATGCACCAGCAAATCGACCGCACCCGCGCGTTTGCCTGGTTGAATTCCTGCTTGTACATGGGCTGGCTCTTGGGGCCCTTGGTGGGTGGGCTGACGCTGCCGCTGGGTGAGGCCGTGCCCTTTGTGCTGGCTGGCCTGGCCATGCTGCCTTGCCTGGCGGTGCTGACTTTGTGGGTCCCCGCTGCGGCGGGTGCGCAGGCCGCCGCACCTTGGTCATGGCGGGCCTTGTGGGCACAGCAGGCCCTGGGCCTGTTGGCTCGCGACAAGCTGCTGGCGGCCTTGTTCGTGATGCAGCTTTTCTACACCATGGGCATCAACGCCCTGTACGAATTCGCGCCACTGTGGATGGTGGAAAACCTGGGGCTGGACAGCCGCGGCATCGCCTGGGTCACCGCCGCCCAATGCGCCACCATGACTCTCGCTTCGGTGCTGGCCGGCAAGTTCAGTCGCGGCGGCCATGGCCGGGCACTGCAAGGCGCTGCGTTGCTCGCGCTGTGTGCGGCGTTGGGCTTGAGTTTGCTGGCGGTGTTGCCTGGGCATTTGGGCGTGTTCGTCATCATCGCCCTGGGCGCGCCGCTGGCGCTTTACAACGCGGTCTTGCCGGCTTGGGTGTCTGAGCGCTTTGCGAATTATGGCCAAGGTCGGGTGATGGGCCTGCTGTCCACCATTTTCTGCATTGCCAACGTCACGGTGGCGCTGGCGGGTGGCTTGATCTCTTTGTTGTCGACGCGCTGGATCATGGGCCTGGGAGGGCTGTGTTGTGTGCTGGCCGCACTGGCCTTGCTGCGCTTGGCGCGTCGGCAGGCGCAGGCATGAGCAAGCTCGCCGAGCAATTGCTTTACCAGCTCAAAAGCCGCGGGCCGCAGTCTGCGGCGACCTTGGCTGCTGCCTGTGCCATTACACCCATGGGGGCGCACAAGCAGCTGCAGGCCTTGCTGCAGCAGGGTTTGTTGACGGCAGAGGATGAGGTGCGCGGCGCCGGGCGGCCGACACGGATTTGGTCGCTCAGCGCGGCCGGCCATGCCCGCTTCCCGGATCGGCATGGCGACCTGGCCGTGCAGCTGATCCGCCAAGCCGCGCAAGTGCTGGGGCCGCAGGCGCTTGAGCAATTGATTGAGGCCAGGGAGCGTGAAACGCTGGCCCTCTACCAAGCCAAGCTGCTTGGCAAGCCCAGCTTGGCGGCGAAAGTGCGTGCGCTGGCCGCGCTGCGGGCCGAAGAAGGTTACATGGCCCGGGTGGAAGTGCAAGGGCAAGGGCAAGCGCGCGGCGCGAGTCAGGTGCTGCTGCTGATTGAAGACCATTGCCCCATCTGCGCCGCCGCGACCCAGTGCCAGGGTTTTTGCCGCTCCGAGCTGGCCTTGTTCCAAGCATGCTTGGGCGAGGGGGCTCAGGTGGTGCGGGTGGAGCACCAACTCAGCGGCGGGCGACGCTGCGTGTATGAAATTCAGGCGCGGGCGTGACGCGCGTTTGAGCCAGCCTACAGCTCGCGACCTTGCCTCTGCATCCAGCGCCGCACCAGCGCCATGGCCACGCCCAGCAGCAGCAAGGCCCCGGCCAACACGGCCCAGGTCAGCGGCCCTGGGTGTTGGATGGCCTGCAGAATCGTGTCCAGAAAAAAAGCCATCACCAGGGTGGAGGGCAGGATGCCGATCAAGGTGCCGAGCAGCATATCGATCAAGCGGATATGGGTGGCGCCGGCCACCATATTCACCACCGCAAAAGGCGCCACAGGAAGCAGGCGCAAGGTGATGACGGCCAGCAAGCCGCGCTCGCCTAGGCTTTGGCTGAGTTGCTGCACGCGCGGCCCGGCCAGGCGGCACAGCGCCTCGTGGCCCAGCAGGCTGCCGGCGCCGTGGCTCAGCGCCGCGCCGATTAAGGCGCCCGCCACACTGGCCAGCGCGCCTTGCAGCGGCCCCAGCGCGGCAATCATCAGCAAGGTCAGCAAGCTCAGCGGCACGGCCAGGCTCACGGCGAGCGAAAAGAATGCAATCGTCAGCAGCGGCCCCATGGCTTGACCGCGTGCTTGCAACTGGGCCAATAGCTTTGCCGGATCAAGGGCCTCGCGCAGCGGCGTGCTGCTCCATGCCAAGGCCAGGCCCAGCAAGGCCAGCAGGCACAGGCCGAGCAGAATCAGCCGGCGCTGCAAGCGCCGCTTGTGCATCGAGGGGTTCATGCGAGCAGACCTGAAGGCAGGTTTTGGCTGGTCGTATCGCTCAGCGCAACCAAGGGTTCGGCATCGCCTGCGTGGTCGCTGCGGCCTTCCAGCGCCTCACAGGCCTGTAGAAACTCCCGCAACTCATTGGCCAGCTGGTCCACATGCTGGGGCTCGAAAATCGAGCCGTGCAGGCCGCTGACTTCGCGCGTGACCATGCTCTTGGGCATGAGGCGCTGCCAAGGCTTGAAGAGCAGCCGGTTCCAGCTGGCCAGGCCGGTGGATTTGATCAGCAGCACAGGCCCCTCAAAGCCCGCGCAGCGGTAGCCGCGCAAAGCCAGCACCTGGCTGATCAGGCCGGGGTCGCTGAACATGGCGCCCAGGCGGCGGCCATTCATGCTGAGGTCTTGAACATGCAGTTTTTGCACCAGCCAGCCCAGCGTGCGCCAGGAGCCGGCACCGCCAAACATGGCGTCGGGGTGGATGGAGTCGAGCAGGATCAGGCCGCGCACCGCGTGGCCGCGCCGTGCCAGTTCATTGGCTGTTTCGATGGCGGTGATGCCGCCCACCGAGAAGCCGGCCAACCAGCCGGGTGGGTTGTTTTGGGCCAGGATGCTGTCGGCATAGAGGCTGGCGAATTCCGCCATGGTGGTGGGCGCCGGGTCCAGCGGCGCCTGCAGCATGAAGAGATTGACCTCGCCCTTCAGGGCCGAGGCGAGGTTTTGCAAACGCATCACGTCACCGTGGCCGGAAGAGGCCAGATAGAGCGGGGCGGCACCGGGGCTGTAGTTCATGGCGCGCAGGATACCGGGCCGAGCTTGCGGTTTTGTGAGCGTTTGGGCCAGTTGGGCGATGGTGGGGTTGTCGGTGATCAATTGCAGCGGCAATCGGCGGCCCAGAACCTGCTCCATCGCATCCAGAATGCTCAGGGCCGCGAGTGAGTCGCCGCCTAGGTCGAAGAAGTTGTCGTGCAGTCCCACCAGGGGCAAGGGCGCTTCGGCCGTGTGCTCTTCGGACGCTGCGGGCTTGGGCTGCGGCGCGCGCAAGGCCAGCGTCCATTGCTTTTGCAGCTCACGCTCCAGCTCGGTATTGGCTTCGCGGTGCTCAGCTTTGACGCCGGCCAGCAGCGGCTCAGGCAGGGCTTTGTGGTCGATCTTGCCGTTGCTGCTCAGTGGCAGCTCGGCCATCAATGTGAAGCTGCTCGGGCGCATGTAGTCGGGCAGGCGTGCGCGTAGGCCGGCTTGCACCTCGGGCAGGCCTAGCGGCAGCTCCAGCGCCAGCCAGGCGTGCAGCAAGGCCTTGCCTTCGTGATCAATTTTCTGCACCACGGCTTGTTTGACGCCAGGCACGGCACAGCAGGCGGCTTCCACATCACCTAGCTCAATGCGGTAGCCGCGCAGCTTGATCTGGCGGTCATTGCGGCCGCTGAAATGCAGATTGCCGAGGGTGTCCAGCCAACCGCGGTCGCCGCTTCGGTACATGCGTTGCGGCGGCAAGCTGGCTTCGACAAAAGGGTCGGGCACAAAGGCCAGCGCATTCAGGTCGGGTCGGCCCAGGTAGCCGCGCGCCACCGCTTTGCCGCCGATGAAGATATCGCCCGGCACGCCGAAGGGTTGGGGCTCCAGGTCTGGGCTGAGCACATAGATGCGGGTGTCATCGATGGGGCGGCCGATGGGGATATCGCCGCTGGGTTCCATCGTCTGCATGCCAGGCTCTGCATCGCCATTGGCATCCTGGCTGCCCTGGCACAGCCAGGCGGTGGCAAAGATGGCGGTCTCGGTGGGGCCGTAGACGTTGTAGAGCTGCACGCCGGTTTCATCGACAAAGCGCTGCGCCAACTCGGGCGCCAGCACCTCGCCGCCGCAGCAGGCCACACGCAGCTTGAGTTGCTTGCTCTTGCTGTTCTTGCCGCGCCAGCCGGCCAGCAGGCCGCCGAGGGTGGTTGGCACAAAAGCGCTGAATGTGGCCTCATGCTTGAGGATGAAGGCCGCCAGCTTTTGCGGGTGCAGCCGGCCCGGGGGGGGCAGAGCGATGCTGGCGCCCTGGGTCAGCGGCAGCAAGAGTTCGATCAGCGCGGGGTCAAAGCCCAGCTGCGTGCCCTGGGCCGAGCGGTCGCTGGCATTGATGGCCCAGGCGCGCGACAACCAAGCCAGGCGGCGCGACAAGGTGTCATGTTCAATCATCACCCCCTTGGGCCGGCCGGTGGAGCCGGAGGTGAAGAGCACATAGGCCAGATCCTCGGGCCTAGCCTTGGCCCAGGTCCACAAAGATTCGGCATGCACGGCTTCGGCCGCCCCTGCCGTCCCGGGCGCGGGGATGGGTTCGCTCAGCTTGGGGATGCGCAGGCAGCGCGAATGCAGGGGCGGCAGCTCGGCCGACAAATGGCTGTCCACCAACAAGGCCACGGCCTCGCTGTCGAGCAAGATGCTGGCCAAGCGGGCGTGGGGCAGTTGTGGGTCCAGCGGCAAAAAAGCCGCCCCGGCGCGGCCGATGGCCAACAAGGCCACCACCATCTCGGGCGAACGCTCGGCGGCCAGGGCCACCACCTTGTTGCGGGTGGCACCGAGCTGGCGCAACTGCCCCGCCAAGGACTCGACCCGGCGCGCCAGCGCCGAGTAGCTCAGCTGGCAGGTAGTTCCTTCCTGGCCTTGGCCCTCGGGTTGCTCCCAGATCAGCGCGCAGGCCTCGGGGCGCAGGGCTGCCTGGTGTTCGAACAAGTCGATATAGGGCTGCGGTGCATCGAGCTGGGCCAGATCCTTGTGCAAGCCTTCCAGCAGCGCCCAGCGTTCCTCGCCCGGCACGATCTCGAACTGGCTCAAGCGGTCGCGCGGCTCTTGCACCAAGGTTTGGGCCAAGTGCCAGATGCGCCGACCCAGCATGGCGGTTTCTGCGGCACTGAAGGCCAGGCTGCTGCTTTCCAACACCATCTCGGTGTCGGCCGCGCCGGCGAATTCACACACCGTCACGGCCAGCGGATAGCGCGCCAGGCCGGCAAATAGCTGACGCGAATCCTGCAGCTCCGCCGCGCCGAACTCCAAAGCATAGTCTTGCCGTTCGAAGGACAGCAGCACGTCCAGCAAGCTGTCGCGACCCTCTCGCAGCAACTGCAATTGGTGGCTCAAATCGCTCAGCGGATAGCGCGGGTGGCGCAGTGCGCCTTGCACTTGCTGGGCCACATGAGCGAGCAGCTCAGCAGCGCTGCTTTGCGGCTCGAGCTGGATCTTGATGGCCAGAATGCCTACAAACATGCCTGGCGTCTGGCGAAAGCGCCGGCCCGAACGGTTCAGGCTGGGCACCCCAATCAGTACCGACTGACGCTCCTGGACGCGGGCGAAGTAGAGCGCCAGGGCGGCCAGAAAACAAGTGAAGGGCGTCGCCCCCAGGGCCAGCGCGGCATTGCTCAGCGCCGCGTAGTCGGCCTGCTCCAACTGCTGGGTCACGACATGGGCGGGCGGCAGTGACTTGGCGCCGCTACTTGGCGCGCTGCCACCATCGGGCTCGGCAGCCAGGCGCCGGCGCGGCTCGATCAAGGGTTTGGGCAATTCATGCAGATGCTGGCGCCAATAATTGGCGTCACGCTCGAACAGGGCGGAGGCTTGGTATTGCGTGGACTCTTCGATGAAGTCCAGGTAGCTGGCCGCGGGTGCTGATCCGGCGGGTGGCGTGCCAGGGGCCGCCGCTTGGGGCTGATCGCCCGCACCGTGTATTTGCACCAGTTGATGCAGCTCGGTGAATTCCTCGCCGGGTCTGGCTTCCTGGCCCAAGGCTTGGTAGATCTCGGCCCACTCGCGCATCACCTGGGTGGTGCCCCAGCCGTCCATCACCAGGTGGTGGAACTGAATCGTCAGGCCATGCAGCTCATCATTGGCGCGCAGCAGGGCGAAGCGCCAGGGCGGCTGGCCGCCCAGCACAAAGGGCTCGCGGATGCGGGCATTCCACCAATCGCGCATGGCCTGCTTGGCGGCCGAGGCGTCAAGCGGCTGACCATGGGCAATGTCCACCACCTCCAGCCGAGGCTCGAAAAAGGGCAGCAGCTGCTGCGTGCCATCGGCCAGCGGGGCCAGGCGCAGGGCGTCGCAGCGGTTCACCAGCAGGCGCAAGGCGTGCTCAAAGCGTGCGAGATCCAGCCGACCGACCAGGAATGCGCCACCACCAATATTGAGGTGGGCGCAGCCCTGCCAGGCCCGCTGATCCAACCAGACCTCGCGCTGGCTCAGCGAGAGTGGCAGGCTTAGCGCTGGGGCGTTCAGTGGCCGGTCTGGTGATGATCCCATTGACTGATTTTTTCCATGGCGTAGCGATAGCCAACTTCGGCGATATCGGCTCCCTTGGCATAGGCCATGAGGGAAAAATCGGCCACCGGTGGCTCCAAATAGTGGTCGGCCTGGGCGATGGTGCGAAAGCGCTGATTCAAGCCGCCGACATGGCCGGCGCTGTAGAGAATGTCGGCAATGCTTGGCGATGAGGGCGCCTTGGCGGACAGCATGCGTTTGAGGGTGCTCATTACCGTCAGGCGCTGCAGGCCGGGGTCGGCGCTGAGGTTCTCACGCACATCCACATCGATGGCGATGATGCGGCCATTGCCGCGCCGTCGCTCCAGCGGCGTTCCCAAGCGCATACGCATGGCTTGCACCGGCACGTTCTCCAGAATCGCGCCGTCCACCAACAGCTGGCCATCCAACAGCACCGGCGGAAAGAGGCCGGCGGGCGAATTGCTGGCCAGCACCGCGCGCCACAGCGGGCCCTGGTCTTGCACGGTGGTATTGCCCAGGGTGAGATTGCAGGCTGCGGCGAAATAAGGGCGCCACAGGCCTTCGATCAAACGCTCACCAAACATGCGCTTGAGGTCGCGCTCGACCCGGCGGCCGCCGACGATGGAAATCAATGGCAGGGTGGGGCGCTCGCCGCCGGCCGCAAATTTTTGGGTGTTGCGCAAGATCTCGGGCAGGCTGAGGTCGCAAGCCACCTGGGCCCCGATCAGTGCGCCCATGCTGTTGCCGCCAATCAGGTCGACCGGAATATGGCATTCCTGCAAGGCGCGAAGCACGCCCAGGTGGGCAAAACCACGCGCACCGCCGCCGCCCAGCACCAGGCCAACGGCGCGGCCGGTGAGAAAGCGGGCCAGGCGTTCAGAGTCATCGCGCCGCTCGCGCCGCAGCGGGTAGATGCGTTCCAGGTCGCGGCCCTGGTGCCATGGAGCGGGCGGCACCGGCTCGGCCTGATCGGCGGGGTGCAGCAGCACCAGATGATGGCGCTTGAAGGCGTAGCCGGTCTCGCCCATCAGGCTTTGCTCCACCGCGGTCAGGGCGGGGGATTGATTCGCGGCAGAAACATAGATCAGCTGGTCGGCCTGACGCAGGGCGAAGCGGCTCCAGTCGCAATCGCGATCCGGGGTTTCGTAGAGGATGAACTCATGCTCATCCTCCAGGCGAGCCCAATCCTGGCCGGTGAACAGCTCGCCGTTGAGCAGCAACTGCTGGCCGTCCGGGCTTTGGCAAAGATGCGCGGTGCGGCCAAGCTTGGACAGCGCCAGGCTCAGCTCCTGCGCCAGTGGCCCGACGCCGGGGTCCGCGTGCAAGGGCACCAGGGCGAAGGTTTGCGCCAGGCCTTGAACGGCGACCGCGTCCGTGGCATTGCGCATGCGGTCGTAGACGGCTTTGAGAAAGACCTGGCTCAGTTCGAGCGGGAAACGCTGCAAGAGCTGCTCGTAAGCCTGGCGGCTCAGCAGCGCCAGGCGCGAGTCGCGCAAGGCCGTTACATGCTGGGCGCGTGGCTGCTGGAGAATCATGCCCAGCTCGCCCACACTCTGGCCGGGCTGGACTTGGTTGTAAAGCAGCACGCGACCGTCCCGGTCGCGGCGCCAGACCCGCAGGCCGCCGCTGATGACGAAGAGAATGCTGTCGGATTCCGCGCCTTCACGGATCAGCTCTTCGCCGCCATGCACCCGCCACTCGTCCATCACGCCCACCAGGGCCTGCAGCACGATTTCGCTCAGTGAGCCGAAGACGGCGCTGGCACGCAGCACCTCGGCGACGCGAACGCGAAAACTCAGCGAATGCTCCATGCGCTGAGTCTAGGGCGGCAGCCTAGTCGCTGGCCAAACTAAAAAGCGCCGAAAAGCAAGCCATTCAAGGCTTGCGAGTTCGGCGCCGCGTTCACGGATGTTTTTAGTCGTGCAGCAGGGCGGTGCGCACGGCGTCCATGCTGTCGCTCAGCTTGGCTTTGGCCAGGGCCTTGCATTGCTCGACTGTGGCGTTGGCTTGAATGCCGAACGTGGTGGCCGACTTGGCGGGCCGCAAGACCAAGGTGTCCACCTTCACGCCGCGCGGCAGCATGGTGGTGCGGGCGGTGATGATGCAGTTTTTGTCGGCATCGAAGCCGCCTTCCACGTCCGTGGCAAAGCCCCACTTCTTGACCGGGTAGAACTTGTGGAACTTGGCAGGTCCCTTGCTGGCCCAGACTTCTTTGGCCGTAGCCTTGTCCATCAGCGACGCGTTGGAATGATCGACCAGCAGGTAGCTTGGGTCTGCAGCAAAGGCCTGGGTGGCGCTCGTCAACAACAGGGCGGCGAGCAGTCGGGAAACTTGCATGGTGGTTTTTCCAAGAAACACGGGATGGCTTGATCGGGTCAAGATTTAGCTGGGCATTGTATGGACAGCTTTGCCCCTCTAAAGCCCTTGCTAGAGGCCTCTGGCATCAACGTAAACACCTAGTTGAGCGGCTGGCTGGGTGGGTGTGCGGCCAATGTCAGCTCAACAACATGCTGCTGAGTCGGAAGGTGATGAAGGCCGCGGCATAGGCCAGACCGAAGAGATAAGCCGCCATCAGCAGCGGCCACTTCAGGCTGCCGGTTTCGCGCCGCGCTGCGGCCAAGGTGGCCATGCACTGTGGGGCAAACACAAACCAGGCCAGCAGCGACAAGGCTGTGGGCAAAGACCAGCTCTTGGCGATCAGCGGGGCCAGGGCTTGCGCCGCATCGGTGCCGCTGGCCGACAGGGCATAGACCGTGCCCAGCGCGCTGATCACCACCTCGCGGGCGGCAAGACCTGGCACCAGGGCCAGGCTGATCTGCCAGTTGAAGCCCAGGGGCTCGAACAAAACCGCCAAGCCTCGGCCCAGATAGCCGGCGATGCTGTACTCGATGGCACTGCCGGTGGCGCCCGGTGGCGGGGCGGGGAAGCTGGCAAGCGCCCAAAGAATGATGGTCAGGCTCAGGATGATGCCGCCGACCCGTTTGATGAAGATTTGCGCGCGCTGCCACAAGCCGATCAACACATTGCGTGGGCTGGGCCAGTGGTAGCTGGGCAATTCCATCATCAAGGGCCGCACCTGGGCGCGGCTGGTGAATTGCTTGAGCACCCAGGCCACCGCCATGGCGCCGACGATGCCCGCCAGGTAGAGGCCGAACAGCACCAGGCCCTGCAATTCCAGCCCGCCCCAGATTTGCTGTTGCGGAATGAATGCGCCAATCAACAAGGCATAGACCGGCAGCCGGGCCGAGCAGGTCATCAGCGGCGCGATCATGATGGTGACCAGGCGGTCGCGCGGATTGGCGATGCTGCGCGTGGCCATGATGCCGGGAATGGCGCAGGCAAAGCTCGACAGCAGCGGAATGAAGCTGCGGCCCGACAGGCCGACGCTGCCCATCAAGCGGTCCAGCAAAAAGGCGGCACGTGGCAGATAGCCCGATTCTTCGAGCACCAGGATGAAGAAGAACAAGATCAGGATCTGCGGCAAAAAAGCCAGCACACTGCCCGCGCCGGCCAGCACGCCGTCCACCAGCAGGCTTTGCAAATAGCCGGCCGGCATGGCTTGGGTCAGCTGCGCGCCGAGCCAGGCGATGCCGCCTTCGATCCAGTCCTTGGGCGCCTCGGCCCAAGAGAACACCGCCTGGAACAGCAGGAAGAGCACAGCGCCCAGAATCAGCAAGCCGGCCACCGGGTGCAGCAAGACCCGGTCGGCCTTGTCGCTGAGCAGGTCGGGCAATTGCACATCCAGGCCCAGGTCCTGCAGGATCTGGCGCACCACCGCATGGTCGGCTTCGGCGCTGAGCTCCGCTTGGGCGCCGGGGGCCGGGCCTTGCCAAACCTGGGTTTGATCGAGCAGGGCCTTGAGTTCGTCAATGCCCTGGCCGTGGGTGGCCACGGTGCTGATCACCGGCACGCCCAGGGCTTGTGACAGCGCCTTGGTATCGATGTGCAAGCCGCGCTTGGCGGCCAGGTCGCTCATATTCAGCGCCGCCACGCAGGGCAGGCCCAAGCGCTTGACGGCCAGCAGCAGGCGCAGATTGCGGCGCAGATTCGTGGCGTCGAGCACACAGATGACCAGGTCGGGGCGCTTTTCGCCTTGCGCGCGGCCGCTCAGCACATCGCAGGTGACGCGCTCATCGGGCGAGCGCGCGTGCAAGCTGTAAGTGCCCGGCAGGTCCAGCAGGCGCAGGGCGCGGCCTGCGGCGCTGAGCAGGCGACCTTCCTTGCGCTCCACCGTCACGCCGGCGTAATTGGCAACTTTTTGGTGGCTGCCGGTCAGGCGATTGAAGAGGGCGGTTTTGCCGCAATTCGGATTACCCACCAGGGCCAGCAAGGGGCCGCCGCGATGGACGTGGATGACGGATTCAACGGACATGAGGGGCGATCTTGGCGGAATTCGTGGGGCGGCTGACCAGCACGCATTCGGCCTCAGCGCGGCGCAAGGCGAAGGTGGAGGTGCCAATGCGTACCACCAGCGGATCGGCACCGGGCAAGCCGCGTGCCATCACTCGGACCGCCTCACCCGGCAAAAAACCGATCTCCTCCAACCATTGCGCCCATTCCGGCGCGTGGGCGGGGGCGCTGACGTGCTGGACCAGCAAAGGCTCACCAATGGAAGCCAGCGCGAGGTTGGCGGGCGGTGCTTGAGTCATGGGGCATCCTGGCTGTGCGGTGCCGGCGCAACAGCGTGAGTAGTGCGAAAATAAATCGAATCGCGAATGATTCTTATTGTAGGCCGGCACTTTTGAATGACGTTTTGATCCTACTCAAGCCCAAAGGCCTTGTAGAACAGGCTTGGCGGCGAGCCGCCGCAGGCTGATGTGATCAAAAAATAGTCAATTTGGAGCCCAAATTCGGCCTGCAAGCAATCCGCGAGAAGCCTTTGTTGATGCGGGCGCAAACGTTTTAGTGTTTCTACTCCGCTGTCGATACACTGGCGCTTCTTACAATGTGCCGCGCGTGAACGTGAGGCTGGTGTTTTTGCCTGCCTGACAACCACGCTTCTTGCCCTTTACTTCATCTCAGCCAGCTCTTGCCACCGCCATGATTGCACCCCATCCGCTTTTTCGCGCCGCTGTGACTCTCACGCTGATGGCTGCGGCCGGCCTCTGCCAGGCCCAAGCCCAGACCCAACCCGCCGTCATCTTCGATATGGGCGGCAAGTTCGACAAGAGTTTCAACGAGTCGGCCTACCGGGGCATCGAGCGCTGGAAGAAGGAAACCGGCAAGACTTACCTCGAATTCGAGATCAGCAACGACACCCAGCGTGCCCAGGCCATCCGCCGCATGGCCGAGCGTGGCGCCAGCCCCATCATCAGCGTGGGCTTTGCGCAGGCCTCGGCCCTGGAACAGGTGGCCAAAGATTTCCCCAAGACCCAGTTCGCCATCATCGATGCGCGGGTCAATCGCCCCAATGTGCAGTCCCTGCTCTTCAAGGAGCATGAAGGCAGCTATCTGGTCGGCGCCATGGCGGTGCTGGCCAGCAAGACCGGCAAGGTCGGCTTTGTCGGCGGCATGGACATCCCGCTGATCCGCAAATTCCAGTGCGGCTACGAGCAGGGCGCCAAGGCCACCAATCCCAAGGCCGAGGTGTTCTCCAATATGACCGGCACCACCTCCACCGCCTGGAATGACCCCACGCGGGGTGGTGAATTGGCCAAGGCCCAGTTCGCCAAGGGCTCGGACGTGGTGTTCGCCGCTGCTGGCGGCACCGGCACCGGTGTCTACCAGGCCGCCAAAGACGCCGGCAAGTTGGCCATCGGCGTGGACAGCAATCAGAACCATCTGCAGCCCGGCACCATGCTGACCTCCATGGTCAAGCGGGTGGATGTGGCGGTTTACAACGTGCTCAAGGGCTGGCAGCCCGGCGTCAGCGATCTGGGCCTGAAAGAAGGCGGCGTGGACTACGCCCTGGACGAGCACAACGCCAAGCTGATCACGCCCGCGCTGAAGACCCGGGTGGAGGCCATCAAGGCCGACATCATTTCCGGCAAGATCAAGGTCGTGGACTTCATGGCCACCGGCGGCTGCAAATACTGATGACTTCCTTGGAGCGGGGCGTGGCCCCTGGGGCTGCGATGCCCGCCGTGCCTGCAGCGGCCGCCGTGCGTTTGCATCAAATCAGCAAACGCTTTGGCGCGGTGCAGGCCAATCGAGCCGTCAGCTTGGATATTGCCCCGGCCAGCGTGCATGGCCTGGTGGGCGAGAACGGCGCCGGCAAAAGCACCTTGATGGCGATTCTGTACGGCTACTACCAGGCCGACTCGGGTCATATCGAGGTCAACGGCCAGGCGGTGCAGATCGCCAATTCGCATCAGGCGATTGAGCTGGGCTTAGGGATGGTGCATCAGCATTTCATGCTGGTGGACACGCTGACTTGCCTGGACAACATCATGCTGGGCGCCGAGCCCGGCTTTTTCCTGCAGCGCGGTAAACGCACCGTGCGCCAGCGTCTGGAAGCTTTGATGGCCGAGACCGGCCTGCATGTGCATTTGGACGCCCTGGTGGGCGACTTGCCCGTGGGCGAGTTGCAGCGCCTCGAGATTTTGAAAGCCCTGTACCGTGGCGCCAAGGTTTTGATCCTGGACGAGCCCACCGCGGTGCTGACCCCGCAAGAAACGACGCAGTTGTTTGAAACCCTGCGCCGTCTGCGGGACAAGAGTGGCACCACCATCATCTTGATCACCCACAAGCTCAAGGAAGTGATGGCCTTGTGCGACACGGTCACCGTGATGCGCGCCGGCCAGGTGATTCAGACCCGCGCCATCGCCGACACCTCCGAGGCCGATCTGGCCGAGGCCATGGTCGGGCGCAAGGTCAATCTGGGCCGGGTGGCCGGCCTCAAACCCAGTGGCGAGGCCCTGCGCCTGCAAGCGCAAGGCTTGAGCGTCCGCTCCGCCAATGGCGTGCATGCGCTCAGCGAGGTCAGCCTCAGCCTGCATGCGGGTGAGATCGTTGGCGTGGCCGGTGTTTCCGGCAACGGCCAGAGTGAATTGCTGGAAGTGCTGTCCGGCATGCTGGCGCCGCAAGGCGGCCGCATGCAAGTGGGCGAGCGGGCCTTTGACGCGGCCAGCGGTGATTGGCTGACGCCCGGCCTGGCGCGCGAACTCAAGCTGGCCCATGTGCCGGAAGACCGCCTGGCCTGCGCCATGGTGCTGAGCTTCCCGGCCTGGGAAACGGCGGCGCTGGGTTATCAGCATCGCCCTGAGTATCAGCAAGGCTTGGGCTTGAATCACGGCGCCATGCGCGCCGCCACGCAAGCCATGCAAGAGCGCTTTGATGTGCGGCCACGTGATGTGAATCTGGGGTCCTCCAAGTTCTCCGGCGGCAATCAGCAAAAGCTGGTGCTGGCGCGAGAGATCGGCCAGGCGCCCACGGTTTTGCTGGTGGGCCAGCCCACTCGCGGGGTGGATATCGGCGCCATCGAGTTCATCCACAAGCAGCTGCGCGCCTTGCGTGATGCGGGCTGCGCGGTGCTGTTGGTCAGCAGCGAGTTGGACGAAATCCTGGCCCTGGCGGATCGGGTGCTGGTGATGAATAGTGGTCGCATCACCGGTGAGTTGGCGATTGAAGACTGTGATGAAAAACGATTGGGCTTGTTGATGGCGGCACAACATCAGGAGGTGGCCGCGTGAGCCAGTCCCTCAAACCTTTGCCGCGCTGGATCGATGTCGGTCTGCTGCCGCTGTGGAATTTGGCCGTGGCCTTGGGCGTCGCCGGCCTGGTGCTGCTACTGATCGGCCAAAGCCCTGCGCAAGCACTCGGTGTCTTGCTCAACGGTGCCCTAGGCAGCGCCCGCGGCATCGGCTACACGCTTTACTACACCACCACCTTCATCTTCACCGGCCTGGCCGTGGCGGTGGCTTTTCACGCCGGTTTGTTCAATATCGGTGGTGAAGGCCAAGCCACTTTCGGTGGCCTGGGCCTGGCGCTGCTGGCCTTGCTGCTGGGGCCGCATTTGCCGGCGCTGGTGCTGTTGCCACTGCTGGTGCTAGCGGCCGCGCTGTTCGGCATGGCTTGGGCGGCGGTGCCGGGCTATTTGCAGGCCTGGCGCGGCAGCCACATCGTCATCACCACCATCATGTTCAACTTTCTGGCCAGCAGCCTGAATGTCTATTTGCTGGTCAATTGGCTGCGGCCCAGCGACAGCATGGCGGTGGAAAGCCAGGCTTTTGCCGACAGCGCACGCATGCCCAGCTTGCACAGCTTGGCTGAAATGGTGGGTTGGGAGTTGCCGTCCTCGCCGCTGAATCTGAGCTTGTTGCTGGCGCTGCTGGCCTGCGTGTTCGTGCAATGGTTTTTGTGGAAGAGCGGCCCGGGCTATGCCTTGCGCGCAGTCGGTTCCTCGCCGCGTGCGGCGCATTACGCCGGCATTGCGCCCAAGCGCCAAGTCTTGTTGGCAATGGGCTTGTCGGGCGCTTTGGCCGGCCTGGTGGCGGTGAATGAAATCTCCGGCGTGCAGGGCAAGCTGACGCTGGACTTTGTGGCCGGCGCCGGTTTCACCGGCATTGCGGTGGCGCTGATGGGGCGCAACCACCCGGTGGGTATCGTGCTGGCCTCTTTGCTGTTTGGCATGCTTTATCAAGGCGGGGTGGAGTTGAGCTTCGAGATCCCCGGTTTCAGCCGCGATATGGTGGTCACGGCCCAAGGCCTGATCGTGCTGTTCGCTGGCGCCATGGCCACCGTGAGCGTGCCGCTGTTTGGCCGCGTGCTGGCCGCGTTCGAGAAGAAAGAAAAGGAGCCGGCTCATGGATGAGTTGATGCTGGGCTCGTTGCTGGCCTCGACCCTGCGGCTGTCGGTGCCGCTGCTGCTGTGCGCCTTGGCCGGCTTGATCTGTGAACGCTCCGGTGTGGTGGACATCGGACTGGAAGGCAAGATGCTGTTCGCCGCCTTTGCCGCAGCGGCCGTGGGCACGGTGACGCATTCGACGGGGCTGGCGCTGTTGGCCGCCATCGCCGTGGCGAGTTTCATGTCCATGATTCACGGCTTTGCCTGTGTCAGCCATCGCGGCGACCAAGTGGTGTCGGGCGTGGCCCTGAATATGGTGGCGGCAGGCTTGACCGCCGTGCTGGGCATTGCCTGGTTCGCCCAAGGCGGCCAGACCCCACCCATCGACCCCAGCGTGCGCCTGACCGGCCTGGTGCCGGCCTGGAGCGAGCCCAGCGGCGCGCAAGCCGATCTGGGCAACTGGCTGGGTGCCATCGTCGGCCACGGCTTGCTGAGCCATAACGTGCTGGTCTATCTGGCTTTTGCCCTGGTGGCTGGCGTGTGGTTCTTCATGGAACGCACCCGACCGGGCCTGCGCTTGCGTGCGGTGGGTGAGAACCCGGCCATGGTTGATGCGGCCGGGGTGTCCGTGGCCAAGCTGCGTTATGCGGCGCTGCTGATCAACGGCGTTCTGTGCGGCCTGGCGGGTAGCTATCTGACGCTGGCACAGAATGCTTCCTTCTCGCCCAATATGACGGCTGGGCGTGGCTTCATCGCCCTGGCGGCGCTGATTTTCGGCAAATGGAAGCCGGTGCCTACGCTGTTTGCCTGCCTGCTGTTCGGCTTTTTGGACGCCTTGGCGATCCGCATGCAGGGTGTGGCCATCCCCGGCGTGGGTGAGGTGCCGGTGCAGCTGATTCAAGCGCTGCCTTATTTGTTGACGGTTGTTTTGCTGGCCGGCTTCATCGGCCAGGCCCTGGCGCCCAAGGCACTGGGCACACCGTATGTGAAGGAGCGTTGAGCATGCTTGAACTCACGCCCGAATTGAAAGAGCGCCTGCTGGCCGCCTCCCTGGCCGCACGCGCGCATTCGCATTCGCCCTATTCGCGCTATCAGGTGGGGGCGGCGATTCTGGACGAGCAAGGCCGCATCCATGTGGGCGCGAATATTGAAAACGCCGCCTACCCGCAGGGCTGGTGCGCCGAAGCCACCGCACTCGGTGCGATGGTGATGGCCGGTGGCCGCGAAGCCAAGGCGGTCTTGGTCAGTGGACCCGGGCCAAACGTGATCACACCCTGCGGTGGATGTCGGCAAAAGCTGCGCGAGTTCGCGACAGCAGAACTGCTCATCCTCGCGGCCGACCCCGGCGGCATCCGTCAGCAATGGACTCTGGGCGAACTGCTGCCGCACAGCTTCGGCCCCGACCATCTCAAATTTTGAAAGCAGTAGACCATCATGATTGATAACAAAACACTGGACATCCAGATCGCCGACTCCGTCGCCAAGCTCAACAGTCTGTTCGGCGCAGCCCCGGCCGTGGCCGTGGTGCTGGGCTCGGGCTGGTCGGGTGCCGTGAGCCTGGTGGAAGACGCCAAGCATCTGAGCTATGCCGAGCTGGCCGCCTTCCCGCAGCCCAAGGTGGAGGGCCATGTCAACGAGATCGTGGTCGGCCGCATCGGCGCACAACGTGTGGTGATGCTGCGTGGCCGTGCCCACACTTATGAAAGCGGTAACTGCACCGGCATGGCCGGCGCGCTGCGTACGCTCAAGCGCTGGGGCGTCAAGGCGGTCTTGCAGACCAATGCCTCGGGCTCGCTGCGCAGCGATTTGCCGCCCGGCAGCTTGATGCTGATCACCGATCACATCAACGCCCCGCAGCGCTCCCCCCTGGTGGGCGAGCCCGGCAGCGAGCGCTTTGTCGACATGAGCACCGCTTACGACGCCGAGCTGCGCGCCAATGCCCTGGCTGTGGCCAAGGCGCAAGGCCAGGCCTTGGGTGAGGGCGTTTACATCTGGGCCCTGGGGCCACAGTTTGAAACCCCGGCCGAGATTCGCATGTTTGCCGCCTGGGGCGCTTCGGCCGTCGGAATGAGCACCGTGCCCGAGACCATTCTGGCCCGCCATTGCGGCCTGCGCGTGATGGGCCTGGCCCTGATGACGAATATGGCCGCCGGCCTGTCCGACGAGGCGCTGACGCATGCGCTGACCCTGCAGCAAGCGCAGTCTTCCGCCGAAGTGGCCGCCAAGTATCTGGCCGCCGTGGTGGCCAGCTTGGCCGAACTGCCCTCGATGCAATGAGCACGCTCGCGGCTGCTGACGCCGCCCGCCTGGCCCTGCAATGCCTGGACCTGACCAGCCTGAACGAGGCCGATAGCGCCACCGACATCGCGGCCCTGTGCCAGCGCGCACAAACGCCTTTCGGTCCCGTGGCGGCCGTGTGCGTGTGGCCGCGGTTTGTGGCCCAGGCACGCGCGGCTTTGCCTGCGGCGATCAAGGTCGCGGCGGTGGCGAACTTTCCGGCGGGTGACTTGAACCTGCCTCTGGCCTTGGCCGATGTGGCCGCCATCCGCGCGGCCGGCGGCGATGAGGTGGATGTTGTCTTGCCTTACCGTGAGCTGGATCAGGCGGCCGAGTTTCTGGCCGCCGTGCGCGCGGCCTGCGGCCCACTGACCTTGAAGGTCATCATCGAAAGCGGTGAGCTGCAAACGCCCGAGCTGATCGCACGCGCGACCCAGCTGGCGATTGCCGCCGGCGCAGACTTCGTCAAAACCAGCACCGGCAAGACGCCGGTGTCGGCCACGCCGCTAGCCGCCCAGGTGATGCTGGCTGAAATCGCTGCGTACCCCAGCGTGGGCTTCAAGGCCTCCGGCGGCATCCGCACGGTGGCGGAGGCGCAAGGCTATCTCGCGTTGGCGCAGGCCGCGCTGGGCGAGCAGTCGCTGAACGCCCGGCGCTTGCGCTTCGGTGCCAGCGGTTTGCTGAACGACATCTTGGCGGTCTTGGGCGGCCAAGGCTCGGCAGCAGCAGGTGCACCGGCTGGCTACTGAGGCCCTAAACTTCAGCCCCATTCCTTCGCACTTCGTCGCATTCCTTCGCATCTCTTCGCACCTAGCGCGAAGCCCGCCTCATTTTTCGAGCAGTAGCATGTCCGTCACCCCAGAATTGCCCGAGCAGCCTCAGTCACCCGACGTCGCGGCTGCCGCCCCAGATGCCAAGGCCGAGCATCGCCCCATCAAGAGCTTTGTGGTGCGTGCCGGCCGCATGGGCTCGGGCCAGGTCAAGGCTTTGGCCGAGTTGGGGCCGCGCTTTGTGCTGCCCTTCACGCCGGGCCAGACCTTCAACCCTGCGGCCGTGTTTGGCCGCGAGGCGCCGGTGGTGTTCGAGATCGGCTTTGGCATGGGTGACGCCACCGCCAAGATCGCTCAGACCTTGGCCGACCATGACTTCATCGGCTGCGAAGTGCATGAGCCCGGCGTCGGCGCCTTGCTCAAGCACATCGATGAGCGCCAGCTCAGCAATATCCGCATCTTCCAGCACGACGCTGTGGAAGTGCTGGAGCAGATGATTGCCCCCGCCTCGCTGGCCGGCGTGCACATCTTCTTCCCCGACCCTTGGCACAAAAAGCGCCACAACAAGCGCCGCCTGATCCAGCCCGAGTTCGTGGCCAAGTTGGTCAAGCACATTCGCCCCGGCGGCTATCTGCACTGCGCCACCGACTGGGAGCCCTATGCCCAGCAGATGCTGGAAGTGCTCAGCGCCGAGCCAACGCTGGAGAACACGGCCGAGGCCTATGCCCCCACGCCCGCTTATCGCCCCCTGACCAAGTTCGAGAACCGTGGCATCAAGCTGGGCCACGGCGTTTGGGATTTGGTGTTCCGTCGCAAGGCCTAACTGTCGGCTCCGTCTGACTGCCAACCGCGCAGCAAGCTGGCCAAGGCCAGCACCAGCAGCGCGGCGGCCAAGGGCAGGGTGGCGATGAAGCCGGCGTGCTTGAAGCCCAAGGCGCCGGACAGGCCGCCAACAAAGAAGGCCAGCACCAGGGTGGCGTGAATGCGCAGGCGGCGCCGGTCCGCGCGCACCTGTTCCAACTGCGGCCCCAAGTTCCAGTACAGCAAGCGTCCCAGCTCCAGGCCCAGATCGGTCAGCAAGCCGGTGACGTGGGTGGTGCGAATCTCGGCCTTGGAGATCTTGGTGATGAGGGCGTTTTGCAAGCCCATCACAAAGCACAGCAGCAGGGTGGTCAGCGAGACCCGCTCAATCTGCTGCGGCAGCATCGCGCTGCCGATCAGGCCAAAGGCCAGCAGCAGCGCGGCCTCCAGCAAAAGCGTGGGCACATAGGTCCAGGCCGGGAAATTGCGGCGGCTGAAGTTCACCATCACGGCCGTGCTGACCGCCCCCATCACAAAAGCAGCCACCGCCACCAGCGCGCTGATCGCCAGACCGATATGGCCGAGCGCGATCTCATCCGCCGCACCCGACACCAAGCCGGTCATGTGTGAGGTGTATTGGCCCACCGCCAGAAAGCCGCCCGCGTTCAACGCCCCGGCCACAAAAGCCAGGCCGGCGCCCAGATGCAAATTGGCGCGCGGGCTGCGCACCGGGGCGGTGAGCTCAGCAAGATAGTTGACGGGCATGCGCTGAGCATACGGGATGCGCCATGCGCCAACTGTCTCTTGCCGCCTGCTGCCAGCCGCACCGCATGCCCGCTGCGGCGCGGTCAGCCTGCTAGAGTGCTGCCCATGTCTGAAACCTCTTTTCTTCAACTGGCTGGCAAACATGTCTTGCTGGGCCTCTCGGGTGGCATTGCCTGCTACAAAACTGCCGAGCTGATCCGCTTGCTGACGAAAGCCGGCGCATCGGTGCAGGTCATGATGACCGAGGCGGCCGAGCAGTTCATCACCGCCGTGACCCTGCAAGCCCTGTCGGGCCGGCCTGTGCTTAGCAGCCAATGGGACGCGCGCGAGCCCAACAATATGGCCCACATCAATCTGAGCCGCGAGGCCGATCTGATGCTGATTGCCCCGGCCAGCGCGGACTTCATCGCCAAGCTGGCGCAAGGCCGAGCCGATGAGTTGCTGAGTTTGACGGCGCTGGCCCGGCCCATGGGCACTTGCCCCCTGGCCGTGGCGCCGGCCATGAACCGCGAGATGTGGGCGCACCCGGCCACGCAGCGCAATGTGGCGCAGCTGATTGCCGATGGCACGCAAATCCTCGGCCCCGGTGCCGGTGAGCAAGCCTGCGGCGAGGTTGGCGACGGCCGCATGCTCGAAGCCGCCGAGCTGTTCGAGGACATCTGCGCCATGTTGGCGCCCAAACACTTGGCCGGCAAAAAGCTGCTGATCACCGCCGGCCCCACCTTTGAGCCCATCGACCCGGTGCGCGGCATTACTAATCATTCGAGCGGCAAGATGGGTTTCGCCATCGCCCGCGCGGCGCGTGAAGCCGGTGCCGAGGTGACCCTGGTGGCCGGCCCGGTGCACCTGGCCACGCCGCGTGGCGTGCGCCGCATCGATGTGCAAAACGCGCAGCAGATGTTTGATGCGGTGCTGCCGCTGGCGCCGCAGAACGAAGTGTTCATCGCCACCGCCGCGGTGGCCGACTGGCGGCCCGCCAGCCATGCCCAGCAAAAAATTAAGAAAGACGGCAGCGGCGCCGCGCCCATGATTGCCATGTGCGAGAACCCCGACATCCTGGCCAGCGTCGCGGCTCTGAACCCGCCGCCTTTCTGCGTCGGCTTTGCGGCTGAAAGCGAGAAGCTGCTGGAACACGCCCGCGCCAAGCGCTTGCGCAAGAACGTGCCCTTGCTGGTCGGCAATATCGGCCCGGCCACTTTTGGCCAAGACCACAACGCTTTGCTGCTGGTTGATGCCAGGGGCGAGCGCGAGATTCCTCACAACGACAAAGCGAGCCTGGCTCGTCAGCTGGTGCAAGACATTGCCCAGCGTCTGCATCAAACCGACCCAAAAGCATGACCCAAACCACGGTAGACCTCAAAGTGCTCGACGCCCGCATGGCCGAGCAAATCCCCAGTTATGCCACCCCCGGCAGCGCCGGCCTGGACCTGCGCGCCTGCCTGGATGCGCCCGTCACGCTGGAGCCCGGCCAAACCTTTCTGGTGCCCACCGGGCTGGCCATTCATATCAATGATCCGGGCCTGGCGGCCATCATCCTGCCGCGCTCCGGCCTGGGCCATAAGCATGGCATCGTGCTTGGCAATCTGGTTGGCTTGATCGATTCCGACTACCAAGGCCAGTTGATGGTCAGCTGCTGGAACCGTGGCCAGACGGCTTTTGTGATCCAGCCCATGGAGCGCATTGCCCAACTGGTGCTGGTGCCCGTGGTGCAAGCCGCGTTCCGCCGCGTTGACGATTTCGCCGATGCCTCGCAGCGGGGCGAGGGCGGCTTTGGATCGACCGGCAAAGCCTGATGGCTTCGCGCAGCTCTTGAGATCCTCCGCGCATGGTGAGGCGCGGCACGGAGGGTGTGGTATTTGCCTTGCTAGGGCAAAACCACGCCCTTCTTTTTTTATCGCTCAGTCACCGGCTAGTGCATGTCTAGATTTTGTGCGCTGGGTTTGAATTCAGTTTTCAGGGCTGGGAATTTGAAAGTCTTGGATCTAGCTGCTTTTGTCCCTAACTCTAGGGGGTGGCCGTTTTAAGGGTCGTCCCTAGTTTGAAATAGAATTTTCTATTCGGTGAATTGGTGGATTTTTTGCCAGCTCATCTTTATGGGCGTGATGCTTTTAGGGTAGCTTGATTATTCTTGTCGGTGGCCCGATGGTCGTGATTATTGATTCGATTCAGTCAATATTTCGGCAAATTAAATCGCCCTGTCATGATTTTAAGTTGGAGTAATTGATATGCGGCATCAATTCCTGGTTTCAGGTCTTGTCGGGGCGCTTGGGGTAATTGGGCTTGGTTTGGCGCAGCCAGCTTGGGCGCAAGTGCAAACTGATCCGGTTTCCGGCCAGAGAATTGAGTCGATTCAAGTCCTCATCAAAAATCCGAGTGCGGATACCGCCTTCAATGGCCGTGTCGAGGATTTGGTGCGGCGCACGATTGCCGTTTTCCCGAGTGATGTTTATTCGGAATTGCGCTTGCTGTCCTCGCTGGCACGTATCTCGCTCATGCCTGAGATTCAGCAGGCCAAGCATGAAGCCACACCCGGCGCGACCGGCGGTGTGCTGCTGACCATTGAAGTGACTTTGGCCGAGCGCGGCGCCGCCGGCAAAGAAACGCCGGCTGCGCAGGTGCTGCCCGCATTCCCCACTTTGTATGAATCCAATGGGACGGTCGTGCGCGCCAAGCTGGAAACCTTGGCCATGTATTACGGCAACAATAATGCGTGGTTTGGCCGTAATGATGTCATGCTCAATGGCAACCCATTTGCGGTCGGCCAATCCGCTGGCAAGGGTTATAGCGACTGGCTTGAAGGCTTTGTGCATTTGGGTCTGTATGGCATTACGCCCATTTCGCCTTCAATTTATACCTATGGTGGTATCAGCGCGCTGGCGAGCGGCTCGGTCGGTCAAGAGTTGTTTACCGACAAAACCCGCAGCCACTTGGCGGTGGAAGATGCTTTTGTCGGCATTGTGGGCGGCACGACTTCTGAGCAGGGCGATCGTTTTGTCTACAACCTGTCCACCGGCCGGCAGAGATTCACCATCGGTGAAGGTTTTCTTTTGGTCAATACGGCCGCCAATGGCCTGAATCGGGCGGCTTTGCAGTCGAATCCGCGCTGGGCGGGTGATCGCGTGACGCTGGGCCGCTTCGCCTTCAATAACTGGAAGCTTGATCTGTTTCACGTCGAGCCGGACGAGATGCCCGAGCTGGATTCCAAAACCCAGATTCAAGGCGTGAACCTTGAAGCCTCGGCGCTGGGGGATTTCAATTTGGGCTTTACCGCATTACATGTGCCAAAGTCCAAGTCGGTTTATTACAAAGACGCCAATCAGTTGCCGCGCGAAGGGCTGCGTGTGGCCGATATGCGCATGCGCTGGCAGCCCGCGCCTGCGGGCAAGGCAGGCCCCTTCGTGGCGGCAGAGTTGGCGCGCCAGACCCACAGCAAGTTTGATATGGAGGCCTGGGCCTATTTTGGCGAACTCGGCTATGTGTTTGCTCAAGCGCCGTGGACGCCCACTCTGAGCTACCGCTACGCCCGGTTTTCGGGTGATCAGGCCGATTCCCAGAAATTCGGTCGCTGGGATCCTTTGTTGTCGGGCGGCAATGGGGAAACCTGGGTTCAAGGTATCAACCACTACAAGATCTTCCAGGATTCCAACCTGGTGGCGCATCGCATCCAAATGCGACTGCGGCCGCAGCAGCAGATTGAACTGGTTCCGCAACTCTGGTTCTTCAGCGCCGATTCGCTGACCAATCTGGGTGGCAATCCAGCCTTGTCGTTCTTGAAGTCCAAGAATCTGGGCACTGAGCTCAATCTCACCGCCAAGTACTTCATGTCCAGGAATGTGATGTTCCAGGGACATATCGCCGCCACTTTTGCGGGCGACGCGATCAAACAAGGGCTGGGCACTTATTCCAGCCCCTGGATCAGCACGATGTTCTTTGTGCGAATCGGTTACTAGTCTTGTCCACCAACCCATGGAGATAGCGATGGAACGCAGAGATTTGATGAAGGGTGTTGCAGTGATGGCGGCCGCAGGCGTGGCCGCAAGCAACGCATCCGCGCAGTTTCAGGCCAGCAAGCAGGCGCCGGTTGGCGTCAAGGATGTGGATCCGGTGGCTGAGGACTATTTCATCCCCGGCCGTTTCAAGGGCAAGACCCTGATCGTCACGGGTTGCGCCCGTGGCATGGGTGAGGCCGTGGCTATTCGCGCAGCGCGTGAAGGCGCCAATGTTGTTGGCGTCGACTGGATCAAAGACTTGGGCGCCCGCACCATTGATCGCATCAATTCGGCGGGCGGCAAGGCCGTGTTCGTGCATGGCAGCGTGGGTGATTCCGCGACCTGCGATCTGATGGTCAAGGCCGCAGTCGATAACTTCGGCGGCTTGGATTTCGCCATCAACAACGCCGGGGTGATGGATGGTGTCTACTCGGGTGACCCCATCGATTACGAGAAGCAAAAGTCATTGATCTTTGCCCCGATCCACGAAGCCACCGATGAATATTGGGACCGGGTGTTCCTGAGCAACGCGGCCGGTGTCTTCCGCAGCTTGCGCGCCGAACTCAAGCAGATGGTCAAGCAAGGGCGAGGTGGTGCCATCGTCAACGTGGGCTCCATCGCCGGCTTGACCGGTTTGGCCGGCAATCCCGCTTATGTGGCCAGCAAGCATGCGGTCAATGGTTTGACTCGCAATGCGGCGATCGACTACGCGCCCTACGGCATTCGGGTGAATTCGGTCAATATGGCCGCTACCGACACGCCGATGGTGGCGCGTGCGGGTCAGCTGGTGATGGCGGCCGCCAAGGCCTCTACGGGCCCCAAGATGGGCACCATCAAGACGCAGAGCGTCTTGGCTTACGCTGACTCCAAACGTCGCCCGGCTACCGTGGGTGAGCAAGTTGGCGTGATGCTGTTCTTGCTGTCCAGCGAAGCTTCCAATCTGACCGGCGCGATGTACGCCACGGATGGCGGTTGGACCGCCTACTGAGGGTCTAAGCAGGAGTCGCTGCGGACTGGACTTGCCAGCGCAGCGTGCTGAGCCCCGGCGGGATCTAACGATTCCGTAAGGGTCCGTCTGAGCGGCGGGCCAACATGGTTGGGCTTTGAGCGGAGGAGGGCGCAGCCCTCCGGCTCGTCTTGCAGTTTGCTGGCAACGCTTTCTTGCCAACGGCCGCTGGCACCCATGCGGGTTCAGCGGCCGCCAAGCTCGCTCAGTGCAAAGGCTGATCCGCCGGTGCGCCGCCAATCACGCTGAACACGGCTTCGCCCAGGGTGCCGGCTTCGATCTCGGCTTCCGTGGCATCACGCACATCCAGCACCTTCATATGCATGCGCAGGCCGAGGCCGGCCAGCGGGTGGTTGCCGTCCAGCACCACATGCTCGGGGTAGACATCGGTGATGGTGTAGAGCGCGTGCTGGGGCATATCGGGTGTGGCTGCGCCTTCGGGCAGGCCTTCAAGCTGCATGCCGGGCTCCACTTCGTCGGGGAAGAGGGTGCGCGACTCGAAGCACACCAGGCTGGAGTCGTAGTCGCCAAAGGCTTCTTCGGGCTGCAGGGCCAGGCTCACTTCGTAGCCGGCGCCTTGGTCCAACAAGGCTTCTTCGACCTTGGCAAAAAGGTCGCTGCCGCCGTAGAAAAACTCCAGCGGCTCGGCCAATTCGTCGATCAACTGCCCTTGGGCATCTTCAAGTCGCCAGCTCAAGGCGACAACACAGGGGGCGGAAATTTTCATGCCGCCATTGTTTCACATGCCTCGCCGGGCTGCATCCGGCGCGCGCGGCATCAAGCACAATGTCGGCCATGGATATCACCGCAAACTTGGCTCTTTTGGGTGGCCTCACGCCCGAACAATTCATGCGCCAGTACTGGCAGAAGAAGCCCTTGGTGGTGCGCCAGGCCATGCCCGGCGTCAAGCCGCCGGCCTCGCGCAGCGAGTTGGCTGCCCTGGCCGCCAGCGAAGACACCGAGTCGCGCTTGGTCAGCGCTTTTGATGGCCGCTGGGCCATGCGCAAGGGCCCGATTGCCAAACTGCCCCCGTACTCCAAAGCCGGTTGGACCTTGCTGGTGCAAGGCCTGGAGCAGCACTTGGATGCGGCCTACAACATGCTGGAGCAGTTCCGCTTTGTGCCTGAGGCTCGGCTGGATGATTTGATGATCTCCTACGCCACCGATGGCGGCGGCGTGGGCCCGCATTTCGACTCCTACGACGTCTTCCTGATTCAGGTGCATGGCCAGCGCCGCTGGCGCATCGGGCAGCAAAAGAATGCTGAGCTGCGCGACGATGTGCCGTTGAAGATCATTGCCAACTTCGAGCCCGAGCAAGAGTATTTGATGGAGCCGGGCGACATGCTGTACCTGCCGCCGGGCTGGGCGCATGACGGCGTGGCTGTCGGCGAATGCATGACCTGCTCCGTGGGCTTTCGTACGCCGTGGCGTGCCGAGCTGGCCAAGGATTTGCTGAGCCGCTTGATGGATGATGAGGATCAGCATTACGCCAACAAGATGTATGCCGACCCCAAGCAGCCCGCCACCGCCACGCCGGGCTTGGTGCCCCAGCAATTGCTGGACTTTGCGCGTGACGCGGCCGAGCGCGCGCTGCGCGAGCCCTTGGCGCTGGAGCGGGCCTTGGGCGAAGCCTTGACTGAGCCCAAGCCCAAGGTCTGGTTTGAGGCCGGCGAGCCCTTGCCTGAAGGTGCCGACGCCGTGCTGGATCGTTGCAGCCGCATGCTCTACGACGCCGCCCATGTCTTCATCAATGGCGAATCCTTCCGCGCTGCGGGCCGTGATGCGCGCCTGATGCGCATCTTTGCGGATGAGCGGCGCCTGACGGCCAAGCAACTGGCACAGTTGTCAGAAGGTGCGCGCGAGTTGCTGGACCAGTGGGCCGAGGATGGCTGGGTTCGGGCGGCCTGATGCTCGCCATCGTTTGACGGGTTAGATGAGCGAGCCTGCGAAGGAGCAATCCATGCAAGACCAAAGTGGCAGCTTTGAGGGGCGGCAGGCGTTTTCCTCGGCCATTTCGCAGGCCATCGCTTGGGCGGCAGAGCAGGGCTGCCGAGAGATGTTCTGGTTGGACCGCAGTTTTGCCGACTGGCCCTTGTCGGATGCAGCTGTGCTGGCGCATTTACGCCAATGGGCCCAGCCGGGGCGGCGCTTGCACTTGCTGGCCGAGCAATATGACGATGTGGCTCGCCGCCACCCGCGCTTTGTGCAGTGGCGGGCTCGCTACGGCCACTGCGTTCATGCCCGCGCCTTGGATGAGCCAGGGCTGCCGCCTGGCAGTCGGCATCAAGCTTTGTTGATCGTTAAAGGCGCGGCCGGGCATTTGGGCTTGCGTTTATTCGACCAAGGTCATTGGCGCGGTCATATCTCCCTGGATAAGGGCGAGGTGCAGGCATTGAGCGAAGAGTTTGATGCAAGCTTGCAACGGTCTTACGAATCATTCGGCTCAAGGACCTTGGGCCTGTGAGGCGTGACAAAAGTACCAGCTATACTTGTTGGCTAGGCGATGGAAGCGCTCGAGGTTTCCTCGTCTTGTGACGTCGAGGCACGCGACGGCTTGATTCCCAAGGGAATCGATGCAATCGCGATGCTTCAAAAAATTACCGGTAATTGAATCGTCGTTTAACGAATTTTGAGGACAAGTATGAACAAGTCGATCCTGTTGGCTACCCTGTTGGCTGCTGTTGCCCTGACCGCTTGCGGCAAGAAGGAAGAAGCCGCTGTTGTGGCTCCCGTCGCTGAAGCCGCTTCGGCTGCTGCCAGCGCTGTTGACGCTGCTGCTTCCGCTGTTGCTGCTCCGGTTGCTGACGCCGCTTCGGCTGTTGCTGACGCTGCTTCGGCCGTTGGCGCCGCTGCTGCCAGCGCTGTTGACGCTGCTAAGAAGTAATCGACTCCCGTCGGTTCTCTGAAGAAACCGCCCGGCGCAAGCCCGGCGGTTTTTTTACGTCTGGGCTTTTCAGTCGATCGTGAACCAGTCGCTGCCCAGCTTCTGATCGGCCACCGGGATTTCGTCCTCGGAGCAGCCCAGCACTGCAGCCAAAGCAGCGGCGGCTAGCTCGGGCCGGTTATTGCGCTCACTCAAATGGGCCGCCAGCACGGTCTGCAGGCCTGCGTGCAGGCACTGTTGCAGTAGGGTGGCCGATTGCGCATTTGAGAGATGGCCGTGGCTGCCTAGGATGCGGCGCTTCAGGCTGGCGGGGTAGCTGGAATTTTTCAGCAGTTCTTCATCGTGATTGCACTCCAGCAGCATGGCATCCAGCCCTTGCAAGGCGGCGAGCACCGAGCTGCTCGGGCAGCCCAGATCGGTCAGCAAGCCCAGGTGTTTGGCGCCGTCGTTGCAGCGCAGGTGCAATGGCTCGTTGGCATCGTGCGGAACGGCAAGCGGCTGCAGCTGCAGATCGCCCAACTCGATCAGCTCGCCGTCGCGGGCGAAGTGCAGCAGGCTGGGCTCAAAGTCCGGGTTGCCGACGGCACGCCAGGTGCCGCGGCTGGTCCACAGGGGGATTCGGTATTGCTGGCAGAGCTTGAGCGCGCAGCCGATGTGGTCGCCGTGCTCGTGGGTGATGAAAACGGCGGTGAGTGCCTCGGGCGCGCTGCCGGCGCGCTGCAGGCGGCGGGTTAATTCGCGCAGGCTGAAGCCGCAATCCACCAGCAGCTGCGTGCTGGTGATGCCTTGGCTGGCTTCGACCAGGGTGGCGTTGCCGCCGCTACCGCTGCCTAGGCTGCAAAAACGCATGCGTGGCCTCGCTGGAATGAGCTGATGGGTGGGGAATGAAAAACGCCACCAGCCCGAGGGTGGTGGCGTTGGGATGGTTTCGCGGCGCTGTGGTTTAGCGCAGGTCGTCCATCAGCAAATTGAGAATGCGCTTGGAGATCTCGCTGCTCTGCTTCTGGCCCTTGTCGTCCAGCACGGTGACGGTGCTGCGCTCGCCCTCGGACTTGACCGAGACCCGGTAACGCACCTTGGCCGGTCCGTCGTCCTTGCTGAATAGGCGTTGGAAGAAGTTGGGCTCTTCCTTGCCGGCTTGGCTGGGGTCGGCATAGCGCAGATAGAACAGGCCTTGCTTGCGGTCGCGGTCTTCGATGGTGAAGCCGTGGCGATCCAGCGATTGGCCGACGCGGCGCCAGGCGCGCTCGAAACCTTCATTGACCTTCAACTCGTCCGGCACATCGGCCAGGCTGCGGCTTTGTGCCGTGACAGCGGCTGCGGCGGTGCCGGCCACTGCGGCCGTGGCCACGGGGGCGGGCGCTGCTGCGGCAGCCACAGCCGCCTTGGCGGCCTCGTCCTTGGCGCCCAGCTTGACCATCAGGCGGGACAGCATCTCGGCTTCCAGCTGCGGGTCATTCGGGCGGGGTTGCCAGGCCGTGGCTTCCTTTTGCTGATTGGTGTAGACCTCTTGCATGCCTTTGTGGGCAATGAAGATGTCGGTGCCGCCCTTGGGCGAGCGTTCGACGCGGGTGCGAAACATATCGCGCTCGCCGGTCGAGTAGAAGCTGTCAAACACCTTGCCGATGGTGGAGCGGATCACGTCTTGCGGCAGCTTGGCGCGGTTCTCGTTCCAGTTGGTTTCCAGCAGGCCGATGTCGGCTTGATCCTTAGCCAGCTCAAAGCCGCGCTCAACCCAGAAATCCTTCAGGGGTTGCCACAGTTGCTCGGGCGTTTGGTCCACATGCAGCCAGCGCTCGTTGCCAACGCGCTCCAGCTGCACCTTGCCGGCGGCGTTCAGTGCGACGGTGTTGGCGGCGGCTGTGGCGGGTGCTGCCTTGGCGGCTGCGCTGCTTTGCTGGAAGCTGGCGGCGCTGACGGCCGCGCCGGGCGCGCGAGTGTCGCGTGCCAGCTGGGTCAGATCGGGCGGGATGTCCAGGCCGGTGGTCTGCTTGGCGCCGCTGCGGTAGTCCACCTTGTCGGTGGAAATCACGTTGTCAATCGACGAGCAGCCGGCGGCCAGCGAGCCCACCAGCATCAGCGTGGCCATGCGCAGCGGGGTGCTTTGGGCGGTAAGGGGTGCAGAACGAGTCACGCTAGACATCTCCGGGAGTCAGGGTTGCAGCTGCTGGGCCAGGCCAACAGCGGCGTCGAATTCAGTGGGGCGATTAGAGCAGAAGAAGCTGCGGGGCCGCATGTGTTGCCGCCCCGCATGCCCTGCCTTTACAGCAGGCCGCCCTCTTTCATGGCTTGTTCAACCACGGCTTGGCCGGCCGGCGTCAAGCCGGTGATGGGCAAGCGCAGATGAGGCTGAATGCGGCCCAGCTTGGCCAGCGCCCACTTGGTGGGGGCCGGGCTGGGTTCGCAGAACAGGTTCTTGTGCAGGCTCAAGAGCTGGAAGTGAATACGGCGGGCGGTGGCGATGTCACCGGCCAGCGCGGCCTTGCACAGCTCATGCATGGCGCGTGGCGCGACGTTGGCCGTCACGCTGACATTGCCGTGGCCGCCCAGCAGCATCAGGGCAATGGCGGTGCCGTCGTCGCCGGAATAGATCGAGAAGCCCTTGGGGGCGTTCTTGATCAGCCAAGCGGCGCGTTCGATATTGCCAGTAGCTTCCTTGACGCCGAACACGCCGGGCAAGCTGGCGCAGCGCAAGGTGGTTTCGGGCTGCATATCGGCCACGGTGCGGCCGGGCACGTTGTAGAGCATCATGGGGATGTCTACGGCCTCGGCGATGGCCTTGTAATGCTGGTAGATGCCTTCTTGCGAGGGCTTGTTGTAGTAAGGCACGACGGACAAAGTGCAGTCGGCGCCGACTTCCTTGGCGTAGCGGCTCAGTTCAATGGCTTCCGAGGTGGAATTGGCGCCGGTGCCAGCCATGATGGGCACGCGGCCCTTGGCATGCTCAACCGCAGCGCGAATGATTTCGCGGTTTTCTTCCATGCTGACGGTGGGCGACTCACCGGTGGTGCCGACCACGCAGATGCAGTCGGTGCCTTCGGCAATATGCCAGTCAATCAGCTTGCGCAGGCTGGGGTAATCAACGCTGCCATCTTCAAGCATCGGCGTGATGAGTGCGACGATGCTGCCAACTAGTCCGTTCATTGAGCAATCCTTGTAATCAGTCGATTCTACTCAGCCGCAAACCCTTTTACGGGCGGGGCAGGGCATATCGCTGGAAAACCCCCTCGTCTTCAGACGCGGCGCGAACAGCCGCAACGCGCTGGACGAAGCGGCCGTTGACCGCCGCAGGGCTGATTTCATCGGGAGCAGACTCAAAACCATCTTCATAGCCCACCACGCGCAAGTCCGCGCAAGCGTGCAGCAACTCGCCGGGCTGCAGCAAGAAGTCGGCACGCGCTGGGCGGCCAATGCTCTGCTGGCCATGGGCAAAGGTTTCGTAAATCAACCAGCCGCCCGGGGCCACCGAGGCGATGATTTGCGGCAGCAGCGGGCGCCAGAGGTAGTTCGTCACCAGTACCAGATCGAATTGCCGCCCGGCCAGTGGCCAGGGGCCGGCTTCGATGTCGGCGGTGATGATTTCGGCCAGGGCTTGCAGCGGCGCGGTGGCCGCGCTGTCGCGGTCGACACCGGTGACGTGCAAGCCTTTTGCAGCCAGGTAGCGCAGGTGGCGGCCGCTGCCGCAAGCCAGGTCCAGCGCCGTGGCGCCGGCTGGGGCGGCTGCGGGCCAGCGCAGCAGCCAGGGGGAAACGTCAGAGGTCAAAAGCAAGCCCAGATTTGTTCGGAAAGATTGATCATCATTGCGGGCTGAATATAGGCCAGGAACACCAAGGCCAGCAGCACGGCGGCCAGCAGGCGCCACCACCAAGCCCGCGCGATCCGTTTCATGCTGGTGCCATCCGCCGCTCAATCGCGGTTTCGCGCACCGGCAGATTCACCAAGGCCGCCATCACGCCCAGGCCCACCGCCAAGTACCAGACCACGTCATAGCTGCCGCTCAGGTCATAGAGCCGCCCACCCAGCCACACGCCCAGGAAGCTGCCGATCTGGTGGCTTAGGAACACAAAGCCGCTGAGCATGGACATGTGTTGAATGCCGAAGATCTGCGCCAGCACCGCATTGGTCGGCGGAACGGTGGATAGCCACAAAAAGCCCATCACGCCCGAGAACAAATAGACCGAGGTGGGCGTCAGCGGCGCGCTCAAAAAGCAGACGATGGCGACGGCGCGCAAGGCGTAGATGGCCGAGAGGATGAAGCGCTTGGGGAAGCGCTGGCCCAACGAGCCGGCCGCGTAGGTGCCAAACACATTGAAGAGGCCAATCAAGGCCAGGGAATAGGTCGCCACCTGCGGGCTCAGGCCATGGTCTTTCAGATAGCTGGGCATGTGCACGCCGATGAACACCACCTGAAAGCCGCAGACGAAATAGCCCAGCATCAACAGCTGGAAGCTGCGGTAGCCAAAGGCCTCGCGCAAGGCCTGGCCAATGCTCTGCTGGTGGCCCGGTGCTGCTGCGGCGCCCTTGGGTTCACGCAGGCCCAGGGCCAAAGGAATGATGATCAGGGCCGCGCAGCCCAGCACAAACAAGGCGTTCTGCCAGCCGGTATAGCCGATCAGCCAGTTCTCCACCGGCACCATCAGGAACTGCCCGAAACTGCCCGCCGCTGCGGCCACACCCATGGCCCAGGAACGCTTTTCCGGCGCCACATTGCGGCCGATCACACCGTAAATCACGGCGTAGGTGGTGCCCGACTGCGCAATGCCCAGCAAGAGCCCGGCGCTGCCGGTGAAAGCCAGCCCCGAGGTGGACAGCGCCATCAGCACCAAGCCCAGGGCGTAAAGCAAGCCGCCAACCATCAGCACGCGGAAAGGGCCAAAACGATCCGCCAGCATGCCGGTGAAGGGCCCCGCCAAGCCCCAAGAGAGGTTTTGAATCGCCAGCGCGAAGGAAAAAGTCTCGCGCGTCCAGCCGCGGTCCACGGTGATGGGCTGCAGCCACAGGCCAAAGCCGTGGCGTATGCCCATGGACAGGGTGACGATCATGGCGCCGCACAGCAGTACCTGAAACATCGAAAGTTTCGCAGGGGCTGAGGATGCTGGAGGCAGAGGGGAGGAATGTGCGGCAGTCATCCCGGCACTCTAGCCAGAATTTGGATTTCAGGTTGTCCCGCAGGTGAAGTCGTCTGCGGCGCGACCAGGCTTACTGGCTTAGCAAACGACCCTGTTTGACCCGCAGCAGGATACGGCCCAGGCTGTCCAGGTCATTCAGAGGGTTGCTCTTCAGCAGCAAGAAGCTGGCCTCGCAGCCCTCGTCAAAACAAGCGATGCGGCGCTTGGGGAACAAGGCGCGCGGCGTGTCGATGGTGGCGATGCGCAAAAGCGTGGCGCGATCCATCACGCCGAGGCTGTCGAGCTGGCGCAACTCGGCAAAGGCTGTGCCGTTGTAGAGGTCGGAGCCCAGCAGCAGGCTAACCTTGGCATCCAGCAAGCGGCGCAGATTCTCGGCCTGCAATTGGCGCAGCGTGGCCAGGCCGGCATCGCTGGGCTCGAAGAATCGGCTGCCCGAGATGGCGGTGATCACCGCCACATGGCGCTTGGCGGCTTCGTTGGCTGCGTCGGTGCTGATGCGGTAGCGCTCCGGCGCCGTGCCTTCAAAGAAGTAAAGGCCCGGCAGGCGCGCCACCAGGTCCACCCCGCTTTGCACCGCCAGCGTGAAGTCGGCCGCGGTGTCGGCCTGGGCCACCACCTTGAAACCATCTTGCTTGGCGCGTTTGACGATGGGGGCCACCAACTCGGGCTTGAGCCCTAAGCGGCCGAACTGCTTGGGGTCGGCACGCAGTTCGGGGCTTTCGCTGCGGCTGAGCATGAGCTTGACCCAGTCGGTCTTGCGCCCGGCTACCAGCGGCCACTTGGCGTTCAGGTCGGCGCTGCCGTCCATCACCAAGACCGCCTTGTCGGTGAAATCCTCGGCCTTGAGCTTGGGTTCGTCACCGATCAACTGGGCCAGCGGCTGCCCGTCGGGGGAGGTGATGCAGACCGAACTGAACAAAACCTCGGGCGAGGCCGGCTGCGCGGCGATGGGCCGCATTTCCGCCACGGCCTTGGGCTCGCCGCATTGCATGGCGGCGTAAAACACACCGTCGCGCAGATAGCTGCTGGCATAGCGGGCAAAGCCCCAGAGGGTCTGCAAATTGTGGTTGTGCGCATCGGCCAGTGGTGGCAGCAGAAACTGGCCCTTCAGGTCCATCTGGCGCTGCGGCTTGCCCTTGGGCTTTTTGCGGGTGAAGCGGCCCTCTTGCACGTACAAAGTGCCTTGCTGGACAAAGCCCTTGCCGTCGAACCATTGGGCGTTCTTCAACTCCATGCTCATCGGGGCGCTGGCCTTGAAGTAAGGCGTTTCAGGCTCGGGCAGCGGGGCTGGGGCGCTGTGCGCCTGTTGGCCAAGGCTGAGCGTGGCAAGAATGAGAACGAGAGCACATTTCTTCATAGGGGCGCCATGCTAGCCCGGATATTTCACAAGCTCGGCCCCGACGGACTTGAAACAGCGATGTCCTGCAAGTTTTCTCCGCTCGATGCCCGATCCAACTTGGATGCAGGGGCCTACGTGGGCTAGCGCGGCACAGGGCTTGCTGGCGGGCCCTCAACTCCTCGTCAATGCCTTTGGGCATTGCCTGTGGCCGTCTCGGGCCATCCCGCTGCGCCCTGCACCACGCAATTCCCGCGTCCCTTGTGAAACATCCGGGCTAGTGCAAACTGCAGGCATTCCCAGTTCAAAGGCGCTTGAGCTTGCGCCGAGATCTGCTTGCAGCTACCCGAGGACCCGTCTTGAAAACCATCTACAACGACAAGCATCCGGCGCACGCCGCCACGCATGAATTCTTCCGCGGCCGCCTGGTGCCGGCTTTTGAGACACCGGCGCGGGCCGATTTCATTTTGCAGGCCGTGCAGGGCGCCGACTTGGGGCCCATTCTTGCGCCGGTCAATCACGGCTTGCAGGCCTTGGCGCGGGTTCACAGCTCGCGTTACTTGAACTTTCTGGCTGGCGCCTGGGATGAGTGGCAGGCCTTGGGCGGTGAGGGCGATGCTTTCCCCGCCGTGTGGCCGGTGCGCAGCTTGCGTGACGATATCGAGCCGCAGAGCTTTGCCGCCCGCATGGGGCTTTATTCCATGGACAGCGGCACGCCGCTGACCGCCGGCGCCTGGGATGCGGCTTTTTGGGGTGCTCAAGCCGCGCTGACCGGACTGGACCTGTTGCTGGCCGGTGAGCGCAGCGCCTATGTGCTGACCCGCCCGCCCGGCCATCACGCGGGCAGCGACTTCTTTGGCGGCTATTGCTTCGTCAATAACGCGGCGGTGGCGGCACAGGCTGCGCTGGATCAAGGCCTGAAAAAAATCGCCATCCTGGACGTTGACTACCACCACGGCAACGGCACCCAAGCGATCTTTTACGAGCGCGCTGATGTGTTCTTCGCCAGCATTCATGGCGACCCGCAGACCGAATACCCCTTCTTCCTGGGCCATGCGGATGAAGCTGGCGCCGGGGCGGGCCTGGGCTTCAATGCCAATTTTCCGCTGCCGGCCGGCGCCACGAATGAGCAATGGTTCGAGCGCCTGGAGGCCGCGCTGGCCCGGCTGCAGGCCTATGCGCCCGATTTGCTGATCGTGTCCCTGGGCGTGGATACCTTTGCTGGCGACCCGATTTCTCATTTCCAGCTGGACCAGCCGGAATTTGCCCGCCTGGGCGAGCGCCTGGCTCGTTTTGGCTTGCCCACGCTGTTTTTGCAAGAGGGCGGCTATGCCACCGAAGCGATTGGGCTCAATGTGCTGGCGGTCTTGCAGGGCTTTGAACAGGGGGCTTAAGCCTTCTTGGATCCGGCGGCGCCCTTTTTCGGGGCAAGGGGGGAATCCTGCTCTCTACAATCGCCGCCATGGCGACGACTAAAGGCACTACCCATTCCTCCCCCGCTTCCTATGGCGAAGCGTCCATCCGCGTGCTCAAGGGGCTTGAACCCGTCAAGCAACGCCCGGGCATGTACACCCGCACGGACAATCCGCTGCACACCATTCAGGAAGTGATCGACAACGCGGCCGACGAGGCCCTGGCCGGTTTCGGCAAGCGCATTGACCTGACCCAGCACCAAGACGGTTCGGTGACCATTGCCGATGACGGCCGTGGCATCCCCTTCGGCCTGCACCCCGAAGAGGGCGTGCCGGTGGTGGAGATTGTGTTCACCCGGCTGCATGCCGGAGGCAAGTTCGACAAGGGCTCGGGCGGGGCCTATAGCTTTTCCGGCGGCCTGCACGGCGTGGGCGTCAGCGTGACCAATGCGCTGGCCAAGCGCCTGGAAGTGACGGTCTGGCGCGAAGGCCAAGTGGCCACGCTGGCCTTTGAGAACGGCGATGTGGTGGAGCCCGTGGTGGCCCGGCCCGCCGTGCGCGGCGACCGCAAGCAGGGCACCACCGTGCGCGTGTGGCCTGATGCCAAGTATTTCGAGAGCGCCGATCTGCCCAAGCATGAGCTGGTGCATCTCTTGCGCAGCAAGGCCGTTTTGATGCCTGGCGTCATCGTGACGCTGACGAACGAGAAAACCGGCGATGTGCAGACCTGGACCTACCAGGGCGGCCTGCGCGACTATTTGCTGCAGACCCTGACCGCCGAGCCGCTGATCCCGCTCTACGAGGGCGAGCAATACGCCAGCAAGGCCGAGACCGAGAATTTCGCCGAAGGCGAGGGCGCGGGTTGGTGCGTGGCCTTCACCGAAGAAGGCGCGCCCATGCGCGAGAGCTATGTCAACCTGATCCCCACGGTGGCCGGTGGCACCCATGAGTCGGGGCTGAAGGACGGCTTGTTCGGCGCCATCAAGGGCTTTATCGAGCTGCACAGCCTCCTGCCCAAGGGCGTCAAGCTGATGCCGGATGATGTGTTTTCGCGCGCCTCTTTCGTGCTTTCGGCCAAGGTTTTGGACCCGCAGTTCCAGGGCCAGACCAAGGAACGCCTGAACAGCCGCGACGCACTGCGTCTAGTCTCCACCTACGTCAAGCCTGGCCTGGAGCTGTGGCTGAACCAGCATGTGGAACATGGCAAAAAGCTGGCCGAGCTGGTGATCAAGCAGGCGCAAACCCGCCAGCGCGCTTCGCAAAAAGTGGAAAAGCGCAAGGGCTCGGGCGTGGCCGTGTTGCCGGGCAAGCTGACCGATTGCGAAAGCCGCGATCTGCTGCACAACGAAGTCTTCCTGGTCGAGGGTGACTCGGCCGGTGGCAGCGCCAAGATGGGCCGCAACAAGGAAACCCAAGCCATCTTGCCGCTGCGCGGCAAGGTCTTGAATACCTGGGAGGTCGAGCGCGACCGCCTCTTCGCCAATAACGAAATCCACGACATCGCCGTGGCGCTGGGCGTGGACCCGCATGGCAAGAACGACTCGCCCGACCTCAGCGGCCTGCGCTACGGCAAGGTCTGCATCCTCTCAGACGCTGACGTGGACGGCTCCCACATCCAGGTGCTTTTGCTGACGCTGTTCTTCCGCCACTTCCCCAAGCTGGTCGAGGCCGGCCATGTTTATGTGGCCCGCCCGCCCTTGTACCGGGTCGATGCGCCAGCGCGCGGCAAGAAGCCGGCCGCCAAGATTTACGCGCTGGACGAGGGCGAGCTCACCGCCACCCTGGACAAGCTGCGCAAAGAAGGCGCCCGAGAAGGCAGCTGGAGCATCAGCCGCTTCAAAGGCCTGGGCGAGATGAGTGCGACTCAGTTGTGGGATACCACCCTGAACCCCGAGACGCGCCGCCTGTCGCCGATCAGCTACGGCCACTTGAGCCTGGGCGAGACCGAAGTTGCCATCAACAAGCTGATGGGCAAGGGCGAAGCGGCCTCGCGCCGCGAGCTGATGGAAATCAACGGCGACGCGATTGAAATCGACGTTTGATTGAGCCATGAGCGCGCCCACGCCCCGCATCCATCTGCGCCCCACCATGTTGTCCGACCTGGACTTCGTGGTGTCGGTGGAGCAGGACGCGGCCAATGTGCCCTTCATTACCCCTTGGGAGCGCACCCAGCATGAGGGGGCGCTGCGCTTCCCGGATTCGCGCCACTTCATCGTCGAGATGGGGCCTGAGGCCAAGCGCGGCGGCTATGTGATTTTTCAGGGCTGCCGCAACCCGCATCGCTCGGTGGAGCTCAAACGCATCGTCTTGTTGCCCAAAGGCCAGGGCCAAGGCCTGGGCCGGGCGGCGATGCGCTTGCTCAAGAAGATGGCTTTCACGCAGTTGCACGCGCACCGCTTCTGGCTCGATGTGAAGGCGCTGAATCAGCGTGCGTTGCGCCTGTATGCCAGCGAAGGCTTTGTCGAGGAAGGGCGTTTGCGCGAGAGCGTCAAGCTCAGCGGCCAGGGCGCCGACGGCTATGACAGCTTAATCGTCATGTCCATGCTGGACCGCGAATACCAAGCGCGCGTGGCGCTGGGGCAGGAGGTCGGGTGAAAACACGCTCTCTGCTCCTGTCCGGCATCGTGCTGCTGCTTGGTGTTGCTGCGCCTGTGCAGGCCGAGCTATGGGGCTTTGTCGATGGCAAGGGCGTCGCCCATCTGGCCAGCAAGCCCTTGAACGGCAGTTATTCCCTGGTGCTGGCCGGGGCCGGCAAGCCCGCTGGCGCGGAAGCAGGCAATGGCCGCGTGCCGGGCAAGAGCGACGGCAGCCAGGGCCTGCTGACTTGGCTGGAGATTGCGCCCGAGGTCAAGTCGGTGCAGCCCTTTTTGCGCGAGGCGGCCGCGGCCCATGGCGTGGATATGGAGCTGCTCAAGGCCATCATCGCGGTGGAGTCGGGCTATAAGCGGGATGCCCTGTCGCCACGCGGTGCGGTGGGGCTGATGCAGATCACCAGCATCGCCGCCAGCCGCTACGCCAGCGCCGGCTTGGTGGCCAACGCCAATGCCAATTTGCAGCAATTGCTGTTTGACCCGCGCACCAATGTCATGACCGGTGCGCGCATGCTGGCGGATTTGATCAAACGTTTTGGCCGCATCGATGCGGCCTTGGCGGCCTGGAATGCCGGCGAGGGCGCGGTGCGCCGCGCCGGCGGGCGCGTGCCGCCCATCGCTGAAACCCAGGCCCATGTCCATTTGGTGCTGGAGCTTTACTGGGCCCTGCTGCAAAGCCGGCTGCCGGCCCAAGCTCAGCACTTGAAGATTCACTCATCCTGACCATGAACCAGACCCCTATTGATTTCGATTCGCCGGAGCAAGTGCCGGAAAACAAGCCGGAAAACAAGCCGGACAACAAGCTGGAAAGCGCAGCGGAGCAAACGCCGGAACAGCTTCTGAGCGAGGCGGCCCCGCAATCGTTGGACTCGCAAGCCGCCGCGCCTGCAGTGCCACCCGCGCCGCCCGTGCCCCCCGATGCCGGCAGCGGCTCCGGCTCGGGCGATGAGCCCGGTGATGCCCTGACCCTGGGCCGCTACGCCGAGCGGGCCTATCTGGAATACGCGCTGAGCGTGGTCAAGGGCCGCGCCTTGCCGGATGTTTGCGACGGGCAAAAGCCGGTGCAGCGCCGCATCCTCTATTCCATGGACCGCATGGGCCTGAGCTTCAGCGGCACTGGCATGGGCGGAGGCGCCAAGCCCGTCAAGGGTGCGCGCGTGGTGGGTGATGTGCTGGGCCGCTTTCACCCGCACGGCGACCAGTCGGTGTACGACGCCCTAGTGCGGATGGCGCAGGACTTCTCGCAACGCTACCCGCTGATCGATGGCCAGGGCAATTTCGGTAGTCGAGACGGCGATGGCGCAGCGGCCATGCGTTACACCGAAGCCCGCTTGGCGCCCATCAGCCGCTTGCTGCTGGACGAAATCGACGAAGGCACGGTGGACTTCGTGCCCAATTACGACGGCTCGACCCAAGAGCCCAGCCAGCTGCCGGCGCGCCTGCCTTTTGTGCTGCTCAACGGCGCCAGCGGCATCGCCGTGGGCATGGCCACCGAGGTACCCAGCCACAATCTGCGCGAGGTGGCCTCGGCCGCCGTGGCTTTGCTGAAGAACGACAAGCTCTCGGATGATGAGCTCTACACCTTGTTGCCCGGGCCGGACTATCCCGGCGGCGGCCAGTTGATCAGCTCAGCCGACGACATCCGCTCGGCCTACCAGAGTGGCCGCGGCAGCATGAAGCTGCGCGCGCGCTGGAAGATCGAAGACTTGGCACGCGGCCAATGGCAGCTGGTGGTGACCGAATTGCCGCACGGCACCAGCTCGCAAAAAGTGCTGGAAGAGGTGGAGGAACTCTCCAACCCCAAGGTCAAGGCCGGCAAGAAGACGCTGAGCCAAGAGCAATTGCAACTCAAGGCCAGCTTGTTGGCGGTGCTGGACTGCGTGCGCGATGAGTCCAGCAAAGACTCCGCTGTGCGTCTGGTGTTCGAGCCCAAGAGCCGCACAGTGGAGCAGCAAGACCTGATCACCACGCTGCTGGCCCACACCAGCCTGGAAACCTCGGCCTCGATCAATCTGACCATGATTGGTGCCGACGGCCGCCCCACGCTCAAGAGCCTGCGCCAGATCCTGGTCGAATGGTTGGGCTACCGCCAGGTGACGGTGCAGCGCCGTACCCAGCACCGCCTGAACAAGGTGCTGGACCGCATCCATGTGCTGGAAGGCCGGCAGCTGGTGCTGCTTAATATCGACGAGGTGATTCGCATCATCCGCAATGCCGATGAGCCCAAGCCGGCGCTGATCGAACGCTTCCGCCTCAGCGATCGCCAGGCTGAGGACATTCTTGAAATCCGCCTGCGCCAATTGGCGCGCCTGGAGGCGATCAAGATCGAGCAGGAATTGAGCGCGCTGCGCCTGGAGCAAGGCAAGCTGGAAGACATTCTGGGCAACCCCGGCAGCTTGAAGCGCACCGTGATCAAAGAGATCGAGGCCGATGCCAAGCAGTACGGCGATGAGCGCCGCACCCTGATTCAAGAAGAAAAGCGCGCCACGGCCGAGGTGCGCATCGTTGATGAGCCGGTGACGGTGGTGGTGAGCCAAAAGGGCTGGGTGCGTGCGCTTAAGGGCCATGAAGTGGCCCCGGCCGCCCTGGCCTTCAAGTCGGGCGACCAGCTCTACGGCACCTTCCAGTGCCGCAGCGTAGATCCTTTGATCGTGTTCGGCAGCAATGGCCGGGTCTATTCGGTGCCGGTGTCGGTGCTGCCGGGCGGGCGCGGGGATGGCCAGCCCATCACCACCTTGATCGAGCTGGAATCCGGCACGCAAATCGCGCATTACCTGGCCGGCGCCGGCAACCAACGCCTGGTGCTGGCCGGCAGCGGCGGCTTTGGTTTGGTGGCGCAGCTGAGTGATCTGGTCGGCCGCCAAAAAGCCGGCAAGACTTTCCTCAGCCTGGAAGGCAACGAAAAGCCCTTGCCACCCGCCTTGCTGCCCGCCGGCGAAGTGCTGGGCTTGCAACTGGCTTGTTTGTCTGAACAGGGCCGCTTGCTGACCTATGCCCTGGACGAACTGAAGCATCAGCCCAAGGGCGGCCGCGGTCTGACCCTGATGGACCTGGAAGGCAAGGATCAACTGCTGGGCGTGGCGGCATTCAGCCAAAGCCTGCTGGTGCAGGGCCTGGGCCGCGGCGCTAAGCCCAAGGAAGAGATTCTGAAGGGCGTTGGCTTGGCTGCTTATGCCGGCAAGCGGGCGCGCAAGGGCAAGGCGGTTGAAGCCTTCCAAAAAGTCTTGCGGGTGCAGGCGCCTTGAAAGGCGGTTTAAGCGGCGCCGATATCGCTCGGCGAGCCCTGCTGATTTCAGGCCTGGGGCTGGCCTCGGGTGTTCGGGCGGCCAATGCCGATGGCGAGTTGCAGGCCCGCATCGAAGCGCTGCAGCAGCGTAGCGGTGGCCGCATCGGCTTGTTTGCGCTGAACAGCCGCAGCCGGGCGCAGATCGCTTTTCAGGCCGATCAGCGCTTTGCTTTTTGCTCCACCTTCAAGCTCTTGCTGGCCGCGGCCGTGTTGGCGCGCGTGGATGCAGGTCAGCTGAATCTGGACAAGCCCATCCGCTACAGCAGCAATGACATGCTGGCCCATGCGCCCATCACCTCGGGCCGTTTGGTTAATGGCCGGGGTGTGATGAGTGTGGGCGAGTTGTGCGAGGCCATCGTGACGGTCAGCGACAACCCGGCCGCCAATCTTCTCTTTCCCTTGGTGGGCGGCCCGCCGGGGCTGACGCGCTTCCTGCGCGAGCTGGGTGACCCGCACACCCGCTCTGACCGCATCGAGCCGGCGCTGAACAGCAATCAAGCCGGCGATGAACGCGACACCACCACACCGGCCGCTTTTGTCACCAGCATGGAAGCCTTGCTGCTGGGCAATCGCCTGAGCGAAGACGCCCTTCAGTTGCTGGTGGGGTGGATGGTGGGCAGCACGACAGGCTTGCAGCGCTTGCGCGCCGGTTTGCCCGAAGGCTGGCGCGCCGGCGATAAGACCGGCACCGGGGCGGGTGGCGCCGTCAATGATGTGGCCATTGCGTGGAAGCCTGAGCAGGCACCCTTGCTGATGGCCGTTTTCATGAGCGGTTCAGCGCAAAGCGTGGACGAGCTCAACACCATTCATGCGGAGCTGGCCGGCTTGGTGGTCAAGGCCATCGGCTAAGTATCGAAAGGGCGAGCATGGCTCGCCCACTTCCACACCATTTGGCCTCACTGCGCCGCCAGATGGCGTCCCAAAAAGCGCTCGACCCGGCCCCAGAAGTCCTTGTGGGTCTCAGGCCCGCGCCAGCCATGGCCTTCCTCGGGGTAGAGCACCCATTCCACTTGCTTGTTGCCGCTGGCTTGCAAGGCGTCGCGCATCTTCACGCCATGTTCCATGGGCACGCGGCGGTCGATGGCTCCATAGGCCATCAACAGGGGCTGCTTCAGGCGCGCGGCTTGTTGCAGGGGCGAGTTCTGCTTGAGCATTTCGCCATCGGCCTTGGGGTCACCCACCATGATGGGCATGTCGTAGCTCAGACCCAGCGCGCCTTGATCGCTGTTGAGCGAGGTGTAGAGCAGCGAGAGGTCGGACACGCCGACCCAGTTGATGCCGCACTTGAAGGTCTCGGGATAGCGGATCAAGGCCATCATGCTGGCGTAGCCACCGTAGCTACCGCCGGCGATGCAGATGCGTGCGGCATCGGCATAGCCCTTGGCCACGGCCCAGCGGGTGGCGTCCACCACATCGTCTACCATGCCGGTGCCCCATTGCTTCCAGCCCGCGCGCTCGAAACTGCTGCCATAGCCTTCGCTGCCGCGGAAGTCGGTTTCGATCACCAAATAGCCGCGTGAGGCCAGGTATTGCGGGATGGCGCTCCACTCCCAGTGATTGCCGCGGGAGAAGGGGCCGCCATGCACCAGAACCACGGTGGGTAAGGGTTGGCTGGACTTGGGGCGGGTCACAAGCGTGGGCAGCATCAGGCCGTCGCGGGCCGGAATACGCACGTTCTCCCGTGCGGCCATGGCGCCGGGCTTGATCCAGGGCCGGGACAGCAGAATCGTCTTGAGGCTCTTGTTTTGACGGTCGTAAATGCTGAAGGCCATGGCTTGGCGGTCGGAGTGAGACTTCACCACCACCAGGTCCGAGTTCAGGCAATCGCGGCAAAGAATTTGGTTCACCGTGCTGCGCATGGCCTGGTCGACCTCGGCTTGCAGGGCTTTCATCGCAGGATCGAGCCAGATGCTGTCTTGGGTCTCGGCCTCGAAATGAGCGCCCAGCAGGCGGCCGGATTTTTCGTCCAGCACCAACTCACCGCGGAAGTCATAGTCTTTGATGCGCAAGAGTTCTTGCAGCTCTTGCTGGGGCTTCTTGGGGTCTAGCAGCAGCAAGGCCTCTCCTGCGCCGGGCGATTTGCCGGCGCCCACCATAAAAATCTCGCCAGTGCTGGCAATGTCCAGCCAGCGGGGAATGCCTTCCTCCACGCGAGGGGCGCGGCGCCAAAGCTGCCAACCTGAGCCTTCTTTGCGAGCCAGGTAGAGCGCAATCTTGTCTTTTTCCTGGGTGATGGCGCCGACAGCCTTGCCCGCGCTGTCCGTCAGCCAGTGATGGACATGGGCGGGTGCGTCGTCCACCAACTGCTGTTTTTGCGCGCTATAGGTATTGATGCGGGCTAAGCTGGCGGAGCTGAAATCGCCATTGCCGTCATAGTTGTTTTGCCGCAGGATGACGTCGGCGCTGCCATCGCGCACCACATCTTGCAGACGCCAGGTCCAGGGCAGCAGGGTTTCACTGCGCTCTTTGAGGCGGGAGTTGGCTAGGCGGGAGCCCCCTTCCATATTCGTATTGGGCACGCTGGAGCGGGCGTTGACCAACTGCCTGAAATCGCCGCCGTCGCGGTCCACGGCCCACAGGCCGCGTGCATTGGGCTTGTCGGTCGCTTCTTGCAGTTGCGCGATGTCAAACACCAAGCGCTTGTTGTTCACCCAGTGGACCTGGTGGATATCGCTATCGTCCATGGTGACCAGGGCGCGGGCACTTTTCAGGTCACGCAGATTGACGACGATCAGCTGGGTGCGTCGACCTTCGGGGGAGGCGATGACCGCCAGCCATTGGCCATCAGGAGATAGCTCGCCGCCGAAATACTGCGGTAGGCGGAAGAAGTCCTCTATGGGCGGCGCTGTGGATGCTGCTCCGGCTGTTGGGCTTTGCGCCCAGCTGGTTTGACCAGTGAAGGTCGCCAGTGCCAAGCTGCCTAGGCACAAGCAGCGTTGCAAGCCGCGAGACTTTCGCGTCGGTATCCTCATTGCACCATCCCTCATCAATTTGTTTTCAATGAGGTTCACTGTGACAGTGGTTTTGACGTTAGCTTGTGGGGAATAGCCCTTGCTTTGTCGGCTCTGCTACTCACCCCAAAGGGTGTAGGGCTTGTTGGCCAACTGCGAGTTGAAGTAGCGCGGGTCCTCGGTCACCTCCGCACCCAGCCAAGGCGGTGCCTCGAAAGCCTGATCGGCCGTGCTGAGTTCAATCTCTGCCACCACGAGCCCAGCGTTCTCACCCAGAAACTCGTCCACTTCCCAGGTCATGCCCGCATGTGGAACCAGGCGGCGGATCTTGTCGATCAGCGGCCCTTCGCATAGGCCAAGCAGTTGCTGCCCATCCGCCAAGGGAATTTCGTATTCAAACTCGGCGCGTGTGGCGCCCTGGTTACGACCTTTGATCGTGAGCCAGGCTTGGCTGCCCACTACCCGCACCCGCACGGTGCGGGCGGGGTCGCGGTTCAGATAGCCTTGGCTATAGCGCTGGCCTGGGGATTGCTTCCACGCCTCGCCGACGACCAGGAATTTGCGTTCGATTTCGATGCCCATGGGGTACTTCTATTGTTTTGTTTGATTGCAGCCCAAGCGGGTGCGCAAAGTGGTGTCAAAAAATGTGCCGATTCGAGCGTACGCTGAGGACCTTGCTTTTCTTCCCAAGTGGCAGGCTAAAGGCCACGGTGTGCACAGCGTCGAGCGCTGCCCTTAGCCTTCTTATCCCATCTGTTTTGAGGCAGGTTTTCTTGGGTCCTATTCCCGCACCCCCTTTCCTAGGGGGTGGCGTTGAAAGCCGGCTCGGCTACATTTTGCGGTGTTCGCCTGCAGGCGCGGTGCTTGCAGGTTGCGGGCATCAAGGTAGAGGAACCCTTCATGAAGTTTAAGAAGATTTCTAGTTTGCTGGCCCTGGTGGCCGCATTTGCTTCGACCGGCGCGATGGCCGATGACCAGAGCGTGACCTTTGCAAGTGTCTCTGGCGGTGGTGCCGCCCAAGCGGGCACCTCTGTCTGGACTGCCGCTTTCCAGAGCATGGGCACTGCCTTGGCCGGTGGTGACGATGTCATCAGTTTTCTCGGCTTGACGAGCGGGAAGTACAACTTCCAACTGAACTTCTCGGGTCAAAACTTCATTCTGGGCGATCTGACCCTGAACGATCAAAAGGCTCAATCCGGTCAGTACGGCAATTTCAGCTTTGGCTTCCTGGAAGGCTCAGACAACGCGCCGTTCGTTCTGAAAATTCTCGGCAACAATCCGATTGCTGCGACTCAAGCTGCTTATTCGGGGAACTTGACGGTGACTAAAGTTCCTGACGCTGCGCCACCGCCAGTCCCTGAGCCGGAAACCTATGCCATGCTGCTGGCTGGTTTGGCTGGCATCGCTTTCGTGGTCAAGCGTCGTCGCGCGGCCTGAAAACGCAAAGCAGGACAGAGCTGGGCTTGGACGCCTACTCAAAAAAACCAAGAGCGCCAATCGGCGCTCTTTTTTTTCGTCCGTAAGGCAGCGAGGCGCGCTGCTTTAGTGGCGCTGCCCTAGCCTCAGACCCGCGCCAATGCGCGAGCGCATTCGTTGACCAGAGCTGGGCCCTTGTAGATCAGGCCGGTGTAGATCTGCACCAAGTCGGCGCCAGCTTGCACCTTGGCGCGTGCGTCCTCGCCGCTCATCACACCGCCCACACCGATGATGGGGTAGCCGCTGCCGAGCGCTGCGCGCAGAAGGCGGATGACGCGGTTGCTGGCTTCAAATACGGGCTTGCCTGACAAACCACCGGTTTCCTCGGCATGGGCCATGCCCTTGACCGCCTCGCGGGCGATGGTGGTGTTGGTGGCGATGACGCCGTCAATGCCATTGGACTTGAGCGTCTGGGCAATCACGCCGACCTGCTCTTCATCCAGATCGGGGGCGATCTTGACGAACATGGGCACGTGGCGGCCGGAGGCCGATTGCAGCTTGAGCTTGCGGGCTTGCAGCGCGCCCAGCAAGGCATCCAGGGCCGCGTCGCTTTGCAGCGCGCGCAGATTCTTGGTGTTGGGGCTGGAGATATTGACCGTGATGTAGTCGGCATGCGGGAACACGCCTTCTAAGCCGATCAGGTAGTCATCCACCGCGTTCTCGATGGGCGTGGCCGCGTTCTTGCCGATGTTCAGGCCGACCAGGCCGCCGCAGGCGCGGAAGGAGTGGGCGCGCTGCACATTGGCCAGGAAGCTGGCCAAGCCTTCGTTATTGAAGCCCAGGCGGTTGATCAGGGCCTGCGCCTCGGGCAGGCGGAACATGCGCGGCTTGTCATTGCCGGGCTGGCCCTTGGGCGTGACCGTGCCGACCTCGATGAAGCCAAAACCCATGGCTCCCAGCCCGTCGATGCAGCGGCCGTTCTTGTCCAGGCCAGCGGCCAGGCCGATGCGGTTGGGGAACTTGAGGCCGGCCAGCTCCAGCGGATCCTGGATGCGCGGCTGCGACCACAGGCATTGCGCCGGGGTGTTCTGCAGCTTGGCGATGGCGCCCAGCGTGAGCTCGTGGGCATGTTCGGGATCAAGGCCGAACAAAAAAGGGCGGGTGAGGGCGTAGGGGATCAAAGACATAGCTGAATTGTCGCATTCGGCGCAGCGTCCTTGGCGCGGGCCAATCGGGCATCTTGCGCGAGCGCTTGAGGCTTGACTGCTCGGCTTTGCTGGTTTGAGCGTTTGGGCTGCCGTCGTGTCTGGCTGTTAGCGCTTTCTCGTGGATGAGCTGTGGGGCTGAAGTGCCTCAGGAGCTGGCGTTGATAATGGGGGCAATCAAGAAGTAGGAGCCCCGCATGAAGCCTTTGGACGACCCCCGCCACGACCGCGAAGTGGGTTCGCGCGATGAGACCCGCGACACCACCCGCACCGACGACACCCGCATCGGCGCCGTGCGCCCCTTGATCTCGCCCGCTTTGCTGCTGGACGAGCTGCCGCCGCCGGATGTGGCGCTGGAATTGGTCGAGCGCGCCCGCCGTGACATCAGCGCGGTGCTGCATGGGCGCGATGACCGCTTGCTGGTGGTGGTGGGGCCTTGCTCCATCCACGACCACGAGCAGGCGATGGACTACGCCCGCCTGCTCAAAGGCCTCAACGATGAGTTGAAGGGCGATTTGCTGCTGGTGATGCGGGTCTACTTCGAGAAGCCGCGCACCACCGTGGGCTGGAAGGGCTATATCAACGACCCGCGCCTGGACGGCAGCTTCCATATGAACGAAGGCCTGCGCCTGGCGCGCAAGCTCTTGCTGGACGTCACCAGCCTGGGCCTGCCGGCCGGTACCGAGTTCCTCGACCTGCTGTCGCCGCAATACATCTCTGACCTGATCGCCTGGGGCGCGATTGGCGCGCGCACCACCGAGAGCCAAAGCCATCGCCAACTGGCCTCGGGCATGAGCTGCCCGGTGGGTTTCAAGAATGGCACCGATGGTGGCATCAAGGTGGCGAGCGACGCGGTGCTGGCGGCTTCGGCCAGCCATGCCTTCATGGGCATGACCAAGATGGGCGCAGCAGCCATCTTCGAGACCCGTGGCAATGACGACTGCCACATCATCCTGCGCGGCGGTAAGGCCCCCAATTACGACGCGGCTTCCGTGGAAGCGGCCTGCGCGGCCATGCGTTCGGCGGGCTTGCGCGAGCAGGTGATGGTGGACTTCTCGCATGCCAATTCGAGCAAGAAGTTCGAGCGCCAGATCGATGTCGGCCGCGACGTGGCTGCCCAGATCGCTGGCGGCGATGCGCGCATCACCGGTGTGATGATCGAATCGCATCTGCAACCCGGCCGCCAAGACCTGGCGGACGGCCAGACCAAGGCCGATTTGCTGCCCGGCGTGTCCATCACCGACGCCTGCCTGGGCTGGAGCCAGACGGAACCCCTGCTGCGCGAGTTGGCCGCAGCCGTGCGCAGCCGGCGCCAAGCCTCGCGCAGCTGACGCCCGCAATCGCCCCCTTCGCGCCGCCGGTTTGCGTTTGGTCGCAAGCCCGTCGTGGCGGCGGGGCGGCTTGCCTAGAGTTCGGTCATCCCAACCCGAGTTCTAGAGGCAAGCGATGAAACAAGCGTCTTTCACTGTGATGATCACCCTGGCGGCTGCGGCGCTGGGCTTTGCTACAGCCGCCCGTGCTGCCGATTTGGAACTGGAGCTGAGTGGCATCACCCAAGGCCAGGGCCAGATCATGGTGGCGGTGTTTGCCGATGCCGGCAGCTGGCTTGCTAAGCCCGTGGCCGTGGCCCGCGCCCAAGCGGCCGAGCAAAAAGACGGCCGCCTGCTCATCAGTCTGAATAAGCTGCCCGTCGCAGACGCGGGCAGCTTGGCCCTGAGCATCTATCACGATGTCAACGGCAACGGCCGCCTGGACAAGAACGGCATGGGCATGCCCACCGAGCCTTACGCCTTCTCCAACAATGCCAGCGGCATGTTCGGCCCGCCCAGCTTCGAGAAGGCGCAGTTCAGCGTCAAGCCCGGCGCCCGCATCAGCGTGCAGTTCAACTGAGTCAGGGGGACGCCATGCGCATGCAAAGACGCGAACTCTTCAAAGCCGGCTTGGCCGGTGCTGCCAGCTTGGCGGGTTTGGACCCGGCATTGGCGGCATTGACGCCATCAACGCCATCAACGGCCAAGCCCTTCAGCAGCGCGCCCGAACTGGCGCCGCTGCTGGGCTTGCCCGGCCAAGACATGCAGGCCTCAAGCCTCAAGGTGGAAGGCAAGTTGCCCGCCGGCCTGCGCGGTGTGTATTACAAGAACGGCCCGGCCTTGATGGCGCGTGGCGATGAACGCTATCGCCATTGGTTTGACGGCGACGGCCTGCTGCAAGCCTGGACCTTTGGCGAAGCGGGCGTGAGCCACCAGGCCCGCTTTGTGCAAACGGCCAAGTTCAAGGCCGAGGCAGCGGCAGGGCGCTTCCTGGTGCCCGGCTTCGGCACACCGATTCCGGCTCGCAAGCCGGTGCGCGGCGCCGACGATATGAACACGGCCAACACCAGTGTGCTGCGGCAAGGCGGCAAGCTTTACGCCCTGTGGGAGGGCGGCAGCGCCTACGAGTTGGACCCCGCTACCCTGCAGACGCGCGGCCCAAAGAGCTGGTCGCCCGAGCTGGCCGGCATGCCTTTTTCGGCCCACCCCAAGGTGGAAGCGGACGGCACGGTGTGGAACTTCGGTACCTTCGGCACGCGGATGGCGCTGTACCAGATCTCGCCCCAGGGTCAGGTCTTGCGCAGCACGGTGTTTGAGGCGCCTGGCGCCATCGGCATGGTGCATGACTTTGCGGTGTCGCAGCGCTATCTGGTGTTTTTGCTGGCGCCCATACACATCGACCAGCAGGCCTTGCGCGCAGGTGAGAGTCTGTCTAGCTCCATGCGCTGGCAGGGCCAGGAAGCCACCCGCGTCTTGGTGGTGGATAAGGCTGACTTCGAACGCCGCCGCGTGCTGGAGATACCGGCCGCCATGGTCTTCCACTTCGGCAATGCTTGGGACGATGGCCAGACCTTGCAGCTGGACTATGTGCAAAACCGCGAGCTGCCGCAGGCCCAGCTGGCACTCACGCAAATCATGCGCGGCGAGCGACCGTCCGCCGCGCAGCGCAACACCACCCCGCGCTTCATGCGCATCGACCTGGCCAGCGGCCGCATCGAGCTGCGAAGCCGCGAGGACGTGGTCGAGTTCCCCGTGGTGGACCCGCGCGTGGTGGCGCAGCGCTATCGTCATGTTTACTACCCCACGGCCATCGACATCGGCGAGCGCTGGGGCTTCAACGGCCTGCTGCATCTGGACCTGGAGAGCGGCCAACGCCAGCGCTTTTGCTTTGGCAATGAGGTGGTGGTGGAAGAGCATGTGCTGGTGCCCAAGCCCGGCAGCCGGGTGGAGGGCGAGGGCTGGTTGCTGGGCCTGTGCTTTGATAGCCGGCGTCAGCTGAGCTTCGCCAGCGTCTTCGATGCCCAGGCGATCAGCGCCGGCCCCATCGCCAAGGTGTGGCTGCCGTACTGGGTCACTTATGGCTTCCACGGCAAGTTTTACGCTGCTTGATGGGCATAGTTGGGCGATTGAAGGGCGGCTTGATGGGGCAGGCTTTAGCAGCTTGGGATAATGACGCCCATCCCCCTCACTTTTTCAAAGCACAGCCATGACCCAAGACGAACTCAAGACCCTGGTGGGCCAAGCCGCCCTGCAATACGTGGCCGCCGGCAGCATCATCGGCGTTGGCACCGGATCCACCGTGGACAAGTTCATTGACGCGCTGGCCGCCAGCGGCATTCAGATCAAGGGCGCGGTCAGCAGCTCGGTGCGCTCCACCGAGCGCATGAAGGCTTTGGGCATCACTGTGTTTGAAGCGGCCGAGGTTGAGTCCCTGGGCGTTTACATTGACGGCGCTGATGAGATCGACCACGGCGGTCACATGATCAAGGGCGGCGGCGCAGCACTGACGCGCGAGAAGATCGTGGCCGACCTGGCCGAGCAATTCGTTTGCATCGCCGATGCGTCCAAGCTGGTGGATGTGCTGGGCCAGTTCCCGCTGCCGGTGGAAGTGATTCCGATGGCTGCGGCGCAGATCGCGCGCCGCTTTGCCGCCCTGGGTGCCAGCGCCACGCTGCGTGCGGGTGTGGTGACCGATAACAGCTGCCACATCCTCGATGTGCGCGGCTTGCAGATCAAGGACGCCAAGGCCTTTGAAGCCGACGTGAATCAATGGCCTGGCGTGGTGACGGTCGGCGTGTTTGCCCGCAACCGGGCTTCGGTGTGTTTGCTGGGTACGGCCGAAGGCGTCAAGACGCTCAAGTTCGACTGAGCCAGGCTCAGGCACGGCCTGTTGGCACAGAGGGCCATGTCCGTCCTGAAATAGAAAAAGCCCCGTGAGGGGCTTTTTGCATTTGGGGCTTGGCCTTGCTTAGTGGGGCCTCAGAGGCGGAACACCGCAATGGCTGAAGCCAGACGGCCCGACTGGTCGCGCAGGCTCTCAGCCGCAGCGGCCGACTCTTCCACCAGGGCGGCGTTTTGCTGCGTCATCTGGTCGAGCTGAACGACGGCGCTGTTCACTTGGTTGATGCCATCACTTTGCTCTCGCGATGCGGTGCTGATCTCGGCAATGATGTCGGACACGCGCTGCACGCTGGTCACGATATCGCTCATGGTGGCGCCGGCGTTTTGCACCAGCTGCGTGCCAGACTCCACCCGCTCGGCGCTGGCGCCGATCAGGGTTTTGATTTCCTTGGCCGCTTCGGCGGAGCGTTGGGCCAGGCTGCGCACCTCGGAGGCCACGACCGCAAAGCCGCGTCCCTGCTCACCGGCACGTGCCGCTTCCACCGCGGCGTTCAGGGCAAGGATATTGGTCTGGAAGGCGATGCCGTCAATGGTGCCGATGATGTCGGTGATGCGACGCGAGCTGGCGCTGATGTCTTCCATTGTGCTGACCACCTGGGCCACCACCGAACCGCCGCGGCGGGCCACTTCGGCGGCCGAGTTGGCGAGCTGGTTGGCGGTGACGGCCGAGTCGGCGGTCTGGCGCACGGTGCCGGTCAGCTGCGCCATCGAGGCGGCGGCTTCTTGCAAGCTGGAGGCGGTTTGCTCGGTGCGGGCCGACAGGTCGAGATTGCCGGTGGCAATTTCCGCGCTGGCCGTGCTGATGCTGTCGGTGGAGCTGCGCACCTCGCCAATCAGGCGAATCAGGGCTGCCTGCATGGTCTTCTGAGCTTGCTGCAAGCGGCCGGTTTCATCGTCGGACTCCACAACGATGTGGCGGCTGAGGTCAAAGTTCGCAATGGCGTCGGCGGAGGCCGCTGCCTGGCTCAATGGCCCGGCGATGGAGCGTGTCAGGCGCAAGGCCAGTGTCGCGCCGACAAGCAGGGCGCAGACCGAAAAAACCAGCAGCGCAGCGCGCGCTTGGCTATTGGTTTGGGCCACCCGCTTAGCAGCGGCGTCGAGCTCATCGCGTTGCTCCTGAACGATCAGCTTGATGCTGTCTTGGAATTGCGCTGCAGCGGGCAGAAATTGCTGCTTGAAGATGTCCTCGGCACGCTCTGCGTCGCCCGCTTTTTTGGCCTTAGTCAGCGAGTCACGCGAGCTCAGATAGGGCTTGCGGTTTTGGCTGAGCTGTTCAAACAGTTGGCGCTCGCGCGGGCTGGTCAGCAAGACGTCCAGCTGCTTTTGCAGCTCGCTGGACTGGCGAGTGGATTCAGCCGCCGAGGCACTGAAGTATTCGGCCAGAGCATTGTCTTTGCTCACCGCGATGGCGGTGGAGCGGTTGATGCCGCTGACGATATTGCGCTGCCAGTCGCTGGCCAGGCGCTCGGTGAGCAGGGTCTCTTCATACATGGTGGCGGTTTCATTGGCCACTTTGTGCAAAGACCAATAACCCATGACAGAACCAGCCAGGGCGATCAGCAAGACGATGGAGAAGGCGATATTCAAACGGCGGCCAATCGAGCGGCCGGACAACTGGGTGACGGACATGCAAACTCTTTTCAAGGAAAGGTCGAGTCGCGAACCGATGCGACTTAGAGGGAGGTCCCTAGCAGATCGACATATCCCGATAGAAATTGAGGTTATCGGTTCGCAGATCGCACCTATCTTAGTCCGCGACTGTCTCCGGGCGCGTGTCGCGCGCGGTTCTCAAGGCAAAGCGGACCGGATCCAGCGCGTCCAGCAAGCTGGCTTCCAAAGGGACTGGCGCGCCTGTGACCTGTGCCGCCATCACCTGCGCGCACAGGGCCGCCCAGGCAATGCCGCGTGAGCCCATGGCGGTGCACAAGGCCAAGCCCGGCTGGCGCGGGATGAAGCGGGCCTGGTCCTGGCGGCCGCTGTAGTCGGGCAGCGGCAGGCCGCCGACCAGGGGCAGCCGGTCCGGCGTGGCCAGGCGCCAGCCTACGCGGCCGCCTTGCAGCTGTGATTCCAGGCCAGCTTCCAGGCCAGCTTCCAGGCCAGTTACAGCGCCAGCCTGCTTGCTGAGCTCGGCCCATTGCGCCAGATTGCGTTGGTGGTCGGCCAAGCGCAGCTGTGGCTCGGTGTCAGCTGCCTGGCTGGTAGCGCCGCACCACAGGCCCTGGTCCGTATCGGCAATCGCGTAGCCCAGGCCCGCCACCGGCAGGCGCGGGCGAATGCCCGCCGGGCTGAGGTGGCTCAGCTGCCCGCGCAGTACCGAAAGCTGGGCTGCCAGTTCAGGCGCCAGTTGCGCCAGCAAGACCTGACCCTCATGCCCGCCGGCTAGCACCAACAGCTCGGTCTCGCCGATCAGCTTGTCCTCGGCGCTCCACAGCCGCCAACTCGCGCCGACGGACTCGATGCGAGCGACCCGGCAGTTGTAGCGGCTGTTGACGGCCGGCCCGGCTGCTGTCAACAAGGCCTGGGCAAAGGCGGGCGGCGGCAGCGCGCCACCGGCCGGGTAGAACCAAGCTGGGCCGGGCAGGTCCAAGCCGCTCAGTGCGGCGGCTTCAGCCCGGCTCAGTGCCTGCACATAGTCGGGCGGCAGGCCTAAGCGCGCCAGCAAGGCCTCCATTTGTTCCAGCGCACGGGCTTGCTCCAGGCGCAGCAGCCCTTGCTGATGCCATGGCAATCCGGGCAAGTGGCGCAGGGTGTGGGCCGTTGCCAATGCCGCCGCGCGATTGAAGCGCGCATGCAGGCCATCGTCCGGGTTGAGCGTGCCGTGATACAGGCCGCCGGGGTTGCCCGAGGCGGCTTGCGCCGGGCCGGGGCGGGCGTCGATCAAGGTGCTGGCAATGCCTTGGCCTGCCAGGGCCCAGGCGCAGGCTGCGCCGGCCAGACCAGCGCCGAGGATGAACGCGTGCTGGGCCTTGGGCGCCAGCGGCTCGCGCCCGGCCGGCTTTTGCGCTTGATGGCGCGGCTGGTAGCGCGCCACACACATGCCGCCCTTGTTGGCAAAGCCGCGCTGGCGTTCTTGGCTGAAGCCAGCGGCCATCAAGCCTTCGCGCACCTGCGGGGCCACGCTCCAACTGGCGGCGGTGGCGCCTGCTGCGGCGCGCCGACCCAAGGCCTTGAGCACATGGCCGTCCCACATCTCGGCATTGCTGGAGGGGTTGAACCCGTCCAGATAGAAGGCATCCACCTCGGCCACCAGCTCGCGCATCCAGCGGTGCACATCGCCCAGGCACAGCAGCAATTGCACTGCGCCGCCGTCGAATACCAATCGGTGCAGATTGGGCGTCAGCGGCGGCCAGGCCTCAAGCAGCTGCGCGCTCAATTCGGGCAGCGGCGAGCTTTGGTGCGCCTGCGCCAGATCGGCCTGGCGCAGGGGGTGCTTTTCAATGCTGATGAAGATCAGCTGCTCGCAGCGTGCCGGGTCTTGCAGCCAGGCCTCCCAGGTGGCCAGGAAGTTGTGGCCCAGGCCGAAGCCGGTTTCCAGAATCACAAAACGCGGGCGGCCCGCCCAGCGTTCGGGGAGCTGGTTGCCGGCCAGGAAAACGTGGCGGGACTGCGCCAGGGCGCCGGCGCGGCTGTGATAGACGTCGTCAAAAGCCGGGGCACGAGGGGCGGCTGGGTCCGCGAAGTCGACCTCGGCGGGAATGATGGCTTGGGTTTTCACGAAAAAGAAGGCTAAGCGAGGATCAGCAGCAAGACCAGGCCGGTCAGGCCCAGGCAAGCCAGCAGCACCAAAGAGATCAGCAAACCGAAGCGGCGCCCGCCAGCCAGCGTCGCGGTGATGGCGCGAGTGATGCTGTTGCAGGCAATGGCCAGCATCACGCCTTGGGCCAGCTGGGCGTGGCTGATCTGCCCGGCATTGCTCAGGCCCGCCAGCGAGGCCACCGGCGCGTGCGCATCGGCAATCGCGGCCAAGGCCACCGCGCTGAACATGCCGGCGCTGCCGAATTGCCGCTCGGCCCAACTGACCAGCAGGGCGACAGCGCTGAGCGTCACCGCAATCAGCGCGGCTTCCTTCAATCGCAATGGGCCTTTGTCGTCGGCAGCGGGCGCATCTGATTGATCGGGCGAGGTCGTTTGCCCATCGGCATCCTGGGCGGCTTTTGCCCGGCGCGCCAGCAGCAGGCCGGCCGCACCGGCGGCCAACATGCCCACTCCGCTGACGGGCATGAAGAGCTGAGCGGCTTGCGGCGCCAGGGCCAGCAGCATCAGGCTGACCTGCAGCCAGGTGGCGGCGGTGGACATGACGGCACCGGCGCAGCAGGCCCAGAACAGCGCCGGCTCGGCACGTGCGCGGTGGCCCATCGCGGCGATGGTGGCGGTGCTGGAGATCAGCCCTGACATCAAGCCCGCCAAGGCCAGGCCGGTCTGCGCGCCCAGCACCCGCAGGGCCAGGTAGCCAAAGGCCTGTAAGCCCAGCAGCAGAAGCAGCAAGCCCATCATGGTGGACGCCCGCAGGCCGGCCAGCCAGGGGAGGGGTTCGGTGGGCATCAGCGGCAGCACGATCAGGGCCAGTGCGGCCAGCAGCAGGCCATCGCGCAACTCGGCCTCACGCAGCCAGTGGCGCGCAAAGCGATGCAGGCGCTCGCGGGCGCTGAGCAGTGCCGCCAGGAGCACGGCCGCAGGCGCACCCAGGGCCGGCGATTGCACGCACAGCACACCGATCAAATAGGCCGCTAGCAAGGCCGCCTCGGTGCTCAGGCTGATGTCTTTTTCGCTGCTGCGGTAGTAGGCTATGGCCACCAAGGCCGCCACGCCCAAGGCGCCCACCGCCACCAAGCCGGGGATGTCCAATCCCTGTGCCAAGGCGCCGCTGAGGGTGATGATGGTGAAGGTGCGCAGGCCAGCGGCTTGCATCACCGGCGCGGCGCCGCGCGCCCGGTGGTGTTCACGCTCCAGCCCCAGCAGCAGACCGCCGCCCAAGGCCACCAGCAAACCCAGCACCAGCGGGCCTTCGGCCCCCAGTAACTCACTGAAGCGGTTCAGCATGCTTGTGTGCCGGCCAGCGCTTGCAATTGATCGGACTCCAGAATGTGCAGGCGCGGCCCGCTTTCATTCCTAACACCGAGCCAGAGCGCACGCGCCACCGCACTGGCCGCGATGGGCCGCCAGCGCGCAGGGATCAAGCCGCGGAAAGGGCGGCTTAAGCGTTCGGCCCATTGCTCGCCGGCCCGGGCGGGTTGGCCGAGCCGGGCCCGGTCGCCCACCAGCAGGGAGGGGCGGGCGATCAGCAGCTGCGGGAAGTTCAATGCGATCAGGGCCTGCTCCATCTCGCCCTTGACGCGGTTGTAGAACACCCCGGACGCAGGGTCGGCGCCAAGCGCGGAGACCACCGCGCAGCGGCTCACGCCGGTGTCGCGAGCTGCCTTTGCCACCGCCAGCACCGCGCCGAAATCCAGGGCGCGAAAGGCCTCTTGCGAGCCGGCCACCTTGATGGTGGTGCCCAGGCAGATGATCAGTGCGTCTGCCGCCGGCAAGGGGCTGCTGAGGCCCTGCGCTTGGGCGGCAAAGTCGACCTGGTGAGCGTGCAGATGCGGGCTGTTCGGCAACTCGGGCGCGGCGCGGCGCAGCAGGGCATGGACCTCACAGCGGTTTTGCAGGGCGAGGTCCAGCACTTCGCGGCCGATCAGGCCGGTAGCGCCGGCCAGCCAGAGACGTTGGGGCACAGGGTTTGTCATCCCGGAATCCTAAAACACAAAAGCCCAGGCTTTGGGGCCTGGGCTTCGTAGCGTGATCTGACCTTGGTCAGCTTGGCTTCAGCGTTATTTGACGCTGCTTAACGCATTTTTAGCGTTTGGGGCTGGTCAGACGCGCACCGCCGCCACCGCCACCGCCGCTGCGGCCACCACCACCGCCATTGCCGCGCGGGGCACCGGAGCGAGCACCGCCGCCACCGTTGCCGCCGCCGTTACCACCACCCGCATGGCCACCACCAGCATTGCGCTGGCCTTGCGGCGCTGCTTGACGCGGCGCGCGCTGCTCACCTTGCGGTGAACTTGGGCGGCCACCACCGGCCGGGCCACGGCCCGCTGCCGGACGGCCACCGCCGCCGCCACCGCCACGCGAATTGCCGCGGCCGCCACCACCACCGGCGCTGGAACGGCTGCCGTTGCCGTTCAAAATCATGCGGCCCAGCACGATGGGCTCGGCGCGCTCATTGGGGTCGGGCGCGAAGCCGGGCACGATTTCCTTGGGGATCTCGCGCTTGATCAGCTTTTCGATTTCACGCAGGAAACCGTTCTCGTCCACGCAAACCAGCGAAACGGCCTCGCCCTGCGCGCCGGCACGGCCGGTACGGCCGATGCGGTGCACATAGTCTTCCGAGACATTGGGCAGCTCGAAGTTCACCACGTGCGGCAGTTGGTCAATGTCGATGCCGCGGGCTGCGATATCGGTGGCCACCAGCACTTGCAGATCACCGCTCTTGAACTCGGCCAGGGCCTTGGTGCGGGCACCTTGGCTCTTGTTGCCGTGAATGGCCATGGCGCTGATGCCCTGGTCATTCAGATAGTCGGTCAGGCGGTTGGCGCCATGCTTCATGCGGGTGAAGACCAGCACTTGGTGCCAGTCGCCGGTCTTGATCAGGTGGACCAGCAATTCCTTCTTGCGCTCGCGGCCAACGGGGTGGACCTTTTGCGCAATCGACTCATTGGTCTGGTTGCGGCGGGCCACTTCGATCAGGGCGGGCTGGTTCAGCAGGCGGTCGGCCAGGTTCTTGATGTCATCGCTGAAGGTGGCGCTGAACAGCAGCGACTGCTTCTTGGCCGGCAGCAGGGCCAACACCTTCTTGATGTCGTGCACAAAGCCCATGTCCAGCATGCGGTCGGCTTCGTCCAGCACCAGCATTTGCACCTGGCTCAGGTCCAGCGTGCCTTGTTGGGCATGGTCGAGCAGACGGCCGGGGGTGGCCACCAGAATGTCGACGCCGTCGCGCAGGCGGTTGATTTGCGGCTGCATGCCAACGCCGCCGAACATCACCATGCTCTTCAGGGGCAGGTATTTGCCGTAGGTCTTGACGCTTTCTTCGACCTGGGCAGCCAGTTCGCGAGTCGGGGTCAGCACCAGGGCGCGGATGGCGGGCTTGCCGCGCTTATTGGTGACCGGTGCGCCGGTGCTGAGCAAATGCAGCATGGGCAGGGTGAAGCCGGCGGTCTTGCCGGTGCCGGTTTGGGCGCCGGCCATCAGGTCGCCGCCCTTCAGGACGGCAGGAATAGCTTGTGCTTGAACGGGGGTCGGCGTGGTGTAGCCGGCGTCTGCGATCGCTTTGAGCAGGGGGAGGGCGAGGCCCAGGGATTCAAAAGTCATTGATTACTTTTAGACGTTGCAGCGCCCATGCCTGTGGATCACAGGCAGGACAGCTGACAACTGTTTGGGGGGCACGAGTCCCTGATGCCGGGCCGCGCTGCGTGGAGCAGCGCCAGTCTTCGAGCCTGCGTGGGATGCGTACTTGAGCTTTGGAAAAGCAAACGCCGCGCAAGACTGAGAAGCGTGGCGAAGCTGGCATTATAGGGTTGGCCCGTAGCTCGGCCCCGGAACTAGTTGGCAGGTGGGCTCTTGCCCAAGCTCTCGGCCAGGTCTTTGTCCGGTGCCGCGCGGCCCTGGCGCGGCCGCGGCTCCTTTCACTGTCACCTTGGGGCTAGGCAGGTCCAGGCGGCTTTGATCACAATGCCCGGACTTCACCACGCTGCGTGGTCAAACCCAAACAAAGGCAAGCCAATGATCGTCGTACACCACCTGAATGAATCGCGCTCGCAGCGCGTGTTGTGGCTGCTGGAAGAGCTGGAACTCCCTTACGAGATTCGCCACTACGCCCGCGACGCGCAAACTCGACTGGCGCCGCCGGAGTTGCTGGCCGTGCACCCGCTAGGCAAGTCGCCAGTTATTGAAGATGGTGGTCAAACCCTGATCGAGTCCGGCGCCATCGTGGACTACTTGATCCGCCGCTACGGTGGCGGGCGCCTGCAGCCGGCGCTGTCAACACCGGCCTTTGAGGTCTACAACCAGTGGCTGCATTACGCCGAAGGCTCGGCCATGTTGCCGCTGCTGCTCAAGCTTTATGTGTCGCGCCTGGGTGAGGCTGGCGCGCCGCTGGCGCCGCGCATCGACAGCGAGTTGAAGAACCATCTGGGCTATGTGGACCGGGCCTTGCAAGGCCGCGACTGGTTGGTCGGCGACAGCTTGAGCGGTGCCGACATTCAAATGAGTTTTGTGGGCGAGGCCGCGCGCGGCTTGCGTGCCAACTATCCGAATCTGGATGCCTGGGTGCGCCGCTTTCAGCAGCGCCCGGCCTACCGGCGCGCGCTGGAGCGGGGCGGCCCTTACTCGATGGCGGAGTGAGCAGCACGCCTGCAAGTGCGCTGGGTGTGGCGCTCGCGGATGAATCTCTGCGGCGGTGTCCTAGCGCCTGCTAGCGAGTCGCCTTCAAGCTGGCTCAGGGCAGCTTGAAGACATGCACCGCGACGGAGAGTTGCTCGGCTTGCTGGCGCATGCCGCTGGAGGCGGCGGCGGTTTCTTCGACCAGGGCAGCGTTTTGCTGCGTCATCTGGTCGAGTTCATGGATGGCCTTGCCCACCTGATCGATGCCCAGGGCTTGCTCGCGGGCGCCGCTGGAAATGTTTTGCAGAAGCGTACCGACTTGGCCGGTGCTGTCGACGATGGCCCGCATGGTGCTGCCCGCTTCGCTGACGATGCGGTTGCCGACCTCGACCCGCTCGCCGCTGGCCAGGATCAGTTGCTTGATTTCTCGCGCAGCGGCGGCGCTGCGCTGGGCCAGGGCGCGCACCTCGCTGGCCACCACCGCAAAGCCGCGGCCTTGTTCGCCGGCTCGGGCCGCCTCCACAGCGGCGTTCAAGGCCAGGATATTGGTCTGGAAGGCAATGCCGTCAATCACGCCGATGATTTCGCCGATGCGGCGGCTGGAGTCCTGGATTTCGGCCATGGTGCTGACCACTTGCGCAATGACCTGACCGCCCTGGTCGGCCAACTTCACATTGTTGCCGGCGACGCCGGCCGCTTGGGCCGCGCCATCGGTGGTCTGTTTGACGGTGGAGCCGATTTGCTCCATGGCCGAGGCCGTTTGTTCCAGATTGGCGGCCGCTTGCTCGGTGCGTTGCGATAGATCCATGCTGCCGCCGGCCACTTCATCGGCCGAGAGCTTGATGGCATCCGCCGCTTCGCGCACCTGCTTGACGGTGCCGCGCAGGGCCTCCTGCATGTCGGCCAGGGCGGTCATCAAATGGGCGGTTTCATCGTGGCCCTTCGGAATCAGGGTGGCGGTCAGGTCGCCGGTGGCGATGGCGTGCATGCGCTGCACCAAGGTGCCCATGCCCGAACTCATCACCCGATAGAAGCAGTAGAAGAAATAGAGGCCTGCCAGCAGCAGGACCAGGCTGAATACCGAACCGAGCACCATGCGCTGCATCAGGCGCTGTTGGCGCGCTTCCAGCAGTTGGTCGAGTTGGTCGGCCAAGCTGCGCTGTGCCTGGCCCAAATCGAGCAGGGCGGCGTTGGCCTGTTGCACCACGGACTCCGGCTTTACGCTGGGGGGCTCGTCCTGCCGCAGCAGGGCCTCGTTATTGCTGACATAGGCTTCGGTGCTGGCCAGGCGGGCGTCGAGCTTGAGCTTGGCCAGCGCGGGGTTGAAGTCGATGGCATGGCTGACAGCCTGCTGGAGATTGCCGATCAGTTCCCGGTCCACGGCGACCCGTGCGGCGGCCGCAGCCAGCAAGCTGTTCTTGGGTTGGGCCAAGTAGGCGCTCATGGCGCCACGCGACAGTCCCAGGTTCTCCATCGCCTTTGGCAGATTGATGGTGGCTGCCAACATCAGGTAGTAGGTGTCGCCCTCCGGGTCCAAGGCCAAACCGCTGGCGTCCACCACATCCTGGGTCAGTTCGTCGAGCTGCTCGGTCATGCTGGCATAGGGCTTGCGCACCTCGGCGGCGCTCAAACCCTGCGTGCTGCTTTGGCGGCGGGCCTCCTCTAGCGTCGCCATCAGCGGCTGCCAGTGTTTATTGGCCTTGTTCGCAAAGCTGTCCAGGAGGGGCTTGCCTTCTTTATTGAGATGCGCAAACGCCTTGGTGAACTGCTCGCGCAGCGCTGCCAAGTCATTGCGCTCAACGCCATTGGCCTGGTCGACCAAGGCGCGGCGCAATTGCCGTGTCGCATCCGCCGCAGGCAAGATGGTTTGGATGGCAGCCAAGCCGGTTCGCTCCGCAACGGTGGCCTGCCAGGCGGCGTAACGGTCAGCGGTCAACACGCCTAGCGTGCCAAGCATGGGCAGCACCAGCAGGACCAGAATCACCGCCGCCTTGGTCGGGAACATCACTTTGCGGAACCAATACACGCCGGGTCGGGCCCAAGCGGGCGTGCTGGCAATCGGTTCAGAAAGTGAGGATGGGCTCATGTCGATGATTCAAGGTTGAGGGGTGTTTCGCAGTCATTGCTGGCCCAGCGCCCGCATTGATCGCACTGATCGCAATGAGAATTGGCGCTTCCATCTGCCAAAGCGAATGCAACCACGTGCCTCAGCAAGCGGCCATGTTGCGGATGCAGACTTTGATGTCGGGCAATGCTGGCTGATTCTTGAGGCCTAGACGGCAGGGGATTGCCCTGTCATGGAGGCATTTTTTAACGGCGCGGTCTTTGCCGCCCGCTTGTCGACGCATGCCGGGCCAGATCCGCTGGCGCCAATCAGCTTGCGCAAGTCAGGTCTGGAGGGGCGAGGCCGGGTCTATCTGAAGCGTTTTCGTGGTTTGAACACGCTGCCAATGTCGGTCGAGCGCCGGCGGCGGCTGTGAAGCTGCGACAATAGCGGGTTGAATGATCGCCTCGCACCGCCTCAGGACGAGCGAGGCGCAGCGGGCGGCAGGGATGCAGGGTGCCAGGAATAGGGGGACGCGTTTCGACCCCAGCCCTCAAGCCCTGACCCTAAGCGCACAGGAATGACTCATGGTCATGCCGGTGGACGCTTCAGCCCGCAGCCCTACACCTTCTCGAAACCCCAGGATCTTCGCCATGGCTCAATATGTCTTCTCGATGAACCGTCTGAACAAGACGGTTCCTCCCAAACGCCACATCCTCAAGGACATCTCGCTGTCCTTCTTCCCCGGCGCCAAGATCGGCGTGCTGGGCGTCAACGGTTCAGGTAAGTCCACCGTGCTGAAGATCATGGCCGGCGTGGACAAGGAATACGAAGGCGAAGCCATCGCCATGCCCGGCATCAAGATCGGCTATCTGCCGCAAGAGCCGCAGCTCAACCCCGAGCAGACCGTGCGCGAAGCGGTGGAAGAGGGCATTGGTGGCGTCTTGGCCGCCAAGAAGCGTCTGGACGAGGTCTATGCCGCTTATGCCGAAGAGGACGCCGACTTTGACGCTTTGGCCGCCGAACAAGGCGAGTTGGAGTCCATCATCGCTGCCGCCGGTTCGGAAAACACCGACTTGCAGTTGGAACTGGCCGCTGACGCGCTGAACTTGCCGCCATGGGATGCCGTCATCGGCGTGCTGTCCGGTGGTGAAAAGCGCCGCGTGGCCCTGTGCCGCCTGCTGCTGAGCAAGCCCGACATGCTGTTGCTTGACGAGCCGACCAACCACTTGGACGCCGAGTCAGTGGAATGGCTGGAGCAGTTCCTGCAGCGCTTCCCCGGCACCGTGGTGGCCATCACCCACGATCGCTACTTCCTGGACAACGCCGCTGAGTGGATTTTGGAACTCGACCGCGGCCACGGCATCCCATGGAAGGGCAACTACTCCGACTGGCTGGACCAGAAAGAGAAGCGCTTGGAGACTGAGCAGAAGACCGAAGACGCTCGCACCAAGGCCATGAAGGAAGAGCTGAAGTGGGTGCGCTCCAATGCCAAGGGCCGTCAGGCCAAGAGCAAGGCGCGTCTGGCCCGCTTCGAAGAGCTGAGCGATGTGGAGTACCAACAGCGCAACGTCACCAACGAAATCTTCATCCCCGTGGCCGAGCGCCTGGGCAATGAAGTGATCGAGTTCGAAAACGTCAGCAAGAGCTTCGGCGACCGCGTGCTGATCGACAACCTCAGCTTCAAGGTGCCGGCTGGCGCCATCGTCGGCATCATCGGCCCCAACGGCGCCGGTAAGTCGACGCTGTTCCGCATGCTGCAAGGCGTGGAACAGCCCGATAGCGGCAATGTCAAGATCGGCAAGACCGCCAAGATGGCCTTCGTGGACCAGAGCCGCGAAAACCTCGAAGCCGACAAAACCGTCTGGCAAGACGTGTCCGGTGGCCTGGACAACATCACTGTTGGCAAGTTCGTGATGCCTAGCCGCGCCTATCTGGGTCGCTTCAACTTCAAGGGCAATGACCAGCAAAAGCTGGTGGGCAGCTTGTCGGGTGGTGAGCGCGGCCGACTGCACTTGGCCAAGACCTTGGCGCAGGGCGGCAACGTCTTGATGCTTGACGAACCGTCGAACGACTTGGACGTCGAAACCCTGCGCGCGCTGGAAGAGGCGCTGCTGGAGTTCGCCGGCTCGGCCATGGTGATCTCCCACGATCGCTGGTTCCTGGACCGTATCTGCACCCACATCCTGGCTTGCGAAGGCAATTCGCAGTGGTTCTTCTTCGACGGCAACTTCCATGAGTACGAAGCCGACAAGAAGAAGCGCCTGGGCGAAGAAGGCGCGCGCCCCAAGCGTATGCGCTTCAAGCCGATCAAGTAAGCGCCATCGCGCTGCACTGGGTGCTAAATCAAAGGGAGCCGCAAGGCTCCCTTTTTTCATGCCTGTTCACAGAACTTTACGGCCCATGCATGCCCGGCTTACCTGAGGCGCAGATGATTCATTCACGCCAGATCCTGGCTTGATTGATAGATGGACTCAAGGAGCACACCATGTTGACGACGCTGAATTCCAAACTGAAGACAGGCCTCTTGGCCTCGGTGCTGGCCATGAGCGCTGGCTTGGTGATGGCCCAAGGCCACGGCATGCACGGTGGCCCCGGCGAGATGCGCGGCATGGGCGAGATGAGCGAACGGGGCGATCGGGGCGGCCCCGGCATGATGATGGGTGGCCGCCACATGAGCCGCATGTTGGACATGGTGGATGCCACCGAGGCCCAGCGCGCCCAGATCAAGCAAATCATGCAAGCCGCTCGCGACGACTTGAAAGCTCAGCACGCCAGCGGCCAAAAACTGCACGAGCAAGGCATGGCCTTGCTGACCGCCCCCACCGTGGATGCGGCTGCCGTCGAGGCTTTGCGTCAGCAGGGTCAGGTCTTGCGCGAGCAAGCCAGCAAGCGCATGAGCCAAGCCATGGTGGATGCCGCCCGCGTGCTCAGCCCCGAGCAGCGCGCCAAGCTGGGTGAAAAAATGAAGGCCATGCAAGCGCATCATGCCGAGCATCGCGAACATCGACATGAGCGTGGCACGCCGAAGGCTGCCAAACCCGCCAAGCCCGCCTCCGCGGTGAATTGATGGCCGCGCAGCGAGGCTCGCTTATGCTTAGCCCTTCACTCGAGGCGCAAGCGGCCGCGCGGGCCTTGTCCGCGCGCAAGCCGGCCTCCCAATCTCACTGCAACGCCAGCGCCACCATGCCTTCCAGACTGCTGCTCATCGACGACGACACCCGACTCACCGCCATGCTCAGCGACTACCTGAGCAATGCCGGCTTCGAGATCAGCGTGGCCGGTTCCTTGGCGATGGCGCGCACGGTATTGGCCTCGGGCGCTTTTGATTTGCTGGTGTTGGACCTGATGTTGGGTGACGGCGATGGCCTGGACTTCTGCCGCGAACTGCGAGCGCACGGGCATACGCGGCGCTTGCCGATTCTGATGCTGTCGGCCCGCGGCGAGCCCATGGATCGCATCCTGGGCCTGGAGTTGGGTGCTGACGACTATCTCGCCAAGCCTTTTGAGCCGCGTGAGTTGCAGGCCCGCATCAAGGCCTTGTTGCGCCGGGTGGAGCCGCAAGCCGCCGAGGACGATGTGCTGCGCTTTGGCCGGCTAGAGATTGACCTGGCCGAACGGGTGGCGCGCATTGACGGCAAGTCCTGCGATTTCACCAGCCATCAGTTCGACCTGCTGGTGGTGCTGGCCCAAAGCCCCGGCCGGGTGATGTCGCGCGACCAGATCATGGATGCTTTGAAGGGTCACCCGTTGGATGCTTTTGACCGCTCCATCGATGTGCATATCTCGCGCATCCGCGCCTTGATTGAGGACGACCCGAAGAACCCGCGCCGGGTTTTGACCGTGCGTGGTGCGGGCTATTTGTTCGCACGAAAACAAGATGCCGACACAGCGAGTTGAGCGCCCGTGATGCTGCGAATGAAGGCGCTTTACCTGCGCATCTACCTGACTCTGGTGGTTTTGCTGCTGGCTTTTGCATTTGGGTCGGCCTGGTTGTTTCAACGCCATATCGAGCAGGAGCGCGGCAGCCAAGAAACCTCGGCCAGTGAGCGCATGGCGGCCTTGCTTGAACTCTTGGGCAATGCCTTGCCGGTGGCCGATGCGCCGCAGGTTCAGCAAGCCCTGGCCCTGGAGGATTGGAGCCAGCGCCTGCATCTGGCGGTGGCGCTGGAGGACAAACGCGGTGAGCGCGTGGCCAGCTCGGAGTTGTTCCTGCGCCGTGAGGCCGAGCTTCGCCAAACGGCGAAGGAGGGCGCGCCTGCTGCCGTGCCCGTACAGCTCGTGCTGGATGATGGGCGCAGCCTGCTGGTGCTGCGCCAGCGCCGGCCCATGCCCGGTCTGCCGCTGCGTGCGGGCGGCGATGTGCGTGGCATGCGCGGCCAGCCTGCACATATGGAATCGGCTTGGTTCCAGCCCATTTTTGGCCCGCGCCCGAACGGGCATGCTTTGTTGGCTTTGCTGGTGTTGCTGTTCTTCGGTGTGGCCATCGGCGCCTTTCCGGTGGTGCGTCGGCTGACGCGTCGGCTGGAATCCCTGAAGCAGGGGGTGGAGCGTTTCGGTGCCGGCAATCTGGCGCATCGGGTGGACGACCAGGGTAACGATGAAGTGGCCGCTTTGGCCGTGAGCTTCAATCGTGCGGCCAGCCAGTTGGAGACTTTGCTGCGTTCACAGCAGACCTTGCTGGCCAATGCCAGCCATGAGCTGCGCTCACCCTTGGCCCGTTTGAAGATGGCCTTCGCCATGTTGGACGATGCCAGCGAGGCGCAGCGTGCCCGGCTGACGGCCGAGATTCACACCAATATCCGCGAGCTGGATGCCTTGGTGGAAGAAGTTTTGTTGGCCAGCCGCTTGGACTCAGGTGTGTCCGGCGCCGTGGCTGAAAAAGTGGATCTGCTCGGCATGGCGGCCGAGGAGGCAGCTCGTGTCGGCGCGCAGTTTGAGGCCGAGCAAGGCCTGAGCCAATTGCAGCTGATGGGCGAGGACCGCTTGCTGCGCCGTGCCATGCGCAATCTGCTGGAGAACGCGCGCCGCTACGGTGGCGACGAAGTCTTGCTGCACTTGAGCCGCAGCGGCTCAGCTGCCGTGGTGCGCGTGTGTGATCGCGGTCCGGGCGTGCCCGAGGCCATGCGTGAGCGAATCTTCGAGGCCTTTTTCCGCCTGCCCGGCCATGCCGAACAAGCCGGTGGTGTTGGCCTGGGCCTGAGCTTGGTCAAGCAAATCGCCCAGCGGCATGGCGGCACGGTGCGTTGCGAGTCCCGGCCGGGGGGCGGTAGCTGTTTTGTGCTGACGCTGCCGCTGGCTTAAGGCTCAAGCCTCACGTCGATCTCAAATCTGCCCGGCTGCCTCGCGGCCATGCACCCAGGCCAAGAAGCCACTCAAACCCAGCGCGGCCGATACCAGCCCGGCCGTAGCGGCCGACCAAAAGCCGCGCGCACCGTGGAATTCCGCCGGCACCCAGGCGGTGTCGCCAAACGCCAGCCAGTAGCCGCCGCCCAAGCCCAGGCCCCAGAGCGCCAGGGCATAAACCACCATGGGCACGACAGCAATGCGGTGGGCCCGTAGCACAAAGGCCGCCACGGTTTGGCCAGCATCGCCGATGTGGAAGACCCACACCCACAGCAGCAAGGGCATGGCGGCGGCGATGATGACCGGGTCCTGGGTATAAAAGCCCAGCACCTGCTCGCGGGCGAAAAACACCAGCGCGCCAAGGCAAAAAGCCAGGGCCAGCGCAATCTCCAGGCTGTGCCAACCCAGGCGGCGTGCATCCGCCGCGTCATGCGCGCCGACTCGCTGGGCCACCAGCGTCTGGGCCGCATTGCCCAGGGCCAGCGGCGCCATGAACATCAGCGAGACCAGATTGACCGCTACCTGATGCCCCGCCACCGGCGTGGTGCCCAGGCGGGCGATGAAGATGGCCATGAAGGTGAAGCCGGTCACCTCGATCAAGATGCCTGCGCCCATCGGGATGCCCAGCTTCAACAAGGCCTTGATGTCGGCCGCGCGGGGTGCGTGCAGGCCAGTGCCGTGCAGGCCAAAGCTGGCGTAAAAGCCATCGCGGCGCAGCCAGACCAGGGCGATCAGCGCCTGCGCCCACATCACCAGGGCGGTGGCAATGCCGCAGCCCACGGCGCCCAGCGGAGGCATCTGCATGCCCCCAACGCTGAAGCCATAAATCAGCAAAGCGGTCAGCGGCACCTTCAGCGCCAAGCCGACGAGCTGCATGGCCATCACCGCCTTGGGGCGGGACACGGCTGTGTTGAAGCCGCGAAAAGCGGTGAACAGCAGGGCAGCGGGCAGACTCAGGGCCAGGGCCTGCAAATAGCCGCGCACCTTGGCGGCGACTTTAGGGCTGGCGTGCGAGCTGGCCAAAAAAGGTTCGGGAAACAGCAGCACCAAGCAGCCCAGCACCGACAAGCCCAAAGCCAGCCACACGGTTTGGTGCAGTTGCTCGCCGGCTTCATTCAGCTTGCGGGCGCCAAATAGCTGCCCGGCAATCGGTGAGATGGCCAGCACCACGCCCATCAAGCCCACGAACACGGTGATGTAAATGGCCGCGCCGACGGCCAGCGCCGCCAAATCGGTGGCGGAGTAACGTGCCACCAGCACGGTGTCCACCGTGCTGAAGGCCAACACCGCGACCTGGCCGATGAATACTGGCCAAGCCAAGGGCGCCAGGCGGCGGAGGGTGTCCAGATGGCCTGGCGCGGCGGGCGCCGTCGTGCCCGTCAAGACTTGACCCCGGGCTGCGATGGGGAGGGGGATGGTGCCTGGGGATGATCGACGCCGGTGAACTCGCGTGCACGCTCGGCATAGCGGTTGAAGCGCCAGGCGGTGGCTTCGATGGAAATGCGGCGCCAGGTGACGCGCTTTTCTGCGGGGCTCATCACCGGCCAGTTCTGCACTTCGTCAAAAGTGCGGCCGCAGCCCTTGCACAGCTCGTCGCCCTGGCTGGTGGAGCAAATGGCGATGCAGGGCGCGTCGGGCGTGCTGTCGTACCACTGCATCCAGGCTTCGAGTGCGGCGGCGGGCATGCTGGCGTCATCGCATTCGGTCTCGCGGTAATAGACCAACTGGCCGTAGACCTCCGCCAGGGCGCAGACCTCGGCGCAGGCCTGCAGGCCGTCGGCGGAGGGCTGGCGCTCGCGCCACCAGTTGATGGCGGATTCGATGTCGGTGATGTGGATGCCGGCCATGCTTGCTTCGGGAGAGTTCTGCGGCCGCATTCAGTAGGCCAGGCCCATGGCCGTGCGCACCTCGCGCAGGGTTTTGCGGGCAACGGCGCGGGCGCGCTCGGTGCCCACTTCCACAATCCACTGCACTTGCTTGGGGTTGGCCAAAAAGGCCTCGGCGCGCTCGCGCCAGGGCTTTTGCTCGGCCTGAATTGCTTCGATCAAGGGCTTTTTGCAGTCCAGGCAACCGATGCTGGCCTTGCGGCAGCCTTCGCTGGCCCAGGCTTGCGTGCTGGCATCACTGTAGAGCTGATGCAAGGGCCAGACCGGGCAGCGGCTGGGCTCACCGGGGTCGCTGCGGCGCACGCGCTGTGGGTCGGTGGGCATGGTGCGTACTTTTTCATCCACCACCTCGGGGCCGTCGCGCATAGCGATGGCATTGCCGGCGCTCTTGCTCATTTTCTGGCCGTCCAGGCCGGGCAGGCGTGGTGTGGCCGTCAGCAGCTCTTGCGGCTCGGGCAGGATGGCGCGCTCGGGCGAATAAATGCGGTTGAAGCGGCGCGCCACTTCGCGGGTCACTTCCACATGGGCGGTCTGGTCTTCGCCCACCGGCACGCAGGCGGCCTTGTAGATCAAGATGTCCGCCGCTTGCAGCAGCGGGTAGCCGAGAAAACCGTAGGTGGCGCCTTCGCCGTTGGGCCGGTTCTTCTCGAGCTGGTCTTTGTAGCTGGGGATGCGCTCCAGCCAGGCGGCGGGCGTGCTCATCGCCAGCAGCGTGAACAGCTCGGCATGCTCGGGCATGCGGCTTTGAATGAAGAGGGTGGCTTGCTCGGGGTCGATGCCGGCGGCCAACCAGTCCACGACCATGTCGTAGACATTGCGCTCAATCGTGCTGCGGTCTTGGTAATGGGTGGTCAGCGCATGCCAGTCGGCCACGAAGAAAAAGCAGTCGTGTGTGGCCTGTAGGTTGACCCAATTCTTCAGGGCGCCGTGGTAATGGCCAAGGTGCAGGGCGCCGGTGGGGCGCATGCCGGAGAGCACGCGCGGGCGGCTGCTCAGGGTATCGGTGGGGGCTTCTGACATGGGTTGGCATTGTAGGGAGGTGTTGTGGTCGGGCGCCCTTGGCCTACACTTCGGCCCCATGAAAAACATCGTGATTCTGATCTCCGGCCGCGGCTCAAATATGGAGGCCATCGTGCGCGCTTGCGCGTCCGAGGCCTGGCCGGCGCGCATTGCCGCCGTGATCAGCAATCGGCCCGATGCGGCGGGCTTGGCCTTTGCGCAAGCGCATGGCATCGCCACGGCGGTGGTTGATCACAAGGCCTTCAGTGGCCCGCAAAAGCGCGAGGAATTTGATGCCGAGTTGCAGCGTGTGATCGACGGCTTCACGCCTGATCTGGTGGTGCTGGCAGGCTTTATGCGCATTCTCACGCCCGGCTTCACGGCGCACTATGCCGAGCGCATGCTCAATATCCACCCGTCTTTGCTGCCAGCGTTCACTGGCTTGCACACCCATGCGCGTGCCCTGGAGATGGGCTGCAAATTCGTCGGGGCAACCGTGCACTTCGTCACCGCCGAGTTGGACCACGGCGCCATCGTGGCGCAGGCGGTGGTGCCGGTGCAGGCAGGGGATGATGAAGGCAGCTTGTCGGCCCGGGTGCTCAAGCTGGAACACCGCATGTATCCGGCGGCGGTGCGCTGGTTTGTGCAGGGACAGTTGGCGCTGGAAAACGGCCTAGTGCGCCAGTTGGCGGGCGAGGCTCAGGCCTTCAGCTGAGTTTCAGCTGAAATCCAACTGAATTTCAGTCAATAGGCAGGAAGCGCTGCACGGTCTGACTCGCCACCTCCAGCGTGCCAAAAAACATGGCGTGTGGCCGCACCCACAGGCCGGTGGCGTTGTAGAGCGGGCGGTAAACCACCAAGGGCTCCAGCGTTTCACTGTGGCGGGCCACGCCGATCACCTCGTATTCGCCACCCTTGTAGTGGCGGTAGCGGCCCAGCTTTGTGGCGGGCAATGCGGGCAAGTCGTCATCATTCATTGGGCTTGTGCTCAGGTGCTGGGATAATCGGGGCATGCATCCTAATGCCCTCCTTGAAATGAGCAGCGAACTTCTGCGTGAAGTTCTCAAACTCGACGCGCCTGCAGACACCGTGGTGTCCGCCTTTTTCCGTCAACACAAAGGCCTTGGCCAGCGTGAGCGCCACGCTTTGGCCGAGACAACTTACGCCGTTCTGCGCCGCCGCCCGCTCTGGCAGCATCTGGCGCAGTCAGGCCGTGGCCCGACCGAGCGCCGCCTGGCGATTCTGGCCTGGCAAGGCAACGACACCTTTTTGCGCGGAGCCCTGACGCCGCAAGAACAGGAATGGTTGCAGCAGGTGCAGGCCATCGATCAAAGCAGCCTGCCGGCCAAGTTGCAGCACAACCTGCCCGAATGGTTGGCCGCGCCCTTGCTGGAACGCTTAGGCGAAGAGCAGTTCTGGGCCCTGGCCAATGCGATGAACGAGCCCGCACCGCTGGATCTGCGCGTCAATACGCTCAAGAACAAGCGCGAAGAAGCGCAAGCCGTGCTGGCTGCCGCCAATATCCAGGTCGAGCCCACGCCGTTCTCGCCACTGGGTTTGCGCATTCCGGGCAAGCCTGCCTTGAACAAGTTGGAGTTGTTCACCGGCGGCGGCGTTGAGGTGCAGGACGAAGGCAGCCAGTTGCTGGCCTTGATGCTGGACGCCAAGCGCAGCGAAATGGTGGTGGACTTCTGCGCAGGTGCTGGCGGCAAGACCTTGGCCTTGGGTGATGCCATGCGCAACACCGGCCGCTTGTATGCCTTTGATGTGTCGGGCCATCGCTTGGCTTCGCTCAAGCCGCGCCTGGCGCGCAGTGGCTTGTCCAATGTCTATCCGACTCAAATCGCGCATGAGCGTGACGAGCGCATCAAGCGCTTGGCCGGCAAGATCGATCGGGTGCTGGTTGACGCGCCTTGCTCTGGACTGGGTACGCTGCGCCGTAACCCTGACCTCAAGTGGCGCCAAACGCCGCAGGCGGTGGCAGAGTTGCAGGTCAAGCAGGCGGCTATTCTGGCCAGCGCCGCGCGCTTGCTAAAACCCGGTGGCCGCTTGGTTTACGCCACGTGCAGCTTGCTGGATGCCGAGAATGAGGTGATCGCGCAGCAGTTCGAGGCCGCCCATCCGCAATTCACCAAATTGCCGGCTGGTGAAGTCTTGAGCAAAGCGCACGTCAACCGCGCCGATGAGTTGGTGGAAAATGGCTATCTGCGCCTGTGGCCCCATCGCCATCAGACCGATGGCTTCTTTGCGGCCGTCTGGCAGAAAAACTAAGCCCGCGCGATCGACATGGCTTGATTTGGCTCAGCCAGCCGGCCGACGGAAGGGCTGGGAGTTTTGGGTCATGTCCTCTACAATCGTTGGACAAATTTTCCAAGCAAGGTGTGCACGGTCGTCCCATAAAAGCGACATGTCCGCCCCGAGGGAGCATCCGGTGAATTCGATCTCAGAATGAAGCGCCGGCTACCAGTTTAAGGATCGAATGAACCTCTTGACGACGATACATGACGGCCTTGTGGCTTGGCTCAGCAACGGCTTGCTCGATGCCAGCGCATGGCAAATAGTTATCTACACCTTGGTCGTGACCCACTTCACGATTCTGGGTGTGACCATTTTCTTGCACCGTGCGCAGGCGCACCGTGCCTTGGATTTGGGCCCCATTCCGGCGCACTTCTTCCGCTTCTGGTTATGGTTGACCACCGGCATGGTGACCAAGGAATTTGTCGCCGTTCACCGCAAGCACCACGCCAAGTGCGAGACCGAAGAGGATCCTCACAGCCCGCAAACGCGCGGTCTGAAGGCCTTGCTCTTGACCGGTGTGGAGTTGTATCGCGCCGAAGCCAAGAACCCGGAGACCGTGACCAAGTATGGTCTTGGTACGCCTAACGACTGGATTGAGCGCAATCTCTACACCCGCTATTCCTGGCAAGGTGTTGGCCTGATGCTGATCATCAATCTGGCCTTGTTCGGCGCGATCGGTGCCACGATCTGGGCGATCCAGATGGCCTGGATTCCGGTTTGGGCGACGGGCGTGATCAACGGCATTGGCCACTTCTGGGGCTACCGCAATTTCGAAGCACCCGATGCATCGACCAATGTTTCACCCTGGGGCATCTTGATCGGTGGTGAGGAGTTGCATAACAACCATCACACCTACCCGACCTCGGCCAAGTTCTCGGTCAAGCCTTTCGAGTTCGACATTGGCTGGGGCTATATCCGTGCCTTTGAAATGCTGGGTTGGGCCAAGGTGCGCAAGACTGTGCCCAAGCTGCTGACGGGCGCCATCAAGCCGGCCGATAAGCAGACGCTTGAGGCCATCATCGCCAATCGCTACGAAGTCATGGCCAGCTATCGCCGTGGTCTGAAGGCGGCTTGTGCGGCCGAGTTGGCCAAGCTGAAGGCGCAAGGTGAAGAGCACAGCGCGCAGTGGGCCCAGTTCAAGGCCGCGAAGCGTTGGCTGCATCGTGATGAGGACCGTATCCCTGCCGACTTGCTGCCTCAACTGGCGGGCGCCCGTGCGGCGAGTCCCGCCCTGGACAAGCTGATGACGATGCGCGAAGAGTTGCGTCAACTCTGGACCCGCACCAATGTCTCGGCCGAACAGTTGGTTAGCGACTTGCAGGCTTGGTGCCGGCGCGCGGAAGAGAGCGGCATTGCTGAATTGCGGGCCTTCTCGATGAGCTTGCGTCAGGCCCGCATGGCGGCCTGAGTTGCCTCTTGAGACTTCGTCTGGCTTAGTCTGCTTGGGTTGACGGGCAAAGTAAGTTCACAAAGCCGGCACAGAAAGGGCACCCAAGTGGGTGCCCTTTTTCATGGCTGGCGCCTAGACTTGGGCATGACTTGTTTTAAAGAGGAGATCGACCGATGAAGCTCAAAACTAGACAGGCAATTTCCATGGCGGTGTTGAGTGGCACTCTGCTGCTTGCAAGTGCGGCGCAGGCGCATGTGGAAGTGCGTTTTCTTGAGCCGCAAAAGTTCTCCGATGTGGGGCGTTCGACAGTGGATCGGGAGCGTGTGCTGGCGGACGTACAAGCGCATCTACGGGCCTTGGGTGACCGCTTGCTGCCGGGTCGGGACCTGGTGATCGAAGTGAGCGATGTGAATTTGGCTGGCGAGCTTGAGCCGCATGGCCGTTCGATGGAGATGCTGCGCGTGATGCGAAATGTGACCATCCCGTCGATGGAGTTGCGCTACACGCTCAGCGAAGGCGGCAAGGAGTTGCGCTCGGCCAAGGTTCGCTTGCAAGATATGGGCTATCTGGACAGCTTTAACCGCGTGGATGGCAATGACTCGCTGCGTTACGAGAAGAAGATGATGGACGACTGGTTTGCCAAGGAGTTCGCGGCCGAAATTGCGGCAAGCAAACAGGCGAAGTAATACTCCAGGCAAGCAATGGGCTTGCCCAATGAAAAAACCCCGCCAGCTTGCGCTGCGGGGTTTTTTGTGAGGCTGGCGAAGCAGCCCCGGCAGTCAAGGCTGAATTACTTCAGCTTGATTTCCTTGTACAGAACATGCTTACGAGCCTTGGGGTCGAATTTCATGAATTCGAGCTTGCCGGTCGTGGTCTTCTTGTTCTTGTCGGTCGTGTAGAAGTGACCCGTACCTGCGGTCGACTCCAACTTGATCTTTTCGCGTGCGCCTTTTGCCATGATTTTGTCCTTGCTATATCAGTTCTAGATCAGGGCTTGGCTTACAGCTCGCCCTTGGCGCGCAGATCGGCCACGACTTTTTCGATGCCGACTTTGTCGATCAAACGCAGGGCAGCATTGCTGATGCGCAGACGAACCCAGCGGTTCTCGGTCTCCAGGAAAAAGCGGCGGTACTGCAGATTAGGCAGAAAGCGACGCTTGGTTTTGTTATTGGCGTGAGAAACATTGTTTCCCACCATGGGCTTCTTGCCCGTGACTTGACAGACGCGTGCCATGACGCTTCTCCTGTATCGAAATATTGACCAGCCAACCCAGCTTGCTTTGCAAGCCGGCATTGACCACATGACCACTTATTACCTGCTAAACCCTTTGATTTGACTCATCGAGCGTGATCCATCCAGCAAGCAAGCCCGCGAGTATAGCGTAAAAGTGGGTGCTGCGCCAGGGCGGCTAGGCCGCGGCGTGAATCAGCTGGGCGCAGAGGTGGTCTTGACGGGTGAAGGGCAAGGCTGTTGAAGCCGTCCTTCGGGTGCACGGGTCCGACGGGAAGTCGTGTGCGAGTGGGGCGGGGTAGCTCGTAAGCCAAGTGTCACGGCAATCGCCAGTGAGGGTTTGCAGGTCAGCCCTGCGCGGCACCAGACCTTGCACGCATTCGTGGCGATACGGGCGACACGGGCGATAGCGTTGACGCAGTGGCCTGCACCGCCAAGAGTGCAGGCCACTGTTTATCAGTCCATCAGGCCTGTTCTTGTTCCAAGAAGCGCTGGGCATCCAGTGCGGCCATGCAGCCGGTGCCGGCGCTGGTGATGGCTTGGCGGTAGACATGGTCTTGCACATCGCCAGCGGCAAACACGCCAGGCACGCTGGTCATGGTGGCCATGCCGCTCAGGCCGCTCTTGGTGACGATGTAGCCGTCCTTCATCTCCAACTGACCCTTGAAGATGTCGGTGTTGGGCTGGTGGCCGATGGCGATGAAGCAGCCTTGCAGGGCCAGGTCTTGCGTGCTGCCGTTGGCGGTGCTCTTGATGCGCACGCCGGTGACGCCGCTCTGGTCGCCCAGCACTTCGTCCAGGGTGTTCCACAGATGCAGCACCACATTGCCGGACTTGGCCTTCTCGGTCAGCTTGTCGATCAGGATGGGCTCGGCGCGGAACTTGTCGCGGCGGTGAATCACATGCACCTTGCTGGCGATATTGGACAGGTACAGGGCTTCCTCGACGGCGGTGTTGCCGCCGCCGACCACGCAGACTTCCTGGCCGCGGTAGAAGAAGCCGTCGCAGGTGGCGCAGCCGCTGACGCCGCGGCCCATGAAGGCCTCTTCCGAAGGCAGGCCCAAGTATTTGGCCGAAGCGCCGGTGGCGATGATCAGGGCATCGCAGGTGTAGCTCGCGCTATCGCCCTTGAGGGTGAAGGGGCGCTTGGAGAAATCGACCTCGTTGATGTGGTCGAAGATGATTTGCGTTTGGAAGCGCTCGGCGTGTTCCTGGAAGCGCTGCATCAGTTCCGGGCCTTGCACGCCCATCACATCGGCAGGCCAGTTATCCACCTCGGTGGTGGTCATCAATTGGCCGCCTTGGGCCATGCCGGTCAGCAAGGTGGGCTTCAGATTGGCGCGGGCAGCATAGATCGCAGCGGTGTAGCCGGCAGGGCCGGAACCGAGAATCAGCAGCGAGTGGTGTTGGGTGGTTGAGCTCATGACATTACTATGGGGTTGTATCCCGCACACACAAGGCGCCTGGATCGGGTTTTTCCGCTGCAGATGGCATGTGATTGCAAGAAGGTATTGGCACAATCGCTGAGCGCATTTTAGGTACGCTTCATGCTTTGGGGTTTGTGCCGATTTCAAACCATTATTCAAAGGAGGCCGTTAATGGCAATGTTGTCCAATCTGGACCTGATCCGCAGGGTGCCTTTGTTTTCACTGCTGACGACCGATCAGGCGCAGTCCATTGCGGACAGTGTGGTCAAGCGGCGCTTCAAGCGCGGCGAGTTGATCGTTGAGCAGGGCACCAAGTCGAATGCCTTGTTCATTCTGCTGAATGGCCGAGCCCGTGTGTTGACGGCCGACACCCGTGGCCGCGAGGTGATTCTGGCGGTGCTGCAGCCCGGCGACTATGTGGGTGAGATGAGTTTGATCGACCACGAGCCTCATTCCGCGACGGTGCGCGCCGAGGTGCAAACCGATATGTTGGTGCTGGGCCGCCTGGAGTTTGCGCGCTGCCTGCCCGACACCAGCAGCTTGTCCTACGCCATTTTGCGTGGCTTGGTGGCGCGCTTGCGTAATGCGGATCGCCAGATTGAGTCCTTGGCTCTGCTTGATGTCTACGGCCGCGTGGCACGCACGTTGCTGGATATGTCGGAAGAGGAAAAAGGCCTGAAGATCATCCGTGGCAAGGTGTCGCGTCAAGACATGGCCAAGGTCGTGGGTGCATCGCGCGAGATGGTCAGCCGGGTGATGAAGGACCTGGAAGAGCGCGGCGTGATCGAGACTTTGGAAAATGGCTCGGTGGTCATCAAGGAACGCTTCCCTGATTGATTGCTTGAAGGCTTTGCGTCCGGCAGTGACCTTGTGCTGCGGTGGCTCGTTTGCGCAGGCCGCCTGAAACCTGCGCCACAATGGTGGCATGAGTTTTCCCCTGGGTTCCCTGCTGCGCGACGACGAGCTCGGCGCAAACGACAAAGTCTACAAACGGCAAGGCAAGAAGGGCGCTAGCGCGCCAGTCGCTCGCCACAACCCGCTGAGCACGCCGGTATGGTTGCTGCTGGGCGGTTTGCTGTGGTGCCTGGTCTTGTTGGCGATGCTGACCCGCGACCCTGCCGATGCCGCCTTTTCGAGCTCAGGCACGCATGCGCTCTACGGCAATCGCGTCGGCGCCTTGGGTGCATGGATTTCCGATCTGCTGTTGTTTAGTTTTGGCTATTCGGCCTGGTGGCTGCTGTTGGTGAGTTTGCGCCAGTGGCTCAGCGGCTTGGCCGGTTTGCTGAGGGCGGAAGCGCCAGCGCCTGAACGCTCGGCCGGACGCTATATCGCGCTCTGGGTCTTGGGCCTGCTGCTCTTGATGAGCGCCAGCTGTGCACTCGAGTGGACCCGTCTTTATTCCTTCGAGGCGCGCTTGCCAGGACATGCCGGTGGCGTGCTGGGTTATGCGCTCGGGCCCTGGAGCATGCGCGCCCTGGGCTTTGCGGGTTCGGGTGTGGTGTGGATTGCCTTGCTCCTGTTGGGCGCCGGCCTTGCGCTGCGCTTTTCCTGGCTGCGGCTCGCTGAGACCCTGGGCACGCGCCTTGATGAGTTTCGCGAGCGCCAGCAAGAACGTCGCGAGCAGGCCGAAGATCAACGCGTCGGCGAGCAGGCCGCGCAAGAACGTGAACATGTGGTGGAGGTGGAGCGCCAGGTGGTGGAAGAACACCATGTGCCCATCGTGATTGAGGCGCCCGTGGTGGAGGTGCCCAAGTCCACCCGCGTGGCCAAGGAGCGTCAGAAGACCTTGTTCGTGGACGCCAGCGATACCAAGCTGCCGCAGGTGGATCTGCTGGACACCGCGCCGCTGCGGGTGGAGTCGGTCACGCCCGAATCGCTTGAGATGACCTCGCGCATGATCGAGAAGAAGCTGCGCGACTTCGGCGTTGAGGTGCGCGTGGTGGCCGCCTCGCCCGGCCCGGTGATCACCCGCTACGAGATCGAACCCGCCACGGGCGTGAAGGGCTCTCAAATCGTGGGCTTGGCCAAGGATTTGTCGCGCAGCTTGAGCCTAGTGTCGATCCGGGTGGTTGAGACCATTCCCGGCAAGAACTTCATGGCTCTGGAGCTGCCCAATGCGCGGCGCCAGACCATCCGCCTGTCGGAAATTCTCGGCTCGCAGGTTTATGCCGATGCGTCCTCGCAGCTGACCATGGGCCTGGGCAAGGACATTGTTGGCCTGCCCGTGGTGGCTGACCTGGCCAAAATGCCGCACTGCCTGGTGGCTGGTACCACCGGCTCCGGTAAGTCGGTGGGCATCAATGCGATGATTTTGAGCCTGCTCTACAAGGCCGAAGCTCGCGATGTGCGCCTGATTCTGATCGACCCGAAGATGCTTGAAATGAGCGTCTACGAAGGCATCCCGCATTTGCTGGCCCCCGTCGTGACGGATATGAAGCAGGCCTCGAACGCGCTCAACTGGTGCGTGGGCGAGATGGAGCGGCGCTACAAGCTGATGAGTAAGCTGGGCGTGCGCAATCTGGCCGGCTACAACAAGAAAATCGACGAAGCCAGCGAACGCGGCGAACTCATTCCCAACCCCTTCAGCCTGACGCCGGAGATGCCCGAACCGCTGGAGCGCTTGCCCTTCATCGTCGTCGTCATCGACGAGTTGGCCGACCTGATGATGGTGGTGGGCAAGAAGATTGAAGAGCTGATCGCGCGCTTGGCGCAAAAAGCCCGTGCGGCCGGTATTCACCTGATTCTTGCCACCCAGCGACCCTCGGTGGATGTGATCACCGGCCTGATCAAGGCCAATATTCCGACCCGACTGTCCTTCCAGGTCAGCAGCAAGATCGACAGCCGCACCATCCTCGACCAGATGGGCGCCGAGGCCTTGTTGGGCATGGGTGACATGCTCTACATGCCCTCAGGCACCGGCCTCCCAATCCGTGTGCACGGCGCTTTTGTCAGCGACGAGGAGGTTCACCGCGTGGTGGAGTACCTGAAGTCGCAGGGCGAGCCCAATTACATCGAAGGCATTCTGGAAGGCGGCGTGCTAGAAGGTGAGGGCGGTGAGGCCGGCGGCGGTGGCGCGGGTGGGGAGGGTGAAGCCGACCCCATGTACGACCAGGCGGTGGCCATCGTTCTGCAGCATCGCCGGGCCTCCATCTCGCTGGTGCAGCGCCATCTGCGCATTGGCTATAACCGGGCGGCGCGCTTGCTCGAGCAGATGGAGAAGTCGGGCCTGGTGTCCAGTATGGGCACCAATGGCAATCGTGATCTGATCATTCCGAAGCGCGACGAGTAAAGCAGGTCAATCCATGAAGATGAAGTTGTTGAATCGAATCAAGTCGCTGGGCCTGGCCGGGCTGCTGATGCTGGCTGGCGCTGCCCAGGCCGATGGCGTTTCGGCCCTGAAAGACTTTGTGCGCGAGGTCAAAAGCGGGCGTGCCGAATTCACTCAGACCGTCAGCTCGCCCGACGGCGTGCGCAAAAAGATGTCCTCGGGCACGTTTGAGTTTCAGCGCCCCAATCAATTCCGTTTTGTCTACACCAAGCCGTTCGAGCAATTGATCGTTGCGGATGGTCAGAAGGTCTGGATCTTCGACCCCGACCTCAAGCAGGCCAGCTCGCGCCGCATGAATCAGGCCTTGGGTGCGACGCCTGCGGCCCTGTTGGCAGGCGGCAATCTGGAGCGCGATTTCAAACTCAAAGCCTTGGCCTCCGAAGGGGGCTTGGACTGGGTGCAGGCCGAGCCCAAGCTGGCGGACGGTGGCTTTCAGTCCTTGAAGATCGGCTTCAAGGGCTCCGTGCTGGCGGCGCTGGAGATCGTTGACGGTTTCGGTCAACGCTCGCGCTTGGACTTCTCGGCAGTCAATGCCAATGCCAGCGTGGCGGCCGAGCGATTTCGCTTCGTCTTGCCCGCCGGAGCCGATTTGATCGAGCAGTGAGTTAGCAGCTCAAGCCGCATGGATCTTTTCGCCGCCCAACCCACGCCGCCCTTGGCCGAGGCGCTGCGCCCGAGCACGCTGGATGAGGTCGTCGGTCAGTCCCATTTGCTGGGGCCGGGCAAGCCACTGCGCCTCGCCTTTGAGTCGGGCACGCCGCACTCGATGATTCTTTGGGGCCCGCCAGGGGTGGGTAAAACCACGCTGGCGCGGCTGACGGCCACGGCCTTCAAGTGCGAGTTCATTGCCTTGTCGGCCGTGTTCTCTGGCGTGAAAGACATCCGCGCCGCGATGGAGCAGGCCCAGCAATACCTGGCCCTGGGCAAGCGCACGATTTTGTTTGTTGACGAAATCCACCGCTTCAACAAGGCGGTCAAGTCCCTTGTAAATCAATGGCTTAGAGAATCGATTGTGCAAAAAATTGTGCTTGCACAACGAATTCAGGGGCCTAGCTATGCGTGATTTGTTCTCCCAAGAGCCAGCCGCCCCGCTGGCCGAAGGCCTGCGGCCAAAGACCTTGGATGAGGTCATTGGGCAGTCGCATTTGCTGGGTGAGGGCAAACCACTGAGGTTGGCTTTCAAGTCTGGCAAGCCCCATTCAATGATCTTCTGGGGGCCTCCGGGAGTTGGCAAGACGACTCTAGCCAGACTCACAGCCACCGCCTTTGATTGCGAATTCATTGCCTTGTCTGCCGTCTTCTCTGGTGTCAAAGACATCAGGGAGGCGATGGAAAAAGCTCAGCATTTCCTATCGCAAGGCAAGCACACCATCTTGTTCGTGGATGAGATCCACAGGTTCAATAAATCCCAACAAGATGCTCTTCTTCCTCATGTTGAATCTGGGCTATTCACCTTCATCGGAGCTACTACAGAAAACCCGAGCTTTGAGGTCAACTCAGCCTTGCTTTCGCGGGCTCAGGTCTATGTCCTGAAGTCTTTGTCTGACGAAGAGCTTCAGCAGCTTTTGAAGAGAGCACAGGACAAGGCCCTGAGTCATCTTCGCTTTGATGAGCAATCGACCAGCACCATCATTGGCTATGCCGATGGGGACGCAAGAAGGTTCTTGAATCTGCTGGAGCAATGCAACACAGCGGCTGGAGCGGCTGGCATTTCTGAGATCACGGCAGAGTTCATCACCAATGCCTTGAGCCTCAATGCAAGAAGGTTCGACAAAGGCGGGGACAACTTCTACGACCAGATTTCAGCCCTTCACAAGTCAGTTCGGGGCTCCAATCCTGATGGTGCTTTGTATTGGCTGACTCGCATGTTGGATGGCGGGGCCGATCCAAGATATTTGGCCCGTCGCATTGTTCGGATGGCATGGGAAGACATCGGCCTAGCCGACCCTAGAGCCATGCAAATTGCCAACGATGCTGCATTGACCTTTGAGCGGCTTGGAAGTCCTGAAGGTGAACTTGCACTTGGTCAGGCCGTTATTTATCTGGCAGTCGCAGCCAAGAGCAATGCGGGCTACAACGCATACAACGCGGCCAGAGCCTTCGTGAAGCAGGACAAGAGCCGTGAGGTTCCTGTACACCTTCGCAATGCACCTACCAAGCTCATGAAAGAGCTGGGCTATGGGCACGAGTACCGATATGCACATGATGAGCCCCATGCCTATGCTGCTGGAGAAACCTATCTCCCAGATGGCATGGCAGAGCCGAATTGGTATCAGCCCGTGCCCCGAGGTCTTGAGGTCAAGATAGGTGAGAAGCTTTCCTTCCTTCGCAAGCTTGATGAGGAAGCGGGGAAGGGCGGCTAGTAGTTAGAAAAAAGGGAGTGGCTGAAAAAAATGGACAACAGCCAAGTCAACTGGATCGTCGCTTTCAATCGCCTCTTCATGGCGATCAACAAGGATGGCACTCCGACCTATTGCAGTGGTCCGGGGTTTCTGAAGATGGTCAGCCAGGTCGATCCTGATTGCTTGACCTACTCGCAATTGATGGATGACCGGAAGCGTCGCGGCCTCAGTCAGAGCCGCAAAGACTACTTTCTGGACATCATCAAGGCTCTACCTGAGCCCCAGCGATTTCAGCTCTTCAGATTGTTCATTGAGGACTTGGAGCCTCACGACAAAGAAGCGGCAGAGGCCGTCAAGCAAGTTGTCTTTGGTGGCGGGCGAGCCGTTCCATTGACGATTGTTCCTTCGGACCTGTGGAACTCGGAGAAGCTGAACAACAGCCTCAAGGACATCGACCATGCCATCGATGTCCACCAGTACAACCGAGCAACCACCCTCAGCTACACATGCCTTGAAGGGCTCTACAAGGCATATGTCCGCAAGCATGTGCCTGAGCATTCGGGGCTGTCTGACCTCATCCCCTTGTGCAAGGTTGTGAAGGACGACATCAGCAAGAAGCTGCTGGCCAAAGGCCCGTTCCCTGTTGAGATCGTGAATGCCTTGCCGACCCTGACCAATGCGATTGCCAACTCTCGCAACGGCTTCAGCGAATCCCATTTCAACGACGACAGCCAGCGATGGCTTGCTGTGTTCGCCCGCGACCTGACGAACTCTGTTGGTCGCTTGTTGCTCAACTTCATCTAGGCCCGAGCATGACCAAGAAGCTCTTGCTCATTGACCTTGAGAACAAGCAAAAGGTCGATCTCTCACCGCTGGATGAGTCCTTCAAGGCCATCATCTTTGTTGGAGCCAATCAGAATCCGCCAAAGGCAGCTCGCAAGCCCGAGACAGCTCATCGGTTCAGTCGCGTGGATTTCTTGAAGATTTCCGGTGCTGGCAAGAATGCCTTGGACTTCCACATTGCTTTTGAGCTGGGCCGCACCTTCGAGACTGCCCCTCAGACTGAATGCTTTGTCTTGAGCAGCGACAAGGGCTTTGACCCATTGCTAAGCCACCTCAACAGCAACGGCATGACATGCCGAAGGATTGAGAGCATTGCTGAGCTGGTTCCCGTTGATGTGGTGCCAGTCGTTGATCCCAATCTTGTTGTCTGTCGACACTGCAAGAAGTCCAGCACGGTTCCTCATCATGGAGGGCACTGGTGCTCCAACTGCGGAAAGTTCGCCACACCACCTGATCCCAAGCTCTTGCCATCCAACCAGAAGGGCTACCAAGAGCCGAAGCGCGACTACGAGGTCTACCGGCCAATCATGTCTGTCTGTGGCTGGTGCCATCGGAACACCGATATGACCGGAGGCATCTACGACGATGGCGAATGGATGTGTGGCGACTGCATGAGCGGCTATGCCAACTGAACAACAGAAGAAAGAAATCAGTCTCTTGGACTACTCAGACCTCTACCGCCAGCAACTGGCTACTGCCATCGTTGAGTCTGGCAAGCTGGGCTTCGTCAGGCCCCCAATCATTTCCCCCGAAGAACGGATTTCTGATGATGTTCTGCGGGCTGCATCCCAGCTCACGGGAGAGCTATCAGGTCATCTTAGTCAGGTCATTCGGGGCTACTGGGGCAATTCGTGCCAAACCCTTTCGACCAACTTCTTTGCCCACCTGAACCTTGTCGGCATTCCGGCCAACATCGTTCTTGGTAATGTCATCGTCAACGGCACGGATGAGTTTGAAACGACCCTTGAAGGGCTGCAAGAAGAGGTGAGGGCAACGGAGCCATTGACGGGTGTTCAGAACGTCCATGCTTGGATTTGCTTGGGCGACGACACCATTGTTGATGCCGCACTGCCCCCTAGGCTTGCCAAGCTCTACAACGCCCCACCGAGCTTTGACGACATGATCTTTATCGGCAGGGCTGCTGAAATGGTGGGCAGGTACAAGGTTCAGTACATCCCGCTCTTGGTTGGCACTGAGTTCTTTGCCAAGACCAATCCACCCGATCCGATGGACTTACTCAATCAATTGAAGGGGCTTGGCCGATGAGCTACCAGTTCAAGAAAGTTGACTACGAAGACCTGAACTCTCGCCAACAGGAGAACTACAACTTCCAGAAGATTGCGGCTCACCTCGCGGACTACGGCTTCAACTGCATTCGCCTGTCTGACGATTGGCAAGGGGCTGACTTCATCGCTTGCCACCGTGACGGCCAGTCCTTCTTGAAGGTGCAGCTCAAGAGCCGGTTGTTCATCCAAAAGAAGTACAGCGGCAAAGACATCTACATCGCCTTCATCAATCGGAACAAGGACAAGACCGAGGATGTCTATGTCTACCCGCATGACATCGTGCAGAACGAGTTGCTTGCCCGTGGCGAAGAGAACGGAACCTTGAAGGAGTCTGTGTCTTGGAAGGAGCGTGGCGGCTATAGCTGGGGCTACCTGTCCAAGGGCATGCGAACCTTCATGACCAAGTACAAGGTCTGATCGTCAGTGCTACCCCTGAAGCTGCACGGCTCATGGCACTGCTAGACTCTGCCCCGAGCAACGCTCCCTGCTTTTCCTCCCTGAGCAGGTGCAACTTCGTGATGACAGCGAAGAGGCATTCAAGCCCTGACCCCTCTGTGTGGTCGGGGCTTTTTCTTTTTGTCGCGCGACATGCGGATTTCTCGGCATGTTGACAGGCTTCTCTTCCTGCATACTTGACCCTCTCAGGGATGAATGATTAGAAAATATGAATATTGCTCAGATAGAAGAGAAGGTGAAAAGCCTCGTCCAACAGATCAATCATGAGAGCTTCCTCTTTGATTTGTTGGACTGCTATGGCAAGCCAAAGGCTTCAATCACTCGGTTGAAGATGGTTGGGAAGGGTAGCTACAACCTTTCCAAATCAGATGACGAAGTGCTGTGGAAGAAGCAGGTTTTCTTCAAGTCCACAGACAGCACGCAGCTCTTGTCTGTCATCGACGACATGAAAGATTCGGAGGTTGTTGAGAAGCACCAGCCCCGATTCATCATAGCCATCAATGCTACTCATTTGTTGGCGATTGATACAAGAACTGAAGACACTCTCGACATCCCTCTGTCGGAGTTAAATAAGAAGTTTGACTTCTTCCTGCCTTGGGCCGGAATGGAGAAAACTCAAGTTCAGGGTGAAAATCCAGCCGATGTCAGAGCCGCCGAGAAGATGGCGAAGCTCTTTGACTTGCTTCGTGCTGACAATCCCGCCAACACACGTCAAGAGATTCATTGGCAGAACGTTTTTCTGTCAAGAATTTTGTTCTGCTACTTCGCTGAAGATACAGGAATCTTCAAGCAGAAGCTTTTTACCAATCACATCGCATCGCACACCTCAGAGTCAGGTGAGGATCTTTCGGACTATTTGAGTCGTGCCTTTGATGTGATGAACAAGGAAAGTCGGGAGGGTGTCCCAGACTATCTTGATTTTCCATATGTTAACGGCGGACTCTTTGCAGACAACCTGCCGGTGCCGAAGTTCAGTAGGAAGTCTCGTGCCATGCTCATTGAGTGTGGTGCAGACCTAAATTGGTCGGAGATCAATCCAGACATCTTCGGCTCAATGATTCAGGCGGTAGTCGACCCGAGTCAACGGGGCAATATGGGCATGCACTACACGTCCGTGCCCAACATCATGAAAGTCATTGAGCCCCTGTTTCTCACTGATCTTCGTAGTGAGTTTGAGAAGCACTACGAAAGCAAGTCCAAGCTTGAGCAGTTGCTTTTTAGAATCGAGAACCTGAAGATTTTTGATCCTGCCTGCGGATCTGGAAATTTTCTTATCATTGCCTACAAAGAGCTTAGGCAGCTAGAGATTGATATCTTTCAACGGATTCAAGAGCTGTCAAAGGGTGGCTTGATTGCTCTTTCAAGAATAAAACTGTCCCAGTTCTACGGAATTGAGCTTGATGACTTTGCTCATGAGATTGCAATTCTCTCTCTTTGGCTAGCAGAGCATCAGATGAACCAGAAGTTCAAGGCTGTGTTTGGCTACGCGAGTCCAGCTTTGCCTCTGAAGAGCAGCGGTAACGTCATTTGCAAAAGCTCAAATCAGGTGAATTGGCCGGACTTCTGCAAACCTGCTGCTAATGCTGAAATTTACGTGCTTGGAAATCCGCCATATCTTGGTGCGAGAACCCAAGACGAGGATCAGAAAGCCGAGATGCGGCAAGTTCTGGGGCATCTGGATGGTGTCAACAGCCTGGACTTCATTGCTACTTGGTTCTACAAGGGAGCAGCCTATGTGCGTGACGGAGCCAAGGGAGTGGCATTTGTCAGCACGAATTCGATCACTCAAGGAGAACAGGTCGCATTGCTTTGGCCGCACATTCTTGAAGAGTTGGATGTCTGCATCAACTTCGCACACACATCCTTTAAGTGGTCGAACAATGCCAAGAATAAAGCTGGTGTTACCTGTGTGGTGATAGGTCTAGCTCAAGGCTCTATTAGCAAGCGAACTTTGTTCAGCGGTGATTTTTCGCAAGAAGTGGCAAATATTTCGCCGTATCTGACTGCCACCAAAAACACCTATATCTACAAGCGAACGACGCCACTTTCCCGACTTCCTGAAATGGCCTATGGCAACCAGCCTATCGAGGGCGGGTTCTTGATCTTGACTCCAGAAGAGAAAGAGCAATTGGTAGCGGCAGACCTTAGGGCGAAAAAATTCATTAAACCACTCATTGGTGGCAATGAATTCTTGAAGAATTTGGAAAGATGGTGCATCTGGATTGAAGATGGCGAGCTTAGTGAGGCTCTTGCGATTCCAGCGATTAAAACTCGTATTGAGTCGGTAAGAAGCTTCAGAGAGAACGGGGGGCAGGTTGCAAGTTCCCTCGTGGAGCGTTCACATCAGTTTAGATATCGCCATAGGGCAAAGAAGTCTTTCATTCTTCTTCCCTGCACATCGTCTGAAAAGCGTGACTATTTACAGCTTGGCTTCTTTGACTATAATTATTTGACAACACATTCGGCTCAGATTTTGTATGACGCTGATCCTTTTGTTTTTGGAGTGATTTCGTCGCGGGCACACATGCTTTGGACTAAGGCGGTCGGGGGCTGTCTAGAGTCGCGTATTCGGTACTCGAATGTTCTTTGCTACAACAACTTCCCGATTCCTGATATTTCGGAGAAGAAGAAGGAGCAAATCCGCAATTGTGTGTTTGAAGTTCTGGCTAAGCGTGAGCAATATCCAGAGCGAAAAATCTCTGATCTTTATGACCCTGACAAAATGCCGCCTGACCTCCTAGAGGCTCACAAGCAACTTGATCTTGCTGTCCTTGCTTGTTACGACCGTACAGAGTTCAAGAACGATGACGATCTCTTGACCTACCTGTTTAAGCTCTACGAAAAGATGACGGAGGCTAAGAGTGCCTAATATTGTTGATGTCACCTATGCCCAGACAGGCAAAAGCACGAGCACGAACAAATATGGCATGCGGGAAATGCAAGAGCGGGCCTTTGAGGCTCGCAATGCCCAGTACCTGTTGCTCAAGGCACCTCCAGCTTCTGGTAAGTCCAGAGCCTTGATGTTCATCGCACTGGACAAGCTCATCAATCAGGGCGTGTCCAAAGCCATCATCGCCGTGCCAGAGCGGTCTATTGGTGGGTCATTTGACTCGGTAGAGCTGAGCAAGTTTGGCTTCTTCTCGGACTGGACAGTCGAGCCGAAGAACAATCTCACCACGCCTGGCGGCGACAAGAGCAAGGTCAATGCTTTCGTCGACTTCTTGAAGGGCACAGACAAGATCCTGATTTGCACTCATGCGACTCTGAGGTTCGCATTTGAGGCTACGGAAGAGTCTGACTTTGACAATGTGCTTCTCGCCATTGACGAGTTTCATCATGTGTCCGCTGACGGTGAGAACCGGCTAGGTGAGCTGCTTCGCTCCGTCATGGCGAAGTCCGATGCCCACATCGTGGCAATGACTGGCTCCTACTTCCGTGGCGACAGCATTCCCGTGCTGCTGCCCGAAGACGAAGCCCAGTTCACCAAGGTCACATACAACTACTACGAGCAGCTAAACGGCTACACCTTCCTGAAGTCGCTGGGCATCGGATACCACTTCTACCAAGGCAAGTACACGACGGCCATTGGTGAGGTGTTGGATACCGACAAGAAGACCATCCTGCACATTCCCCGACCTCAGTCAGGCGAGTCCACCCAAGAAGGGAAGTACGAAGAGGTGAACCGCATCTTGGATGTCATTGGTGTTGTCTCGCACCGTGATCCCAAGACGCAGTTTCTTCATGTGAAGAGGCATGGCGACGGCAAGGTCATCGTCGTCGCGGACTTGGTGGACGACGAATCAGGCCCGCTTCGGGACGAGATTCTGAACAACCTTCGCAAGCTTCAGAAGCCGGAGGATGTGGACGTCATCATCGCCCTCGGAATGGCAAAAGAGGGCTTCGACTGGAAGTTCTGTGAGCATGCCCTAACCGTTGGCTATCGCGGCTCGCTGACTGAGATCATCCAGATCATTGGCCGGTGTACTCGTGATAGTGAGAACAAGAGCCATGCCCAGTTCACCAATCTGATCGCTCAACCTGATGCTGCCGATGACCTTGTGCGGCTCTCGGTGAACAACATGCTGAAGGCCATCACATGTTCTCTGCTAATGGAGCAGGTCTTGGCCCCGAACTTCAAGTTCAAGACCAAGGTCAGTGACGACGATGAAAGCACTGACACTGAAATCAAGGTTCGGGGCTTGAAGGAGCCTTCATCCAAGCGGGTCAAAGACATCATCGAGTCGGACTTGAATGACCTGAAAGCCGCGATTCTTTCTGACGACAAGATCGTCAAAGCCTTGCCTGGAAATGTTGACCCTGAGGTCATCAACAAGGTGATGATTCCGAAAATCATCAAGATCAAGTACCCCGAGTTGACTGAAGCGGAAGTCGAGGAAGTTCGTCAGCATGTCGTCGTTGACTCCGTGATCAAGAATGGCGAAATCAAGCAGGAGGGGGACAAGCGTTTTGTTCGGATGGCCGACAAGTTCATCAACATCGATGACCTACACATTGACTTGATTGACCGCGTGAATCCCTTCCAGAAGGCTTTTGAAATCCTGTCCAAGTCGCTGACCACCAAGGTCTTCAAAGTCATTCAAGACACGATTGAAGCTACCCGTGTCCAGATGAGTGATGAAGAGGCCGTGTTGCTCTGGCCGAAGATCAAAGAGTTCGTGAAAACCCACAGCCGCGAACCCAACATTTCCTCTCTCGATCCGCTTGAGCGGCGGATGGCCGATGCCGTGGTCTACCTCAAGGCACAGCGGCGACAGCAAGGGGTCTAAGCCGTGGAAAAGGACGCACTGCTGAAGATTCTGCAAGACGATGAACTTGGACTGCTCACCGTTAAGCCCAAGCGGTCAGGTGCGACCCCTGATGACCGTTTGCTCGCTTCCTTTCAGCAAATCAACGACTTCTTCAGGAAGCATGGCAAGGAGCCGACTTCCAACCCGAGTGACATCCTTGAGTTCCAGCTATTCAACCGCCTGAAGGGCTTCAGAGCCAGTCAAGAGAAGTGCGAAGCATTGAAGGATGCCGACGAGTTCAACTTGCTTCAGTTCGTTGAGCCACCTAAGGCCATCACCTCGGTTGCCGACATCTTTGCCGATGACACTTTGGGCCTTCTGGACAACGAGGCTGCAAGCATCTTCGACCTCAAGAATGTTCCCGTCCCGAGGGACATGCCTGAGAAGATCGCTCAGCGAAAACGCTGCGAGGACTTTGAGCAGTTTGAACCGCTGTTCAAGCAGTGCCATGCTGAGCTGGCATCAGGTGTTCGGGAGGCTCGCAGCTTCACCGGAGAGCAGCAGATTCAGCCTGGTCATTTCTTCATTCTTAACGGCATAACAGCTTATGTCGCTGAGGTGGGTGAGAAGGAAGTGAAGAACGGCAAGGTCAATGCACGGCTGCGATGCATCTTCGAAAACGGAACCGAGTCGAACATGCTGCTTCGCTCGCTTGCGACAGAGCTGTATAAGGACGAGACAGGCCGACGCATTCTTGACCCCACTGAAAAGGCACTTGAAGCACTGGAGCAGATCAAGGCTGAAGATGAGAAATCTGGCTACCTCTATGTCCTTCAGTCCCTGAGTGTTGTCCCTGAAATTGCAGCCATAAAAAATCTCTACAAAATTGGCTACTCGACAACACCTGTTCAGGAGCGGATCAAAAACGCTGCTGAAGAGCCAACGTACTTGATGGCGAAGGTAAAGGTCATTGCTGTCTTCGAGTGCTACAACCTCAACCCTCAGAAGTTTGAGCTGATGTTGCACACCTTCTTCGGCAAGGCTTGCTTGAATGTTGATGTCTACGACAAGCAGGGCAAACGAGTCTCGCCTAGAGAGTGGTTTGTGGCCCCTTTGCACATCATCGAAGCCGCAGCGAACATGCTCATCAGCGGCGACATTCTGAACTACCGATACGACCCCGATTCGCAGAGCATCGCGGAGAGATAGGAGGGCAGGGTATGGCTAAAGGAACCAAAGCAGGCATCGGAGAAATTCCAGCCCCGATTCCATTGAAGGAACGGCTCTTCAAGAAGCTGAACAGCCAAGGCCAACCCCTCAGTAAGGCCGAGCTTGAACAAGCCAGCAAGACGAGGCCCAAGCCCCTTCCGAAGTCCGAAAACGGCTGATGGCCGGTTGCTTCTGCCAAGTCTTCACTGGTCCTCAGTGGCCGCAGCTCTTATACTGTATGAATGTACAGTATTGAGGCCAGCCAACCGCCAGAGCCATTGAGGCCAACCCAGCTCCATGCCTTCGACGTGCAGGCCAAGGTGCCCGCTGGTTTTCCGTCGCCGGCTGAAGACCTTGGGGCCAAGAGGATTGATGTCCTTGAGCACCTGATCCGCCACCCTCAGGCCACCTACCAGATGGTCATCAAGGGTGATTCCATGCGTGACGAGGGCATCTTTGATGGCGATGTCATCTTGGTTGACCGAGCGATCACCCCTCGCTCAGGCCATGTCGTGGTCGCAGTAGTTGATGGCGAGTTCGTTTGCAAGAAGCTCTACATCCGAGCTGGCCGCATGAAGCTCAAGGCAGCGAACCCGACCTATGCAGACATCATCCCCAAGGACGGCCAGACCGTCGAAATCTGGGGTGTTGTCCTGACTGCCTTCAAGAAGTTTGCCCTGTGAACCATGTTCGCACTGGTCGATGGGAACAACTTCTATGTCTCATGTGAGAGGGTCTTCCGACCTTCTCTGAATGGCCTGCCTGTTGTTGTCCTGAGCAACAACGATGGGTGCGCGATTGCCAGATCGAATGAGGCCAAGGCTATCGGCATAAAGATGGGCCAGCCCTATTTCCAGTTCCGAGGATTGGAAGAGACTCATGGCCTTGTGGTGCTGTCTGCCAACTTCGCTCTCTATGGTGACTTGAGCGACAGGGTTGCTAGCCTGGTCGCTGGACTCGGCCCAAGCCACGAGGTCTATTCCATTGATGAGAGCTTCGTTGACCTAACGGGTCTTCGTTGCGATCTGGAAGAACGAGCCCGCAGGCTCAGGCAAAGAATTCTTCAGTGGGTTGGCATCCCTTGTGGTGTCGGCATTGGCCCGACCAAGACCCTTGCAAAGCTCGCCAACCATGTTGCCAAGACAGCAGAGAGGAAGCCGGGCAGTTACCCAGAGAAGTTGGCTCAGGTCTGCGACTTCAGCAGGCTCAATCGGGACGAGCTGGCCGATATTCTTAAAGCCACTGATGTAGGCGAGGTCTGGGGTGTTGGCCCCCGCATTTCTGAACAGCTCAAAGAGGCTGGAATCAGGACGGTCTACGAGCTGACAAGACTTGACCCCGCGACCGTTCGCGCAAGGTGGAGTGTTGTGTTGGAGAGGACTGTTCGGGAGCTGCAAGGAACCCCGTGCATCAGCCTAGAAGAGGTCGCACCGAACAAGAAGGAGATTGCTTGCACCAGGTCATTTGGAAAGCCCGTGGAGGGCTACAAAGACCTTGAAGAGGCTGTCACCGAGTTCGCTTCACGAGCAGCGGAGAAGCTGAGGAAGCAGGGCAGTGTTGCGGCCCAGGTCCTTGCCTTCGTTCGCACGAGTCCATTCAGGAAGTGCGAGCAGTACAGCCGCAGCATGACGATTCCACTTCGCAGGCCAACGAACGACACCCGCCCCATCGTTCAAGCCGCCTTGATGGCATTGAGGGCCATCTACAAGCCGGGATTCCTGTTGGCAAAGGCTGGAGTCATGCTGATGGAGCTGACCCCTGACACCGTGAGTCAAGGGGAGTTGGATCTCGAGGACCAAGAGCCCGACAACGGCAAGCTCATGACGGCCGTCGACAACCTCAATGGTCGCTTCGGCAAGGGCACGGTCTTGGTTGCCTCTGCTGGTCTTGAAGGAGATCGCCGCAACTGGTCAATGAAGCAGCTCAGGCGAACCCCTGCCTACACAACCAGATGGGAAGACATGCCCATTGCAAGGGCCTGAGGTCAGTCCAACAGTCTGAAGTCCAAATCAACTAGAACTGCTTTGAGCTTCGCAGGATCGTTCTTAAGAAATCTCTTCAGCATGAGGAAAAAGTTACTGTCAAGCGATTCGATGTAGTACCTCGTATGGAGCATTCTCGGGTAGTCATCTTCAACTTCCGCAATGCCTTTCATATGAAGTTCCTGGTACATCAAGTTGGAGTGGGCCTGAGACATCTTCACCATTGTCTCGATCTTCAGAGGCGGAATCTCAAGAACGCCGCTCCAGTGATCCCGTTCCTTAGAGAAGCGAACAAGGGCAAATAGGAATTCCCTGAGCTTCAAATAGCATTCATCTTGAAGGTAGTAGTAGAGGGAGTTGATTTCGTTGACAGCCTGTTTTGCAATGGGTTCGTCAATGTCTCCATACAATTCTTCAATGAATTTTTTGGCGGATTCGGCAGGATGTCCTTGAATTACTTCCATTCGGGCAAAAAGGCTCTCTGGTGGAGCTAATGCGGCGACGATAGAAGGGAGTTCTGATCTGATGAATTGTTGCAACGAGTGATAGTTGTAGTTCGGTAGCTCCATCATTTTTTCAATCCAGAGCAGAACGTCATCTATGTCGAAAATGTTGAATTTGACATCCCCGCAATCGTAGTCCTTCTCATCTTGCTTGTTCGTGGTGAGGACGAGAATCCAAAGGGCATCGTATTCTTTGTCAAGTTTGTGGGCGAAAAACTTGGCAATGGTGTCTTTTACCTTCTTGGAAGAACTCGTTGCTGTGACTTGGATCGCCAGACGATTTGCCGAGCTGCCAAGATCAATTGCGGCTTTGCGAGGATCATCCGTATTGAGGTTGACCAGTCCCAAGCCCCTTACATGATTGAGAAGTTTGCACATGAAACTCTCAGCATCCTTGGCGGGATCTGTTCTACCGGCCTTGCAGCTCGCGGAAATTACGTATCTCAGTACAGATAGCTGAATTAGGATTTCCTTAAATGCCTCTGGAGTGGCGAAGAGCATGAATTCCCCTGATTTTTGGTTGAAGGCCCAGTCTATCGGTCGAGCTGCTGGACTGGTGGCAATCCTCTGGGCCAGCCTGCCAGCTTTTGCCGATGTGTCAGGAAGAGTGGTGGGTGTTCTTGATGGAGACACCATCAAAGTGCTGGATTCCAACCAGGTGCAGCACACCATCCGCCTCATGGGGATCGACGCCCCAGAGAAGGGCCAGCCATTCGGCCAGAAGTCCAAGCAAGCCCTCTCTGATTGTTCCTATGGTCAGATCGCCACAGTTCTAGGAAGCAAGCGGGACAAGTGGGGTAGGCTCATTGGTAAGGTGATGGTTCAAGAGCGGGACTGCAATCTTCATCAGCTTCAACTTGGCATGGCGTGGCACTACACGGCCTACAAGAAGGAGCAGACAAAGGAAGACAGATCCCTCTATGAAGAAGCCCAAGAACTAGCCAAGACTAGAAGGTTGGGGCTTTGGTCAGACTCCCATCCCATAGAGCCTTGGGTCTTTCGTCATAAATGATTGTTGTTCTTTCGACGCAATGAAAGATGATCAATCTTTTCTGCAAAGATGTGTTGACGCTAAGAAGTTCAAGACATAGAGTCCATCACATCAACAAACGGTTCCTTGTTTGTTGAGTCCACTAACAAGTTCTTGACCCAAAGGAATCAAAGATGAACGCAACGACTAAGCCTGCTGGTTCTGGCAAAACTGTCCAGCAACTGAATGATGTACTTGCAACTCTGGCTCTGGACATCATCAAAAAACAATCTCCTGAGGATCGCAAGGCGACTCTTGCCAAGATTGATGCGATCCAGAAGGAAATTGATGATCTGGAAAAGAGCCGTGGTGAGGCGATTAAGCACATCGAAGGGCTCGTTACCATGCAGGGCATCAAGTTGACCGAGCTTTCCGATGCGGCCCGTGCAGTCCTCGGTGCGGGCACTGGCGGCAAGGCCGGTGGCAAAGCCAAGGGCACTGGCACCAAGACATCGCAGAAGACGGGCGAGGTTCTTATTTCCGTCGCCAGTGCCAGCGGTCGCGGTCAGCCGGCCAAGTACAACAAGGGTCAGGCACTGCCTCAATATGTTCCAGCAGGCTTCAAAGCTCTGTACGAAGCGAACAAGAACAATTTCGATGCGAAGTTGGCCGAAAAGTTCACTGAGGCTGGCAAGGCGTATTTCGCAGCAGAAGGCAAGGAAGAACTGGCGAAGTTCGTTGAGTTCGTAAAGACCAAAAACGTCATGCTGAAGAAGTAATCCTTCTCTGCACCACCCAGAAGCGACCTACGGGTCGCTTTTTCACGCCTGAGGCACCATGAGCAGACCTGAAGACATCGGCGGCATGTACCGCATCGAGCCCTCGAAGCTGGGGCTGAAGATTGCCAATGGTTTGGAGCAGCAAGGCGAAGTCTTCCTGACCAGCAATGAGCTGCTGGAGGGCTTTGGCATGGCCTACACGGGCAAGACAACCCACACGGCCATCGACAGCCTCTTGAGCTTCGTGAAGTACCTGCAAGCCCATCAGGCCCGAGCAAGAGACATCGGCTTCATAGAGCTGGACAGATCCAGGTTGCTCTATGCCTTCACCTACACCGTGGAGTCAGCCAAGCACGACAACCAGCCCCTCTGGATCAAGGAAGCCTTCATCTTGCGAGTCCCCTTGCTGGCCCTGGTCCACGAGCTGGCCGACCTCTGGGTCATGGCCTACGAACGAAGGCCGCAGAAGGACATCGTGGCCGTGCTGGAAGGTTGTTAGTTTCGCATTGACAGCACACAACCCCGCCCGCACAGTGAAGGCCATAAAAGGAGGAAACATGGTTCCAATCTTCAGCCAGAGTGGCGGTCAAAGCCTTGGCTACGACATCAACAGCTTTATAGACCGGTTCGAACTGATATGCCAAGAGCACTTGCAGGAGGGCAGGGCCAAGGCATTCGCTTTCCTGTTTTACAACTTCAACGACCACCAGCTCGGCCAGGTCATTCAGGACCTCGGGGTGTTCGCGAAGCTGGATCGACTCTCGGGCCATGACCTGAGCATCTTCTACCTGCACAGCGGGAGCGAGCAGCACTTCGAGCGGTTCAACCGCTATTTCCAAGTCGCTCTCGGTGTGAAGGGCACGGCCAACACACCGTGCATGGTGTTCTTCAAGCTTGAAGGTGATGGCTTCAAGGACGTGGAAGTTGTCTCTCTAGATAACACCAACCTCATCAACGGCTTCCATGAGCTGTATGAAGTGGTTGATAGCTACATCAAGGCTGAGCCACCCGAGAAGAAAGAATTCAAATACCTCAAGCAGATCAAGGCTGTTGGAAAGTTTGTCGGTGCTGAAGCTGCAAAAGTGTTTGTCAAAGAGGGGATTGGAACCCTATTCAAGTAGAAATAGAAAAAGCCCCTAACATGGGGCTTTTTTAGTTGGTATACATAAGTGGAAGGCGGTGGGCTACTGCCTCTTCACATCAAACTGAAGTACTTCTTCAAAAACCCGATTCCTCGCCTTGGCATCCTTGATAAGTGCAGATGCGGGCATCACGTAGAGGTGAAGGGGAACGTCGCTCTTTTCGCCAATTGAAAAGTCATTATAGACGACACGGTCGTTCAGAGAAAAAACATCCTTGTAGCCAGTCTGCTTCATGTCTCTATAGAACTCGTCATCGATCTCCACAATTGAAAAGGCGAATACTTCTCTAACCGTCGAAATTCGATCAACAAGCTCACCTGCATAGAGTCTGCATTGCAACAAGGCCTTGTTGTTGTCAAAAATGTCCGCACCGGGTTTTTTGAATTCGATGATGACTAGCTTATTGGGATGGTTTTCAGAATCCTTAGAGAAGAAGGCGGCAACATCGGGCTTTCGCTGCTGTTTGGATTCAACCGACTCGCCTACCTCTCTGACGATCTTGGAGAGACCTTCGTCGCTGTAAATACTGGAGTAGGACAAAAACTTGTCATCGACCAACCAGACATTATTTTCACGAAGCTCTGTGCCGGTGCTCTTCTTGGGCAGAATGGCGTTGTGGATGGCTTCTTCGGCACTTGTCGAAGGCATGTTGGCCAGCGAGTCTACGACTAGCGCACGATGAACGATGAACCTCGCTAGGTCTTCACTAGCCAAATGCGAAACATCATCCCAAGACACCGCCTTGCCGGCTTCTAATGTTTCAACAACTTGGTCTTCTCTTCTAGCTTGCTGAGCCCTGTAGGTTTTCACTACCTCATCAGCATCAAGCAAAGCGGCATTGCCACCCAACGAATCAACCCTGATGAAGGGATAATATTTCTTTAGCTTTTCAATGTTGTCGCTCTTAAACTGATCAATATCCCCTTCAGCAGACTCATTGATCATCGACAAGCATTCGCTATGAATTCGCGGAAGAAGTCGTTCCCGACTAATCGGGGACATCATGTCCACTTTGTCTTCGGTCTTCGGAATTGTCAGGCTCTGCCGCTCAATGTCAGAGTTTCTGTTGAAGTACTCTGAAGTGACGAAAATCAAATGTCGGCAGACTGCGAAACGTCTGCTAATCACATATTCTTCGACGCAAATTTCATCAGCACACAAAAGGGCAACAATGCCTTTTCGTGGGGCTTCATCCCTAAATGCATAGCATTTGAACTTCATTCCATCAAGTTCAAACTCGCGATCCAGTTCGGATTTTATGTCTTCACCGGAGAATGTGAAAACATCATCAAATGGCTGCCTTGAGTTATGGGTAAACTTCAGCTTAATCGTGTGACCCGACTGGTGCTTCAGGAAGAGAAGAAGCCTTAGGTCATCACAAATGGAGTTCACAAGTTTCGTGACCTGAGTGTTGATTTTCTCTTTCAAATCACGAAGAGTGACAACGGTCGATGGCAAGCCGCCGATAGGTGATTTCTTTACATCTTCAAGCTTGAACTCAGGGGTGTAAGGGAATTCAATCAGTTCATTGGCGAGTTGACTTCGGATCTCAACCCTGTTGGCATACTTCAAAAAAGCCAAGCGACCAACACCCTTGCCACCAATGCTGTCCTTGTGGCTTGTGCATATCTCATCAAAGAAATTCAGATTATCGGAAGTAAAGCCTTCGCCATCATCCGAAATGGTGATCTGCTCCAGAACTCTTCTTTCACCTTCAGCAGAGCCTGCCCCTATTTCTGATTGCTTCTCTGAAAAATGAAGATCAACAGAAATGAGCTTTCCACCTGCATGAATTGAGTTGGTCAGAGCCTCTCTAATTACATCGCGTGCGAAAACGCCGCCTTTGTAGTGCTCTGCAATGAATTTTCTGAGGTTGATCCGTGCCATGCAGGCACGCTAGCATGGTTCGCCGTGTTTGCCAACGATTCTTTGCCTGCTAGAACATGCCAGTTCATAGCAGGTAGTAGACACTGCCTGCTATGAAGGCACATCCAATATAAAAAAGAACAAGCAACCCCTTGCGGGATGAAGATGGAGCTTTGGCGGCAGGGGTTGAACTGACTTCAGCAGCATGCTTCTTGGCCTCAGCTTGCCTCTGCTCTTTGTCAGCAGCAGCCTTGGTCTGAGCCTCCTGTTCCTTCTCCTTCTTCTCATATCCGTTCAGCCGAGCACTCAGGTTTGAATTTGTGGCTCGCAGATTGGAAAGTTCAGAGTGGAGCTGCTGAACATCCTTGGGGGTCGCTTCCTTCAGCAGGCGAAGATCCGTTCGGCAAATCTGAAGTTGCTGTTCCAGCTCCGTCCGTTGCATCGTGAGGGCATGAATCTGCCCCGTGAGGTTCATTTCATTCTGGATGTAGTTGCTGATTCGCTGGTTCAAAGCGGAATTGATGTTCCTCAAGTTGGTCAATTCCATGAACATTTGGCTCTCACTCACAGAGTCTCCCTTCGGCAGTAGTCAGGCAAAAAAAGCCATGCTCTCCGACTGAACGGACAGCAGTACAAGCGGGATGGCCGAGGCTATCCCTAACTTTGATGATCGAGTTCAACCCGCCGTCTTGGAGTCGAACCACTTCAGGATGACGAAGTAGATCGCCAAGGGCATGACGAAGAAGTACAGAGCAAGTGCCCAGTAGGGCAGATGTCGCTTCTTCCATGCTGCCAAGAAGATGGCTACTGGAACCATCAGGTAAAGGCTGAAGGCCACTGCGATGAGGGAACCATGCTCTTCAACTCGGGATGAGTTGAAAAGTTGACCTGACAGGCCAAGGCCAGCCATCAGAACAAGGCAGGCCACACCAAGCCAGCCCAATGCCAAAAGCTTGGCACGTGCATTCAAACGGTCTTCTACCTGGTCGCGCAAGGCGAACTTGTTTACGGTCATGGTCATCATGGTTCTCCCTAAGTCATAAATTCATTCCAACGCATCGGACCCTGAACGTCAAGGCCCCTCTCGTTTCTTTTCGATCTTCCTATAGCTTGTCCCAAAAGCTGGGCTCAGAGAACTCACTTATATGTATGCCAATTAATTAATTCGCAATAGTCTATTGACATTTGTAATATCTTTCCTTAATATATACAAGTATTGCAAATATATAAGGAGATGGCAATGATAGAAAAACAACCAGCAAGAGCACAAATTCCCGTCACATTCAGTCATGGAGACAAGAAACAGATGGATCTGTTCAACATCCTGAATGACTTCTGCGAGACTGAAGGGATGAACAGAAATCAGCTAATTCGTAATGCGATCAGGAAAGAGTTGATTGCAAGAGGGTTGATGAAGGCATAAAAAAGCCCCGCTTGTTGGAGCGAGGCTTTCAACCCAAGTGCAAAAAAGGAACAAGGAGCGTTGACGACGCAATAATCAGAACACCGAGGTAAATATATGTTAACAAAAGAATACAAGGAAATCAATAGCGAATCAGAAATTATTTTCAGTCCATTTGATGATGATGATCTAATTCCTAGGGCAACAGGGGCAAGTGTTCCAGCATCAGTGATTGCAAAAGCGGCAAACATGCTCGCTGCAAGTAATTCAAAAAAGAAAAAGAAAAATGATATTGCCACTGAGCTGAAGTACAGCCGAATCATCCAGGCTGACGAAGACACTGCTGTTCTAGCTCAAGAAGAAGCGGTCTATATGTACCGCTGGACAGGAACACACTGGGCCTCAATCAGTGAGCACGACGCCAAAAAGCTGGCTATGAACTGGTTGACCTTGATGGCCCCAGATGAGGCCAATGACAGGATGGCCGGTGCTTGCTATCGAACAGCCTTGCTGACTGCAAGAAGTCTTCCAGCGAAACCAACAGCCACGGTAATTCCGTTCAAGGACAACTGGCTTGAGGTGAAAGAGGATGGCAGCTTCGTAGTGATCAAGCCCAACAAGAAGATGGGCATCACCTACGAGATTGCTGCCTACCTGAACCACAGAGTTGGCCCCTATGTGCCCAAGGCAGTTCCAGAGTCCAGCAGACTCTTCAAGTTCCTCAACAGCTCGCTTCCCAACAAGGACAAGCAAGAGCTGGTTCAGGAATACAGCGGCTACACCCTCATCCCAGACACCCGCTTTCAGAAGTGCTTGGTGAACACAGGAGAGGGCAGCAACGGCAAGTCCGTTCTCATCTCCATCGTGTCAGCACTCCATCAGAAGGTCGCAGCCATGCGATTGGACAAGTTGGATGGATTCGGCACCTACAGCCTCAAGGACGCATCCTTGGCAGTCTCAGCCGAGGCCCCCAAAAAGGGGATCAACGAGGAAGTCTTGAAGTCCTGCATTTCAGGCGATGTCGTGACCCTGGAAGGCAAGTTCAAGAACCAGTTTGAGTATGCACCTACGGCCAAGTGGCTTGTCTCGTGCAACCGCTTCCCCAAAATCGAAGACGAGTCCAACGGAGTCTGGCGAAGGGTGATGATTGTTGAGTGGGATGTTGTGATCGCTGAGAACAGCCCAGACATCATCTTGGACTTGCAAAAGCTCATCATCAGAGACGAGCTAATCCATGTCGTCAACTGGTGCCTCCTTGGACTTCAGAGACTGCTCAGAAGAAAAAAGTTCGACATTCCCGATGTTGTGAAGTCATCCACCATCAAGGAAAAGGAACTCAGCAACTCAGTCCTGCCCTTCGTGGCCGACAGCATGCTCGAAGAGTCAGCAGTCTCTATCCAGAAGGATGAGGTCTATGGCCGCTACAAAGCCTACTGTGAGACTTCCGGCTTCATGCCCTACGGGAATGCTGAATTCTGGAGAAGACTCAAGGCCCGTTTCCCAAGTATGAAAGAAGAAAGAAAGAGGGTAGGCGGCGAGTTCAAACGCTATGTCTTCCTCAGCTTCCAAGGTGAATTGGAAGAAGCCCTTGACCAATCAAAGAAGGTGGAGCCTCCAGCAGTCAAGCCTGTTCCAGCAGAGGACTTTGACAGGCAGATCAACTCTTGGAAGCTCAGCAGGAATCAAAAGGAAGAGCTAGAAGTGTTTTGAAATGACTGACACGAAGATAAGAAAGCGGCCATGTGCCGCTTTTTTTGTGCCCGATTCAAAAGTGTGCCAGGCGTGCCAAGCGTGCCAACCGAGCACTTTCGACACCTGGAACAACTTAACTCATTGATTTTATTCAGCATTTCGCCTGCTGTGCCAGGCGTGCCAGGTGAAATTCAATATCTCACCATACAAACACAGACATATATGCAATAGGAATTTTTTACCTCGAAGTATTGAAAAGCACTTGGCACGTCTGGCACACCAAGCCGGAACCCGCATGGATAAAGGGTTTTGCTGTGCCAAGTGAAAAAAAGTGGCGGTTGGCACGCTTGGCACGCTTGGCACAGTCCATTTCACAAAAAAGCTAAGTTGCAGGAGCCTCATTTCAAGGCTTCGCCCATCTTTATGCCTCACGGCATTCCTAAGTTCTTCTGAGCTTTTGCCTACCCCACCTATCAGCTTTGTCTTGATTCAAGAACGAAGTGGCTTTAAGAATTTCTTATCTCCACCATTCGGCGGGAATCGAACCGTTCGTCCGAAAGTTCCAAAAAAGGCATGCTAAAGCAGTGCTAACCCTTGCCTTCTTAATTTTATTTCGTATATTGAATATATAAAAACAAAGGAATTGATATGAATAAATCGGTCAAAACAAAATTAGAAAATGAGTTCGGAATCTTCAATATCCATAACTTCATGAGCTACAGCGGAAACTACTGGCTTGGCTTTGAGTTCCAAGTCTCAACCACAGGCGATCACAGCTACACCACGTCTGTCATGGTTCGCAGCAAGGAATCCATACGCGAAGCTTTGCAAAGAGTTCTCAACCCAGTTGAGGATGATGGCTGCCACGATTGAACACATGGACTAGCCCACCAAACGGGCTCTACAACAAGAACCATAAAGGAAAAATTATGAAACACGAATCAAGTAGCTTTGCAATAGGAATCAAAAATCAGGTGGTAAGTCAAGAAGGCACTTACGAAATCTATGCGGCAATAAAAGCACAGGCAGAAGCTCAGGCAATGAGCCAAAGTAGACCGCGAAACACCATGAACTTCTCTGAATCCCGAAAATCTGGAAACCTCACTGTCATTCGATCTGAAGACGAGAAAGCCAATGTTGAGCCGATAGATAAGGTTGCGCGTAGAACAATCAACTACAAAATTTGAGGGAGAGAGACATGAGCATAAAACACCAATTAGAAGTTCAAGGAGTGATTGAGGCTCTGCAAAGAGCAGTCTCTACTTTGAAAAAGTACGAGTCCCAGCCTCATCCAACATCAGACTCAACAGAATGGGCCAAGGCATTGGTTCAAGTCATCTACAACGACCCACAGGTCGGAGGCGTCATTTTTGGATTGATTGACGAACTTGAAAGAGAATTGCCAACAAATCCAACTCCAATCTTTGAGTTCAGTCTCGATCAAGGAGACATGAAATGAGCAAGGACAAGAAGATTGAAGTCAAGATGGACGATGTGCTTCTCAATGCAATGAAGAGAGTGAGTGCAGAGCACCATTTCAAATGGCCGACATGGCTCAGAGAAGTCATCACAGCAAAGATTGAAGCCTTCGACGGCAAACCACTTAACTCAACTAACCCAAAAGGAGAAAAACAATGAAGAATTTTGAGGAAATCATCAAGGAATGCAAAGAGTACGGATCATTCACTGAGACACCAGAGAACGAGTCTCAAGCTCGCAAAAGCTTGGCTGCTCTCATACAAGAAGCACGCGAGGACTTCAACTCTGACATGAGAGAAGACGACTTGGACGGCCTCTACAAGCTGCATGACCGATTCAAGTTCAAGGCAGCGGATCACCTCAATGAAGCATTCATCCCATTCCTGAGAACGGTCTACAGCGAAGTCTTGGCTGTGCCTAACACCATGGGCAATATCTACAAGCGAAACCAAGTGTTGACTGCAATTGGCAGAGAAGGCTTCTTGGACGACACAAAACCAACGACTCACGAGGCCAAACGCAATGCACTCAAGAACAACGAGGAAGCAATGCAGAAAGACAACTTGGGTTTCTACAGAGAGATTGCACAAGCAATCGCGGTCAAAGCATGAATCAGATCAAGTCCAAAGAGAGGGTGAAGAAGCTAGGTGAGGTCTTCACGAATGACAGAGAGGTTGATGCCATGCTCAACCTTCTCCCAGCCGACGAATTTCTGAACCCTCTTGCTACCTTCCTTGAGCCAGCATGCGGCACGGGCAACTTTCTTGTCGCCATCTTGAGGAAGAAGCTCAGTTATGCCGATGGACTGTCTGAGCCCGAGGACATCTACAGCCTCAAAGTGCTCTCCAGCCTCTATGGCGTGGACATCGACTGTGAGAACGTCCAGCAGACCAAGAGCAGGCTCAAGGCCCTCATGTTGGAGCTGGTGAACTCCAGCCAGGCCGAGAGGTTTCAAGCAGCCATCGACACCATCTTGCACACCAACATCAGGCAAGGGGACTTCCTCAAAGGAATCGAGTTCCAGCCCTACTACTGGGATGGGGCTCTTGTCTCAAGTGATGGGGACAACTGGCAGGAAGCTCTATGAACCAACAGACAGAGAAAGATAAAGCGGCTCACGGGCCGCTTTTCTTTTGCTTGGTCGCAGGAGCCTCATTTCAAGGCTTCGCCCATCTTTATGCCTCACGGCATTCCACCTCATCAGCCTGAAATATTCTTAAAGCCACTTATTGATTCAATTAACCGTTCGTCCGAAAGTTCAATATAAGTCATGTCAAAGCAGGATATGCCCTTGCTTTTGAAATTCTATTTAATATACTGATTAATATATAAGAGCAATTACAGGGAGACTAAAAATGACAAAAGAGCAATTGGAGCAAAAATTCGCAGACATCCAACTCGCACTCACAAGTTACAGCGAGTACTCAGACGAAATCTCATTCAACTACTTCAAACCATCCTTGAATGCCATGGTCCAGGCTCGCGTTTTCGTTGATTTGAGAAATGAGACTCCAGCAGAAAAGATTTCTGACTTCTTGCTCAGTGCAACTACAGACTTCAAAAAGCTTCGCAACGACAAACTCATGTCCGACTTCAAAAGCACCGTTGAAGCTTTGCCATTCTGCGAAAGAGTAAGTTCTGAGAAGAGATTGAAGAACCTCATGCTTTTCAGAGCCCAATTCCCTGACCTTGAGATTGAAGACTGGGAGGACATTGGCGATGAAGAGATAGACAACCTTGCCAACTTCCAAGTTGAAGAAATTGCACTGATTACACGACTCAGAGGCAAGGTCAGAGACGACTCCAACTATGAACAATTTGACTTCGCCAACTAAACCATTAACTAAAAACACTAAGGAGAACCATCATGATTTATGTATTTTTAGCGATCATTTTTGCAGTGCTAGCGATTTTCGCAATGAACAACTACAGCAGACTCATTGACTCAATATTCTTGGGCTTGAGCAATCTGAACAACAAACTAAACAAAGGAAAGGCTTGAATATGAACAAGTATGACACTCACTACATCAACAAGAAGGCTGCACTTGTGGCGGCAATCATCATCACACTTTTGGCAATAGGAGGTTATTTATTATGAAGGACGAAGAAATTGACTACAGCTACGGCCCGAAATTAATGATGAAACTTGTCTATTTTGGCTGCTTTCTGATCTTTGTGGTACTTGGGGCCGAACACCTCATTCAGAAGAAGAGGGGGGAAGTGAACAAGATGGAGATTGAGGCCAGCGAGTACAAGCAAGAGTCCGACCTTGCATGTGCTCAAGCGAATAGGGAGACTCTGGACTTCATAGGAAAGATGTACTGGGCCGACCCAATGAAGTTCAGCTTGACCGAAGAAGAAATGATTGAGAGAGCAAAGGCAGAAAGACCTAGTCTCTACTCTGAATTGATTGAGAAGAGGGCGGCTAAAGAGAAGATTTGCGGTGATGCCGCAATCATGCAAGCCATAATGGAGAGCAATGTCGAGGCAAGAAAGAAGATGTTCCTATGAACGGAATTTGCTCAACAAATTGCCATCCTAGTGATGGCTTTTTCTTGCTTTAATATTTGACATTCGCCTTGAATTTCGTATATTAAATAGAACAAGAAAGGGAATTCATGAATAAGAAACAACAGGATTTCATCAGCGACTACCAAAAGGCTCTGGACCAAGAATTCAGCCACTTCAATGCTGAAGCCGCAAAACACCATGCCGAAGGCGAAAAGCTGACCCCAGCCCAATTCAAGAGTCTTGATGAGAAGGTTAAGGAAGAAGACAAGTCACTTCAGTTCACTAAGGAGAAATTGGCGAGCTACGACCTCTCAGTGAAAGAGGCCAAAGAAATCTTGGCCCACAAGTCTCCATCTGAGTTCTTTGGAGTGGACGACATCAACGGTGCTGACTGCTACCGCTTCATGAGCTTCAGTCTTCGCAACAACAAGGAAGTCGCTCTAGCTGCCGTGCAGGCCGACCCCAAGATGTCTCGCCACTTGACCCGTGGGCTTCAAGAAAGAGTCCAAGGCAAGAGCCCAGAGCAGACCTTGAAGTCCGATCTAGTGATGGAGCAGATTCAAACGAAGATGGCTCAATCCCGTAAACCTTCTATGAGCATGGGGATGAGCTTGTGAGTGAGTTCAACAACGAACAGATCAAATTCTTCACTAAGAGCCTTGTGGACTCGGGCAAGCTTGACTCAATGTTTAAGCTCATGAGCAACGACAAGGATTTCATCAAGCAAAGCATGAAGTCTAAGCCTGGTGTACTAGCTCATGCCTCCGCAGAACTTCGCGATGACAAGCAATTCATGACGGAGATTTTTGAAAGCCATTCCAATTGCGGACACCTTCTCCAGTACGCTTCAGACAGGTTACGTGACGATAAGGAATTCGTCAGCAAAGTGCTGGAGGGTGGAGGCTTTGCGTTTGAGCATGCTTCCCTAAGGCTGCGAGCCGACAAAGAGATTGGATTGCAAGCAGTCAAGCATGGCTGGTGGGATGCAGTGAGGGACTTTGGTTCTCAGGAAATCAAAGGCATCGTGAGCTGGAAGTCAACCGACGAAGCTATCAATGCACTTGAGGATGCAATCCTGACCGAGAAGAGAATCGAGGCACACGAGAAGCTTCAATCAACCCTCTCACAGAAGGGGCCAGCTCCGAAGCAGAAGTTGGGGATGAAGCTATGAAGTTCCCCGAACGTCCAGCAGTGAACATGGAGGCGATGAGGCAGCAATGGCTTTCCGCCATCGCCCACAACCCCATGAACCTTCAGTTCGCTCCACCCCTCATAAAGAACGACATGCAGGTTGTCTTGCTGGCCGTCTGCCGAGTGCCTGACTGCATAACCTTCGCCAGTCCTCTGATTCAGGACTTGTGCCGCGACAAAGACCCCGTCAAAGCCTTGGAGAGCTTCCTTGCTCACCAAACACATGAGCCCAAGCGATTGACTGGCTGGCTCAAGAGCGATTCCCTGAAGCAAAGGCTCTAATCCGCCTCTTACACTGGGCCAAACCATCAGGGAGAAAAGATGATTTGTTCGGCCTGTGTCACACCTCAGCCCCTCAAGAATTTCATCAATGCCAAGGGCCTTCTGGGCCATTGCAGCTACTGCAACCAGACAGGTCAAACAGTCGAGAAGCAAGCTCTCTTTGACTACATCTATGACCGTGTTCGGGAGAACGTGGCTGGTGAAGATGACCTCTCCCACTACGAGCACGATCTGATTTATGAGCTGGGCTCAGATGTCATCAATGTGAGCAGCTACGACATCGTTTTGATGGAGTGGTTCAACCTCGGTGATGAGCCGTACTTTGATGAACTCTGCGATGCTGCCCCGCACGACTTCAAGATCAATGTCAGAGGGAAGGAAACCCACTTCTACAACGACGATGGCCTCTTGGAGCGGAACTTCTATGAAGACCGCTGGAGCCAGTTCATCGACGGAATCAGGCACTCACACCGCTTCTTCAACCCGAATGCCCGTGGCTTCCTTGATGATGTCTTCAAGCTGCTAGTCACTGAAAACGATGAGCTGAAGCCTGAGGTTATTCGCACCTTGGATCGCGGGACTGAGCTGTTCCGTGCCCGCAGTGCCGATGGCTACAAGAAGGCCAAGGAAATTGCCGACGATCCAGCCTCACAACTTGGCCCAACTCCCAAGGACAGGGCCAGCAGCCAACGGATGACCCCCAACGGGATTTCAGCCCTGTACTGTGCTCTTGAGAGAAGCACTTGCCTGAGCGAAATCCGATCCATCACGGGTGACGATGTGGTGAGTGTCGGCATGACACCCATCACGAGCCTCAAGCTCTTGGACTTGACCAAGCTGGAACAAGTCGAGCCACCCCAGCTCACATTGCTGGACATCGGCTACTTGGACTCCCAGCACCTCAAGACCTTCATCAACTCGCTGGTCAAGAAGCTGTCCAAGCCAAAAAGCAAAAACGACGAGCTGAGCTACCTGTCAACTCAAGTCGTCTTCGAGTACCTGCGGCTTCGCTTTGGCAAACAGGTCGACGGCCTGGTCTTCCCATCCGTGCAGACAGGAGAGAAGGGCACCAATGTTGTCCTGTTCCCTGAAGCCAGTGTCATCAGTGCCCAGCAGTTCACGAAGCCCGCAACCGAGTTCCCATTTGAAGATGAGCCTGAGTGTGTCTTCGAGCCCAAAGCCAGATTGGCAGTCGTCAAAGGCTCGCTTCGCTTCCACAAGATTACAGCCATCAAGACCGAGGCCATCACCTACCACCGGCTCAACAACCTGTTCATGACTGAAGAGGTTCGCAAGCGATTTGGTGGCATGTTTGACTTCGAGATTGACGACGAAGTTTCTTGACCTAACGGCTTGCCTGCCACCGCTTGAACCACAGCGTAGAGGCCCGCAAAGAAATCTTCATCAGGTGGGCAGCAGCATAGGGAGTGGCCTTGGCATTGAAGAGCTGGAAGATGCAGCTCTTGCCTGAATCTGTCAGGTTGCCATTGGCCTTTTGATGTTTGGGGTGGAGAGGTTGGGCCGACTCCATCACGGCCTTTGGAATCGCCCTGATGGACTGGTTGGTCTCTTCAATGAGCTGGTTGAGCTGAGCAATGCCCTTGTCCACCTTGGCATTGAGCCGCCGTATCTCCAAGAGGTAGGTTCGCTCAGCAGCCTCGAAGGCCAAGCTGTCAAAGCTCAACTCCATGACGAACTTGCTCATCATCCCGTTCTTGACCTTGTCCCGAAGCTCAGCAGCTCGCTTCGCGGCCTTGTGGTCATAGCCTTTGACTGGCCCAAGCTCGCCATCGAAACGCACGAGTTCTGAGTAGGCCCCGACATCAACGGTCATCTTGTGGATCTGATGGCCGATTGTGTTTCGGTAGTCCACCAGGTCTTTGATTTCATCGCTTTCGGCCTGGTCAATAACACCCTCTGCAACCAAGACCTCACGGGCCAGCTCCAGCTTCTTTCCCTCTTTGGTCTTGACCTTGCCATCGCTGAGCCGATCACCATATCCGGTGAGCATGTCGCTGACCTTGATGGATCTGAGAATGAACCGCTTCAGGTCTTCCATGTAGAAGAGCACGAGCACGATCTCGAAGGCCCTGAGCTTCAGAACATTGGCTTCAAGAACCGTAGGGGCATGGCCTTGCGGCCGATGTTCACGACGAGGCATAGGGTCAGATGTTGTCCTCAACGAACTGGGCCACACCCGCACCGAACAGGTCAGTCATTGCCTCTTTGAGCCCTTGGGTCAGGAAGTTGGCAACATCCTTCAGCAGCAGCTCATCAGACCCATTGCTGACCACGGCAGCGGCCAACAGTGCAAGCAGCCGTTGCGGTTGAAGGATGGGGTAGCGGTTCACTTTTTTCGAAAACTTTGAAGCTGCCAAGAGCTTCTTGTGAATGCAGTAGTGATGAGCCAATGGGTTGGGCTCGAGGACCACCAGCTCTGCCAGCGAGAGAAAGTTGTCTGAACGAATGTGCTCCATTCGCGGATTCGCAGCTTCCAGCTCTTCAGTCCGCTTCTCCGCTTCTTGGACACGAGCAAGCCATTCGTCAGCACCGTACTTGTCGATGTTCTCGAACACATGGGGAAGGTTCAAGTCCGAGACATCAGGGCTTGGCCGTGGCCGAAACCATGCTTCAGTGATGCTCAACTCCAGCAGGGCTTGAGCAAGCTCTAGGTTGTCCATTTCCCGCACGGGCACATAGGAGGCAACCATCCAGTCCTTGTGATTAGGCTGGCTTCCTATGGCCTGTTCAACAAGCTGGCGAGCAACGACCAGGTCGAGGGCCAGGACCGACCACAAGGGCAGGGCGAGAGGGCCATGAAACCATGTGTCAGCAGTCCCAACCAACATGAGGTTGACGACCCGAACCGTGGACTCTAGGGGCTTGGCCTTGCCGCCCCTGTACTTGCTCCACAGGTCTACCGACGACAGCACGGGCACCTTCTCATGGAGCTGAGCCAAGGTCTTGCACTCGGCCACGGCCAAGCAGTGAGCAACCCATGTTTCGCCTCTGAGCTTGTCCAGCTCGCTCACATCCCCCGCTGACTTCGCCATCCGTTAGCTCGCTTTTTCCTGTCTGTCAAGGAACGGAAGGCCCGTTCTCGTTCATCGAGAGCTTACCGCCCTTTTGGAATAGTTCATTCCATCGCAACAACGCGATTCAACAAGGAGATAGCAAATGAACACCACTACCAATGAACTGGCTAAGGAATTTGAATTCGATGTCAGCATCTATACAAAAGAAAACTTTGAGAAGCTTACTTTGGAAGAACAGAAGTTCGCCGCTCAGATTGCAGAAAAACTTGCAGCCGTAAAGCTCATCAATTCTTTTCTTGCTTATTGTCGCAATGAAAATATTGACGACCGTCTGAGTGCTTGTGCCAATCTTAATTTTGATGAATTTATTGATCATCACGGCGGTCTCGATGGTGAATCAAAGAGTGCAGTGAAAAAACACCTCGCCTACTTCATTTTTCACAATATTAAGAATGGCACTCTGGATGAGGTCTATTCCGCGATTGTGGCAACGAATGGGAAGATTTCCTTTCTCAACGAAGCAGGTGAATTGGTCTAAGCCAAACCTTCAAGACACTGTTGCCAACAAGGAGATAGCAAATGAACAAGCCCACTACCCATACCGAAACGCTCTTCTGCCGCCACGCAATTCAGCACTTTGTCAATGCATTCTTCAACCAATTTCAGCCCAATGAGCGGGCAGAGGCACTTGGCTCAATCAATGTCCTCAAGGATATCTCCAACAATACTGATGATGCCCATCCTCTTGCCAAATTCCGTGAGTACCAAGCTCAGTCTGTCATGCAAATTCTGGTTGGCCTCTATCTCAACGGAAAATTTGAACGGACACACTCCATTGAGATTGACATTCTCGCGGAGGGTGATGGTCTTCAAATTTCTGTCAATCTCATGCAGGAAGAGCCTGAACAACAAGCGAAGGTGGCAGCATGAAGAACAACGACATCAAGAAGGCTATGGACAAGCTCAGTGCCATCAGCAAGCACCGGAGCCGTCCCATCGAAATTATTCAGGACATGACTCAGGGCCTCTTCAACATCCTGACCACCCCTCAACTGGTTGCCAGTGCCGCCCCCGTTAGCGGCTTCTACTACCGCCCTGAGTTCAAGACCAATCCGAGGGACTTCCATCGTCAGCCCGAGGCCGACAAAGCCCTGTTTGAGGCCATCACGATTTGGATTCGCACCATTGCTGAGAACGAGCCGTTCACGGATGTCATGAACGAACTCTTTGCTCCCCACCTCGGGGAGTCACTGGGCCAGTTCCTCACACCTCCTGACCTGGCCGCTGGCCTGCTGCCCTTCCTTATGGGTATCAATGGCCCCATCGTTCCGCCTGAGGATGAGATCCACATTGCTGACCCCGCAGGCTGTGGAGCCGGCTCCCTCATCCTCGGCCAGCTCAAGTACATCTATCACGATGAAGGCCCCGAAGCCCTCAGCCGCGTCCATGTCACTGGAGTCGACCTTGATCCCACCATGGCAATGCTTACCGCCGTTCAGATTGGCATGAATGTCCTCATCCACGGTGCCCAACCGGCCAGCATCAACATCCACTGCGGCAATGGGATCACGGACTACGACGATGAAATCAAGGGCTACGGCCCCAAGACTCTCATCTACCTCTGGGAGCGGATTCCCAAGTACACGAAGTCCCTCAGTCCCCAGTTCAATGCCTGCACGGAAATCATGAGCAGGTTCAAAGAAGAAGAGGGCAAGCTGAAGAAGGCCGCCTAAACAGCAAGGGAGGAATCATGCCTAGTCACTACAAAACCAAAGCAACAGCAATCAAACACATCCTTGCTGGAGAAAGCTTCTGGACTGCCAAATTCAAGAACTTCTGGGAAGACAAGGAGGTCGTCAAAGAAGCAGTCATCCTCAACCCCTATGTCTTCGATCACCCCAAGTGCGGAGTCAAGAATGAGTGGAGGTGGGATGAAGAATTCACAAACGAAATTTTTGAACGCTCCAAGTGTCCACACCCCTTCGGATTCAACGGCTCTCGCTACCTCTCTTCGAGCTTCGCCAACAATCGAAAGAAAGTGTTGAAAGCCCTTAAAGATGGCAAATCCGAAGTCTGCCTCTACATGGATGAAGCCTTTTACTCCGACCCAGCAATCATCAAGGCCATGCCCACAGCATTTGGTGCGCCTTGCTACATCGATTGGCCTATGGGGCTTTGCTTGGATCGAAGTACAAACAGCCTTCAGCTCCACTTCACTGAAGACTGCAACCAGAGCCCATCAAGCTTCAGGTTCGCAAACCAATGAAGAGGATTCGGGACTACAACAGCCTCATTCAGAAACTCTCCAGCAAGTCACACTCAAGAGAGCTGGAAAAAATTTGAAGTGGCTTTAAGAAACTCTCTCACTCACAAGGGATGCTATGTACACGACAAAAGAAGAAGCAATCAATGGCGTGCTGGCAGGCAAAGAATTCAAGAATGGAGAATTCGACCTGTTTCGTAATGATTTCGAAGTTTCATTTGAGGCCGTAAAGAAAAATTACGATGCCCTTGAGTATGTTTCCAATGAACTTAGAGGAAACAAGGAGATTGTCCTAATTGCAGTGAAAGAGTACGGAAGAAGCCTCAAGTTTGCCTCCGACGATTTGAAGTCAAACGAGGAAGTTGTCTTGGAGGCTATCAATACACACGGATCAGCCCTTGAATTTGCTTCAATGTCGTTTCGTGCGAATAAGAATTTCGTTCTTAAGTCGGTTAGAAAACAGGGTTGGGCACTTGCCGAAATGTTGGAGGAATTCAAGAGTGACAAAGAAGTCGTGCTTGAAGCTGTAAAAAATAATGGCTTGGCTTTGGAATATGCATCCGACAAACTCAGAAATGATAAAGAAGTTGTGATTGAGGCCGTTAAACAGAACGGAAACTATCTCAGATTCGCTTCTGACACTATGAAGGATGACTGGGACGTTGTTTTATCCTCAATCCGATTTGGTGACAGTGGTTTTCAGTACGCTTCAGAGCGACTTCGTAAGAGTAAAGAATTCGTAATGGAGGCAGCCAAATATCGTTGGACGTTTTCATTACTTCTTACTGCTGAGTTGAGAGACGATGCTGAAGTAATGCATGTTTTGATAAAAAACTATGGAGGTGCCTACAAGGAAGCATCAAAACGCCTGAGAGCGGATAAAGAGCTATTCCTTCTCGCTGTATCAACCTATGGACGTGCTCTCTACGGGGCTCCTGAAAACTTCAAGTCAGATATGCATATGGTTCTTGAAGCCGTGAAAAATGATGCGTGTGCAATTCAGTGGGCATCGCCTGAAATTCAAGAACTCTGCAAAGACCAAGATCCCATCAAGGCTCTTGAGTCGGCCATTGCCCACGAGAGGCTTCAATCACTTCTGTCTAACAAACCATCAACAAAGAGAACTAGGCTCTTCTAAGCCAAGCCAAATATTTCATCTTTGCTCTTGCTTTCCATATATCGTTTGATATATTGAATAGACAACAATGACAATAAGGAGCAAAAATGTCAAAACAACTACAGGCACATCTGAATGCCATACAAAGTCAGAAATTAAAGAAACAAGCAATCCTCATGTTGGGATTGGCTGGCAGTGTCGGGAAGACATTGTTCGCTTCAAGAGTTCTTGAAGAAATCAGAAGAGTAGAGCCCTTGGATGCCTATGTGGCTGACACCAAGCACACAGCTCTTTTCTCAAGATTCGGTCAGAGAGGGGTTGACGGAAGACACAACGATCCATCCATTGGAGTCAAGTTGTTTGACATCCGCAACCCAGAAGAAAGAACAGTCATTGGTGAAGCATTGGCTTCCCAATCCAGAAAAATCATCATTGATTTTCCGTATGACTCCATCGCGGAGTTGTTGACCATGCTGGATGGTGCCGAGAACTTCATGGAAATGTTCTCTTATGATGATTGGCAAGTGACCATTCCAAGTGTCATTGCCGACAAGAAGAGCTTGGAGTCCTTCCAGTTTCTTAAAGTCACTTTCCCTGAAGCAAGACACATTGCAGTCATCAACAAGGGACTCTTGAAAGAGAAGGGATTGATTTCACTCTTGCCTGAGATTGAAAAAGAAATTGGCAACGGTGAGTCAATGACCATCAATCAGCTCTTGACCAAGAACATCATCGAGTTGGTTGAAAGCAGACCCTTCAGAGATATTTATGTGCCAAGAGACGAGCGAATCAATCCTGATGGTGGATGGTTCCCACTTGTTGACAGCCCACTGACCAACAGAATGGACATCATGGTTGTTGAAGGCTTCATCAAGGAAACGAGAGACGAAATCAACCGCTTGTTCCCTTAAGGCAAGCCGCCAGTTCCAGCAAAGAAGTCCAAAAGCTCTCCATTTCAGGGGAGCTTTGTCATTGCATAGGCCACGAGCCCAGCACTGAGGATGATGGCTGGCAACATCAGCAAGAAGAGCCCGAGCAGCACCGGGCCAGCCCCGAAGGGCTTGAGTCGATCCAACACCTGAGCCTTCCGCTCTTTGCTGTCCAACAGTGCCTTGATGATTGCCGCCATGTCGTTCCCCTTGCTGCTGCTGACCATAACGGACCAGCCATGAGCAACATTGTGGGTCGAAGGCAAGCAAACACCACTGCGGCCCAATTGCGCCAGGCCCTCAACCGTCGCTTTTCCAGGCAGGGCAAGGCTTCCAAGTCGTTGATTTATTTGGATGTTGCCGTCGATGGTCACGCAATCCGTCCGCAGTCATCGGGTTGTTGAGCGTGACGGCTAGTTCATCTAAGTTCTTGATTTGATTCAGCAATCTGTGGCCGAATTTCGCCCAAAAGAGCACTTCAGGTCTTAAACCGGGCCTAGCAGATAGAGGATTTGCTTCTTTTCCTCCAGCCCTTGCACCGCGTGGCGGAAGTAGCCTTCCTTGTCGTAGAACTCGCCTCCGAGCATGACGAGGTGGCAACGATGACGTTGTTCTTGATGATCATGTTGGCGAACTGGCGGATGTCGTAGCCGTACTCATCCAGCCGCTTGACGGCCACTTTCAAGAGCTGCACGTTCTCGACCATGAAAAGAGCCCTCGCTAGGAGGGCTTCTTCATTTCAGCTTTCCGGGCTCAACGGATGTTCCAAGTCATCCCAGCTCCGATGCTCGCCTTGCCCTTGCCACCCTTAGAGATTCCGACTGAGAAAATCTTCCCGCCATCAGTCACTCCCATTAGCTTGAAGGCAATCGCACTTGATCCACCAGAGCTACCAACTCCAACCCCAACTTGCATTCTTCCGCCGTATGGGTTGAATACAATGTTGGACTGAGCAGAAGCCATTGCATTGGATGAATCAATCTTCTTGTCGAAGCCTTTGATTTCACCTCTCAATGCTGCAATGTCACCCTTGACTTCAGAAATTCTTGAGTCGGTGTAATGTCTATCTTGCTCAGAAAGCTTGTCTGCATACTCCATGGCTTCAGACTTCGCCATGTCGGTGTAGTTGTTCGCCTTAACCAACACATCTGATGTTTTGACATCTGTGTAAGCCTTGGACTCAGCAACCGCCTCAGCCTTTGATTTATCGGTGTAGACCTTGCTTATGTTGACTGCTTCAACTTTTGCAACATCAGTGTAGGCATTAGCCTTCTTCAAGACATCAGCCCCAACTTCATCTGTGTAGTTCTTGCTGATGGTGATTGCCTCACCAACTTTTGAGTCGGTGTAGTTATTTGCTTGAACAAGAGTCTGAGCAGACTTCACATCAACATAGCTTTTCACCTCTCCAACCTTGCTGTCTGTATAAGCATTGGCCTGAACGAGGGTTTGAGCTGATTTCACATCCACATAGCTCTTGACTTCCACTATCTTTGAATCGGTGTAAGTGTTGGCCTGAACCAATGTTTCACCAGTTTTTAAATCAGTGTAGGCTTTGGACTGATTCAAGGTGTCTATGGCCTTGATGTCGGTGTAGTTGTTGGATGTGCTGATTGCTTGCCCTTTGGCCAAGTCAACATCTGCTTGAGTCACACCACTTCCAGATCCACCAGAAGGAATTCCAGCTACCTTGACATCGGTGTAGTTGTTCGCCTGAGTCAAAGTTGTAGAAGATGAGTTGTCGGTGTAGACCTTGGAGACATTGATTGCATTGTTCATGGCATTGTCAATGTCGGTTTGGTTCACAGTGCTTCCGCCTGGTGGCAAAGCAGCAATCTTGGAGTCGGTATAGGCGTTCGCACTTGCTACCCCAGCAGCCACAGAAGTTGTGGTGAAGGTGTTGGAAGTGGAGATCGCTTCAGCTTTGGCAGCGTCCAACTGAGCTTGGGTGATGCCACCACTACCGCCACCACCAGACGGCAAAGCCGCAATCTTTGAGTCTGTGTAGGCATTCGCCTGAGTCAAAGTTGTTGAAGATGAGTTGTCGGTGTAGGTCTTGGACTCGTTCACAGCAGCGGTCTTGGTCCCATCGGCATAGGACTGGCTGGATGTGATGGCCTCAGTTTTCTTGGTGTCCGCATAGGACTTCGCTTCAGCTACCGCAGCGTCGAGCTGGGCCTGTGTAATCCCGCCGCCACCACCAGTTGGTAAGGCCGCAATCTTTGCATCTGTGTAGGCATTGGCACTGGTCTTCGCCGCATTGAGCTGCTGGACGTTGACCGCGTCGTTGTTGTTCACACCATCAAGAACCTGAGTGACCTTGCGGTTGCCCACCGCCACAGTTGTGGCTTCGTTGTTGATGGTGTTGTAGCCGATAGAAACGGAGTTCATGGCATTGGCCTGAGCACCACCACCCAAAGCAGTTGTGAAGTTCTGGTTGGCTCTGGAGTTGTTTCCCAAAGCGGTTCCACCGATGTAGGCCGCAATTGAACTTCCACCCACTGCGGTTGAGTTCATTCCTGTTGCAGAGCTGGATTTGCCCAAGGCAACTGCTGAAGTTCCTGAAGCCACTGCACTATCACCACCAGCCAAGCTGGAAGCTCCACTTGCCAAGGCACCATGACCCAACGAGGTTGCATTGCCTGCAATGGCCGCAGCACCATCACCCACGGCGGTAGAGCCAATTGCTGAAGCATTAGTGGACTTGCCCACCGCTGTAGCCTGGTCATTGGTTGCAGAGGCCCCATCACCCAAAGCAAGAGCCTCAACACCGTTCGCATTGGCTCCACGGCCCATCGCAACGGCTCTGTCCTTCTGTGCTTTGGACAAAGTGCCTTCAGCGATGCTGTTTATGCCAGTTGCTGCGGCCTGGTCGCCAACCGCAATTGCCCCGTTCACGTCAGCATGAGCTTGAGCACCAAGAGCAACCGAATTTGCACCAAGAGCTTGAGACTGATCGCCGGCAGCAAGGGCTGAAGTTCCCTGAGCTGTAGAGCCATTTCCAAGGGCAGTGGAGTTGATAGCTGTTGCAGATGTTCCAGCTCCAACGGATGTGGAATCCAAGCCCATGGCCACTGCCCCCTTGCCGATGGCCACGGCCTCATCATTTGCAGCAGAAGCAGATTCGCCCACCGCGACCGCAGACACACCATTGGCGTTCGCCCCTGACCCTTGAGCTACCGCTTTGTCCTTCAAGGCTTTCGCCCCGTAGCCCTCTGCCAAGGACAAGTTCCCAGTCGCTTGAGCACCAGCACCCTCAGCAACTGAGTTGTCTCCTAGGGCAGCAGCAGAGTCACCAACCGCAACCGCACCCGTTCCATTGCTATTCGCCACCTTACCGATAGCGATAGATCCATCCTTCTGGCCTCTTGCATTGAAGCCCATGACGATGGAGTTGATTCCCGTTCCTTGGGCTGAGTCTCCAAAGACGATGGATCGCATAGCTGTGGAAGAAGCCAAACGACCAAAAACGATGGAGTAGTCACCCGTTGCATTGGCAGATGTTCCAAAAACAATCGCGTCCAAAGCATTGGAAATAGCACTCCCACCGAAGGCCATTGATCCATTCTTCAAAGCCTGAGAAGAAGGACCGAAAGCCATCGAGCCAATCCCTAAGCTCTGAGCACTGAGGCCAATCGCTATAGAAGACTGCCCAGTCGCATTTGCAGCCAGACCATTGGCAATTGAAAAATCACCTAAGGCTTTGGCATTCGATCCAGTGGCCGTGGCACCAAGCCCAGTGGCAGAAGAATCTTTACCTACTGAAGTTGATTGATTCCCAGAGGCCGTGGCATTCACACCAACCGCCGTTGAGTCATCCCCCTCTGCTGTAGCGCCCACACCAACTTTGGTTGCATTGACACCATCGGCATAAGCATTGATTGATAGAAAAAGTATTGCAGTCGCTATCGCGCCTAATCTGTATTTCATAACATCCTCCTTTTATTTGTGTTATGAAATCAATATATCAAATAGAATTGAATTTGCAATAGTGTTTAATATATTCAGATAAAGAAAAAGCTCCCGGGGGAGCTTCATAAATCAGGATTCATTGAATAATCTTTTCGTCTTAACTTGAGCTGTAGCCAAGCACATTTCATTGGCTCCCCACCGATTTGAGCCCAGATGTCCATGGCCCTTCTTGCTTGGAATGGAATTTTCCTCTGATCAGCAATCCACTTCAGATGAAGCCATGCCTCTTCCATTTCAGGAGTCCACTCAGTAGCACCCTTGGCAAGCTTCTCAATCGCTCTCCAGTCTCTATCAATGTCATTGAAGACAACCGGCTCAGATGTAGGAGTAACGCCTACAGGAGTGGCTTTAAGAATTTTCTTCTCAGTAGGTTGGCCGGACTTCTTCCTCTCATCTCGGACTTTCTTCATGTATGAGGAAACAGTATCGTCAGTGATGTTCGGGAAGCCGCGATCACGAAGAAATCCAGCAAGCAACGCATAGCAATTGTTCTTGCCATTCATCTTCCAAGAAGGAAAAACGATTTCTACCCAGTTGTCATGGTTGGCTCGAAATACATCAATGAGCTTGTCTTTCGGGGCTACATTCAAGGCTTCTCTCTTCGCTTGTTCAAGTAAATCATCTAGGTCTGCTTGCAGTGTCATAAATTCTCCAATTCATACGGATTCATACATCAAATTATCAAAAATACTTGGAAAGTCAAGATATTCACTCGGATCGATATGCAGAAGTGAACCCGGATGGCATGCGGATGTAATACAGGTCAAATACAGAATGGATTCGGATTGAGAAATTGGAACTCGGATGAATGCAGATTGTTCTTGGTTTCGGCTTTCCCTGGGTCTAAGCACTTATCACATTAAAATGTTTGTGCCGAGAAAATATCCCGCGAACCCGCATAAATCCTAATCATTCCGTCAATTCTTGCCGTTCACTCAGGTAATACCTTGACTTTGGACTTGAATTTGATACCTTGTATTCATAACAAGGAGAAAAATTATGTCCAACTACAAAGAAATAGGAGAAATGCTCAAGACCTTCGGATTCAAGATTAAAGTGTCCAAAGGGAAGGTTTTTGCACTAACCTCTATATATAAAGAAGCGGACTTCCCAGCCCGCATGATGGGTCTATCCCATGAGGTTCTTCTTTCTTCCACAGATGAAGAAAGCTTCTCAGAGTCAGTCCTAGAGTTCTACGACAAAGTAGCTTCTGACTACAGAGCTTGCGGGGTGGCTATATGAACTACCTGACCCCACAAGAAGAAATCAACAGACTCAACAGTCAGTTGCAGGCATACAAGCAGTTTTCCAAATCAGCCAGTGCTCAGATCGACATTCTGAACGAGCACTGTCACGACCTCACCAATACCAATCACCAACTCGCCCAGAAGAACGAAGGGCTCAAACATGCCGTGCTCTGCCTGGTCATCGTCATGGCTGGGCTCTTGATATCTTCAGCCGCAATCATTATGAGAGGTGGCATATGAGCACACACTACAAAACAAAAGAAACAGCAATCAAGCACATTCGCGCTGGAAAAGACTTCTCCAACAAACCATTTGACCTATTCCGTGAAGACAAAGAAGTTGTCTTGGAAGCAGTTAGGCAGGATGGAACTGCTCTTGACTATGCTTCTAATGAATTAAAGGCTGACAAAGAAATTGTTTTGGAAGCGGTTAAGCAACAAGGATGGGCTCTTCAGTATGCTTCTGTTGATTTGAAGGCTGACAAAGAAGTTGTCATGGAAGCTGTCAAGTCTCGTGGATGGGCTCTTAGTATTGCTTCTAATGAATTGAAGGCTGACAAAGAAGTTGTCCTTGAGGCAGTAAGAAAATCATCAGAATCAATCCAATTCGCTTCGGATGACATTCAAGCACTCTGTAAAGACAAAGATCCAGTCAAGACACTTGAATCAGTCATTGCCCACGAGAAGCTTCAATCCACATTGGCCCAAAAGGCTCCAGCCCCTAAGCAGAGAGTGGGGTTGAAGTTATGAACGAGCACATCCGCACCGACACCTTCAAGGTCTCCAAAAAGGACGACGAAGCCTTGAGCTATGTGATGGAGAAATCGGGCAACAAGAACAAGTCCGAAGCCTACCGAGTGGCCTTGAAGACCTATGTGGACTTGCACCAGCTACCCAGAGAGGTTGCTGAGCTTCGCTCCACCATCCAAACCCTCAATGACTCAATTCAGCAGCTTTACTTCAAGCTGGATGTGCAGGGAGGTCAATCATGATGATGAGGCGCTACAAGGCAATGGAGTCCCTTGCCTACCATGAGAAACAGATTGAATACAACTTAACTGGATTACTTGCTGAGATAAGAAAGAGTGAGGCTCTTGCTGCTGATGCCCCTGTGGATTTGAGCAATCCGAAATATTGGGACATCATCAATAACAGCCCCTTCAATCCTCAGCCCATTGGTGGACTTGCTGAATCCTTAGGAATCTCCAGCCAGGTCATGACCGTGGACCTGTGGAGGGACTTGAGCCAAGGATGGCTACCAGCCGAATTGCTTCCAGCCAATCACGGCTTTCCGAAGAAGCAGCTCATCGACACCCCAAGGGGTCAGATGTTGAAGCTCACCAATGCGAGCACCCCGATCAATCCAGACGGCAGCTACTACCAGCCCAAGGAGGGTGAGAAGGCCCACAGACCGGGCACTGAATTCCTCTTCACTTTCGGGTCGAACCTCAGCACCGTCATCGGGCACATGGCGACCAATGACCCAGCAGTAGAGCTTCGCTTCCGCGATGTCTGCATGAAGGTCTTCAACGAGAAAATTCTTCCCGAAATGCTCAACGATGCCCTCATCCGCAAGGGCAAGGATGGAGCCCAGTTGGAGAAGGTGGCAGAGCTTCTTGTTGTTCCGTTCATGCACTCTGAGAACAGAGCCAACGGCCTCAATGCCAACTACCACTTCCACTTCGATTTGATGAACGTGGCAAGGGGCTTCGATGGCAAGACCTACTCCCTTTGCACCGATGTGATTGGCGAGAACGCCAGCAAGTACGACGCCATCTTCATGATGGCCTGCAAGGAAGGTCTAGAACAAGAATTCGGCTTCGGCTTTGAGAAGGTCATTCACAAGGCCGATGTTGAAGACGAGTTCCTTGAAGCCGACGATCAGAAGGTTGTGTCCTTCGATATTCCCGACGAGGCTATCCCTGCCAATGTCCGTGAGCACCGCAGAGCCCGACAGAACGAGATCGAAGAGAAACTTCGTGAGCTGAAGATGTCTGGCATGGATGCCAAGGAGATTGCTCGCCTTGAAACCCGCGACGAGAAAACCGACTTGTCCCCATCGGAGCTAAGAGCCCAGTGGAAGGCCGTCATCGATGAATGCGGCTGGACACATGAGCAGATGGCCGCGGACCTTGCCAAGTCCAAGGAAAGGCTTTCCAAGGAGCTGCCGCAGCCGCCCAGCGACGACAAGATCGAAGAGAGCTTCTTCCGTCACCTGAAGACCGTTGAATGCACCGAGGACAGCTTCAAGGCCCATGTCGTGAAGCAGCTCATCGGCCACATGCCGCCAGGTCGTGCAGAAGAGGAAGCCGAGCGAATCTTCAGCAGCCGTGCGGTCATGGTCATGGACCCAGAGAAGGCCAAGCAACACGAGCCGTTTCTAACCGGCCAAATCACCGACCCAGCCGAATACCAACATGCTCAGATCCGCTATGCCCGTGATGTCAGGTTCACCACGAACCACATCATGGAAATGGACAGCTACAACAGCACCAGCCTGAAGGCCCGAGAGAACGAAACACAGTTCAAGCTCAAGCCCAACGAGGTCAAGCAGGCCATCTTGAGCTACGAGAGCAGCAAGGGCTTTCAACTCAGCATAGGGCAGAAAGAAGCCATCCTTGCTGGCACCACTCAGCCTGGTGCAGTGGCCGTGATTGAAGGCCGTGCGGGCTCAGGAAAATCCACTCTCTCTGAAATCATCGTGCAGCAGTACAAGGCCAACGGCCACGATGTACTTGGCACTTCCACCAGCTCCATCGCAACCCAGGTCCTTGCCAAAGATGCTGGCCTCAATGCTGACGAAGCCATGAACATGGCGAAGCTGTTGAAGAAGCTGGACAAGGGCACCGTGCAGCTTGGATCGAAGTCTGTTGTCATCGTGGATGAGGCTGGCTTCTTAGACTTGCAATCAGCCCATCGCCTCATCAAACACGTGAACAAGGCCGGGGCGAAGCTCATCCTTCTCGGAGAGTCCATCCAGTTGCAAGCAGTTGGAGCAGGCCAAATCCTCAAACCGTTCTCTGAAAAATTCGTCACAGCCAAGGTCACTGAAATCAACCGCCAGAAGGAATCCGTGCAACGAGAAATGGTTGAGGACTTTGCTTCTGGCCGTGGTGCCAAGGCGATGAAGACCCTCTACGACGAAGGCAAGGTCTTCATCGAGAACACGAACGGCGACCGCTTGAGCAAGCTGGTCAAGGACTACACGGCCAATCCTCAAGCAGCCAAGGACAAGATCGTCATCGCGGCCAAGAACGACGACGTCGACTTGCTCAACCACCTCATTCGCAGAGATTTGGTGGCCGCAGGCAAGGTGGGCAACGAGGCCATCCCGATTGAAGGCAAGGACGGAATCAAGAGGGAGTACGGCCTAGGTGATCGAATCATCATCACCAAGAACCAGAAATCCGACGACCTGGCAGAGTCGGAGCTGAACAACTCCCAAACTGGTGAAGTCGCGGGCTTCAGGAAGAGCTTCAAGGGCGACAAGGTTAGTGCCATTCGCATCCGCATGGACAACGGGGAAGAGTCTTGGATGAGCACGGGCAAGAAGCAGAACATCAACCATGCCTATAGCGTGACCACTCACAAGGCACAGGGGCAGACGAAACGAACTGCCTACTGGCTTCCAGCAGCGAACGGCAACAATCTTCATCAGGCATACGTGGCTTGTAGCCGCCACAAAAACGATGTGTTTGTTTACATCTCCAAAAACATGGTGGACGCGATGGCAAGCCAGTTGGCCGACAAGAGCCCAACCAAGTCCATGGTTGAAGTCGCCCAGTCCATTGCGAAGAAGAAGGGTGTGGAGCTGGATGAGAGAACCTTGGGCAGCTTCCTTGAAACCCGTAAGTTCCTCAATGACACCTACTACCAGATTGAAGGTGAGAAGCGACACCCACTCGATGACTTCATTTCCCTGAACCAAGCGATTCAAAAGACTGCCTTCAAGAAGACAACCTTCGACTTCAAGGTTCTGAGCGGTGAAGAGAAGCAAACCTACGAGGCAATCAGACTCCAGAAGGCTCAAGAGCTTGGGAGACAGAAGCAGCTTGCAACTCAGCAGCAAGCTCAGAAGCAAAAATCACTCTCTATATAAATAGAGTCAATACAAAGAGCCAGCCAAGAGCTGGCCTTTCTTCTTTATAGGGTTGCTTTTCGTATTTCAGTTGATATATTGAATGGATAACGCAAATATAGGAGACTGTTATGAAAAAAGTATTGGTAGCAACATCATTGGCATTGGCTTCAACACTTTCATGTGCCGCGTGGACTCCGTGGGGCATAGAAAATTCAATAGATGTCTGTCACAAGATAATCGTAACGAAAGAATATAAGCCAGACAAACGGTGGTGCAACCCAGGACCTATGAGTCCATACCTTGGAGCTTGCAGAGTCTCAATCACTTGGATTGATGAAGTCACATGGACTGCAATGTCATGCATCTATAACGCTGTTGATTGAGGATTGCTCATGACATATAAGAACAGGGATGCTGCACTCAAGAAGCTGACGGAGGATGTTGATGTAAGGCTGTTTGCCAGCAAAAAGATGGATAAATTTAGAGGTGATAAAGAATTTGTTCTTGAGATTGTGAAAGTCCAAGGCAAATATCTTGCAGATGCCAGTTACCAACTCCAAGCTGACAAAGAAGTCGTGTTGGAAGCTGTGAAACAGAATCCTCATAGCATTTGGTTTGCTAGCTCAGAAATTCAAGAAATCTGTAAAGATAAAGATCCTGCAAAAGCACTTGAAAGCCACATCGCACACGAGAAGCTTCAATCGACTCTCGCTCAGAAGTCTTCAGCGAAAAGACCTACTCAGTCAATGAAGATATGAAACAAGCAACAGACGAAAAGGCCAGCAAATCGCTGGCCTTTCTTCATTCTGGGGTTGATTGTTGATTTCTATTTGATATATTGAATTCATAACAATAAAAAGGAATTCAATCATGTGGGAATATATTGTAATGGAGTGGATCAATGGCTACATGAGCCACTTGGTCTTTGCAATCAAGAAGTTCGGATTGTGGGCGGCAGACACAATCATTAGTTGGGCTGAGATAACCGCAGTCTTCTTCATAGCTCTGACTGCCTTCTCAGTCGTCGCCACAATCACCTTGGGCTACTTGGACTTGGTTGGAGTCATCCTAGTCCATGAAGTCTTCAAGATGGTGGGAGGTGGCAAATGAAATTCTTAAAGCCGCTATTCCTCATGCTGGCAGCTTTTCTTCCAGCACTGGCCCATGCTCAGGCCAACATTTTTGAGCCCGTTCCCGGAGACAAAGCCCTTGTCATCCTTGCCAGCATTTTTGGGAAGCTGGGAGTGTTCGGCACATCAGGAGCCGATGCCTTCGTTGAGCCCATGAATGCCTTCCTCGGTGGAGTGCTGGCAGTAGGCGGAATCCTGGTGGCCTACACCATCTTTGCTGGAACCCTGGCCACGGCTCACGATGGCGAAATGCTGGGCAAGAAGTTCTCTTCTGTCTGGGTGCCCATCAGAACCGCATTGGGTACGGCCCTGGTCCTTCCAGTCGTCGGAGGTGGCTATTGCGTCATGCAAGTCATCGTGGGCTGGCTCATCGTCCAAGGGATCGGCCTGGCCGACAAAACATGGTCCTCATTCGTCAGCTCATCCAACCTTGTAAAGGTCAGCAGTGTTGGACTTCAGAAGCCAGAAGTCTCGGAATTGGGAGCCAATCTTTTTCAGTCGCTGGTCTGTGTTGAGGCCCTGAAGGAAGCGGCCAATTCCGAGGCTGGCAAGGTCCTCATCCCCGGTGTCCAGTTCGGCATGACCAACGACAGCGGAGCACTCACAAAAACCGTGGCCTTCGGTGCAACCAACGGACTCGGTGGCTTCCGTTCCGATGTCTGCGGCAAGGTGGAGATTGCCAAGTTTCAGACCCCAGTCACTGGCCCTCAATCAGGCAGTGCCATTGGCATGGTCATGAACGGTGGAGCTGCTGTAGCTCGCATGTCCGAAATCGCCACAGAGCACGAGAACCAAGTTGCTCAGCTCATCAATGCAATGCAGCCTTTGGCCGCTGAGTTGGTGAAGACCAAGAAGCCAATCGCACCAGAGCGAATTGACTCAGCAGTTGCAGCCTACGAAGAGGCCGTCAGAACCAAAGCGGCAACGGTCATTGCGGAAATGAAACCCTTTGAAGAGGTTTCAAAAAATGCGGCCAATGATGGATTCATAACCGCTGGGGCTTGGATGATGAAGCTCGCTTATATGACCGATCTTGTGAACCGCAGCATGTCAAACGTGGCAACTGCTTCTGGTGCCAAGGCCACAGGCGGCGGTGTCTTCGGGGAGTCCTTCGCACAGGTCTACCCAGCCATGATGGACAGCCTGATCAAGACCAAGGGCGGTGTTGCGAACTTTGGAGTTGGGAACGAGCAGGGCGGCTCAAATACTGGATGGTGGGACGCTGTTAAAGACTCGGTGGCCGGTGGACTTGATCCCATTCCCTTGATGAAGAAAGCCTTCACATCGGGAACCAACTTCGCCATCCAAGACGGAGAGCACCCGCTGCTTGCGACCAAGAGACTTGGCAACTGGTTGCTTGGCATTGCAGGGACTGCCTACATCGCCAAGGCTGGATTGCTTGCAACCATCGGCAATGCACCTGGTGTTGGCTTGCTGATTGCGGTGACGGCCATCATGACCTTGCCCGTGTTCGTGCTGACAGGATTTGCCTTGAGCTTCGTGTTGCCGAACTTGCCCTTCATCATGTGGATTGGGGTTGTTGTTGGCTACCTCATCCTCTGTGTAGAGGCCATCGTTGCTGCACCTATTTGGGCCGTTATGCACTTGCACCCCAACGGTGACGATGTGGCAGGGAAGGGGGCCAATGGCTACAACCTGGTCTTGAGCCTTGTGCTTAGGCCCGTGCTGATGGTGTTTGGCTTCGCAGCAGCTCTCATCATGCTTTCAGTGGTGGGCGACTTCATCAACAAAATCTTTGCTGATGTGTTCGTGATGAATCAGCAGGACAGCGGTTTTTTCATCTGGCTCGCGTCGTTTATCGCCGGTCCCATCATTTACTGCATTGTCATGTTCAAGGTGATCAGCAAGTTGTTCACCATCATGTACATGATCCCGGACCAGCTCTTGAACTGGTTCAGCGGTGGCGGTGCCCAGCTTGGAAGAACAGCCGAGGCAGTAGGTGGAACCCAAACCTACATCGCAGCCAACACAGGCATTCAGCAGGCCATCCAGACTGGTGAAGGATTGGGCCAGCTCAAGAAGCAAAACGACAAGCTCAACGAGTCATTGCAGGTCGAGAACGAGCAGAAGGACATGGCTCGCACCAAGAACTTTGACGACTTGGACAAGGAGCTTGGATCAGGTACAGCAGCCATTGCTAAGTTTGCTGAAGACCAAGCCGGGGGAGCAGGCACTAAGGAGGGCGGCTATGCCATGCAGGCAACCACAGCGAAGCTCAGAGAGGCCATCGATCACGTGGGCGGCAAAGACAGCTTGGGCGGGGCTGCATTTATGTCTCGCTTGAACGAGTCCATCAAGAAGACACCAGACAAGCCAGTTCAGGAGCACATCGCTTCTGCCCTCAATAAGGGTCTGAATGCTGAGTTCGGAGAAGGAGTGGGTCGAGTGGCCGGAATGATTGGAAACGGCTACCAAGGGCCAGAGTTCAACCGTGCGGTCAAAACCTTCAAAGACATGGCTCAGAAGCTCAAAGACCAAGGTCTTTCCTCTGACGAGGCCAAGCAATCTTTGGGTGAAGCAGCTCAGAAGACCTTTGCTGATTTCCACAACGATCCAGCTTCAAAGAAGAACGGCGGAACCAACTCAGTTCAATCCTATCTTCAGAACAATCTTCAAAGCCTTGTGGTCAACAAAGACTTAGATGAAGAAATTGAGAATGACTAACGGTCATTTTGGACCGTTCATCCTACAAAATTTGACTATCGAAGTCTATTTGATATATTGAATTTATGAGAACAAGAATAAGGAGAATCACATGAGCAAGAAGACAGTTGATCCAGTAGACGAATACATTGAGTGGTGCAATCAAGACCACGAAACATACATTCCACCAGCCATCATGAAGGGCTACATACCCCCAGCAGATGGGCATGTTTCAACCTTGGGGCAAAGAGCCGCATGGTCAATCACTAGAGGCACACAGGCTGTCATTTCGTTGACCTTAGGAGCTACAACAGGCTTTTGCTTGTATTGCCTAACAATCGCTTCTCAGAACAATCCAACAGTAGGTGCCTTGTCCATCCTTGGCCTTTCAGCCATGGCAATCCTTGGGCCTATGGTTGTGAAGAAATTTGACTCTAACAATTGAAAGGACATGCCTATCGATGAATGATCAGAAACCAATAGACATTTGGCCGGGAGACTCAGGAAAACTAATTGATGGTGCTAAGCCAGTCCGCTATGTCGGATCAGCCCTCTTGATGGGCTTTTTAGGTTTGGCACTTGGCCTCTTCCTCTCCTTCGTAGCCCTCATGTTCATCAACACGAGTTGGCTACCCAGACCACCCAGCAATCAGCCCATCGTTCACCACTTCAAGGGCTACTTGCTCGCCATGCTGGAGCTGGTCTACCCCAAGCTGGACTCATCCAGTCTGACGGCCTACAAGAGCTACTTGCAGGGCCTCAGTGATCCCCTTCAGACAGCAGTTCTCCGCAGATGGGGACTGACCTCTATTGCCGGCGTGAGCTGTGCAATCTGGTTCTTCCTCATTGGCTTCAAACCGACGTCGGGGATGATCCATCTACGAGGCAAGCGACTGCTGAAGGGAAGGGAGGCATTTGCTGATTTGCTGCTCGCCTATCGCCTGCAAGCACCATCAGGACTCTTCATCGGCTGCTATGGCGGCTACGACCCACGACAGGCCAGCTTCTATGCGAAGAAACCTTCTGACCTGGTGGAGCTGCCCGAGGACAAGCGTTCCCGGCATGGCTTGTATATCGGAGGCACCGGGAGAGGGAAGACACAGACCATCATCACCCACATGGTTGCTCCCATCAGGCACCACATCAGGCAAGGTGAGCCGTTCAAGTTGCTCATCGTGGATACGCCCAAAGAGGACTTTTCTCGCCTGTTCAAGGCCAGTGAAATGCTCAGGGTGTCACCGCACACCAAGGGCTCATTGAGCTGGAACATCGGCACCGACATCTACCATCACTTGGTAGCTCAAGCCTTCTGGGAAGGGGTCATTCCTGCGAACGACAAAGACCCGATCTGGTCGACTTCAGCAAGGCAAATGACCACAGGCATAACGGCCAGCCTCATTGCCGTTGCACCGAATCTCTGGAACTACGGGATGTTGGCCCACATGCTCATGAAGACGGCTGAACAGCTCAGTCCAATCTTGATGAAGCACTACCCAGAAGCCACACAGGTTCTCCGCTCAGCAGAGCAGACCCTTTCCAGTGTGATGTTCAACGTGGGGGCCTATGCCAGCAGCTTCATCCAGCTCGCCCGCATTCACGATGGCTTTGATTTGAAGAAGCCAATCTGCCAAGCGACGGCAGCGGCCCTCAAGCTGCCTGACTATTTGGACATGGTGGCCGATGACCTGATGAGTGATCTCGACATGCCTGAGGGGATCAGAAACATGCAGGGCCTCATGTTCAAGGCCATCACCACCCACTTGAACAAGATTCAGCCTGGTTGGAACTGGATCGACTATGGCCGCTTCCTGAAGGCTACAGACATGGACAAGCAGCTTGCCATAGCCAAACAGACCTTGGGGCAGTTCGACTTGCTGAAGTTCAGCCCAGGCCATACCGCAGGTTGGAAGAAGCTGAACAGTGTCATCGTGACCTCGGCCAAGACATGGGATGTGATCGAAGCGAGGCCAAAGCTGAAGTTCAGAGAGTGGCTGATGAACGAAAACCCTGATGTCAAGGTTGTGGTGCTCCAGCCGTCAGAAGCCTTCCCAACACTCACAGAAGGGCTCATCAGGGGAATGCTCTTCTATGCCAACTCGGTCATCTTGGCCGACCTCAAGGACAGCAAGACCCGCAAGTTCCAAATCCTGATTGACGAGCTGCAATCCAACGGGAACATCGAGAAGTTCTTGTTGCCCGCATTGGCTCTGTACCGCTCCAGAGGTGTTGGCCTGACCCTTGCGTTCCAAGACCTCAGCCAGATTGAAAAGCTCTACGGGCCTGAGGCCGTTCAGTTCCTAACTTCCAACGTCGCTGGCATTTACCTCATGGGGGTCAACCAAGGCACCACCGCTGAGAAGTTGTCCGAGCTGGTGGGCAAGAGAGAGGTGCAAATCCGCAGCCAGAGCAAGACGTCATCGAAGGACGGTGTTTCGTTCAACGAGAGCTTCCAGAAGGACACCGCTCAGGTCATCACGGCTGACGAAATCAACACCTTGCTTGGCACCAAGGGCAAAGAGATTCACTACCTCTACTTGCCAGATGGACTGAATCCAGCCTATGTGCTCAGGAACAAGATCATCCCGTATGAAGTGCTCTACGAGTCCAAGCCAGCTTCATGGATTTCAGCTACCCCCATTGAAGTGAAGTGGAAGGACATGGACAAATATTGGAACAAGGAAAAGCCTGAAGCTCTATCGCCATCATCGGCAGAATTTAGCGAACTTGATTCACTTGAACTTGAGTGGCAGCTTGAGCAGAAGAGTCAAGCTCAAGGAAATGTCGTTCCCGATCCAATCGTCTGAAGTCTTTCCTCTCATCGCACATGATTTGACATCAAATGTCTATTTGATATATTGAATTCATAGCAACAATAATAAGGGGAAGCTATGAAGCAGAGATTAGATAAGGGAATTGTGGAATTGGCGATTGCAGAGCTTGATTCAGCAGGCGAGAAGATCACTATTAAGAGACTTGCTGAACTGACTGGCTATCACAAGGTTAGCCTACAGAATCAGGACTACTTGAGAAAGTATGTCGCCTACCGCTCACCAAGAGCAAAGTTACCTGAGCCTTGGCTTCAGAGGGACATTGGAGATAGTCTTGAGGCATACAAAGAGCACATCCTTTCGGAATATTTCTCATCCCCTGAAACAAGGAAGGATGTTGAGGCTGACATGTTGGCAGAGGTGGATTGCTTCAAGCCCTCACGCTTCAATCAGGCAGTCAATCAGCTTTTGGTTGAAGGCTTGCTCATAGAGAACAAATACAACGGAACCATCGTCACAACCAAAGCTCAAGAAGACTTTGACAGACAGCTTGAGTCGATATTGAATATTCAGCCTGGTGACAACCCATTCAACGAGCCAGAGGAAGAATCTTCTCAAGCCGAAGTGATGGTTGGTCGAATCAAGTACAAGCCATTTGTTGAAGAGGTGAATTTGAAGCTTGATGATGGGTTTGAGATTTCTATGAAGGCCGGTGAAGCCACAGTCCAACTTGTTGCCAACATCATGAAGCTCATCGTTGCTGAGACTGCCTGATTTGACTTTTCGTTTCCTGTCTATATATTAAATGATATATCTAGGAGGAAACTATGATCACAGAAGAAATGAAGAACGAAGCCGCAGGGTCATCAGACTTTTTTGCGGCTCAGTCTATTAAGAAGCAACAGACCGTCTACATCAGTGAGTCTGGCAAGGAGCTTCAACCCGATCACCCAAAGCTATCTGAGACAAGGATGAACTTGGACTTGGAACGCAATGGCATGAACTCGGATTGGAGAAACGGCCCTCGCAACTTCTACGACACAACCAAGAACCACGAGACACAGAGGAACTTCTTCTTCAGGCACAACCTGATGAACTCTGGTGAGTACCGTGCTCAGTTCTTGGGGAAGGACGACAGACAAGTCCAGCTTGCCAACGATGCTGTCATCCGTGAAATGACCTTGAAGCACAAGGATGAGCTTTCCAAGGTGGATCACCAAGACAGGCCAACCATGGAAAAGCTGCATGCCTTTGAACGCCACCATGTCGATCACAAAGAGAAGGTGGACTTGCAGCAGTACACAACCCTTCAGGCTCAATTCGATGGAGAGCAGAAGCTGAAAGACCTGTACAAGGACTTCAAAGCTTCAACCATGGGCTACGAGCAGAAAGCCACTCGCACCGTTGAAGTACAGGCAGCTCCAGAAGTGAAGAAGGACTTGAGCCAAGCCCAACCTGGTCAACAGGAGGCACAAGGCCAGTCCCAAGCAGAGAAGGCCGCCCTTGCTCACAAAGACGCCATCGCAGCGATTCAGGAACGCATGGCAGCAATGAGACCTCAGAACAAGCCAAGTCTCGGTTTGAAGATGGGGATGTGAGATATGAGTAACGAATCAGAAAGAATGACTATCACTCTTCCATTTAACTTCAAGGGGAAGAGAAATGTGACGCTTGATAAAGCTCCTGAGTCGATTCAAGATAACAAGCAGACAGTGATTCAGGCTGTACAGCAATATGGCCAAGACTTGCTATATGCATCGCCAAGACTTAGGGGAGATAAGGGGGTTGTTCTTGAAGCGATCAAACAAGACACGTGGGCACTGCAATATGCATCTGACGAGCTAAGAGCTGACAAGGAAGTCGTGCTTCAGGCGGTGAATAAGTATGGAGGTTCGCTAAAGCATTCCTCTGAACAGCTTAAGGCAGACAAGGAAGTTGTTTGTGTTGCTGTCAGGCAAATTGGAAATGCTCTCCAGTGGGCTTCTGACACCTTGAAGTCTGATAAAGATGTTGTTCTTGAGGCTGTATCGAAGAATCAAAACTCAATTCGGCATGCTTCAGGGGAATTGCAAGAACTCTGTAACGGCAAAGATCCGGTCAAGACACTTGAGTCAGCCATCGCCCATGAGAAGCTTCAAGCCTCACTAGCTCAGAAGCGGCCAGCTCCAGCACGAACCCAGACCCTGAAAATATGAAGCCCTCCTAGCGAGGGCTTTTTCAATGGGTCAGCAGCACTTCAGAACATGCTCTTCAGCACATGGAAGAGCCACATCCCCGCGAAGCTGGCAGAAGCGGTCAGAGCCCATCTTCTCCAGTCCCAAGCAGTCTGGTTGAAGACCTCCTGCTTGATGGCCTCAACGAAGGCTTTGGTTGTGTCCTTCTTGATCGTGTCCACCGCTTGCCTGTAGCTCGCCTCAGCAGCCTTTATCTCGGCCAGAACCTTCCCCTTGGCGGCTTCCAGTTGCGTGATTGAGCTATGCAGGCTGGCTTGGTTCGCTGCCACGAACTCATCGATGTCACGGGAGAAGTCTTCCAGCCTGGTCTCGAAGTCACCAGTCTCTGACTTGACCAGCTCAGCGATCACTTCACTGAACCTCCCAGACTCAAACATCAAGGTCTGCTGGAAACCCTTGACCAGCTCATTGAGGTTGACGGCAGCTCCATCAATGGCCTTCGGGATGTCTGAGCCAATCAGCCTCATGTAGGTGAAGGCATAGAGCTGAGCCATCAGCTCATCGTTCTTGTCCAAGCCAAGCCTTTGAATGAGCTTGACCATTTCAAGCTTGTCTTTCTCTTCAACTATCTTTTCAATATCTTCAATTTCAATATTCTCCATATTATTCCTTCTACACTATTGCTATTTATATATTACATGATATATTAAATAAAGCATATTGCAATAGAAAAGGAGATTATATGTTAGACAATATTGATTTGATTGCAGAGAACCTTTTGATGAATGGGTTCAAAGGGAAGGTTTGGGAGAAAGAGGGCAAGAAGCGTCTCTACCTCGAAAACGACACATTCACTCAGTACATCGAGCTTGAGAGTGGTGAGAACGTGGTCAAGGTCTTCTTGAAGGACAAGAAGTTTGGCGACCCGTACACCGTTGAAGACAAGAAGAAATGCTTTGACCGTCGCTCTGACTTGGTCAACGAGTTGAACTTGAAGGGCTTGGGTCAGACATTCGTGACCAGAGCTACCCCAGTGCAGACAACAGGGGAGCAGTCATGAAAGCAACCATCATCTACAAAATCATCAGCTCCACATCCAACATCTTGGCTTTCATCGGGCCAAAGGTGATGGGGGCTCCAAAGCAATGGGGATTAGATTGCTCTTCAAGAGAGTTCTATTGCATGCCCATTGACAGAGTTGCAGCGAATCCATTGCTGAAGACTCAAGCCATCCAATGGAGCCAGCAAACTAGAAACATGAGAGTGAACTTTCACCGCAGAAAGGCATTCGCAGCAGCTTGCATTGCAGCCACTGTCTTTGCATCTGGTGCATATGTGGCCGGTACAGGTCTTCTTTTCACCGTCAACAAAACAAAGCAAGCAATTGGAACTGTTCAGACCAAATTTGCAGCCTCAAGCAACGACAAGGAAGCCAAAGAGCAACGAGTCGCGCAACTAAGACAAGAGGCTCAGGAGCTGCAAAGGAAGGCCAACTCAGGTGAAGTCACAAAGGAAGACTACCTGAAGCGTGTTGGAGAGATTGACAAAGAATTTCAAGAATTAACCAAATAAAAGAACAAGGGAGAAAATTATGAAAGAGAAATTATTGAAAGCATTAAGCTACCTGAACATCAGCCGCTTCTTGCCAACCAAAGAATGGGAAGAGCAGGCCAACCAAGAAATCCGCTCAATAGCTTATGCCCACCATGTTCCGCACAGGGAATCTGTTCCTGCGGACTTGAAGGACAAAGAGGGCAACTTCTTGATGACGGACAACGGCTTCCCAGTCGCTGGACGTTTGCTACCTGAAGACATCGGGATCGGCTCAGACAGCCCAGTTTTGCCGTTCATCATCGGCTTCTATTCAGTCATTTTCATCTTGAGTGGAATGTTGACTGTGATGGGACTAGGCAAGGTCGCGTTGGCCTTGAATGTCCTGTACTTCACCGTCTTCTATATCTTCCTTGGGTTCTGGGGAACCATGTTGATGTTGGCTGGCACCGTAGGAGCCACAACAGCCGTTTCCATGGCCACAAGCCTTCCAGTTGTCGGCCAGGTCATCGGTGGCTTCAGCAACACCATCCTCGCAGCCGTGGCCTACAGCCCAGCCTTGGCCCCATTGGTCTACCTCTTCATCAAGAAGAAAGCCAGAGCAGCGGCTTTGGTGAACTTGGACAAGACCTTTGGCGGTGCCACAGATGGCATGCCTAAAACAGCGAAGAACCGTGCTCGCTTCTTGCAAGCTGCCAATGCAGAGAAGGACAACAGCTACTTCTGCCACTACGGATCAGCTACAGGTTCCTTTGGCAAAACTGGTGACGAGTTCGCTCCAGACCAAGGCTTGCCAGTCGGACAGACCACCAAGGATCAGTCAACCAACTTGGCCTTCTTCGGTGCCATCGGTAAGGGCAAGACAACCAACTTGAGACAAGTGTTCAAGGAGCGTGTCCAGGCTCAGGAGATCGAAAAATCCAGAACCGGAATGATGGTCTTGGACGGCAAATCCGTCTTGGCTCAAGACTGTGCCAAGTACCTAGACATCCTCGTATCACCTCAGACCATCAAGAACTTCAACTTCATCTGGGACTTGAAGCCAGAGGTGTTGGCAAGAGTTCTTGAAAACCAGTTCGCACCTAAGAAGGGCCAGACTGGCAACAGCTCATTCTTCACTTCAGGGGCAAGAACCATGGTGTTCTATGCCAAGGTGTTCCAAGAAGCAGCTGTCAAGCATGGCACCGCTTCCAAGAGCTACATGAGCTTTTTTAACATCGGTATGCAGTTGACCGAGCCTTGCGACAAGGACGGAAAACATCCAATCGTTGAGCTGTTCAAGGGGCACCCTGAGTTGGACTACCGAACTGGAGGGTTCAAGCCTGGAACAGTCCTTAACGACGCAATTCAGTTCCTCATGGAGCTGATGAGTGAGCCTGAGGAAACCAAGAAGAACATCAAGGCGACCTTCAAGTCATGGCTCTTGCCCTTTGTGCAAACCGAGCAAATCAGACACTGGGCTGAAAGTGAAGAGTCCGACTTTGACTTCGACTCCATCTTGGTTGGCTCAAAAATCGGCTTCGTGCTTCCAGAGTCTCAGTTGGGAATCGCTGGGGTAGCAATCACTGCATTGATGAAGGCAAGACTCTTCACAAAGATTGCTGACCGTGGATTGTTTGGCGAGAAGTGGAGAGACACCGGAGAGGTGCCAGTCTGCTTGTTCGTGGATGAAGCACAAAAAATCTTTGACGACTCTGACTTGAGCATCTTGCCTCAGGGCCGCTCATTGGGATTGGTAGCCGTATATGCCACACAGAACTTTGACAACTACGTTGAGAGATTCGGTGAGTCTGGAGCCAAGGCAATCGTTGAGTCCTTCCGCTCAATCATCTGCTTGCAGTCTTCAGAAGCGACCTACGACTTGATCAGCAAACGAATTGGCAAGCACAGAGCCTTGGTGTCAAAAGGAAAAGTATCTTCCTTGGCCTTTGGATCAACATCCAACCACATCTTGACCAGCTCCATCTTCGACACCCAGAACTCAGAGAGAACATGGTTGAGAAGACATGGAAGCAAGCTATTAGCAAAGATGACTCTTCGCAAGTCCTTTGCAGATTCCTTGAAGGGCAACAACATCACTGAGTTCTCCACCTTTGAGAGGACAGCAGAGCCAATCCCAGTCTTGCAAGCTCATCACTTGCAGATGCTCAACGAGCCGTTCACTGCGATTGCCGTGATTGAAAGAGCTGGAGTTGTTCGCAGAGACATCATCAAGACCATCCCATTGGATGCGAACTTCGAGCCAATCTTGGTATCTGACAAGCCACCAGTGGGCTTTGAAGATGTCTTCAAGGGTTGGAACGAGCTGGACAACGAGGGTCAGCAGTACGAAGAGATCCTTTTCAAGGAGGCAGCATGACTCCAAGAAAAGCAGCTCTAGCCATAGCCGTGATTGCTTTAAGCCTCACGGCTTGTACGAAGGAAGAGCCCAAGTCACTTTTCGACAAGGACATGGCCTTCAACTTCAAGAAGGACACGCCTGAAGCTGACGCTACAGGCAACAGCCCCGGCTCAAGTCTGGCGACTCCAGCCGTGAACCCCACAGGTCCAGTGCAGTTCATCCGCTCGATCAAATCCACCTCTCGCCAGGTCGCCGTCGACCAGCTCAGCCAAGGCAACTTCTATGAGTCCATCGTCAGCGAGGTCGAGGGCTATCGTGCCCAAATCTACTCAGACAACATTGGCTATGCCATCGGCAACGGCTGGAATGTGTCCTTGCAGGGAAGGGGAACCAACGAGAAGGTAGGTCAGGCCATCGGCCTTCCACCCAGCCAAGTTGCTTCACTTGCCAGCTTGTCCAGCATGGCGGCAGTCCAAGCATTGCCAGTGGTTTCAATCAGCCCAGAGCAGGCCATCAAGGCAACACAGGTGATGAGAGCCCAGTTTGAGGAGCCGATTCGCGGCCTGGTCGGTGCCAACCTCTACGACAAGCTGCAACCTCACCAGAAGGCTGCTTTGAGCTACCACGTCTACAAGGTGGGACCAACAGGAGCGGCCAAGTTCACGAAGCTCATCACTGCGGTTCAAGCCTATGCCATCAACTCGGTGCCAGAGCTGGCGAAGAAGGCTGCTGAACAGTTCACCTACACCTACAAGCTCAATGGGAAGGTGTACGAGGACAAGAGAAGCACCCTGTACCTCGCAAGCCTCTTCACCGATCCCAAAGCCTATGGCTACCTCTTGGGCACCACAGCAGCACCGGCCAACTTCAGCTCAATCGCCAAGATAGCCGGTCAGAAGATCGACACCAAGAGGCCAGCCGACGATCAAATCAATGACGACTTTGGAGCAGCCAAGGAAAAGCTCTTTGAACAAGGGATCGCTCCAACCATTGAGCTGGATGTCAATTGGAAGGCCATGCCAAAAATCGTGATGGTTCCGGCCTATCAACCAACAGGGTTCTACTCAAACCCGAACTAAACATGAAGGCAGATTGACTCTGCCTTTATTTTTGCTTAAATGAATAAAACTAGGGAGAAACCATGCAAGATTTAATCAACACAGACCCAGCAGTCAACTTCATCACTGAGCTTCGTCATCAGCTTTCCAAGGCCGATGAAAGCGAGGCATGGGAACTTAGAAACAATGTGATGAAGGAGCCGAACATCAACTTCAAGGTGACAGAGGCGGTCAAGAACACCTTGAGGGAGGTTCGCTTTGCCATTGATTTTGACTTCCCTGAGGAAGCAAAGAGAATTCAGACGAACGATCAGTTTTTCAGATTTATGGAGCAATACCTTCCTGATGTTCACAGCTCTTACAAGCTATCCATGCAAACTGGCGACTCAAAATTCCTTCACCAGCACCTAGCCAAGTTCGTCAACTTCCCGACTCCACAGGCTGAGAAGAAGCAAGGACTATTTCAGCAAATCTTCAAATCTTGACAATGAAGTCAGTCACGCTATAAGTAATCCATAACTATTATGGAGAACTTATGGCAACCCAAGCACAACAACAAAAACAATCGGGTCAAGTCAAAATTGGCTTTGCGGATGGAGTAGAGGTCATTGGTGCTCATGCTACTGAGCAGTACATGATTGAAACCCCGAACAACTATGAAATCTACTTCCCACTCTTGAAGAGCAACGGTGCAGCTTTCTGCACTCGTGAGGACTCGCAAGATCCATCAAGAGCAGTGTTCTCGTTGAAGATTACCAGCCAGGCCGACATCAAAGCCTTGAATGAGAAGGTGGCAATGGCTCGCACAACTCATCGAGAGATAGAGACTGAGAGGAAGGACTTTCAAGACATCCTCAGCTTTGACTTGATGGAGAAGGGAAAGACCGTGGCCTTTATGTACAGACCACCTGACCATCACTTCTCAACTGGTGAGATTGTCCGAACTGGCAAATATTTCGTGGCTCAGCACTGCGGCTCGAACGAAGAAAAAGTCTTTGTCCGCATGATCAACAGCTCACGCTTCTTGCAGGGTGAAGAGTTCAGGAACCGTGATGAGGTCATGAGGAACAAGTTCCCAGAGGGCACCGACTCATGGAACCCTCAGGAGGGCAGGCCGAAGTACTACTTCGCTTGGGGCAGAGACAGCAAGATCGAAATCAGACCCTATGCACCGAAGCTCTATTCAGAGCCACAGCAGGCCAAGGGTGCTGAGCAACCGAACGAGCAGCAGAAGGCCGCATTACTCGCCTATGTGCAGGCCAACGGGATCTCTTGGAAGCGAAGCCTTGGGCTTGCTTGGGAGACAGGCGACTACAAGAGCACACCCAAGGAGCATCAGGGGCTCTTGCAGCAGGTTCGCAACCAGTTTGGCCCTGAGTGGTTGAGGGCGGCCACCGTAAACAGCTTGGGCTCAGCTTCACCACAGCAAGACAAGCCCGAAGCCACACAGAAGACGAAAGCAGCTCAGAAGCCCGATCCTGCGAAGCCTGAGGGCACTGAGACACCAGCCAAGAAACCTGCGGCCAAGACAGCGAAGGCCACCAAGGAGGTCAAAGGCCCAGTTGCCTCGATGTGATGTGCTCCAGAAAGAACGAAGCCCTCAATGCGAGGGCTTTTTCAATTCGGACTGGAGGGAATCAGACGGCCACAAGGGCAGGGCGGGCGATCTGCTTCGCTGGAGGTAGGATGATTTTCGACTCCAGCTTGTTGCTCTGACCTTCCACCTGGTCAACGAGGCCATGGGAGAGCTTGTAGCCCTGTAGGTGCTTCATCTGGAACTCGGTTGACTTGCTGGCTTGGCCCGCTGCTTTGAAGATGAGGTTCTTGTCCCCCTTCAAGCACTGCAACCAAGACTCCAAGTAGGCCGCATGGTTCTCATGGGCTGCTGGATCGTGGGGAATGCCCAGCTCAGCACAGACGAACATGGAAGTCAGCTCAGCAACCAGCTCTTCCTTCGCATAGGCGGCTGAGCCCTTTGTTCCCGTCATGTCTCGGCCAAGAGCTGGGCCTGTTGAATGACCGAACTCATGGGCAAGCGTGTCGTAGTAAGCGGCAGAGGACTTGAACAAGTCCTTGTTGGGCATATGGACCTTGTGCCCGAGCTGGGTGTAGTAGGCCCGCCCCATTTCGGAATGCTCAACGATGAGATTGGTTCTCTCCTGAAGAGCCAAGGAAAGAAGCTCAGCTTCTTGGAAATCCTGAACCTTGTTGACCTTCTGAATCCAAGGCTCTAGTCCTTCAATCTGGGCTCCATTGAAGACTGTCCCCGCATATTTCATCTTGACGAACGAACGGAGCTTGCCTTCTTCGTCGGGCTCACCTTCCTTCTTGTCAAGATAGCTCACTTGCAGAGCCTTGAAGATTGGAATGCCTTTGGCACCTTTCTTCACATGAATGTCTTGACCTGTCTTCACAGCCAACTCACGGACATTGTTGAAGGTGAAGAAGCGGGGATCAGCAAAGCCTGCTGTCAAACAAGATACAAAGTTTGCCCCTCTATACCTTGTGCCTGTCACTGGGTTGAATGGTGCTTCTGAGCAAGAAATCCATGGCTTCGACCAATTCAATGCCTTCGACTCTTCCATTCTCGCAATGACACTGTCAGTCAAAATCTGTTGGTAGTCCTTCTCTTCTCTTTCTGGAAATTTCTTTGTTGTTGCCATATTGACTCCCTCTAATAATAGTTATGAAGTCATATTAGCAATTTCGTTTGAAGAATCAAGTTGAGCCGATGCCAACCACTTCAGTAGCTTTGCCTTCTTGCTGTCATTGCTTGTCCAGCTCTGTGCAATCTGGTCTACAGCATCAAGAAGGATGTAGTTGTTCCTTCCGTCAAAGAGTCTGTATTCAAGCTTTTTGGAGTTCAGGATTTGTTCAAGCCTGGTTCTCCAGAATGCAATTTGGCTTGGATGGCATAGCAAGTAGGTTTCAGTTTCTGGAAAAGCTGGCCCACCTCTAACCTTTACCGTTCCATAAAATTTTTGTCTTATCTGATAGTTCCCATAGAACAAGACATCGCGTTTCAGCTTGTCTCTAAGTTGTTCTTTGGTGAGTTCTGCTCCTTTGTAGTCTATGATCATGTCAATTCTCCTTGTTATTCTCTAATTATATATGAATTGATTATAATTAGCAATTGATTTCTATTGTTTATTTGATATATTTAATCAAGCTAGGGAGAAATCAATGAATAACAAGAATAGGAGGACTTCATGAAAACCCCACACAAAAAGTACATCCTCAAGGTGTCAGGTGAGCACGCCAAGCTTCTACAGCACATAGCCATTGAGTTGAATTGCTCTAACCTAAGAGCAATTCAGTTCATCCTGTCCTATATCTACAAGCTGGATTCAGTAGGCGGAAAGTATTGGAGTGCTCAAGGCTACAAGGTCAGCAGTCTGTACATTCCCATGACAGATGAGCAATTCCAAGCTAGGAAGAAGCTTGAGGCCAAACTTGGCATTGGCTTTCATGCCTTGTGCCAACTTGGAATTGAAGAGCTGTATGTCTTGATGACATCAACTGGTCTTGACCTGAACAATCCTTCGTTCAAAAAGTACCTTCAATCCTTTTGCCGTTGCTATGCAATGAACAAGATGAAGGAGGCGGCATGAACAATGACCAGATCAATCTATTCACTCTTAACCTGATGATGGCCTACCTGAAGAGCCCTGAGCATGTGGCAAGTGGCTGCATTCAATCATTTGAGAAGTTGATTCGTGATGTCAGAGATGATTCACTCAGATGGCACGAATTTCTTTCAAGAGTTGAACTCATTGCAAAAGAGAATCGCATAGCCTATGAAATGGCAATCCTTCAGGAGGATGATTAAACAGCTTCTTCAGTTCAAGTAGAAAAGGCCATCACATTGATGGCCTTTCTATTTTCTTCTTGCTCTTGCTATTTGTATATTACTTGATATATTAAATAGACAACAAGAAGAAAGATTGTATGATGAAAAAACTTATATTTGGAGGATTGATTGCCTTAAGTGCTTTGACAGCAAATGCTCAAGACAAGACTGAAGGGGTGAAGGAGTCACTGACCTTGGGAATTCACTTGGGCAGCATTCATGATCGTGGTGACTACAACAATGTCAACCCAGGTCTTTATGTGAGGTCTGGCGGTTGGACGGGTGGAATCTACCGCAACAGTCTAAGAAAGACATCAATTTATGGCGGCTACACTTTTGACTATGAAACCCCAAGTCTTCCATTGGTGAAGACAGTGAGCTTGACAGTAGGTGTTGTGTCGGGCTACCCAAACAAGATAAAAGGAACCAAGCTCAGCTTGATGTTGGCACCAAGTGTCAAGATTCCTTTGACTCAAGAGACAAGCTTGAGATTGACCGTTCTTCCAAGGTTCAAAGCCTACAACGAAGCAACGGCCTATCACTTCAGCATTGAGAAGAGCTTTTAATTCCGATCACCGAAGTAGACATTGGTGATGGCTGAAGAGCTATGTCCAGCCAGCAACATGATTTCTTCTTCATTGAGTGATTGCCCATTGCGAAGCTTCGCAAAGATGGGCTCAAGCCTATTGGGCATTTTGGCAACTTCAGCTTCAATCGTTGCGGGTGAGGCTCCAATTTCTTTGGCAAGCTGCCAGTTGTTGAGCCTCTTTTGCTTGATGAGCTTTGTGAGAGCTGTTCTTCTTGTGTCATGGAAGTGAAGACGATCTTCAGCATCGTCATACATCCCAAGTGCTTTCAGAGCATCAACCCAATACTGACGGAAGTTGTCAGCGGTGAGCTTGAAAATCATTCCTTTGGCAAGCCGCTTTTCCTTGAGCCAGCTTCTGAACTCTTCATCTTCGGGAAGCATTATGTCCCGAGGCTTTCCGTTTTTTGTCTTCGGAAGATAGAGGGACCAAGAAGTCAGGTTCAGGTTTTCCCAACGAGCACCAAGAACTTCACTCTTGCGGGCTCCAGATTCAAGGCAAGTGATGAAGAGGAAATAGGGCTCCTGATTGGTCTTCATTGAAAGCCACTCAGCAATCAGAACTGCCTCTTCGTCGGACAGCACCCGCTTGCGGCCAAGATAGGCTTTGGGCTTCTCAGCCTTTGGCAACAGGCGAACTGGATTTGCCAATCCATCTGGGAACTGGTCAGGGTAGAGCTTGTAGACGGCCTCAAAGGCTGACGAGATTGTCGAAATCTCGCGGAGGATGGTGTTGTCCTTGATTCCAGTCTTGCGACGGGAGTTCATGTAGTGGATGAGCAGCCAGCTATCAACCGTGTCAATCTTGAAGCTGCCAAAGTCGATGAAGTTTTGGTCGAGAGTGTTCTTCATCATCTTCTCAAGCCAAGCATTGTCATAGCGGTACTTCTCAAGCCGCTTGCCCAAATCCTCGAAGTAGATGGGCACCCGTGGGATGGCAGACAGACAACGGTTCTTGGCTGTCTTCAGTGACGACTCGGAAAGGTGGTTGACCGCATGCTTGGTGTAGTAGGTCTTGAGCAAGACCTGCATGTCAGGCATTTCAAGCTGATACTTCAAATCAGTGATGAGGGCAGGGGGCACACCCATGGCGAGCCGATCCAGCTCATATTTCTCCCACGACCGTGCAGCTTCCTCTTCCTCAAAGAGCTTGCTCAAGTTCTCCCCGTTCTTGCGAATCTGGGCACGCCAGCGGGTGACACTCACCTTGCGGCCCGTATCCTTGTTCAGGACCTTGTACTTCACCGGATAGACAGACATGGCGACTCCAAATTGCACAATCAGATCCCATGGGGCAATCCATTGTGCTTGTTTTGGGTTGATTTGTGCAATTCCGACCCTTGATGCGTTCCTAACCTGTTGATTTACAACAGGTGCATTGCATTTTAGATCGCTTCAATAAGTCGCAACAGGATGCCTTGCTGCCTTATGCCGAATCGGGCTTGGTGACTTTCATCGGCGCCACCACGGAGAACCCCAGCTTTGAGGTCAATTCCGCGCTGCTGTCGCGTGCCCAGGTCTATGTGCTGAAGTCGCTCAGCGAGGACGAGCTCAAGCAATTGGTGGCTCTGGCCCAGGGCAAGCAACTCGCCCATCTGCAGTTTGATGCGGTGGCGCTGGACACCTTGGTGGGCTATGCCGACGGCGACGCGCGCCGCCTGCTCAATCTGCTGGAGCAAACCAGCACGGCCGCCGGGGCCGCCGGCACACAGACGATTGATGCCGAGTTCATCCAGAACGCCCTGACCCTGAACTCGCGCCGCTTTGACAAGGGTGGCGATAACTTCTACGACCAGATCTCTGCCTTGCATAAGTCGGTTCGTGGGTCCAACCCTGATGCTGCGCTGTACTGGTTGTGCCGCATGCTGGACGGCGGCGCCGATGCACGTTATTTGTCGCGCCGCATCGTGCGCATGGCCTGGGAAGACATCGGCCTAGCCGACCCGCGCGCCATGCAAATCGCCAATGATGCGGCCACCACTTTTGAGCGCTTAGGTGCACCCGAGGGCGAGTTGGCGCTGGGGCAGGCGGTGATTTATCTGGCCGTCGCGGCCAAGAGCAATGCGGGCTACAAAGCCTATAACGCGGCGCGTGCCTTTGTGAAGCAAGACAAGTCGCGCGAGGTGCCGGTGCATTTGCGTAATGCGCCGACCAAGCTGATGAAAGAGCTGGGTCACGGCCACGCTTATCGCTATGCTCACGACGAGCCGCACGCTTATGCGGCCGGGGAAAGCTATTTGCCCGAGGGCATGGCGGAGCCGCAGTGGTACGAGCCAGTGCCGCGCGGCCTGGAGGCCAAGATTGCCCAAAAAATGGCCTTTTTGCGTGAGCTGGATGCAGGGGCGGAATAGCGATTGGTGGGCAGCGCGGAGACTACTTGAATGGCAGGTTATGACATGCGCAGCGGGTCCGAAATTCAAGTGCGAGGTGCCGGGTTTGCATGGGCGTCGATACGGGTATTTACTATCGGAAACGTGCCATGGCTGACTCCTACAATCTGCGGCGAGCCTGCAGGATTTGATGGCCAACAAGGCCCGCCGACTTTGCGGCGGGTTTTTTTTTGCTCATCGAACATTGAATGGGCAAGGGGCCAACCGGCACCCAAGCCAAACCGGAGATGCATATGGAAACATTTTTCCAGCAATTGATTAACGGGCTGGTGCTGGGCAGCATGTATGCCCTGGTGGCCCTGGGGTACACGATGGTGTACGGCATCGTCAACTTGATCAATTT
>NZ_JBCARA010000029.1:0-2686 GCF_038419725.1 Roseateles sp. PN1 | reverse complement strand
TAGCGCGGCGCATAGCAACAAAACGTTTAAGCGCAACCCAAATTCTTAACCAGCCAATGGCACACTTTACCCCTTCAACAAGGGAGGCCAAATGGCGACGTTCAATAAGATCTACAGCACCGACACAACCATCTACACACAGTCGAGCGTCAGCAAGCGAATTGAGGCTTTGTTCCTCAATAACGTCGGAAAGATCGTTACACGCGCGCAAATCTTAAAGGCCGCGAAAGATCCGAATACCGGGGTTGAGCCTGAGAACTGGCATCAACGGATGTCAGAGCTCCGCACCGACAAAGGCTATACGATCCTTTCGTCGCGTGATACGACGGAATTGGCGACTGAGGAGTACCTCATGCCTCACACCGAGTTGCGTGCAAACGCTGGTCGTCGGGTGCAGCCTACTAAGGCCTGTTGGGAGGCGGTTTGCCAACGTGCTGGCAACCGCTGTGAATGGACTGAGGACGGCCAACGTTGTACCCTTCATGAAGGTGAGAACGACCACATTGGTGGAGGCAAGGTCAAGTTGACCCCGGATCATCTGAAACCTCACTCGATTGACCCGGCAAGCGATCCTCACGCACCTACGGAATGGCAAGCGCTGTGCGGTCGTCATCAAGTGATGAAGAAGAACTTCTGGGATTCGAGTACTGGCAAGATTAACTTACCAGCAATAGTTCAGGCCGCTAGCAAGCCCCAGAAGAAAGAAGTATTGAATCAGCTGCTTGATTATTTTGGCCTGGAAATAAAAAATTGATCGAAGTCCGACCCGCCGCTGATGTACTCGATACCCTGCGAAAGTTTCAGAGAGAGGGGCGTTTAGCTAAATGCACAATCCTTGACCCTTGGTACAACAAGGGCGTTGGCGGCGTGTCGGAAAATTACAAGGAGTTCATCGCAGAAATGCTGTCTACTGCTTGCGAAGTATCTGAACATGTTTTTCTTTGGGGATTTCCAGAAATACTTGCTCAGTTCGTTGGCATGACTCCGTCTACGCACTCTTTGAATGCTTGGTTGACTTGGTTCTATAAGAATAATCCTTCAGTAATTCGCGGGTGGCGGTCTGCGCAAAATGCATGCCTCCACTTCAGTTCTGAAAGATCGACGATTTATCCGGAGCATTTCCTCAATAGAGCGCAGCTTCAGAAAAGAGCTGAAGGCAAACTCCGCTATATGCCAGGACCGCCTTCAGTGATCGAATGTCCGTTGAACATCGGTTTTATAGGTCGCGCAGAACAGCTTGGGCATCCTGCTCAAAAGCCGATGATGGTTTTCGAGCCGCTAATTCGGATGACAACCAAGCCTGGTGATCTAGTATTGGATCCGATGTGCGGAAGTGGTACTACCGGAACAATTTGTCAGGTGTTGAACAGAGACGCCGTGTTATGTGATAGTGATGGCCGGTGGATAATGGCCACTGAAGAACGGCTTAAAAATAGTGTGATTGACCAAGTATTGAAGAAGCAGCTTGCCGCCAAGTACCCAGATGATTACCTTGAAACAATTGGATAGACGGCCGATTTTCAATCAAAAGCTGACGCGGTCATCAGACTTTCTGGGGCTTGAGATTCCAGAGTCGCCAAATCGGAATGCGCACGTCCGACTCTCACTCAATGCTGATTGCAAGCTACTTCGAGGCGAGAACTTGGCATGGCTTAGTCATCTCATCGATGATCCATCCCAAACGTTCGATTTTTGCTACATCGATCCACCGTACAACACTGGCCAGCAGTTTATCTACCCGGACTTCTTCAAGTCTTCAAATGAGCGCGCTCCCTGGGGGCGACACACGGGTTGGATGGAATTCATGTTGCCTCGACTTGTCGCGGCGCACACGCTGCTCAAATCACATGGAATCATTGCGATCAGCATCGACGACTACGAGTACTCTTACCTTAAGAACATACTTGATGTGGTGTTCGGGGATGAGAACCACATTGCTACCCTGGTGGTTGTTAGAAGTAAGAACGGAAAGGGATCAAAGCCTAATGTTGCGGTGAACCATGAGTACGTTGTGTTGTTCGGAAAATCTGGAACCGCAAAGGTAAGTGGGCTTCATGAAGTTGACACGAAGTCGTACAATAAATCCGACGCGTACGGGCACTACAAGGTAGATGGACTATTCAGGAAGAAAGGCGATGCTAGCCTCCGCACCGACCGCCCGAATATGTACTACCCGCTGTACTACGCTTCGAATGGCGAGGTATTTACTACACAAGTTCGCGAAGGCCTTTCGGAGGTTTGGCCCGTGGATTCCAAAGGAGTTGAGCGCCGGTGGTTATGGGGAAATGAAAAAGCGACCAATGAATCTTGGAAACTGTACGCCTCGGCCAGCGGAGTGATCTACGTTAAGAACTACAACTCCGAGGACAAACGTGTAAAACTTCGGAGTGTCTTGGACAGCAGCGAGTACCTAACGGATCGTGCGACGACCGAAATAAAAGAGATTTTCGGCGATAAGGTTTTCGAGACCCCAAAGCCGTTAGCTCTGGTTCGTGACCTTGTTGACTCTTGTTGCACGAGTACGTCTGGAGATATCCTAGACTTTTTTGCGGGAACAGGGACGACTGCAGAGGCCGTCCACGAACTAAATGTTCGCGACGGAGGTGCTCGCAAGACAGTCTTGATCGAACAAGATTTACGAGTGCCGAACGGACATGTCGCGTTAACAGGTGGACATGCATCTACC
>NZ_JBCARA010000028.1:0-3506 GCF_038419725.1 Roseateles sp. PN1 | reverse complement strand
CTGGTGCTGGGCAGCATGTATGCCCTGGTGGCCCTGGGGTACACGATGGTGTACGGCATCGTCAACTTGATCAATTTCGCGCATGGCGAGATCTTGATGGTGGGCGGTATGGTGAGCTGGACGGTGGTGACGGCGCTGGCGGACTCGGGCTTGCCGGGCTGGGCGCTGATGCTGATCGCGCTGGGCTGCGCGGTGGTGACCTGCGTGACGCTGAACTTCGTGGTCGAGAAGGTGGCCTACCGGCCCTTGCGCAATGCGCCGCGCTTGGCGCCCCTGATCACAGCCATGGGCATGTCGCTGCTGCTGCAGACGCTGGCCATGATCATCTGGAAGCCGAGCCCCAAGCCCTTCCCGCTGCTGCTGCCCACCACGCCCATCGACCTCGGTGGCCCGGTGATCTCGGTGACGCAGTGCTTGATTCTGGGCGTGACGGTGGTGATCCTGGCCGCGCTGATGTGGCTGGTCAATCACACCAAGCTGGGCCGCGCGATGCGCGCCACGGCGGAGAACCCCAAGGTGGCCGGCCTGATGGGCGTCAAACCTGACTTCATCATCTCCACCACCTTTGTGATTGGTGCGGCCCTGGCTGCTGTGGCCGGCCTGATGTGGGCGGCCAACTACGGCACGGTGCAACACACCATGGGCTTTATGCCGGGCCTGAAGGCCTTCACGGCCGCGGTGCTGGGTGGTGTGGGTAACTTGGCCGGTGCGATGGTGGGCGGGGTCTTGCTAGGCCTGATCGAAGCCATCGGCGCGGGCTATCTGGGTGATCTGACCGGCGGCGTGCTGGGCAGCCATTACGCCGACATCTTCGCCTTCGTGGCGCTGATCCTGGTGCTGACCCTGCGACCCTCGGGCCTGCTGGGTGAGCGTGTGGCCGACCGTGCCTGAGCGTGGCTGAAGGAGAACCCAACATGCAAAAGAACAAACTCTTCGTCTTCGGCCTGGCGGCCATCGGCTTGCTGGTGCTGCCGCTGTTCGCGCAGCAGCTGGGCAACGGCCCGGTGCGCATCATCGACCTGGCCTTGCTCTACGTGATGCTGGCCCTGGGCCTGAACATCGTGGTCGGCTACGCTGGCTTGCTGGACCTGGGCTATGTGGCCTTCTACGCCGTCGGCGCCTATATGTTCGCGCTGCTCTCCAGCCCGCACCTGAGCGAGAACTTCGAAGCCTTCCGCGCCGCCTTCCCCGATGGCCTGCACTCGCCCTTGTGGATCGTGGTGCCGCTGGGCGCGGGCCTGGCGGCCTTCTTCGGCGTCATGCTGGGCGCGCCCACGCTGAAGCTGCGCGGCGACTATCTGGCCATCGTGACGCTTGGCTTTGGTGAAATCATCCGCGTCTTCCTGAACAATCTGGAGCACCCGGCCAACATCACCAACGGCCCGCGCGGCATCGGGCAGATCGACGCCATCCACTTCTTCGGCATCGACCTGGGCAAGGGGCTGGAAGTCTTCGGCACCACGCTGCCCTCGGTGACCCTGTACTACTACCTCTTCCTGACCCTGGTGGTGTTCAGCGTGCTGATCTGCTATCGGTTGGAGAACAGCCGCATCGGCCGAGCCTGGATGGCCATCCGTGAAGACGAGATCGCCGCCAAGGCCATGGGCATCAACACCCGCAACCTCAAATTGCTGGCCTTCGGCATGGGTGCGACCTTCGGCGGCGTCGCCGGCTCCATGTTCGCCAGCTTCCAGGGCTTTGTGAGCCCGGAGTCCTTCAGCCTGCAAGAGAGCGTGATGATCGTGGCCATGGTGGTGCTGGGCGGCATCGGCCACATCCCCGGCGTGATCCTGGGCGCGCTGCTGCTGTCGGCCCTGCCTGAAGTGCTGCGCTATGCCGCCGGCCCGCTGCAAGAAATGACCGGCGGTCGCCTGGACGCCGCCATCCTGCGCCAGCTGCTGGTGGCCCTGGCCATGATCAGCATCATGCTGATCCGCCCGCGTGGCCTGTGGCCCGCCCCAGAGCATGGCAAGGCCGCCCCTGTGCCGACGAAGAAATGAGCGAGGAGAACAATATGACAGATCAAATCGTTCTGCACGTCAGCGGCGTGTCCAAGCGCTTCGGCGGCTTGCAAGCCCTCAGCGATGTGGGCATCAAAATCATGAAGGGCCAGGTCTACGGCCTGATCGGCCCCAACGGCGCGGGCAAAACCACCTTCTTCAACGTCATCACCGGGCTCTACACGCCGGACGCTGGGACCTTCGAGCTCGGCGGCGCGCCCTACACCCCGCAGGCCGTGCACCAAGTGGCCAAGGCCGGCATCGCGCGCACCTTCCAGAACATCCGCCTCTTCGCTGAAATGACGGCGCTGGAGAACGTGATGGTGGGCCGCCACGTGCGCTCGGGCTCGGGCCTGCTGGGCGCCGTGCTGCGCACCCCCAGCTTCAAGGCGGAAGAAGCGGCGATTGCCAAACGCGCGCAAGAGCTGCTCGACTATGTGGGCATCGGCAAGTACGCCGACTTCAAAGCCCGCACCCTGAGCTACGGCGACCAGCGCCGCCTGGAGATCGCACGCGCCCTGGCCACCGACCCCAAGCTGATCGCCCTGGACGAGCCGGCCGCCGGCATGAACGCCACCGAGAAAGTCGTGCTGCGCGAGCTGATCGACCGCATCCGCAAAGACGGCCGCACCATCCTCTTGATCGAACACGATGTGAAGCTGGTGATGGGCTTGTGCGACCGCGTCACGGTGCTGGACTACGGCAAGCAAATCGCCGAAGGCACGCCCTACGACGTGCAGCGCAATGAAAAGGTCATCGAAGCCTATCTGGGCGCGGGCCACACCAACCATTAAAAGAAGCAGTGACCATGTCGAACAACAATGTATTGCTCAAGGTCAGCGACCTGAAGGTGGCCTACGGCGGCATTCAGGCCGTCAAAGGGGCGAGCTTCGAAGTGCGCCAAGGCGAGCTGGTCAGCCTGATCGGCGCCAACGGCGCGGGCAAGACCACCACCCTCAAAGCCATCACCGGCCTGCAACCCATCGCCGACGGCAGCGTCGAGTACATGGGCAAAGCCATCAAGGGCCAGGGCAGCTGGGACCTCGTCAAGCAAGGCCTGGTGATGGTGCCCGAAGGCCGAGGCACCTTCACCCGCATGACCATCACCGAGAACCTGCAGATGGGTGCCTACATCCGCAGCGACAAGGCGCAAATCCTGGCCGACATCGACAAAGTCTTCACCATCTTCCCGCGCCTCAAAGAGCGCAAAGACCAACTCGCCGGCACCATGAGCGGCGGCGAGCAGCAGATGCTGGCCATGGGCCGCGCGCTGATGGCCCAGCCCAAAGTCTTGCTGCTGGACGAGCCCAGCATGGGTTTGAGCCCCATCATGGTCGACAAGATCTTCGAAGTGGTGAGCGACATCCACAAGCAAGGCGTGACCATCCTGCTGGTGGAGCAAAACGCCAGCCGCGCGCTGGCCATTGCCAACCGCGGCTATGTGATGGAGTCCGGCGAAGTCACCATGAGCGGGGAGGGCATGAGCTTGCTCAATGACCCGAAGGT